>NZ_LLXZ01000191.1:118733-214665 GCF_001440395.1 Bradyrhizobium jicamae | reverse complement strand
AGGAGCGGGGGCCGGTGCGGGAGCCGAAGGTGGCGCTGCGGCCACCGGAGCCGGCGGCGGGCTGGCCGGCCGCGGACCGGCACCACCAGGGATAAAGGAGAAATCCTCCGCCAGCGACGACGATATCCACGGCACCTGCTCCTGGCGCGAGGCACGGGTCACGCCGACGCGGGTGCGGTTCAGCGTTTCTTCCGCCATCAGATCGGGGGTGCGGATTTCCTTCAGCAGTTCCTTCACAAACAGGCTGCGGTCGCTGCCACTGTCGGAAACGACCGACGAGAGCGCAGCCGAATACATCACCAGCGTGCCGTTCGGCGCAATCACCGGCGCAAGGCCGGCGGAAAAGCTGCGAAACCGTCGCTCGAACGGATTGCGCCTGGAGGCGTCGATCAGCGCGATCTTGACCCCGGCGCCGCGGCTGTTGATCTCCCCGAGCACGGTCTCGAGGCTGAAACCGTCGCGGCGAACGTCGGGCTCGGTCCAGATCTGCGCATCGACCGGGATCATGTAGCTCTGGCGGCTCGACTGCACGCCAAAGCCTGAGAAGAATATCAGTGCGACCGACCCCGGCTTGATCTTGCCGTACAGGCGCTCGAAGGCGCGGCGCATCTGCTCGCCGGTCAGGTTCTCGCCGATATCGACATTGAAGCCGTCGCGCTTGAGCTCTTCGGCGATGTCGCGCGCATCGTTGATCGGCTCCTTCAGCGGCGCCTCGGCGTCCGGATATTTCGCGTTGCCGATCACCAGTGCATAACGTTCGCCGGCTGCGAACGACGGGGCGACCGACGCCACCACAAAAAACAGGGAGAGAAACAATACAAGGCGGGTTTTCATATCGACGGCAATCCAGCCAAAATGGCGCCGATACCAGCTTGCGCCGCGGCGACCATACTCTACGCTCCCTGCATTATCAAACCGCGCGTATTACCCGTCAACCGCTTGCGATCGCATCACTAATTGCGACAAATAACCGCGACCGCACGTCGCGAATGAAGCCGAGTTAACAATCGAGTTAACAATGTGGACCGGCGGCAACACCTGAGGCGTGATTGGGCCCTTGCAACTGGTTCCCGATCCGCTCGACCATGCTTCCGTCTATACTTGGCTGCGCCCGAACATGACGGTCGGCCCTGCGAAGGCGGGGTGTCCGATGCGCCGCCTGTCGAGTTGATCGCCGCTGCTGTGGAATTGCGAATCGTCCCCAGTGGCAACCATCGATGGTATTGTGATCCCTCTCACATAGCTCTGCAATTGTTACGCGGTCGTCATTCGCGCGCTGCGTTTGACCTTTGCGGATGACAATGGCTTGCTGCCGCATCGGCCAGGTTCACAACAAAAGAAAAGCGACACCGATGGGAAATGCCTACGAAATCTACGCGCTGCGCTACGCGACGATGTCGCCACGCACCCCTCATTTGAATTTTCTGATCCCCGACCCGCACGAGACCACGGCGCAGGACCTCGATTATTTCGTCTGGCTGGTCCGGGGCGGCGGCCGCGACATCCTGGTCGATACCGGCTTCAACGCCGAAGAGGCGAAAGCGCGTGCGCGCAAGCTCACGCTCAATCCGGTCGATGCGCTGGCGAATTTCGGCGTCGCCGCGGATACGATCCGCGACGTCATCGTCACCCATTTGCACTACGACCACGCCGGCAATCTCGATCGCTTCCCGAACGCACGGTTTCATCTGCAGGAGCGCGAGATGAGCTACGCGACCGGGCGCTGCATGTGCAACGGCATGCTGCGGCATCCGTTTTCGGTCGAGCACGTCACGACCATGGTGCGCCATGTCTACGGCGACCGCGTCACCTTCCATTCCGGCGATGGCGAGATCGCGCCCGGCGTGACCGTGCATCGCGTCGGCGGCCATTCCGATGGCTTGCAGGTGGTGCGGGTGGAAACCGCGCGCGGCCCGGTGGTGCTGGCGTCGGACGCCGCGCATTACTACGCCAATCTGCACAAGCGCAGCCCGTTTCCGATCGTCTACAATGTCGGCGACATGGCGCAGGGCTGGGAGACCGTCGAGCGGCTGGCCGGTCATCCCGACCGCTTCATCCCCGGCCACGATCCGATCGTAAGCGAGATCTACCCGCGCGCGCACGACAAGGTCGATGCGTTCGCGCTGCACCTCGCGCCGTCGCGGTCCTTTGCAAAATAACAGAGCGTTTTCAAGCGAAGTGGATACCGGTTCGCGTCAAGAAAACGCGTCAAAAGATAGGTTCAAGAAAAACAATGCCGGAATACAAGACTCTCGGCTTCATCGGCCTCGGCGTGATGGGCGAGCCGATCTGCCGCAATCTCGTGAAGAAGAGCGGCAAGCGCGTGCTGGCCTTTGATCTGTCGGCGGAGCCGCTGGCGCGGCTCAAGGCCGACGGGGCCGCTATTGCGGCCTCCATTGCCGACGTGATCAAGCAAAGCGGTTTGCTGTTTCTGTGCCTGCCCAGCGCCAAACACGTGCGCGCGGTGTTCGAGGGCGACGGCATCCTGAAGAACGTCCGCAGCGGACAGGTCGTGGTCGATCTCGGCACCTCCTCGGTCAGCCAGACCCGCGACTTTGCCAAACAGTTGCAAGCCAAAGGCGCGTCCTGGGCCGACGCGCCGATCGCGCGCACGCGGCAGGCGGCGCAGGATGGTACGCTCAGCGTCATGGTCGGAACGACGGCTTCGCTGTATGCCGATGTCGAACCGCTGATCCGCTGCTTCGCCACCGACGTCACTCACTGCGGCGACGTCGGCGCGGGACAGGTGACGAAAATCCTCAACAACATGGTGCTGTTCGAAACCGTCAACGCGCTGTCCGAGGCAGTTGCGGTGGCGAAGCACAATGGCGTCGATCCCAAGCTGCTGCTGGACACGCTATCAAAGGGCTCGGCCGACAGTTTTGCGCTACGCAATCACGGCATGAAGGCGATCGTGCCGGGTAATTACCCGGAGCGCGCGTTCTCGACCGAATATGCGCTGAAGGATCTGTCCTACGCGCTGGAGCTTGCGTCCGACGCCGGCATCAGGATCCGTGGTGCAGAACTGATCGGCACCGTGTTGCAGGAAGCGATCGATGCGGGATCGGGCGATCATTATTTCCCGGTCATCGCGAAACATATTGGCGGCCGCTAACCGGAGACGATCATGATCCAACGCTTTGCAGGGCTCACACCCACCCGCAGCCGCGCCGTCGCGCACGACGATCTGGTTCTCACGGTGGCGGTTGCGCCCGACCCGGTCAGTCCCTCGATGTACGAGCAGAGCGTCAAGGCGCTCGCCCGGATCGACGAAAGCCTCGCGCTGTGCGGCTCGGACAAGAGCAAGATCCTGTCGGCGATCGTCTATGTCGCCGACATCAAGCAGAAGGCCGAGATGAACCGCGCCTGGGACGAATGGGTCGACCGCAAGAATCCGCCGATGCGCGCCTGCCTCGGCGTTGATCTCGAGCCGCCGCATATCGTGGAGATCGTGGTGACGGCGATGAAGTAAGCCGGTCAGTAGTTGTCTGCACTAGGTCTCCGTGTCCATAGCAGGACAGCTATCGAAGTCAGCGAGCGCGACGCGAACTCGCCGTCGAACTTGTCGTAAATCACGCCTGCGACGTAAACCCAATTGGCGCGTGGGCCGCCAGTCGCCGGGCGTCAAGAAGCTGAGCGAGCGCACCAGCAGCAGGCTATACCAGCCGGATCGACGCTATCGAACACGCAGCTCGTAGAGAATCATCGACTCGATGTAGAACGAGCGCTCGTAGGCGAGGCGTGCGCGGAAGCCAGCCTCATCAATCAGCCGGCCGAACAGGTCGAGATCGGAGTCCGACGATACCATGACATAGAGACAGCCGTTGGGCTTAAGCCGCTCGCTGGCCTGCTTGAACAAGGCCGCCACGTCCCGATATTGAGGACCGGCGTGCCAACCGCGATCCGCGAGATCGCGCGGCTCGCCAGCATGCTTGGGTGGGCTTGATAGTATCACATCGAAAAGCGGGCGCACTGGAAGCGCGGCGAGGAGGTTCATACAGGCGACGTTCACACGGTCACCAAAGCCGTTCGCCTGCGCATTCTCCAGCGCCGAGAGAGCCGCATGGGGATTGATGTCGAGCGCCAAAACCTCTGCCGCACCGGCGCGAGCGGCCGCCAGAGCCAAGATGCCGGAGCCGGTGCCAATATCAGCCACGGACTTGCCGCTCAGGTCGAGCCCGTCGAGGAACTTCGCGAAATACTCACTGCTCAGAAAGAAGCGGGGGTGGAAGACCGTCGGCCGCACGCGCAGGCGGAAGCCCGCCGCCCGGGTCGTTCGGATGCTCTGGCGGCTAAGGATGAGGTGATACGAGAAGAAATGAATAATGTGGCGCAAAAGACGGCGGAACGGTCCGTGCGGCGTTCCACGCCGATTGAGAACGGTGAAATCACTGTCGACTGAGCGGGATGTTCGGTTCATCAGGGGTAGGCCTCCTACCGGCGAGCGACGAACCCGCGGCGCAGTCAGCGATGCAGCAGAGTCAGTCGACGGAAAAATCCTTCGCGACGGGGCACCTCGGCGGCTGCTTGCGCAACGCCGCCGAAGCAGCCGCGGAACGTGATGATTCTCCAGATCATCGGGTGCCAATCCCGCCACACCGCTTCGGCCTCCTCGCGCATCACCGCGCCAGTGATCTCGGGGACGCGGCCGAAAACTTCCGGGATGACGCCAGAGATCTCCTCGTCCTGTAAAACCTTCCATTTGGAGTGTCCGCCCATGATGGGCGAGCGAATTGCATAGACGACCTTGCGCATCCGGGTCTCGCGAATGCAGTAGCAGCACATCGCGCAGGGCTCGACATTGGTATAAAGCGTGCAGCGCGACAACCGCTTGGTTCCGAGGACGCGTTGCGCTTCCGACATCGCAACCATTTCGGCGTGACGGGTCACGTCGCCGTCGCGTACCACGCGGTTGGTGGCTTCCGACACGATCTCCTCGTCGTGACAGATCACGCAGCCGAAAGGAAGTTCACCCGCCGCGATGGAGGCGCGTGAGAGCTCGATGCACCGCGCCATCATGCGCAGATCCAGATCGTTCGGCACCTGAGCCAGCCTCCCTCAATGAACCTCGCGAACTGATCGACATTCTAGCCGAAAACGACCATTTCGCGCTATGCGATTCCGGCACCCAACCCACCCATGAGATGTGAAGCAAGCTTTTCCGGCTCCGATTCCGAAGGAAAGGTCTGCTCCGGACGGTCACAGGCGGAAGTCAGTCTCTGATCCGCGCTGGCTCTGCCTTAATCCCGAAAGTCGACAAGAAGCATTGATGAGCACGCGCCCTAATACGCTTCCTTCGCATCCGCCTCTTCGCTGGTCTGCACCAGTTCGAGGCTCGCTTCGATCTTGCCGAGCAGCCGTGCGAACTCCCGCCGCTCCTGCGCGGAAAGGCCGGACAATATCTCCTGCTCCTTGCGCAACAGGCGCGGGATCAGTTCCTCGTAGAGCTGTTCGCCCTTGCGTGTCAGACGCAGGCGGAATTCGCGCCGGTCATCCTCGTTCTCGACGCGCTCGATGATCTGCCGCTTCATCAACGACGTGACGGCGCGGCTGATCGTTGATTTGTGCGTGCGGGTGCAGTGGGCGATGTATTGCGCGCTGCAGGCATCATGACGGAAGCCGAGCGTCGCCAGCACGCGCCATTCCGGAATATCGAGGCCGTAGCGGGCCGCATACTCCACCGAGAGCGCCGAACTGACTTCCGCCGCCAGCCGGTTGAGCTGGAACGGCACGAATTTGAAGAGGTCCAGCCGCGCGGCCTTCTTCGGCGCGCTCTCCTCCTGCGGACCGGCCGCCATTTCGCCTGACATCGCTTTTGGCAAGAACAGCCTCGATTTCGGTTGACGCCGGACCCGGCCCGGGGTTTAAGATAGTTGCAGGTGAGACTAATTTAGCAGGGCCGTCGGCCACTAGCCAGCGTTTTCGAGCGAAGTGGATACCGGTTCGCGTGAAGAAAACGCGTCAAAACAAGATCTCTAGTCACGGGGTTGAGCCCGCATGGCGCTGACTAAAACCCAGTTCGGCTATCGTCGCCACCCCGATCAGGACCGGGCGGGCGCTGATATCGCCGAGCATGCCGTGGTCGTGGTCGGCGCGGGCCCCGTTGGCCTGTCGCTGGCGATCGATCTGGCGCAGCGCGGGCAATCGGTCGTGCTGCTCGACGATGCCGACCGGATCGGCGAGGGCTCGCGGGCGATCTGCTTCTCCAAGCGCTCGCTCGAATTCTGGGACCGGCTCGGCATCGGCCAGCGCATGGTCGACAAGGGCGTGGTGTGGAGCGTCGGCAAGATCTTTCACGGCGAATCCCAGCTCTATCAATTCAACCTGTTGCCGGAGGAAGGCCACAAGCGGCCGGCCTTCATCAACCTGCAGCAATTCTATGCGGAGGCCTATCTGGTCGACCGCGTCGAGGAACTGCCTGCGATCGATCTGCGCTGGCGCAACAAGGTGACGGGGCTCGAGCCGCGCAACGACGGTGTGGTGCTGACGGTCCAGACGCCGGATGGTCCCTATCGGCTCGCGGCGCAATATGTCGTCGCCTGCGACGGCGCCCGGTCCTCGCTGCGGCAGATGGTGGGCGCGGAATTTGCCGGCCAGGTGTTCGAGGACCAGTTCCTGATCGCCGACGTCAAGATGACTGCGGCGTTCCCGACCGAGCGCTGGTTCTGGTTCGACCCGCCGTTCCATGCCGGCCGCTCCGCGCTGCTGCACAAGCAGCCGGACGACATCTGGCGGATCGACCTGCAACTCAATCGCTTTGCCGATCCCGCCGTCGAAAAGCTGCCGGAGAACGTGCGGCCGCGCATCGCCCGCATGCTCGGCCACGACAAGTTCGATTTCGAATGGATCTCGCTATACAAATTCCAGTGCCGGCGAATGAACAAGTTCATCCATGGCCGGGTGATCTTCGCCGGTGACGCCGCGCATCAGGTATCGCCGTTCGGCGCCCGCGGCGCCAATTCCGGGCTGGAGGATGCCGAGAATCTGGCGTGGAAGCTCGACCGCGTGCTGCGGGGGACTTCGCCCGTGGGGCTGCTCGACAGCTACCATATCGAGCGAAGCGCTGCGGCCGATGAGAACATCCGCGAATCCACCCGCTCGACCGACTTCATGGCGCCCAACTCGCACCAGGAGGCGCGGTTGCGCAAGGCGGTGCTGTCGCTCGCCAGGGAGACAGAGTTCGGCAAGCGCATGGTGAATGGCGGACGCCTCTCGACGCCGTCGATCTACGAGACGCCGCTCTCGACCGCCGATGGCGATTCCTGGCGCGGCGGGCCGCGTCCCGGCGCCTCGATGCCGGACGCGCCGGCTGCCGGGCAGGGCGGCGAACCGATCTATCTCACCGAAGCTTTCATGGGCGCCGGAACCGGGTTCACGCTGCTGGAGTTTAGCAATGGCACCGCGCCGGAACGGCCCGACGGATTGGGCACGATCCGGATTGGCGGCAACGGCGGGCTGACCGATTCTGCAGGTCTTGCCGCCAAGCGTTACGATGCCGAACCCGGCACTGCCTACCTGCTGCGCCCCGACGGCTATATCGCGGCGCGCTTCCGCCACCCGACGCGGGCGGCGCTCGATGCCGCGCTGGCGCGCGCCGCAGGCCATATTTGAGGTTTCGTCATGGCGCTATCGACCAGTTCGAACTTTGCCAAGCCCGACGACGCGTTCCGCGCCATCGTCGAGGCGCATCGGGGCTTGAACGACGAGCAAAGCGCCGATCTCGATGCGGCGCTGGTTCTCATTCTCGCCAATCATATCGGCGACCTCGATGTGCTGAAGGAGGCCATCGCGCTCGCCGCCCAGCGGATGCTCGGTGCGAGCCAGCAGCAAGCGCAGCAACAGCAGCAATAGTTCACGCCTCGAACGAAGTCAGGAATCGAATTGATGGCCAAAGGTTTCGCGTCCACCACGGATCTCGCGGAGAAGAAGATTACCTTCTCTGAAATCGGCATTGATCTCTACGCCTTCACCGCCGAGGGCGATCCGAACTCCGCGATCATCGTCGGCGATGACGGTTGCCTGGTGTTCGACGCGCAGTCGACGCCGGCGATGGCCAACAAGGTGATCGAGCGCGTTCGCACCGTGACCGACAAGCCGATCAAATATGTCGTGCTGTCGCATTACCATGCCGTGCGCGTGCTCGGCGCTTCCGCCTACAAGGCGCAGGGTATCGTGGCGTCAGCCGAAACCTACCGGCTGATCGAAGAGCGTGGCCAGCAGGATTGGGATTCCGAGTACGGCCGCTTTCCCCGCCTGTTCCAAGACGCCGAGAGCATTCCCGGTCTCACGTGGCCGACGCTGACCTTCGAAGGCGAGATGTCGATCTATCTCGGCAAGCGCGAGGTGCGGCTGATGCAACTCGGCGCCGGGCATACGTCGGGCGACATCGTCGCCTGGGTGCCGGATGCCGAGGTGATGTTCTCCGGCGATCTCATCGAATATCACTCGGCCTGCTATTGCGGCGATGCGCATTTGCGCGAATGGCCTTCCACGCTCAATGAAATCCGCGCCTTCAATCCGAAGGCGATCGCGCCGGGCCGTGGCGATGCGCTGAAGGGACTGTCGACCGGGCGCGACGCGATCGCGATGACGCGCGACTTCGTCACCTCGCTCTATGGCGCGGCGGAAAGCTCGGTCGCCAGGGGCCGCACGCTGAAAGAGACGTTTGCGGCGACGCGCGAGGTGATGGACCCGAAGTTTTCCAGCTTCGCCATTTACGAGCATTGCCTGCCGTTCAACGTCTCGCGCGCGTTCGATGAAGCATCAGGGATCGACGATCCCGTGATCTGGACCGACAAGCGCGACCAGGAAATGTGGGCCGCCCTGCAAGGAGGAGGATGACCATGAATATCAATACCTCGCCTGATCAGATCGTCCGAAGCACGGCGCAGATAACGCCGGGATACATGTCCGGCTTCGGCAACAGTTTTGAGACCGAGGCCCTGCCCGGCGCGCTGCCGATGGGGCGCAACTCGCCGCAACGCTGCGCCTACGGGCTCTATGCCGAACAGCTTTCCGGCTCGCCCTTCACCGCGCCGCGCGGCACCAACGAGCGCTCCTGGCTCTATCGTATCCGGCCGTCGGTGAAGCATTCCGGCCGCTTTGAGAAAGCGGATGGCGGGCTGTGGCGCACTGCGCCGTGTCATGAATATGATCTGCCGATCGCGCAGCTCCGCTGGGATCCGGCGCCGATCCCGAAGGAGGATACGACTTTTTTGCAGGGCGTGCAGACCATGACGACGGCCGGTGACGCCAACACGCAGGCCGGCATGGCCGCGCATGTCTACCTCATCACCAAATCGATGGTCGATCAGCATTTCTACAACGCCGACGGCGAGATGATGTTCGTGGCCCAGCAGGGCAATCTGCGCCTCGTCACCGAGTTCGGCCGCATCGATATCGAGCCGGGCGAGATCGCGGTGATTCCGCGCGGCGTGAAATTCCGGGCCGAGATTCCGAATGGGCCTGCGCGCGGCTATCTCTGCGAGAACTATGGCGGCGCTTTCACGCTGCCGGAGCGCGGGCCGATCGGCGCCAACTGTCTTGCCAATTCGCGCGACTTCCTGACGCCGGTCGCTTCGTACGAAGACAAGGACACGCCGACCGAGCTCTACGTGAAGTGGGGCGGCTCGCTGTTCAAGACCACGCTGCCGCATTCGCCGATCGATGTCGTCGCATGGCACGGCAATTACGCGCCCTACAAATACGATTTGCGGACCTTCTCGCCGGTCGGCGCCATCGGCTTCGACCATCCCGATCCCTCGATCTTCACGGTGCTGACCTCGCCGTCGGAAACCGCAGGCACTGCGAATATCGACTTCGTTATCTTCCCGGAGCGCTGGATGGTGGCGGAGAACACCTTCCGTCCGCCCTGGTATCACATGAACATCATGAGTGAGTTCATGGGCCTGATCTACGGCGTCTACGACGCCAAGCCGCAAGGTTTCGTTCCCGGCGGTATCAGCCTGCATAACATGATGCTGCCGCACGGTCCCGACCGTGAGGCCTTCGATCACGCCAGCAACAGCGAATTGAAGCCGGTGAAACTGACCGGCACCATGGCCTTCATGTTTGAAACGCGCTTTCCCCAGCGGGTCACGCAGCATGCTGCGACGTCGGCGACGCTGCAGGACGATTATGCCGATTGCTGGAAGGGTCTGGAGAAACGGTTCGATCCGAACAAGCCGTGACACCTTTACCCTCCCCTGGAGGGGGAGGGTCGACGCGCGTGAAACGCGCGGCGGGGCGGGGTGACGGTCTCTCCACATCCAACAGCGCCCGAGTTGAGAGATCACCCCCCCCGTCTCGCATTTCGCTGCGCTCCATATGAGCCGATCCTCCCCCTCCAGGGGAGGGTGAAAGAAGCGCCGCTGCGTTTCACGAGGAAACCATGCCCCACCCCAACGATCCAAAACTCCGTTCCTTCATCCCCGTCGACGCCAATTCCGACTTCCCGATCCAAAATCTCCCCTACGGCGTGTTCACCACCAAGGACGGGCTCGCCCCGCGCATTGGCGTCGCGATCGGCGATTACGTGCTCGATCTCTGGCAGCTCGCGCAGGATTGCCGGTTCGACCTCGTCGAGCCCGCGGTGTTCGCCGCGTCCCAGCTCAACCCGTTCATGGCACTCGGACCAAAAGTCTGGTCGAGCACGCGCGCACGGATCAGCGAGCTTCTGCGTCATGATAACCCCGAGCTGCGCGACAACGAGAAACTGCGCAAGCGCGCGCTGGTGCCGATGACGGATGTAAAATTGCATCTGCCGTTCGCGGTTTCCGGTTACACCGACTTCTACTCGTCCAAGGAGCACGCCACCAATGTCGGCGTCATGTTCCGCGGCAAGGACAACGCGCTGCAGCCGAACTGGCTGCACATGCCGATCGGCTACAACGGCCGCGCTTCCACCGTCGTTGTCAGCGGCACGCCGGTACGCCGGCCGCGTGGACAGTTGAAGCCGCCGAGCGCAGATCTGCCGAGCTTCGGGCCGTGCAAGCGGCTCGATTTCGAACTCGAAATGGGCGTGGTGGTCGGCCAGCCGTCTGACATGGGCGAAATGCTCACCGAGAAACAGGCCGAGGAAATGATCTTCGGCTTCGTCATCCTGAACGATTGGAGCGCGCGCGACATCCAGCAGTGGGAATATGTGCCGCTCGGCCCGTTCCAGGCAAAAGTGTTCGCGACCTCGATCAGCCCGTGGGTGGTGACGCGTGAGGCGCTGGAGCCGTTCCGGCTTCATGGTCCGTCGCAGGAGCCGAAGCCGCTGCCCTATCTGCAGCAGGCGCAGCCGAACAATTACGACATGGCGCTGGAGGTCGGGATGCGTGCGGCACCCATGAATGCGCCCCAGAATATCAGCCGCACCAATTTCAAGTACATGTACTGGTCGTCGGTGCAGCAGCTCGTGCACCACGCCGCCTGCGGTTGCGCCATGAATGTCGGCGATCTCTTAGGGTCCGGCACGATCTCCGGCCCGGAAAAAGACCAGCGCGGCAGCCTCTTGGAGATAAGCTGGAACGGCACCGAGCCAGTCGAACTGGCCGAAGGCGTGAAGCGGACCTTCCTGGAGGATGGCGATTCGCTGGTCATGCGCGGCTGGTGCCAGGGCGACGGCTACCGCGTCGGGTTTGGCGAAGTCGAGGGGACGATTACGGCGGCGGGGTAGCGTCTGGACGCAACGTGACGCTCTCTCCCCGTCATTGCGAGCGAAGCGAAGCAATCCATCGCGCCACAAGTGGAGGCATGGATTGCTTCGTCGCTTCGCTCCTCGCAATGACGCGGAGGAGTCACCGCTCCTGCGGCGGAACATCCCGCAAGCGCGCCGAATGCGCAGCGACATCCTCGATGCTATATTTCAAATGCACCCGCTTGTCCGACGGCAACTGCTTGGTGACGCACACGCCGGGCCGCCGCTCGGTGGCGGGCCGGATCGGTCGCCGCTCAAACCCTCCGCCGCAGTTCGGGCAGACATTGTGCAGCTTGTTCTCCACGCAGTCCGTGCAGAACGTGCATTCATAAGAACAGATCCACGCGTCGGTCACGCTTGGCGGCAGGTCCTTGTCGCAATATTCGCAGTTGGGGCGGAGTTGCAGCGCCATGGTCGTCTCGTGAGGTAATTCCGAACTGGATCATCGCAAATCGATCGAAAAACGCGATGACAAATTTCCCTCGAATTGCGCCATCTAGGTCTTCAGCGGCAGCCTCGAACTCTCCTTCAGCCGATCCAGCACGATCGAGGAGCGCACATGCGCCACGCTCTGGTGCGGCATCAGCACGTTGTTGACGAGATCGGAGAGGTCCTTCAGGTCGCGCAGCACGACCTTGAGCACGTAGTCGGCATCGCCCGTCAGCGAATAGGCTTCCTGGATGTCGTCGACGCGGTTGACCAGCGCGCGGAATTTCTTGGCGTTGTCGGGCGAGTGCGTCGCCAGCGTGATGTGGACGAAGGCGATCAAATTGAAGCCGAGCGCTTCGCCGGCGAGGTCGGCGTGGTAGCCGGCGATCACCTTTTCCTCCTCCAGCCGCATCCGCCGCCGCGAGCATTGCGAGGCGGAAAGGCCGACGAGGTCGGCGAGCTGCTGGTTGGTGAGGCGGCCGTCGTCCTGAAGTGCGGCCAGCATTTTGAGGTCGAAGGCGTCCACGGAAATCATGCGAAAATGACCGGTTTTGTGCACAGATTGTGCGTCATGATAGCCGAACGCGCCCTCGTTTGCATGCACTTTGCGCCTGATACGACCGATATTGATCCAGATCAATTTTCGGGAGATTCCGCCATGGGTCCGTTTCCGCACGACGCGCCGGTCGCCACCATCACATCGGACAATCCGATGGGCACCGACGGTTTCGAGTTCGTCGAATATGCGCATCCGAAGCCGGAAGAATTGCACGCGCTGTTCAAGCTGATGGGCTACGTGCCGGTCGCCCGCCACAAGAGCAAGAAGATCACGGTCTACCGTCAGGGTGACATCAACTATCTCGTCAACGAGGAGCCCGGTAGCCATGGCCATGGCTTCGTCGCCGCGCACGGGCCGTGCGCGCCGTCGATGGCGTTTCGCGTCGTCGATGCGAAGCAGGCCTATGAGCGGGCGCTGTCGCTCGGCGCGGAAGCCGCCGATATCACATCTGCGCAGAAGACGCTCGACATTCCCGCCATCAAGGGCATCGGCGGCAGCCTGCTTTATTTCGTCGACCGCTACGGCGCCAAGGGATCGGCCTACGACATCGAGTTCGAATGGCTCGGTGCGAAAGACCCGCGCCCCGCCGGCGCCGGGCTCTATTACATCGATCACCTCACCCACAACGTCCATCGCGGCCGCATGGATGTGTGGACCGGCTTCTACGAAAGACTGTTCAACTTCCGCCAGATCCGTTTCTTCGATATCGAAGGCCGCGCGTCGGGCCTGTTCTCGCGCGCGCTGACCAGCCCGGACGGCAAGATCCGGATTCCGATCAACGAGGATGCCGGCGATTCCGGCCAGATCGAGGAATATCTCAACATCTATCGCGGCGAAGGCATTCAGCACATCGCCTGCGGCGCGCGCGACATTCACCGCACCGTTGAGACCTTGCGCACCTCCGGCCTTCCGTTCATGCCGTCGCCGCCGGATACCTATTTCGAGAAGATCGATACGCGCCTGCCGCAGCATGGCGAGGACGTCGCCCGCTTGCAGAACAACGGCATTCTCATCGACGGCGAGGGCGTGGTGGACGGCGGCCAAACCAAGGTGCTGCTGCAGATCTTTTCGGCCAATGCGATCGGGCCGATCTTCTTCGAGTTCATCCAGCGCAAGGGCGACGACGGATTCGGCGAGGGCAATTTCAAGGCGCTGTTCGAATCGATCGAAGAGGATCAGATCCGAAGAGGTGTGTTGAAAGTGGGGAATGCAGCGTAGCGTTCGTAGGGTGGGCAAAGCGAAGCGTGCCCACCATTGCTAGCCGCGAGTCTGATGGTGGGCACGGCGCAAGTGCGCCTTTGCCCACCCTACGGTTCATTGCTTGGCCCACGTAGCAGTCAATGCCGCCAGCTCCGCCTTCTCCGCGTCCCGGATTGCCGATGGTGTCCGTGAAAACCGCGGCGCGGGTGCCGGTTGCGTCACGCCGTGGCGCTCGACAAAGATGTTGCGCGCGGCGTTGTGCGGGTGCTTTGGCGCTTCCGCCATGGTCAGGATCGGCGCGAAGCAGATGTCGGTGCCTTCCATGATCTTGCACCAGTCCTCGCGGCTCTTGCTCTTGAACACCTTCGTCAGCTTGTCCTTCAGCGCCGGCCAGGCCTTGCGGTCCATCTGTGCGTCGAAATCGGCGTCGGTGAGGCCGGCATGCTGGCGCAAGAGCGCGTAGAACTGCGGTTCGATCGAGCCGATCGAAATGAAATTGCCGCAGGAGCATTCATAGATGCCGTAGAAATGCGCGCCGCCGTCGAGAAAGTTCTGCTCGCGGCCTTCGACCCAGCGGCCGATCGCGGTCATGTCGAAGAACATCGACATCAGCGAGGCCGCGCCGTCGCACATCGCGGCATCCACCACCTGACCCTTGCCGGATTTCGATGCTTCCAGCAGCGCCGCGAGCACGCCGACCACGAGATAGAGCGCGCCGCCGCCGAAATCGCCGACGAGGTTAAGCGGCGGCACCGGTTTCTCCTTGGTGCCGATCGCGGCAAGCGCGCCGGTGACGGAGATGTAGTTGATGTCATGGCCGGCGGCGTGCGCCAGCGGCCCTTCCTGGCCCCAGCCGGTCATGCGGCCGAACACGAGGCGCGGATTGCGCGCCATCACGACATCGGGCCCAAGCCCTAGCCGCTCCATCACGCCGGGGCGAAAGCCTTCGATCAGCGCGTCGGCATTGGCGAGCAGGTCGAGCACCTGCGCGACCGCGGCCTTGTCCTTTAGATCGAGTTCGACGACCTTGCGGCCGCGGCTCGCCACCGATTTTAGATTCTTCTTGGCGCCGACGCGATCGAGCGTCACGACTTCGGCGCCCATGTCGGCCAGCATCATGCAGGCGAACGGACCCGGGCCGATGCCGGCGAATTCGACGATGCGGAAGCCGGCGAGCGGGCCGGAGGTGCGGGCGGCGGATTGGGCGGATGGTTTGTCGAGCACGGTGCTTCCTCGAATGATCTTTTAATTAGCCGATTAGCTAAATTGTCTCGCCTTCGCGGCCGGGTGGCAAGCAAATCTTGGCCCAAAAGCAGTGCGGCGCGCATCGCTGCGCGCCGCATGCATGGCTCAAGGAGGGATAGATCAGCCGGCTGCTTGCACCGCACGCTGCGCCATCACCTTGACGAGGTTGGCGCGGTAATCGGCTGTGCCATGGATGTCGTTCAGTAGTCCGTCCGCCGAAATCTTGACGGCGTCGATCGCCCCTGCCGACCAGTTGGCCTTCAGCGCCGCCTCGATCGCGCCGACACGCATAACGCCACTTTGCGATGCGCCGGTGGCGGCGACGCGGACGTCGCCTGCCGGGGTCTTGGCGACAAACACGCCGGTTAGCGCGAAGCGCGACGCCGGATGGTTGAACTTGGCGTATCCCGCTTTGGCCTGAACCGGGAACGACACCGCGGTGATGATTTCGCCGTCCTCGAGCGCCGTGGAGAACAGGCCCTTGAAGAAATCATCCGCCGATATCGAGCGCTTGTTGGTCTTCACGATGGCGCCGAGCGCCAGCACTGCCGCCGGATAGTCCGCTGCCGGATCGTTGTTGGCGAGCGAGCCGCCGATGGTGCCGCGATGTCGGACGGCCGGATCGCCGATCAGCGAGGCGAGGTAAGCCAGCGCCGGGATTGCCTTGCGCACAGTTTCGCTCGATGCGACGTCGTAATGGGTCGTTGCCGACTTGACGACTATTCCGTCACCGGTTGCTTCGACGCCGATCAGTTCCTTGATCTTGCCGAGATCGATGACGTCGGACGGCGAGGCCAGCCGCTGCTTCATGACGGGGATCAGCGTATGGCCGCCGGCCAGATATTTCGCATCCGAACCCTTGGCGAACAGGCTTGCGGCTTCGTCGACCGAGGAGGGGCGGTGATAGGTTGTCTGGTGCATGATGTTTCCTCCTCGTTAGCCGTGGATCGCATGCCAGACGCGATCGGGCGTCGCCGGCATTTCGAGCTTGTTGTTGCCGATCGCATCCGTGATCGCGTTGATCACGGCGGCGGAAGCGCCGATTGCACCGGCTTCGCCGCAACCCTTGACGCCGAGCGGATTGCCCGGACACAGCGTCGTGGTGTGCGACAGCTTGAACGATGGCAGGTCGTCCGCGCGCGGCATGGTGTAGTCCATGAACGAGGCCGTCAGGAGCTGGCCGGAAGCGTCATACACCACGCCTTCCAGCAGCGCCTGGCCGATGCCCTGGGCAAGGCCGCCATGGACCTGGCCCTCGACGATCATGGGGTTGATCAGCCGCCCGAAATCATCCGCCGCCACGAAGTTGACGAAGCTGCTTTTGCCGGTAGCGGCGTCGACTTCCATTTCGCAGATATAGGCGCCGGCCGGGAAGGTGAAGTTGGTCGGGTCGTAGAACGCGCCCTCCTTCAGGCCCGGCTCCATGCCGTCAGGCAGATTGTGCGCGGTGTAGGCCGCGAGCGCGACCATCGGCAGCGCCAGCGACTTGTCGGTGCCGGCGACCTTGAATTCGCCGTTCTCGATGACGATGTCGTTTTCGGAAGCTTCGAGCTGATGCGCCGCGATCTTCTTGGCCTTGGCCTCGACCTTTTCCATCGCCTTCAGGATCGCAGTGAGACCGACAGCCGCCGAGCGCGAGCCATAGGTGCCCATGCCGAACTGCACCTTGTCGGTATCGCCGTGGACGATCGAGACCTGGCTGATGGGAACGCCGAGCCGGTCGGCGATGAGTTGGCAGAACGTCGTCTCGTGACCCTGGCCGTGGCTGTGCGAGCCCGTGAGGATCTCGATGGTGCCGACCGGGTTGACGCGCACTTCCGCCGATTCCCACAGGCCGACGCCGGCACCGAGGCTGCCGACCGCCTTTGACGGCGCTATGCCGCAGGCCTCGATGTAGCAGGAGACGCCGATGCCGCGCAGCTTGCCTTCGGATTTCGCTTTCGCCTTGCGGGCTGCGAAGCCGGCATAGTCGATCGCCTTCATCGCCGCATCCAGCGAAGCGCCGAAATCGCCGATGTCATAGGCCATGATGACGGGCGTCTGGTGCGGGAATTGCGTGATGAAGTTCTTGCGGCGCAACTCCGCCGGATCGACCTTCAATTGCCGTGCCGCCGTTTCCATCAGCCGTTCCACCACGAAGCTCGCTTCGGGCCGGCCCGCGCCGCGATAGGCGTCGACCGGCACGGTGTTGGTGTAGACGCTGATCACTTCGGCGAAGATGTTCGGGATGTTGTATTGGCCCGACAGCAGCGTCGCGTAGAGATAGGTCGGCACCGAGGACGAGAACAGCGACATGTAGCCGCCGAGATTGGCGTAGGTTTTGACACGCAATCCGGTGACCTTGTTGTCCTTGTCGAACGCCATCTCCGCCTTGGTGAGGTGGTCGCGGCCATGCGCATCGGTCAGGAAGGCTTCGGTGCGGTCGCCGGTCCACTTCACCGGACGCCCAACCTTCTTGGAGGCCCACAGCGCCACCATTTCCTCGGGGTAGATGAAGATTTTGGAGCCGAAACCGCCGCCGACGTCGGGGGCGACCACGCGCAGCTTGTGCTCCTGCGCAATGTTGTAGAACGCCGACAGCACGAGGCGGGCGACATGCGGATTCTGCGAGGTCGTGTAGAGCGTAAAGTGCTCTTCCGGCTCGTTATATTCCGCGATCGCCGCGCGCGGCTCCATCGCGTTCGGCACCAGGCGGTTGTTGGTAATGTCGAGCGAGACGACATTGGCCGCCGATTTGAAGGCCGCATCGGTTGCGCCTTCGTCGCCGATGACCCAGTCATAGATCACATTGCCCGGCGCTTCCGGGTGCAATTGCGGCGCGCCCGGCTTGATCGCGGCGCGGATATCAGGAACGGCCGGCAATTCCTCGTAATTGACCACCACGGCTTCGGCCGCGTCGCGGGCCTGGTTCTTGGTCTCGGCGATCACGACCGCGACGGCCTGGCCGACAAAGCGCACGGTCTCCGGCGCCATCGCCGGCCATGCGCCCATCTTCATGCCGGTGCCGTCCTTGGAAGTGATGGCCCAGCCGCAGATCAAATTGCCGATCTTGTCGTCGACGATCTGCTGGCCGGTCAGCACGCCGACCACGCCCGGCATCTTCATCGCCTCTGACGTGTCGATGCTCTTGATCTTCGCATGCGCGTGCGGGCTGCGGATGAAGTGTGCGTGGGTCATGCCCACCAGCTTGATGTCGTCGACGTAACGTCCCTTGCCGGTAATGAAACGGCGGTCTTCCTTGCGCACGACGCTTGCGCCAATGCCTTCAACGCCCATGTCCTGTCCTCCCAACCGGAGTTATTGTTTCCCGCCATTTCCATCGAAACGCGGTCTTGAATTCGAGAAATTGCTGGCCGGCGGCTTATTCAGCCGCCTGCGCGACCTTCATGCGTCCGGCTGCATCCAGCACGGCCTTGACGATGTTGTGGTAGCCGGTGCAGCGGCAGATGTTGCCTTCGAGCTCCTGCCGGACCGTCTCTTCGTCGAGCTGGCCGCTATGGCGGTGCACAATATCGATCGCCGACATGATCATGCCGGGGGTGCAGTAGCCGCACTGCAGGCCGTGATTGTCGCGGAACGCCGCCTGCATCGGGTGCAGTTCGTCGCCCTTGGCGATGCCCTCGATAGTGGTGACGCTGGAGCCGGCAGCCTGGCCCGCCAGCACGGTGCAGGACTTGACCGCCCGGCCGTCAATATGGACGACGCAGGCGCCGCACTGGCTGGTGTCGCAGCCGACATGGGTGCCGGTCAGGTTCAGGTGGTCGCGGAGGAGATGAACTAGGAGCGTCCGGTCCTCGACGTCGGCCGACACGGCTTTGCCGTTCACGGTCAGTTTGACTGTAGACACGCGTGGTACCTCCCGATGTTTTATAATTATTCCAATTAGAAACAGCGGCGAGGGAACTTGCAACTGGGATTTTTATGGGCCGGGTCATTGTGATGACATCAGCGAGTGTGCGCGGGTCAGCGCGTTCGGCGAATCTTTCTTACCCTCCCCTGGAGGGGGAGGGTCGTCACGCATCGCAAGATGCGTGACGGGGCGGGGTGACGGTCTCTCCACTCGGGCACTGTTAGATGTGGAGGGACCGTCACCCCACCCCGTTTCGCATTTCGCTTCGCTCCATGCGAACCGACCCTCCCCCTCCAGGGGAGGGTGCGAGAGGCCGCCCCAACCACCCCCCTTGCAACTTTTGCCCGGATTTACCCACCCTTATCCATTGTGCCTTAAGTTTGCGCACCGGATCGGGGGCGGGGGCCGCCGATGCCTGTTTTTAGAACGAAAACGGGGGGGGGGACGTGCGATTTCCGAAACGTAGCGGCTCGTCTATTAAGATCCCGACCCTGCGGTTCCGTGCCAAGATCATGCTCGGCTTTGCCGTCGTGCTGGCGATCTCGGCCGCCAGCATGGGGTTTGCCTATCTTGGGTTCGAACATGTTTCTGCCGGCGTCGATTCCTATCGGCGCAGCGTGCTGGAGGCGGACCTGTCGCGGGACATCGATCGCGAGCTGATCTCCTATCGTTCGCTCGCCCGCTATTTCGTGGCGACGGGCAAGGAAGAGGACGGCAAGGCGGCGCTGGCAGCCGAGGCCGGCCTGAAGGACGCGATCATCGCCTCGATGAAGGGGACCACCAACCCGACCCGGCTCGAGCAGGTCGCCAAGCTCGAACGCGAGTTCCGCACCTTCACCAAGATTTTCGCCGACATCGTCAAGGTCAAGGACGAGAGCGCGCGGGTTGCGCAAAACCAGCTGGTGCGCAATGGCCAGTCGCTCTATTACAAGCTCGACGATCTCCCCAGCAACGCCGATGAATCCGAGCTTCAGGCGGTCACCTTCAGCGCGAAAAAAGTAGCCGATGAGTTTCAGGCCGTGGTGGGGCTGGCCAACACGTTCGTCATCAATTCGGATAAGACGGTCGCATCCAGCGCGCTCGCGCGCCTCAAATTTCTCGGCAACTCGTTGAAGGCGATCCCGGCGAACAATGACAAGATTCGCCAGGGGGTCCAGGAGATCGCGGCTCTGCTGGAAGAATACCAGAAGGCGCTCGCCAAGCTGGTCGACAATGCCAAGGAGATCGATGAGCTGACCCAGGAAATGACGGACTCGGCCGCCGCCATCAACAAGGGCTCGCTCGCGATGAAGTCGGATTTGCTGGCCGATCAGAAGCGGCTCGAGGCCGAATCGAATGCGACCATCGGCGAGACCGAGCGGCTGATCCTGATCCTTGCCGCCGGCGGCTTTCTGCTCGGCTGCGTCTGGGCGTTCCTGCTCGGCACCGGCATTTCCCGGCCGATGATCGCGATGTGCAAGGCGATGCGCGAGCTCGCCGCCGGCAATTTCGAAGTCGTGCTGCCCGGTCTCGGCCGCAAGGACGAGCTTGGCCAGATGGCGAGCGCGGTTGAGGAGTTCAAGGTGCAGGCGATCGCCCGTGCCGAGCGCGACGCCGCCGCACAGGAAGCGCAGAACAAGGCGGCGAGCGCCGCGCGCCGCGCCGAACTCATTCGCTTCGCCGATGAATTCGAAGCCGCGGTTGGCGCAATCGTTGCCAATGTGTCCTCATCGGCTGTGCAGCTCGAGGCGGCGGCGGGCACGCTGACGCGGACCGCGGAGACCACCCAAAACCTGTCGAGCCAGGTTGCAGGCGCTTCGGAAGAAGCCTCCACCAACATGCAGTCGGTGGCATCAGCGACCGAGGAATTGTCGACCTCCGTCGACGAGATCGGACGGCGCGTCAAGGAATCCAGCCAGATTGCGGAAGCAGCCGTGCGCCAGGCCGAACAGACCGACGGGCGGATCGGAAAGCTGTCGCGCGCCGCGCAGGAGATCGGCGACGTCGTCAAGCTGATCACCGCGATTGCCGAGCAGACCAATTTGTTGGCGCTGAACGCCACCATCGAGGCGGCCCGCGCCGGCGATGCCGGCCGCGGCTTTGCCGTGGTCGCCTCCGAAGTCAAATCGCTCGCCAGCCAGACCGCGAAGGCGACCGACGAGATATCCAATCACATCGCGGGCATGCAGGGCGCGACGCAGGAATCGGTCGCCGCGATCAAGGAGATCGGCGGCACCATCGGAAAAATCTCCGACATCGCCTCGACGATTGCCAGCGCCGTCGAGCAGCAAAGCTCGGCGACGCAGGAAATTGCGCGCAGCGTCCAGAACGTCGCGCAAGGCACGCAGGAGGCCGCCGCCAACGTCATGCACGTCAACCGCGGCGCCACCGAAACCGGCTCGGCCTCCGAGGAGGTGCTGAATTCGGCCCGTACGCTGTCGAGCGAAAGCACGCGGCTGCGCGAAGAACTCGATCGCTTCATGGAGAATATCCGGGCGGCGTAGTTGTCGCCCCTGCGAAAGCAGGGGCCCATAACCACCGTTCTTCGTTGTGTAGTGAATGACCGACCGCGTGCCCCTTTCGCGAGGCTGCGGCGTATGGGTCCCTGCGTTCGCAGGGACGACGCAAGATTACTCCCTCCCGAACTGGTGCTTCAACTCCACCTTCGCGCGCTCCAGTCGGGCGCGCTGCGTCTTCGGCAAGGTCTTGCCGGCACGGTTGATGTAGAAAGTCAGCATCGATAGCGCCGAACGATAGGCGCCGCTCTTCCGGCGCGCACTGTGCTCGGCAGAATGCTTCAGCGATGCCGCGATCTTCTTCGCGCTGGTCTGCTTGAACACGCCGCGCTTCAGATCAAGCGCGTCGCTTTCCTGTGTCACGCGTTGCGACCAGCGCTTCGGCGATGATTTCTTCGTGGCTGTGGTGCGGCTGCGCTTTCGGGCCGCGGTCTTGCGCGGACGCGATGTCTTCCGGCGTTCGGCCATGGTCGGCTCCGTTGCTAACTTTGCCGAAGAACGGTCGGTCGATAGTTCTGTTCCTTTCATTCGCAGCCGTCATTGCGAGCGCAGCGAAGCAATCCATCTATCCCCGCGCTGAGACGTGGATTGCTTCGCTTCGCTCGCAATGACGGCAGAAAGGCCGCAGCACGTCCTTGCACGCCCAACACACGATGACAGCTATGCATTTTCGCGGCGCGAAAATCGCCGGAACCCCTGCCAACCGAGGGCGTTATCTCGGTGGCGGGCAGCATGTTTGCCGCAATTGAGCGAGAAAACCCTGGGGCTGGGGCGTTCCGGGGTGTTTTTTCATTGGTCCAATCTGATGGGTCCGACAGCAATACGGCACGGTGCGGCAGTGAGTGAGAGTGTCACCATCTCCGCACCGGCGGCGCAGGACAATGACCGCGTCGTCGAGACCAGCATACCTGCGCGGCTCGATTGCTTGCAGTGGGGCGGTTTTCATACCCGCGTCGTCGCCGCGCTCGGCATCACCTGGATTCTGGACGGGCTGGAAGTCACGCTTGCCGGCGCTCTGTCGGGCGCGCTGAAGGAAAGCCCGACGCTGCAATTCTCGAATTTCGACGTTGGCCTTGCCAACAGCGCCTACCTCGCCGGCGCCGTGCTCGGCGCGCTCGGTTTCGGCTGGCTCACGGACAGGATCGGGCGCAAGAAACTCTTCTTCATTACCCTCGCCGTCTATCTCACCGCGACTGCCGCCACCGCGCTGTCGTGGAACATCACGAGCTACGCGCTGTTTCGCTTCCTGACCGGGGCGGGGATCGGCGGCGAATATACCGCGATCAATTCGACGATCCAGGAACTGGTGCCGGCGCGCTATCGCGGCTGGACCGATCTGGTGATCAACGGCAGCTTCTGGATTGGTGCCGCGATCGGCGCCGTCGCCGCAATCGTGTTGCTCGATCCCAATATGTTCGCGCCCGACATAGGCTGGCGGCTCGCCTACTTCATCGGTGCGGCTCTCGGCTTGATCGTGTTCGTGATGCGGATGTGGATTCCGGAAAGTCCGCGCTGGCTGATGATCCACGGCCGTCCCGAGGAGGCGCATGCCATCGTCGATGAGATCGAGAGAGCGTCGACGCGGCATCCGGATCATCCGGCCGATGAGGTATTCCCGAAGATCAGGCTGAAGATGCGCAGCCACACGCCGCTCGGCGAAGTGGCGCATACGCTGTTCACGACCTACCGTCAGCGTTCGCTGGTCGGCCTGGTGCTGATGGCCGCGCAGGCGTTCTTCTACAATGCGATCTTCTTCACCTTCGCGCTGATACTGACCGATTTCTTCGGCATCCCGGCCAGCCATGTCGGCTGGTACATCCTGCCCTTTGCGGCCGGTAACTTCCTCGGGCCGCTGCTGCTCGGTCGCCTGTTCGATACGCTGGGCCGCCGCACGATGATCGCGACGACCTACGGCGTTTCGGGAATTCTGCTCGCGCTGTCGGGCTATCTGTTCTCGATCGGCGTTCTGACAGCGCAGACCCAGACCATCGCCTGGATGGTGATCTTCTTCTTTGCCTCGCCGGCGGCGAGCGCGGCCTATCTCACCGTCAGCGAGACGTTTCCGCTGGAGGTGCGCGCGCTGGCCATTGCGCTGTTCTATGCGATCGGAACGGGCATCGGCGGCGTGGCAGGGCCCGCGCTGTTCGGCGCGCTGATCGATACCGGATCGCGCAACAGTGTCTTCGCCGGCTACCTGCTGGGGTCGGCATTGATGATCGTGGCCGCGCTCGTTGCGTGGCGATATGCCGTGGCAGCCGAGCGCAAATCGCTCGAATCTGTCGCACGGCCGCTTGCAGTTGTGGAGTAGGATGAGATGAACGAGGATCTGCTGGAAATGCCGTTGGAAGAAGATATCGTCCGCGAAGACGACGCCGCGCCGGAAACCGTTCCTGTGCCGCGCTCGCTGATACCGCATCTCAGCGAGACCGCTGTTCTGCTCGACATCGACGGCACGCTGCTCGATCTGATGCCGACGCCGCGTGAAGTCTGGGTGCCGCCGGGCCTGGTGAAGACGCTGAACCGCCTGCTGGTGCGAACCAATGGCGCGCTGGCGCTGGTCTCAGGACGCTCGCTCAACGACATCGATCTGATTTTCGCGCCTGATCAGTTTCCGGCCGTCGGCGGCCATGGCGCCGAGATGCGGATCGAGACCGACAGCGAGGCGGTGGCCGCGCATGCGCCACCGATGGACAAGGAACTGAAGCGGCGGCTGGCCGCGATTGCAAAGCTCAGCCCCGGAATATTGCTGGAAGACAAGGGTTATTCGCTGGCACTGCATTACCGCCTCGCGCCGCATGCCGAGAAGGCGATCTATGCCGCGGTGTCACTGATCAGGGCCGATCTGCCCAACGCGCCGATCGAGGTGCTGCCCGGCAAATGCGTCTGCGAGATCAAGCATTCCGGCTTCACCAAGGCGAGCGGCGTGCGCGAATTGATGACGCGCGAACCGTTCAAGGGCCGCCGTCCGTTCTTCATCGGCGACGACGTCACCGACGAGACGGTATTTGCGATCATGCCTGATCTCGACGGCCTCGCTTTCTCCGTCGGCCGCCGTGCCAAAGGCGTTGCGGGACATTTCGATGCGCCGAGCGATGTCAGGGAATTCCTTACACACCTGCTTGATGACGAAAGGGACGCAGCGCTGCCATAATGTTTCTCGTCTCGACGAGTTTCGAACATAGATTCTCGCTGATGACGCCGAGGTTCACGACAAAATTTATTTTTCGTGAGTTCCGGTGAGTTCCTGCATGCCGCAGCCCGAATTTGGTTTCAATTCGTTGAAAGGGTGATCAGGAACCATATTGATGAACGGTTGTTAACCGCGGCGTACCAACGGGAGGGGACCCTTGAACCTCGTCGTCGTTTCTAACCGCGTTTCGCGCGGAAAACCCAACGAACCCATGACGGGGGGACTCGCCGCGGCGTTGTTGCCGATCGTCGAGAAATCGGGTGCTATCTGGGTTGGTTCCTCGGGGCGGGTCCGCGACGGGAACCAGAAGGAACCCTTTGCCGAAGTCGAGGCGCTGGGCACCGGCGCGCTGGCGATGCTGGATCTGCCGGCTGCGCATTACGGCGGCTATTACGAAGGCTTTGCGAACTCCGCGCTGTGGCCGGCGCTGCATTCGCGCGCCGATCTGATTCGCGCCTCGCAGGAGGACTATCTCAGCTATCGCGAAGTGAACGCCTTCATGGCGCGTGCGCTGCTGCGATTCCGAAAAACCGATACCGCGTTCTGGGTTCAGGATTACCATTTCCTGGCGCTCGGCGCCGAATTGCGCGATCTCGGCGTCACCGAGCCGATCGGCTTCTTCCTGCACACGCCGTGGCCGGCACGTTCGGTGATATCAGGCGTGCCGCATCATCGCGAGCTGATCGAGGCGATGCTGGCCTATGATCTGATCGGTTTCCAGACCGAGGAAGATTGCGAGAACTTCGTGTCCTACGCGCAGTCCGACCTCGGCCTCGTCGTGCATGACGGCGTGATCATCTCGCGCTACGGCCGGACGCGCGCCGCGGTATTTCCGATCGGCATCGATCCGAAGCAGTTCGCGCAATTGGCAATGAAGGCCTCGACCCATCCGGATGTCTCGCGGCTGCGGCGCAGCCTGAACGGCGAGAAGCTCGCGATCGGCGTCGACCGTCTCGACTATTCCAAGGGCCTGATCAACCGCATCAAGGCGTTCGACCGGATGTGGACGTTGCATCCGTCGTTGGCGCGCACAGCGTCGCTGCTGCAGATCGCAACGCCTTCGCGCGGCGCGATCGAAGCCTATGGCAATCTGCAGAGCGAGGTCGCCAAACTCGTCACCGACGTCAACGGCCAGCATGGCGAGGTCGACTGGACGCCGATCCGCTATCTCAACAAGGGCTACGGCCAGGCCGTGCTCGCGGGCCTCTATCGCACCGCGCAGGTCGGCGTGGTGACGCCGCTGCAGGACGGCATGAACCTCGTCGCCAAGGAATATGTCGCCGCGCAAAATCCGGTCGATCCCGGCGTGCTCGTGCTGTCGAAATTCGCCGGCGCCGCCAACGAGCTCGACACGGCATTGCTGGTCAATCCGCACGACATCGACGGCATGGCGCGCACGATTGCAATGGCGCTGTCGATGCCGCTGACCGAACGTCGGATGCGCTGGGAAGCGATGATGGCGAAGCTGCGCGGCCATACGATCCAGCAATGGTTCGCGGACTTCACCGAGGCGCTGCACGACTGCCAGCTCGACAAGAGCGAGTTGGCGCCGGTCATGACGGAGCCCGCGCTATGGCCGGTTCGCTCCGCCACCAATGGCGGCGCGCGGTATCACTAGTTTGCGGCTGGCCGCCGTGCTTCACCCGCCCCTCGAGGGGGCGGGTCGTCACGCATCGCAGATGCGTAACGGAGTGGGGTGACGGTCTGTCCGCGTCCACAGTGCCCGAGTGGAGAGGTCACCCCACCCCGTCTCGCTTTTCGCTTCGCTCAATGCGAGCCGACCCCCGAGCGAGCTTCGCTCGTCTCGGCCCCCTCGAGGGGCGGGTAAGAAGGCGGTGCGCTCCTGATACGCTTTTGCTTGGGATAGGCTCCTCAGCCCGAGGCGGTCCCGCCCCCACCCCTCAAAAACAATACGACACGCCATCCAGCACCGGGCAGCGCGCCTTGTTCGGCGCGCTCGGATTGTCCATCGGCACGTAACCGCCCTTGCCGTTGCCGGCGAACACGCCGGGGCCGATGACGACGGACGACTTGTTGCCGATGATGACGCTCGGATGCGGCGAGGCCAGCCGCGATTTCGAGCCGTCGGCCCACACGATGGAGTCGCCCGCAAAGATGCCGCGCCGGCCGTCGTCGCAGGTCACATCCACGCCCTGCTTGGTGCAGGCCTGCGCCAGCGCCGGGCCGGCCGCGGCGGCCACGAAAGTTGCGGCCAGAGCCGAGAGCAAGAGCGTCCGTGCCATCATTTTGCGTCCTCCACCAATTGCGCAGCCATCTATCGTCATCGATCATGGCCGGATTCCGGTTCAAGCCCCGGCAAAGCGCCAATTATCCGGTGTCGGACGATCGAAATTTCCAAACAAATTCAACGAATTGGGGAAATTTTAGCCGCGTTGCCCAGCGTCCCTTGCAAAATCAGTGCTGCCCCTTCAAGAGAGGGCCTCCGGAGAGATGGCCGAGTGGCTTAAGGCGCACGCTTGGAAAGCGTGTGTGCGGGAAACCGTACCGTGGGTTCGAATCCCACTCTCTCCGCCAGCCAACCGCGTGTCCGGCCTGAAGACATGGGTAACGGAACGTACCTAAGACATGGGTGACAACCTCGTGCCGAACGGGGTGTCGAGAAGCTGCAGGGTTTTCTGCTCCAGGTCGAAGTATCCTAGATCAGCTCACGAGCCAAATGCCGTCGTCGACCTCCTTGATCGCAATCACCTTGTTCGGCTTTCTCGATCAGCTTCTCGGCGATCCCGCGCAGCCGTGCGGTCCAGCACGCGGTCATAGGTAACGATCACGCAGACGAGCGCGTCGAATTGACGGAAGCCGCGCAGCACCCAGTCCTGGCGCTTGATCCTAATGAGCCGACGAAATGTCGATGCCAAGTATGGTCTGCCAATGGACCCAAAGCAGAACTTCCCAGAACTAAAACTCTGCGCCTCGTCAGGCTTACGGTACGACAGCAAAGAAGACAAACACGGCGAAGATAACTAAATGAACGACGCCTTGGAGAACGGTGGTTCGACCGGTGCCCAAGGTCACCATGCCCAGGACTAATGTGAGGGCGAGCAGGACTTGGTCTTTAACGTCGAGACCGAGTTCGAGCCGTTGCCCGAGCATGATTGAAACGGCGGCGACTGCAGGGATTGTCAGGCCAATAGTCGCGAGCGCCGATCCCAAAGCTAAATTCAAGCTGGTTTGCAATCGGTTTCTCTGCGCCGCCCTGAGCGCCGCAAAACATTCCGGTAGAAGTACCAGCGCCGCGATAATGATGCCCACGGTGGCCTCTGGTAGGCGAAGGCTAGCTATTCCAGTTTCCACTGTGGGAGTCAGAATTTTGGCGAGACCAACGATGGCAACTAGAGAAACAACTAGAAGACCGGCGCTCACGAATGCCGCTCTATCGGTCGGAGGGGTAGCGTGCACATCCTCGTCGTCGGACTCCGGCAGGAAATAGTCGCGATGCCGGATCGTCTGCACGAAAACGAAAGAGCCGTAGAGCACCAGAGAGACCAGCCCTGCAAATACGAGTTGCGGCCGGCTATACAACGGCCCAAGTTCGCGCGCAGCAAAACTTGGTAGGATCAGGGTTAGGCTCGTTAGCGCGGCCAAAACTGCCATTGCAGCACTCGCTCCATGGACCTGAAACTCCTGTTCGCGATAGCGAGCCCCGCCCATGAGTAAACAAAGTCCAACAATGCCATTGCATACAATCATGACGGCGGCGAACACCGTATCGCGAGCTAGTCCCGCCTTTTCTTCGGGAGTCGAGATCATGACCGAAACAATGAGCGCGGTCTCTATCACCGTTACAGCCAAGGCGAGCACGAGGGTGCCGTATGGTTCGCCAACACGATGTGCGACGACTTCTGCATGATGCACGGCTGCGAACACCGTGCCCAACACGACGATCCCGGCAGCCGCCGCAACGAGCCCTTGCGCGTCTACAAATGATGCGATCAACAAAATTCCGCAGGCCGTTGCAGGCCATGCCCTTGTCCAAAAGGGAGTTTGCACCGCAACGATATTATCGCCTTACGGGAGTTTTAGGCCGTGGCCGTATCATAGGGGTAATCCGACACGCTTAGTTGTGTGTGCGAACACTACAGCGCTTTAGCGCGGAGCAGGCAGCAGGGCGCGCAAGCTTGCGACTG
Source organism: Bradyrhizobium jicamae (assembly GCF_001440395.1). Classification (GTDB taxonomy): domain Bacteria; phylum Pseudomonadota; class Alphaproteobacteria; order Rhizobiales; family Xanthobacteraceae; genus Bradyrhizobium; species Bradyrhizobium jicamae. Next base: position 185,869 of record NZ_LLXZ01000191.1, on the reverse strand, counting down.
CAGTCATATTGACATGGCTCCACCGGCTTAGTGCACCGCGCATTTCCAATGTGGTTACAAGCAATGTCTGGAACACTTACAGTGCAAGTATTGCCGGTCGGTGTTGTGCAATTGCAATAGCAGACCGCTTGCCCTTCAGAGGGCAGCAACACGACTGCAACGAACATTATGAGAACTATTATGCATGGCCTGAATGACATTGCTCCCCCAGACTCCTCGCTAGCACCACAATTTCCAACGAGGTCGGTTTTTCCCGGAAAAGGAATCGGCAACGAACTGAGCCTCTGTCCCTTGATCTATCTCAAGCAGTTTCCTTCCGTGCTACGGCAGTGCGTGGATGACGGCCGCTACTGGATATAGTTATACGATGAAGATAGGGGGATTTTCCATGGCCTTGATCCGTCGAATCGTTATCGTCGCCGCGATCAGCGCGTTCAGCACGTCCGTCAACGCCCTTAGCATGCAGGAGTGTAGAGCCCAGTATAGAGCCGATCACGCTGCCAGAGATGTCCGCATGAGCTGGGTTGACTACCAAGTAAAGCGTTGCGGCATTAACCCCAAGGCCAGTACGCCGACGCCAAAATCTACCGGTCCCACGAAACACTGATATTACACGGCCTAGACCCATCGCTGACGTCGCACAAGAGCTTAGCACCGGCCCGACGGGAAGCCGGCCCGAGCCGCATCACACACAACCGATTTGGAGAACGAGGCACCAAACCATTTGCTCGTCAACGAGCCATCATTGTCGATCCAGGGGATCGGCGGCAACTGCGGCAGATACGATGCATAGGGCATCACTTTCGCAAGCGTCACTCGGCCTGGAAATTTTGCGCGGAAAGCCTCATGCATTCCGCCGTCCAGTCCGCTGTAGATCGGGGCGGCCGGCACATTGTCTTCAAGCAGTCGCGCGTATTCGCGCTCGTCGGCGCGCCGCTTCTCCAGCGCCCGCCGCGCGATGTCCGGATTGACGACGAAGGGGGGACATTTTTCGGCAGGGTTGAACACAAGAGGGGACGGCGAATTCGCAGGCGGTTGCGCGTCGAACACATAGCGGCGGTTGCAGACATCCACCTTGGGTTCGAGCCCCGTCGTCTCGAAATGATCGTTGCCTATCTTGAGCATTTTCCAGAAGGGAAGGTTCGGACTATTTCGATGCCGCGCCAGGTTCGCCGGCGTCAGGCGGAACGGATAGGCCTGGACCTGGAACGACGGGCGACCGCTGAGCGAGTCGCGCGCCAGTGAATAGATCTCGCTGATCTGTTCGTCGGTCATGGCATAGCAACCGCTCGACCAGCAGTCGCCGTGGATCATCAGGAAGCTGCCGTTGCGCTTGTTCGCCTTGTCGAAGCTGTTGGGGTAGCCGAGATTGATCGACAGATAGAAGTTGGAGTTGGGATTCATCAACTCGGGCGTAATCGTATAAAACCCTTCCGGAGCCTGCCGGTCACCCTCGTACAATTTCGGCCCGAGATCGCCCGACCAGCGGCAGATCGGATAGGTCTTGAGGATCTGGAAGCGGCCGGCTGTGTCCTGTTTCCAGACTTCGAGCTCCGCCTCTTCCTTGAAAAGACGCATAACGATCGGCGAATATTTTTGCATTTTCTTCTGCTCGAGCAGCGCGAGCAGTTCGGGCGGCAGTTCCTGTGTGGCCTTGGCCGGTAACGGCTTGCTGCTTTGGCCAAGGCATGTGACCGGCGTCAAGGTGGCGGCCAAAGCCGCTGCCAGCACGAGAGCCTTACCCGTTCCGATTAAATCGGAACGGGGCTCTCGATTCTTGTTTTGACGCGTTTTCTTGACGCGAACCGGTACCCACTTCGCTGGAAAACGCTCTAGCGCACGTCGGACCATCGCGCGGATCACTGCTGCACCTCCAGCCCTTCCGCCCGCGCGCCGTTAACTCTCGAACCCGACGAACACCGTCGCTTCCTCGACGGACTTCCGCTCCGACACCACCGCGTTCGCCGGAAACGTCTCGTCCGGCCAGCCCAGCGCAATGCTTTTCATGATGACCTGATCGTCGGCGATCCCCGCGTGCTCGCGCACCACGGGGGATTGCATGATGCCCTGGCTGTTGATCACGGCGCCGAGCCCGCGAGACCAGGCGGCGTTGACCAGCGCGGTCGCCACGGCGCCGCAATCGAAGGGCGTATCGTCGCTGCCGTCGAGCACGCGATCATAGGTGATGATCACGCAGACGGGCGCGTCGAATTGACGGAAGCCGCGCAGCACCCAGTCCTGGCGCTTGTCCTTGTTGTCGCGCTCGATTCCCATTGCGGAGAATAGTTGCTTGGCGACGCCGACCTGCCTGTCGCGGTGCTTGCCGGCAAAGGGCTGTCCGATGCGGAATTCGCGCGAGTGCGGAATGCCCGCGACGTTTCGTTCGGTGTTGCCGGCACGGATCCGGTCCAGCGGTTCGCCAGTGATGACGTAAAAATTCCAGGGCTGGGTGTTCATCGATGACGGAGCACGCATCGCCAAACCGATGATTTCCGCAATCAACTCCTTGGGCACCGGATCGGGCTTGTAACCGCGGATGCTCCGGCGACCGAGGATGACGTCATCAAACTGCATCTGTGGGATTTCCCTGATAACTTCTGAACAGTGCTGATTTTCGCGGTTTCTGCACGTCAGCGCAAGCGACAGCGGTGTGTCCTCGATGGTCCAGCCACGCGGGACATGCTCGCATCAGTATTGCGCACGCAGCCGTCTAGCGAATTCCGGGATGATGAAATTCTGCCGCTGATTTGCCCGACGTGTCAAGTTTCGGCCCAAACCGTCGCTTGCGGCAGCCGCCGGCTACTTTGCATGGGGTTGTTCTCGATATTTTTGGCGTGAGCCGCGGCGGTTCGTCACGTCGGCACCGCTCGGAAGGGCGAAGGTCCGTTTCAGGCTGTTACTCAATCGTGGGTCTTGATCGGGTAAGATCGAAAATTCTTGGTCTTTCAAGGTGGATTGACTGACACTCTCTCCGTCAGTTATCTGCTCCCAAGCGTTTGAAATCTAAGATTGCATCGCCGCGTATTGGTCTCCCGAACTGTCGCGCTCAGTCAGATGAACACAATCGGTGCACGCTCCCGCACGCAAGTTGCAATCCTGGCCGGCTGCGCCTGGATTGCCGGCGCTATACCCGCCATGGCGCAAGACGCAATGCCACTGGAGCAATTGCTGACCCAGGAAGAGCAAGCAAAGCTTGGCACTTCAACGATGCCACGCGACAAACGTGACGCAATGCGTGGCGCCCTGATCAGAATGTACCGGCAAGGTTATCGCGCTGCCCAGGGTGCTGACCGATCAAGCGCGGTCGTCGGCACGAGCGTGGTCGAGGCACAGGTAGATGGAGATTTCAAAGGTTGGGAGGGCGAAACGATAGTCAAGTTGATGAACGGCCAAGTTTGGCGACAGACAGAGTACCACTATGAATACCACTACGCCTACATGCCGAAGGCTCTCGTATATTCATCAGTCAGCGGCCACAAGATGAAGGTCGACGGTACGTCCAAAGCTATCGGCGTTCAGCGCGTGCGTTAGCTACAATCTGCATCCCGGGTCTCGCCAGCTTCGAACACCGGGCTCAGCTCTCGCTGATCTATCCCATCAGTTGAACCGCCGCGTCATATGCCTCGATCGTCGCCCTGGCGCGATCGGCCACTTCGGCTGCCGTCATGCCGGGCTTGTAGAGGCTGCTGCCAAGGCCGAACGCCAGGATGCCGGCCTTGACGTAGTCCGCAAAATTCTTGTCGGAGACGCCGCCGACCGCAGCGATCATCAGGTCCGGGGGCAGCACGGCGCGGATGGCGGTAATGCCGGCGGCGCCGAGCACGCTTGCGGGAAAGAATTTCAGGCTCGAGGCGCCCGACTTGGCGGCCAGCAGCGCCTCGGTCGGACTGAACACGCCGGGCATCGTGACCAGGCCGAGCGCGCGGGCGCCCGCTATGATTTCCGGATCGACATTGGGGCTCACCAGAAGCCGACCTCCCACGTCGTGAAGCCGTGCGACATCGTCCAGCGTCAACACCGTGCCTGCGCCGACCAGGATTCCGGCAGGGGCCTTGTTGATGGCGATCTCGATCGAGCGGAACGGATCCGGCGAGTTGAGCGGGATCTCGATGGCCGTCATGCCGCTGTCGATCAGCGCGCTGACGATATCGCCCGCTTCGTCGGGCTTGACGCCACGCAGGATCGCGACCAGCGGACGCTTCATCGGGGGAAACGGCACAACGCGCATTCGTGTGATCCTCTAAACATTCCAAATCGATTGCGCGGCCATCGAAAGGCCGCGACGGACCGCATCCTCGGCGCCGATTGTTCTGACGGGAACGGCGACCGTGTCAAACGCCGATTGATAAAGCATCCGGAGCCGCCCTGACGCTACCAGCGTGATGCCGCCCTCGGGAACTTGTCCCGCAAGCCCGCCCGCCAATTCGAGACCGATCAGGGTGCCCGATATTTTCTCGCGGGCTGAAGATGGCGTGCCGCCAAATAGCAGCTGGCCCGATCGCACCTGGAACAGCAGATTGGCGGCGTTCGCTGGCGTCTCGAATGCGCTGATGACGGCCGACTTGAAGGCGTCGACATCTGGCGCTTCATCGGCGCCGGCCACCGCGTGAGACAGAATCGTTTCGCGCGAGATGACGTCGAACAGTTCTCCCGTCATGAACGTGGCGAAGCGTTCGACGGTGCCTCCATTCGCTCTGACCCATTTCGAATGGGTGCCCGGCATGCAGACGAGTGCATCCCCGGCAGCATCCAAGCCCAGGACGCCGAGCAATTGTGTTTCCTCGCCCCGCATGACATCGGGCGTTTTGGGATCGCGTTGCGCGATTCCGGGGAGGATGCGGATGTCACGATGCTGTCCCGGCACCACCACGGCCTGCTTCAGGATCGATGCGAGCGACGCCGGCGTGTCGACATATCCGGCTTCGACCCATCCCTGCCGGGCGCCGGCCATGCCGCAGATGATAACGGGCAGCCCATTCGCGGCACCGACAGCGTCCAGATGCGATTGCAGCACGGCCGGAAAGCCAAGCTTGCCCGCCGCCATCATGCCCTCGTGGCTGCGCCGTTCGCCGAGGACGTCGCCGGTTCGATCGACGAGCCAGAGCCGAAAACTGCTCGTGCCCCAATCGACCGCGACATATGCAGGCTGGCTCATTTCAATTTCGTCCCGATGCTTTCTGCGCCTTCGGGACATGTTATCACGCCGATCTGCCCGGTGTCGCGATGCTGGATCGATGGCGCAGCGAAGGACCAAATGTCGCTTCACCTACGCAAATTACACTCGCTTTGCAGTTGATTTGTAGAAATGCAATCAGCATGATCCCCGGGGCATGCGAGGTCACGCTGCTAGCCAGCGGCGGGGCCTCGCCAATGAATGCGCATCGCAAAGAATGCGCCATAACAACAAACAAGACTTTGGAGGACGCCATCGTGATCAGTCGATTTGGTACCAGCGCACTTATTGGCCTTGGCCTCTCGATCGCCGCGCTCTTGCCGCAGGCCCACGCCCAATCGACCGCGAAGACGGTAGCGCTGGTGGTGCCGTTTGCAGCCGGCGGCGGCACGGATACGGTCGCCCGCCTGATTGGCGAGCGGATGTCGAAGACGCTCGGCCAGACCATCATCGTCGAGAACGTGGTCGGCGGCGGCAGCACGCTGGCCAACGATCGCGTCGCTCGATCGGCGCCCGACGGCACCACGATCCTGATCAATCACGTCGCGCTGCTCGCGGCGCCCAGCCTGTTCACCAATTTGCGGTACGATACCAAGACCGCGTTCGAGGCGGTCGGCCTCGTCAACAACGCGCCGATGGTCCTGATCGGAAGGAAGTCGATCCCCGGCGAAGGCCCGAAGGACCATGTGGCCTGGATCAAGGCGCAACGCGACAAGGCGAACTTCGCGCATGGCGGCCTCGGGACCAACAGTCATCTATGCGCCGTGATGATGGGTAACGTGCTCGGCTTCAAGCCGACGGTCGTGGCCTATCGCGGATCCGCTCCGGCGATCGCCGATCTGCTGGCAGGGCAGATCGACCTGTTGTGGGATCAGGTCACCAACGCGCTGCCGCAGATTCAGGCCGGAACGCTGCATGGCATCGCCATCACCTCGCCCGCACGTCTCGAACAGTTGAAGGACGTGCCGACCACCGCCGAACTCGGCATGCCGGAGGTCAGCTACTCGATGTGGCATGGGCTCTACGTGGCAAAGGGCACGCCGAAGGAAACCGTCAATGCGCTGAATGCCGCGCTCCGCGCCGCGTTGTCGGAACCGGAACTGGTGGACAAACTCAAGCAGCTTGGAACGCTGCCCTTCCCGAACAACGAGTTGACGCCTGAAGCGCATGCGCGCCTTTTCGCAGACGACTTGCTGCGCGTGGCGAAACTCGTTGAAAGCTCCGGCATCAAGGCGAGCGAAGCGAAGTAGGGCGTCGCGTGCGGCGTGGGCCGGCTGCGCTGGAAGCGGCGCAGTCCGTCACACGATCAGGTCCTGCGGCGCATGCGGTTGAATCCAGGCGAATGCAGACAGCTCGATCGCCTCTGAAATCGCCGGCATTCCGCTGATTCCTGCAGCGTTTGCGGTCGAACTGATCGGCGCCGGGTTGTCCTCCGCAGGGGCGATGACGTCAGAAGCGCTGACGCCCGACATCTTGTCCTTGAAGTGGAACGTGTCGTCGGCGCCGTTGATGGTGATCGTCACCACCTGTGCGGTGCCGTCGATGGTGGTCACGGTGAAGGTGTCGGTCAGCGTGTCGCAGTCATTGAGCGCCTGCACGTCGCAATTGCTATTGTCGAGCTTGTAGATCCAGACGCCATCCGCCGTCATTGTGAAGCAGCCGTAGCCGCCGTCGCTGGCCTTCGGTGAACACACGGCGGTGAAGGTATTGGGCGTGTTGTCAACGTCGGTATCGGTGAGCGTGCCTTTCGCGATCGGCGTACCGTAGGTGCAAGCGCCGGCTTCGGTTACCGAGCCGGTCGTGTCGCCACAGATGATGGCAGCGTCGTTGGCGCCGTTGATGGTGATCTTCACCTCCTGCGGGGTGCCATCGATGGTGGTCACCGTAAAGCAGTCCGTCAGCGTGTCGCAGGCATTGAGTGCCTGCACTTCGCAGTTGGTATTATCGAGCGTATAGGTCCAGACGCCATCCTCCGTCATCGTGAAAGTACCGTAGCCGCCGGCGCTCGCCTTTGGCGTATCGATCGCCGTGAAGGTATTGGGAGCGTTGTCGACGTCAGTGTCGGTGAGCGTGCCGCTCGCGGTCGGTTTACAGGATATGGAATTGGCCACGCCGCCGGCCTCGAGGACCGAGCCTTCCTTGGTTCCGCAAATGATGGCGGCATCATTGGTGCCTTCGATGGTGACCTCCACCAGCTGCACGGTGCCGTCCAGGGAGGTTACCTTGAAAGTGTCGATCAGCTTGTCTCCGACGTTAAGTGCCTGCACCTCGCAGTTGCTGTCGTCGAGCGCGTAGGTCCACACGCCGTCTGCTGTCATCGTGAAGGTGCCATGGCCGCCATCGCTGGCCGTCGGGCATTTGACCGCCGCAAAGCCAGGCGCGTTGTCGACATCGGTGGCGGTGAGCGTGCCGGTTGCGGTCGGCGGCTCGCACTTGGCGCCACCGTCCTCGGTCACGGAGCCGGTCGTGACGCCGGAAATGACGGCAGCGTCGTTGCTGCCCTTGATGATGAGTGTCACCACCTGCGCGGTGCCGTCGATGGTGGTTACCGTGAAGGAGTCGGTCAGCGTGTCACCGATATTGAGCGCCTGCACCGCGCTGTTGGAATCATCGACCGTGTAGGTCCAGACGCCGTCCTCCGTCATCGTGAAGGCGCCGAAACCGCCTGCGCTCGTGGCCGGAGTGTCAACAGCCGTGAAAGTATTGGGCGCGTCATCGACGTCGGCGCTGGTGAGCGTCCCGCTGGCGCTCCGCGCACCGCTGGCGCTCAGCGCGTCGAACGTGGTGCTGGCGACGACGCCGGCCTCGATCGCCGTGCCATCGGTGGCGCCGGAGATGATGGCATGGTCGTTGACGCCATCGATGGCGATCGTAAATGGCTGACGGGCCGAGAGCGTGCCGTCGGATACGGTGATCATGAAATCCGTGGTGGTCGGCGCAGTCAGGGCATTGATCGCGTCATTGTCCGGAACGAAGGTGTAGTCGCCGGTTGTGCTATCGACGAAAAGCGTGCCGTAGGGACCAGTCTTTGACACATCGTAGGTTACGCCATCAATGACGGTGCTGCCGGCGGTTCCGCCGTTGATGCCGAAGGTCAGTGTCGGGCTGTTGGGGCTGCTGGCCGTGAAAGTGCCGCTTGTCGCGGTGAAGAGGTCAAAGACCGAGGTGTCGATTTCGGTCGGCCCGGTCACCACATTCAGCGTTGGCGGTACTGGCGGTGGCGGCGGTATTTGTCCGACAATCATCTCCTGGACCGATGCCTGGATCACAGTCGGCAAAGCAGTCGCATCCTGCACCGGTGCAGAATCGTCGGTCTGGATGAAATTGATCGGTTGCACCGGCAGCGGATCGAGGGCAGGAGGCGTGCTCGATCCGGTCGACCCCAATCCCTTCTCGTGGGTGGCGAGCGCCTCCTGCTGGGCCGCCTGCAATTCGGCCATTCGTGCGGCGGAGTTCGTACTCTGACTCACGCTGACCGAGGATCCCTGCGTACGCAGAGTGATGGTCTGTCCAGGATCGTCAACGATGATGTGTCGAGGGATCACATCCTTGGTGATCAGCTCGAACGATCCATGTTCGAGGTCCTTGTATGTAATGTTGCCGTCGTCCAGGAACGTGACGTCAGGATCGGCGGCCTGGGCCTGCTTCCCGAGCGCGAAGGCGAGTGCCGTGAGCCAAAGCATGCCGAACCTGCCGGCATGAGCCCGGCTTCGAGAGCCGCCGGCCGCGGCCTGAATATTGCCGATGACGGGAACCGCGGCCACGGCGGCCTTACGTTCTTTCCGCGTCTTGGCGTGGGACCCGACGAGCATGGCTCTACCCCGTCTGCCACTTATCCCAATGCAATTTTTCACGAGCGGCCCTGGCCAGCTCATGAGGTCAAGAAATCACCTTGCCACTGGCCCGGGCGACCAGTTGCCGAAAGTTCCTGATTTAGGTTAGCCAATCTACGGCCGTTAGGCTCTATGCTCAAAAGGGGTAATCCTTTCGAGTGAGGTCCGGGGATGATGCCTTCCCCGGACAACGGGTTTAAGGTTGCCGTAACCGACGATTCAAGGCGCCCGTGAGAGTTCTCTCGGACAAGATCTTCTCAGGAAGGGGGGATCATGAGCACGCATGCGATTGCCGCATTGGTGACAGGCTTCGTTCTGACGACGGCCGGGGTTCTCGTCGCGCCGGCCCACGCGCAAGTCACGCCCGCCGTTCAGGATGTGGTGTCAAAACCAATTGGTAAAGTCGTTGTCGCCACGGGCTCGGTCACGATCCAACGTGCGGGTGCGGTAGTCGTTCAGGCGAGCACTTCAGGCCAGGCTGGTCAGGCGAACGTAGGCGATCTCGTCTATCAGGGCGATGTCGTGGCAACCGGCGCCGACGGCAAGGTCGGCATCAACTTCACCGATGGCTCGTCCTTCAATCTGTCAAGCAACGCGCGAATGGCCTTGGACGAGTTCGTTTACGATCCAAAGAGCGCATCCAACTCGACCGTCTTCAGTCTGACCAAGGGAACCTTCACCTTTGTCGCAGGCAAAGTCGCGAAGACCGGGGACATGAAGATCGACACTCCGGTTGCGACCATGGGCATTCGAGGCACCACGCCAAGGGTCGAAATTTCGGATGACGGGACAGTCAGATTTTCGACGCTCATTGAAGAAGGCAAGGGCAAGGGACCGCGAAAGCCGGAATCGCCTGCAGCTCAGCAACCCGGCCAAAAACCGGATCCAAAATCGAATCTGAACATCTGTCGGGGATGCTAGGCCCGTTCGCAGTGCGGAGGCTCGTCAGCAAACCAGGTCCGGACTTCAAATCGATGGCCGGCCCTCTGCCGGCGTCGGGAACGGAGAGCCTGAAATGAAATGCTGTGCGAGCCGGCGCGTTATTCGGGGTCTCGCGCCCGGCCTTGTCTTGCTGCTGTTCGGGTCGCTGGCTGCTGCACAGAGCCCCAGGAAGGGCGGCTACATCGAGAACATTGCGTTGTGCAACGGCTCGGATCGCACGTCGCTTACGGCCCGTATCGATGGTTGCACGGCGTTCATTGCTTCCGGCCAGGGTACGACGAGGGCGCTTGCGATTGCCTACAACAATCGTGGCAATGCTCACACGGCAAAGGGAGACATTGATCGCGCCCTTCAGGACTTTGACCAATCGATCAGGCTCGATCAGTCTTCCGCAAGACCCTTCAACAACCGCGGCGCGGCTTATTTGAGAAAAGGTGAATACGACCTCGCCCTCAAGGCGCTGGACGAGGCGATCAAGCTGAATCCAAATTACGCCAGGGCTTTCGTCAACCGGGCCAGGGTTTACCTGAGGAAGAATGAATACGATCGCGCGGCGAAAGACTTTGAAGAGGCCATTCGCCTCGAGCCCAATCTGGAAGGCGCGTGGAGCGGACGCTGCTGGACCCGGGCCATCCTCGGCTCGTTGCAGGCGGCGCTTGAGGACTGCAACAAGGCGCTGCAGTCGTGGCCGAACGACGCCGCCACCTATGACTCGCGTGGATTGATCCACCTGAAGATGGGGCAGGCCGATGCGGCGATCAGTGATTTCAGTTCAGCGCTGCGGGCCGATCCGAAGCTGGCGAGTGCGCTCTATGGGCGCGGGCTCGCCAGGCTAAAGCGCGGGGACAAGACCGGCGGCGACGCCGATATGTCCGCGGCACGGACGATCCAGGCCGGGATCGATGATGACTTCACGCGCTACGGCGTGCGCAACAGCAACTAATCAGCGAGCCTGGCGCGACAACCCGTCATGAGACGGTGCCGCACCAGGCTTTATCTTTTTGTTTGAGCATGATCCTTTCGGAAAACCGCTACACACTTTTCCGGATCATGCTCCAGCTCAATCCAGCTTCACGTTCGCCTCGGTCACGACCTTGCGCCATCGCTCGACTTCCGAGGACACCATTTTGGCGAACGCAGGACCCGTGACATCGGGAACGTCGGAACCGTTGCGCTCCCAGGCTTCCTTGATCGCTGGGGTCTGCATGGCCTTCTGCAATTCCTTGACCATCTGCTCGACGATCGCCGGCGGCGTGTTCTTCGGCGCGAACAGGCCGTACCAGGTCGACACTTCATAGCCGGCCAGACCCGCTTCCGCGGCGGTCGGAAGATCGGGGAATGCCGCCACGCGTTTCGGCGCGGCGACGGCCAGCGCCCGCAACTGTCCGGCCCTGACCGGTGCGGCCGACGAACCGAGCCCGTCGAACACCACAGGCACGTGGCCGGCGATGAGATCCTGCATCGCAGGTCCCGCCCCGCGATAGGGCACGTGCTGGATGTTGGTCTTGGTCAGGATCTTGAACAGCTCACCTGCGAGGTGATGCGTGGTGCCGGCTCCGGCGGAGCCGTAGTTCAGCTTGCCGGGATTGGCCTTGGCATAGGCGATAAACTCGGCCAGCGTCTTGGCGGCGACCTTGTCCGGATTGACGACCACTACCTGCGGCGGCCGTGCGATCAGCGCCACCGCAATAAAATCCTTCTCGATATTGTAGTCGAGGTTGGGATAGAGCGAGGGTGCAATGGCATGATGCGCCGCGCCCATGAAGAAGGTGTAGCCATCGGGCGCGGCCTTTGCCGCAGCGGACGCACCGACGGTGCCGCCGGCGCCGGCGCGGTTTTCGATCAGCACGCGCTTGCCCAGTTGGGCATCAAGCTGGGCCGCCAGCGGGCGGGCAAAGGCATCGGTGCCGCCGCCGGCTGCGAACGGCACGATGAAGGTGATCGGCTTCTCCGGCCATGATTGGGCCTGCGCCTGGCCGGCCATGGCGGATACGACCGCCAGAAGTGTAAACAGGGCGGACCGGACAACTCTTGGCTTCACGGCATTTTCCTCCGGTTATTGAAAGATTGGCGTCCGCCATCGGCGGCGCGACTGATTTTGCCTTGCTGGTTCCGGCGTTCGCCCGGAACGGATAGGGCAATGGCCCCCACCGTATGCAAGATGCCAAGCCTGATCCATCAAAATGATCGGCCGAAAAGAGGGCGGCACCGGGGCGTTTGGTCGCTGCCGATGGACATTTCCGTGCCATCGTTCCAGAGAGGGGGCGCGCAAAACTATCCGGCGGGAACCGGCGCTTTTACGCCCTCGACGGGGCCTGCGGGACGAAGCAGAAGCCCGATCAGCAGCACGGGGAAAAGCGGCGCGGTTCGGCCCACGGGAAACACCAGCGGTGGGCTCAGGATCGGCAGCAACCAGACCATGAAAGCCAGGGTCCAACACCACAGCGGCAGGGGAGCGGCCCGCGCCATCAACCAGAAGGCTGCAGCTATCACCAATAGCGTCCCGTCATAGGGGCCGGAATGCGGTGCGGCGAGGACAGTGGCCGCCAGAAAAATCGCGATCTTTTCCCGTATCCCCAATCTCGATCGGAAAGCGATGACGACGGAGATGGCCGCGCCCAACGTGGCGAGCAGTTGGGCCCACGATGCCAGCCGCTGCGGCACGCCGATCAGAACCGCGCAGGTATAGACGCTGTGGCCCCACATGCGGCCGTACTCGATCCACTTCTCGTTCGGACTGACGAGATTTTCGATGATGAGGGGAAGCCAGCGCAGCCACAGGTCCCATCCGAAAATCAGTCCGCTCGCGATCATCATGGCGAGCGCGGATAGCCCCGACGCCAAAAGCGCGCGCCACTGCCCGGCCGCGACGAGTGCGATCGGGACCAGGATGCAGAATTGAGGCTTGAACGTCAGCAGTCCCAGCACCAATCCGGCGAGATAAGGCCGCCGTTCCAAAAGGGCGAACCCGCCGACGATCAGGGCTGCGACCAGGAAGACGGCCTGACCGTTGATCGCATTGATGGCCGACGCCGGACAAATCAGTACGGCCGCAAACAGGGCACCCGATGTCAGGCTGTTTGCCGCGAACGCACGCAGCGCTACCGCCAGCGCGGCCGCGGTCACGATCTGAAATGCCACATAGGAGCCGAAGAAACCCAACGGCGCGAACGGCAGCAGCATCAGGAGAAAGCTCGGTGGATAGGCCCATGGCCGGAATTCCAGCGGCGCGGATAGCCAGCCTGCAAACGCGGTGTTGATGAAGTCGGTGAAGCGATCGCCGTCGAAGATCAGTGGCGCGTTGCCGTCGAGCACGGAGCGGATCGCGCCGTAGAACACCATCCAGTCGGTGCCGAGGGTATTGTAGTCGAGCCCGATCTTGCCCGGGTAGGGAATGGTCGTGACGAGAATCAGCCAAATGTAGAACGACATCGCTAGCGCAGGAATCAGCACGACCGCAGGCGGCCGCAACTCGGCCCCATGCTCGAAGCGGCCTCCGCCGTATGCCAAGTCCATGCGTTGTCCTGCCAAGCGATGAGCCGCCATGCGACCGGCGGACGCGAATCGGTCTCGATCCTACGACGATCGGACGATGGACGGAGTATCCGGCAAAGAACTTAACGAAGTGAGATTCAGGCCGCTGCTGCCGCGCCGCGAACGACCGATGGCGAGCCTATTTTCGTGCTGCCGCGGAAGAATTTTCGGCCCGCGTGCCGGCCCAAATAGACTCCGGTTGCAAAGGCAAATATGCTCGCCCTGGGAATGTGGGGAAAATGCTTATGAAATGCCGTGCTGCTGCGGTCGCTGTTTTGCTGTGTACGATTTTTGCCGGTTCGAATGCGCAGGCGCGCGGGCCCTATGGTTCGATCAGCGTCGGCAACTGGAAGGGCGGGGCCTACACCAACGACCAGACCGGATCCTTCTCGCATTGTGCGGCAGGCGCTTCATATGCAAGCGGCATCTATTTTCTCGTGATGATCGATCATACCGGCGGCTGGAGCCTCGGCTTCATGCATGAAGAATGGCGGCTGACGACCGGGCAGGCCTTTCCGCTGACCCTCACATTCGACGGCCAGCAACCGTTCAACGTTCACGGCATCCCGATCGCCGACAAGCTGGTCCGCGTGCCGATGCCGAGCAACTCCTCGCTGATCAGCCAGTTCCGGCGGGCGAAAGCCATGACTGCCTATACGCAGGGACAGCTCTTCCAGTTCAACCTCGACCAGACCGGACAGCTATTGCCGGTGCTGGTGAACTGCGTCGCCAGGATCAAGCAGTCGGGATTGGCCGGTGCCGGCGATTTCTCAGTCCTTCCCGTGGCCAAGCCGGTCGCCGCAGCGGCAGCGCCGGAGGCTGCGCCGGGCAAGCCCGACAAACTGTTCGACCAGACCGGCACCGGCTTTCTGGTGAGCGCGAATGGCCACCTCGTCACCAACGCCCATGTCGTGCAGGGATGCGTTGGCGATATCCAGGGCAGTCTGTCCGGCGAGGCGCCCGCCAAATTGCGCCTGGTGTCGAGCGACGAGACCAACGATCTGGCGCTGCTGCAGGTGACGGGCTCGTTCAAGGACGTTGCCAGGATCCGCGACAAGGCGATCCAGTCCGGCGACAGCGTGGTGGCGATCGGTTATCCCTTTCACGGACTGCTGACGTCCGATTTCACGGTGACGACGGGGATCGTGAGTTCGCTCAGCGGCATCCTCAACGATACGCGCTTCCTGCAGATCAGCGCGGCCGTTCAACCCGGCAACAGCGGCGGACCCTTGCTGGCATCCAGCGGCGACGTGGTCGGCGTCGTCGCGGCGAAACTCAATGCCATCAAGTTCGTTAGGGCCACGGGTAACATCCCCGAGAACATCAACTTCGCCATCAAGACGGGCGCCTTGCGGGATTTTCTCGACAACAGCGTGGTGCCGTACCAGATCTCCGACGCCAAGGCCGAATTGAAGACGGCAGACATCGCGCGCAACGCGCGGGCGTTTACGTTTCTGATTTCCTGCAAGGCCAAGGCGAAGGAGAAAGAGACGGCGAAGAATTAGGGGCGCATTAGCGCGCAGCCAAATTCGGATTGATGCGAGTTTGACGAATGCCAGATAATTGGCTGCGAGCTCGCGGAGCCGCTCATGCGCTGAAATTTTGCTCCAGTTTCGGCAGCGTAGCGGACATGGCCGGGCTTGCTTGCCGCCCGACTCCGTCGCGCATGACCCATAGGCGACATGCGCAATCATTGTCGTGATGTCGCCAGTTGCGCGCGCAGAGCGACTGGCTGCCGTTCCAATTTGGAAGGCGCTAACGACCACTTTTCGGCCTCAGTCGGATATTCATATCCGGCGGCTGTTTTTCACCGCAGATTGACGGCTCCCCAAGCGAAGCGTCAGATAGAGCATCATTTCGGAGCGGCGCAATGCAGCATTACCGGGCCTATTTCCTTGATCAGGATGGGCATATTTCGAATGCGGTCGATATGGAATGCACCGACGACGAACAAGCAAAGGAATGCGCCAAGAAATTCGTATCTGACCGCAATGCCGAGCTTTGGCAGGAGGATCGGCTTATTGCGATCTACGCCGCGGGAAAGGGCCCATTTCCGCCGCCTGGTGATCAGCAGTTTTAGTGAGCCCGCCAGGGCTGAAGATTGTGTCGAGGGGTTGAAACAGACTTATCTTTAGTGAGCGGTTTATGCGCTGCATTGGGGGAGTTTTGTCTTTGCGTAGCCCCTTGGGCAGCAGGGCCTTGGCGAAGCTCTCGATTGCGCGGCATCAATCATGATTCGGAACGGACTTTATCTAGCTGAGACAAGATTTCTGGACGGCGTGGACGCCTACAATCGACATGTCATGGTGCTGCGTGATGGCACGATGCGTGGGGGCGGTGGATATTATTATACAGTCGGAAGCTACACTTGTTCTGGCGGCAAGTGGAAAGGTGAAATGACGAGCCGAGAGCATTCACCTATTTCTGGCACGTATCCATGGGCACGAAAGGTACTTACCATTGGATTTACCGGAACCTATTGGGATGACGGTGCAGAGTTCGAAGCCACGGCACTAGCTGGTAAGCAATCCTTTCGGTTCAAATCTGTCTACCGGTTGCTATTTGCGGATTGAGTTGCAGCGTTCGATACCGCCTGCGAAAGAATCCGCTATGTCGGTTATTGGCCCTTTTCGGATCTGGCCGATTTCGCCGATGATGTCCGGTCATTGTGATGAAGTGGACTTGATCTCGGACACTCAGCCCTCCGGTAGCCCCACCAGACGCATGCCCTGACAGGATCGCCCGCCGCTATGTCGAAGATGTCGGCTGACTGTGAAGTACTTTACATCCCTGTGTTCTTGGTCCGGGCTAAGATGGCGAAGCTTCTTACTTTGAAGGAGGCATCTGATGTTCGCGACAATTAAATGGAACTCCCGATATAACGCTCGCGAATGGGTGATGATGGCTGGGGCGCTCGTCGTCCAACTCAGCGCACTGAAAGCAAAACAAAAGGGTGAAAGCAAAACTGGGCGGCCACTCTGGAAACACTTCGACGACACCCATCATTGGGACTCAACCGCGGAGGAATGGGTCCCCAACCATGATCGGTGATCGTGCAACGCAATATGCGTCTCGCAGGGCGAATTCCGCGACTTCAAGATTCGGCGGAAGGTCAAAACGGCGTCTTTGACCCAACTCGGACCTGCCTGTTGACGCACACGCTTTGCCGCCGTGCCAGGGTCGGCCCGGCAAGATGCCCACTTGAGGCGATCGGGCCTCCTACGATACCGATCACAGGTCCGCAACAAAGTGCTAAGCTCCTCCTTGTCCCAGCGGCCTGGGCCGTTCGGAGGGCGCTGTGATCGAGCAGCAGGTTCATAGGCGATTAGCGGCAATCCTGGCTGCCGACGTGGTCGGCTACTCCGCGTTGATGCAGCGCGCTGAGGTAGCCACCTACGTGGAGTTCGAACGGCTCAAGCGAGAATTGATCGAGCCTAGTCTCTCCCGCCACGAAGGGCGACTAATCAAGACAACGGGTGACGGCGCGTTGGCCGAGTTTGCAAGTCCGCCACCCAACGCCTACCGCGAATTGCCCCGGCCGTGCGCCGCCTGGGCGGTCCAGCTACTCCAGCTCACGCTGGCGAGGCTGCGCTGGTCGGTCGCCAACGGCCGCCGGGTCTGCCGCTCATAGGCCGCGATGATGTGCTGCGACTGCCGGATCTTCTGCTCGAGTTCGGCGATCGTCTTCTGGGTCTTGCCGGTCCTGCTTGCCTGGGCGGACTCGCCGACCATGAACCTCGTGGGCTCGATGTTCCTCAAGGTCTCGCGAAGCTTCTTGAGCTGGGCGCGGTGCCACGCAATGGCGCTGTCACTGTCTACCGGCATGCAAACCCTCCTGATTCGCGGCCGAATCTAACACGCAAGGGGCAAGTTCGGCCAAGGGGGCCACCGGCGGGTTCCTCGAGAGCCACTGGTTTCGCACGGAACAATTCGAGCCTTCCCGATTTCGGCCCGTTTTTGCCATCGAAGCGACCGCGGGCGAGCCTGCAAACAACAAACTTGCATGGCGATCTGTGCTCAGCGCGGTCCCCTCTTATCGTCCTGGCGGCAGAATGCCGGCCTGGCGCAATGGAGCGTGCGATGAGCGAAGTTGAGTTCGATCGGATTGTCGATGCCGTGCGGAAGGAAGTCGCGCTGGCACCGGTGGTGGTGAATTTACCGACGGGGTTGCGGGCTTTCGAGTGGCGGACCAAGGCCGTCGCCGACGACAAGCCGGCGTCCCGGCACCACGCTTCCTTCGCCCGGATTCGTCGCGTCGGCGAGGCGCGGAAGCGATACAGGTGAAACCGATACAGGAGACCTGATGGAACGATCGGTGTTCGAAGTCGTGAAGGCACCGCTGGGCTGGTCGGTGTTTGCCGATAACATCAAGATCGGCGGCGTCTACGATTCGCGCGGCGCCGCGCTCGAAGCCGCGGTGCTCGCCGCGTCCGACACCGTCACGGATGGTGGTGGCGTGCAGATCAACGTGCCCGGCGCCGAGGAAGAAAAGCCGAGATGGGCCATCGCGTTTGAAATAGCAGCCTCCATCCTGCCGACAAGGAGCGGGCGCGAGCGCGGCGGTTCACGGTAAAGCCGGTGTGAAGGGCAATCGCTCGACTTTGACCGATCGCCGGCACCGCTTGAGAGGAATTTCGAACTAGCCTGACGCTGTCTGCGCAGTCGCGAGCCAATGCGTGGATCGACACTGGCCGCCGTCGGTTTACCGTCGGCGGCCTTTCATTTGACGTCGTCGAACGGCGACACCGCGGGGCTGCCGACGCGCATCCGCTTGATGCGGCGTACCGCCATCGGCGCGCCGTCGGATTGATACTGCAACTCGTATTTCTTGCCGTTCTTGTCGACCGCGGTGCAGGAGATGGTGGAAAGCTCCAGCGTCACGAAGTTGCCGACCTGTTTGCAAAGGCCCGCGGTCGATTCCACCGCAGGCACCGGCAGGCCGTCGGCCTTCGGTCTGTCCTTGGATTTCAGCAGCATCCGGTCGATCGGCAGTTCGTACAGATTGGCCTCGGGCCGTCGCCCGTTGTCGCCGGAAAACGTGATGATGTGGCTGTCGTCGCTGGGGTCGTCGAGCGCCACGGTAAAATTCGCCCTGCCTTCCTCGGTCTGGAAGAAGGCCACGGCACGGCAGCCAAAGTCCCGGCCCGCGACCTTGAGCGTCGCGCACTTGCCGGACATCATCGCAAAGATGACGGTATCGGGCTGTTGCCGCTGCAGTTCGTCCGAGGCGAAGGCCGGCATCGCAATAAGAATGGTGGCAAGCGCGAAAGCCTGCCGGCAAAGCTTTCTGGTCATGCCCGGTTGATAGATCATGGCGAGCGATGTGACCAGCATCTCGCCCAGTTCCGCGGCAGGCTTCCCATCAAAAATCGAGCGGTGCGTTGTCGACCACTTCCTTCATGACGAAGAAGGTTCGGGTCTGGCGCACGCCCGGCAGCGCGATCAACTGCTCGCCGTGGATGCGGTTGAAGTCTTCCATGTCGCCGACCCGGATCTTGAGGAAATAGTCGAAATCGCCCGCAACAAGATGGCAATCCAGCACGAATTTCAGTTGCGCGATCGCCCGCTCGAACGTGGCAAAGCTTTCCGGCGTGGAGCGGTCGAGCACGACGCCGACCATGACCAGCGCCCCCTTGCCGACCTTGCGCGGTGCTACCATCGCCCTGACTTGGGGGATATAGCCCTCGTCGAACAGGCGCTGGGTGCGGCGGTGACAGGTTGCGGCGCTGACGCCGGCCATTTCTGCCAGTTCGGCATTGGTCAGCCGGCCGCTATTCTGCAGCAAACGCAATATCTTAAGGTCGGTGCGGTCCAGCCTGCCGGCCATGGAAGAATCTCTCGAAATTGTATCAGATAGCGGATGGAATAGTAATTATATCGAATATGGGTGCAATCTTTGTGAAGGATAGGCGATAATTTAGAGAGCACCTTTCCAGTTCTCAATGATAGGGGGCGTTCCCAGACATCCGACAATCAACGGGGACACCGATGCTGGAAAAATTCGAACGCTATCCGCTCACCTTCGGGCCCACCCATATCGAGAAGCTGGAGCGGCTGTCGCAGCATCTCGGCGGCAAGGTCGAGCTCTACGCCAAGCGCGAGGACTGCAATTCCGGCCTCGCCTTCGGCGGCAACAAGCTGCGCAAGCTCGAATACATCGTTCCCGACGCGATCGCCTCCAATGCCGACACGCTGGTCTCGATCGGCGGCGTGCAGTCCAACCACACCCGCATGGTCGCGGCCGTAGCGGCCAAGATCGGCATGAAGTGCCGGCTGGTGCAGGAGAGCTGGGTGCCGCATGAGGACGCGGTTTATGACCGCGTCGGAAACATCTTGCTCAGCCGCGTCATGGGCGCCGACGTGCGGCTGGTCGACGAAGGTTTTGACATCGGCATCCGCCAGAGCTGGGAAGAGGCGATTGCGGACGTGAAGGCCAAGGGCGGCAAGCCCTATGCAATTCCGGCCGGCGCTTCCGTGCACAAATTTGGTGGGCTCGGCTATGTCGGCTTCGCCGAAGAGGTGAGGGCGCAGGAGAAGGAGCTCGGCTTCGCCTTCGACTATATCGTGGTCTGCACGGTCACCGGCTCGACCCATGCCGGCATGCTGGTGGGATTTGCCAAGGACGGCCGCGAGCGCAAGGTGGTCGGCATTGATGCGTCCTTCACGCCGGCGCAGACCAAGGCGCAGGTGCTCGACATCGCGCGCAATACTGCAAAGCTGGTCGAACTCGGCCGCGAGCTCGTCGAGGACGATGTCGTCCTGATCGAGGACTATGCCTATCCGGCTTATGGCGTGCCTTCCGAGGAGACCAAGGAAGCAATCCGGCTCTGCGCCCGCCTCGAGGGTATGATCACCGATCCCGTCTACGAGGGAAAATCCATGCAGGGCATGATCGACCTCGTGAACAAGGGCTATTTCCCGAAGGGATCGAAGGTGCTCTACGCCCATCTCGGCGGCGCGCCCGCGATCAACGGCTACGCCTATACGTTCCGCAACGGATGAAGCTCAAGCGTCCGCCGAGCGCACCAGCGCGAGCAGCTCGTCGCCGTAATGTTCGAGCTTCTTGTCGCCGATGCCGGGGATGTTCCGGAGATCGTTGAGCGTCATTGGACGCGCGGCGGCGATGCCGTCGATGGTGGAATCGTGAAGCACGACATAGGCCGGCACGCTTCGCTGGCGCGCGATGTCGGCGCGCCATGCCCGCAACGCGGCCTGCAGGGGAGCATCGGCGGGCTTGGCTTCGGCGCGCGGTGCCAGATCGCCACGCCTTGATTTGGCGCGGTTGGCACGGATGCGCGTGCCGGGCGCCGCCTCGCGCAGCATGATCTCGGTCTCGCCCTTCAGGACGCCGCGCGCGCTCTCGGTCAGCTTCAGCGCGTTGAACGCCTCGCTGTCGGCGCGCAGATGGCCCATGGCGACCAGCTGGCGGATCACGGCGCGCCATTGCTTCTCGTTGAGATCGCGGCCGATGCCGAACACGGACAGCTTGTCGTGATTGAACTGCGTGACCTTCTCGGTCAGGCGGCCGACGAGCACGTCGATCAGGTGCATGGCGCCGAAGCGCTGCCCGGTGCGATAGGCGGTGGACAACAGCTTTTGCGCGGCGACCTTGCCGTCGCGGAGCTGCGGCGGCGACAGGCAGTTGTCGCAATTGCCGCAATTGCTGCCTGAGACTTCCTCGCCGAAATAACCGAGCAGGCGGCCGCGCCGACAGCCGGCGGTTTCCGCCAGTGCCACCAGCGCATCGAGCTTGCCGATCGACACGCGTTTGAATGCATCGGAGCCGGTGGATTCGTCGATCATGCGACGCTGCTGCACGATGTCCGACAGGCCATAGGCCATCCAGGCGCTGGAGTCTTTGCCGTCGCGCCCGGCGCGGCCGGTTTCCTGGTAGTAGGCCTCGATGCTCTTCGGCAGATCGAGATGCGCCACGAAGCGCACGTCCGGCTTGTCGATGCCCATGCCGAAGGCGATGGTGGCGACGATCACGACGCCGTCCTCGTTGATGAAGCGGTCCTGGTTGCGGGCGCGCACGCCGGCGTCGAGGCCCGCGTGATAGGGCAGCGCCGGGATGCCGGCGCTGGTCAGCGCGTGCGCAGTGTCCTCGACCTTGGCGCGCGACAGGCAATAAACGATGCCGGCATCTCCGGCATGACGCTCGCTGATGAAGGCCTTGAGTTGCGCTGGGGCGTTCTGCTTCTCGACGATCTCGTAGCGGATATTCGGGCGGTCGAAGCTCGAGATGAAGCTCGGCGCGCCCGTGAGCCCGAGGCGGGTCACGATCTCCTTGCGCGTCATCTCGTCGGCGGTTGCCGTCAGTGCAATGCGCGGCACGTCGGGGAAGCGTTCCGCAATCGCCGACAGGCCGATATATTCGGGACGGAAATCGTGCCCCCATTGCGAGACGCAATGCGCCTCGTCGATCGCAAACAGCGCGATGTTGGCCTGGCCGAGCAGGGACAGGCAGCGCGGCGTCAACAGCCGCTCGGGCGCGACATAGAGCAGGTCGAGGTCGCCGGCGAGCAGTCGGCGTTCGACTTCGGAAGCTTCGTCGAACGACAGTGTCGAGTTCAACACGGCCGCGTTGACGCCGGCCTCCAGCAGTCCCGCAACCTGGTCGCGCATCAGCGCAATCAGCGGCGACACAACGATGCCGCAGCCCTCGCGCAACAAAGACGGCAGTTGATAGCACAGCGACTTGCCGCCGCCGGTCGGCATCAGCACCAGGCAATTGCCGCCACTGGTCACGTGCCGGACGATTTCCTCCTGCGCGCCGCGAAAGGCGGGCAGGCCGAACACGGAGTTCAGCACCGACAGCGCATCGGGGGCATTGTCACGGGGAAGAACTGCCGAAGGCGACATTACTGATAGCTCGCCACGATATCGGATACCGCGCGTTCGAGCTGTTTCGCAGTCGCGCATTGGCGCACCACGGTGCAGAAGGTCGAATAGCGCGGCATTTCGGAATCGCCCCAGCCCCAGGCCATGCGGCCCTCCGGGTTGAGCCATACCAGCCGCTTCGATCGCTCGGCAATGCGACGAAGGATATCCGCGCGTGGATCGAGGTTGTTGCTGCGGGCGTCGCCGAGTACGATCACGGTGGTCTGCGGCGTGATCGCGTTCATCCAGCCGTGTTCGAAGTCGTCGAGCGAGCTGCCGTAATCGGAGGAGCCGAAGCCGACCTTGGACATGATCTCGGCCATCGCCTCTTCCGGCGATTTGGATTCCAGGATGTCGCTCACTTCGATCAGATGGCCCGAAAAGGCGAACGAGCGGACATCGTCCACGACCTCGTGCAGGCTGTGGATCAGGAGCAGGAAGAAATCGGAAACCCGCGCCACCGATCCCGAGACGTCGCAGAGGGCTACGATTTTCGGCTTGTCGCGGTGCCGCCGCTTCCAGGCGGTGAGGAACGGCACGCCGCCCCAGGCGGCGTTGCGGCGGATGGTGCGGCGAACGTCGAGATGGCCGCGGCGCTGGCGCTTGCGCGGCTTGGAGTAGCGCTCGCGCAGGCGGCGCGCGATCTGGCGGATCAGATGCCGCATCTGCTCGACCTGCCGCGGCTCGATCCGCGACAGCGGCGCATTGCGCAGGATCTCGTTGCGCAAATTTTCCGCTTCCTCGCGCCCATACAGCATCAAGGCCTGCGAAACGGTGTCGCGCACGGTGCCGCGCAGCCCGTCCAGCGCGTTGGTCAGCCGTTCCGCCAGTGCCGGATTGGTCGCCGTGAGATTGTCGAGATCGTCGCGCAGCCGCTGGAGGCCCATCTGGTCGAGGATACGCCCAGAGAAGATGCCGCGCTGGGTGAAATAGCGGATATCGGACAGCGAGGCCGCGCTCGCCGCAGTGGCTATTGCCGCGGAAATCTGGTTACGGTCCTGCGCCAGCAGCATCTGCGCGAGCTGGCCGAGTCCTTCGGGCTGCTCGTCACCGCCGCCTGTCTCGCCGGGTGAATCGGATGCTGCGCTGGATCCTTGCGTATCCTGCTCTTCCGCCTTGCCATCTTCAGGCGGCGATTCCGGTTCGGGCTGATCGAAGAACAGATCAAAGCAATCGCCGAGCGCCTTCTTCTCGTCCTGCGTCTTGGCGAGCGTCAGCAGAAATGTGTCGCGCAGGATGGCGCGGTCGGCAAAGCCGACCTTGGAGACGGCCCGCATCGCATCGATGCTTTCGGCCGGCGAGAGCCTGACGCCTGCGCCCCGCGCCGCACGAAAGAACCGATGCAGGTTCTCCCTCATTCGCGCCTCACCCGAAGACGCCTTGCCGCGAGGCCTTGGCGATGAAGGTGGAGACCTGAGGCATGGTGGCCTCGATATCCGCCTCGTATTTCAGGAGAACGTTGAGCGTGTCCTTGACCACCTCGTGGCCGAGCTCGGGCGCCTGCAGCAACACCAGCACGCGCGCCCAGTCGATGGTTTCGCTGACCGACGGCAGCTTCTTGAGGTCCAGCGTGCGGACTTCGTTGATGAAGCCCACCATCTGCCGGCGCAATGTCTGCGAAATCCCGGGCACGCGGCTTTCGACGATCCGCTCTTCGAGCTTCTGTTCGGGGAAGCCGATGTGCAGATGCAGGCAGCGCCGCTTCAGCGCGTCGCCGAGATCGCGTTCGCTGTTCGAGGTCAGGATCACGGTCGGTGGCGATACCGCGACCACGGTTCCGAGTTCCGGGATCGTCACCTGGAAATCGCTGAGAATTTCCAGCAGCAAGGATTCAAACTCGGCGTCCGACTTGTCGATTTCGTCGACCAGCAGCACGCAGCCGGCGGGTTGTTCCAGCGCCTGCAGCAGCGGCCGCGGCTCGACGAATTCCTTGGAAAAGAACACGTCGCCGAAATCATGAAGCTGGTTCAGCGCCGCTTCCAACGTCGGCGCGCCGCCGAGCACTTCGCCGAGCTTGTCCTTCAGGATCTGCGTGTACAGAAGCTGTTTTGCGTATTTCCACTCATAGAGCGCCTTGGCTTCGTCGAGCCCCTCGTAGCATTGCAGGCGGATCATCTTCATGCCGCGCCAGGCAGCGATCGCTTTCGCCAGTTCGGTCTTGCCGACGCCGGCGGGCCCTTCGACCAGGATGGGTTTTTCGATCTGCTGCGCCAGATAGACCGCGGTCGCGATCTGGCGGCTCGCAATATAGCCCTGTGCGGCGAGGCCGCTTTCCACGGCCTCGATCGAGGCGGTGGGCCTGGTGTCAGCCACGGGTTTTCAACTCCGAATTCGATGGATTTCAGAATGTTCTGCCCCTGTTGCGGGCAAAGGACAAGCGCCGTTTGGGCATAAGGAGGGCGCAAGTTCCGGTATTTTCCGCCTAGCGCAATGCCAGTCCGGTGGCCGCCTCAAGCTCCCCGATCGCCTGCGCCGCACTGACCACCTTGATCGTCGTCATGCCCATCTCGCGCGCCGGTTTCAGGTTGATGCCGAGATCGTCCAGATAGACGCAGTTTTTGGGATCGACCTTCAGCGTTTCGACCATCATCCGGTAGATGCGCGGATCGGGCTTCCGGAGCCCGATCTTTGCGGACTCGATGACATGGTCGAACAGCACCATCACTTCTGCGATATACAGCGAGCGGCCGCTGTGGCTGCCGATGGCGTTGGCGGGAAGGTTGTTGGTGATGCAGCCGGTCTTGAACCTTGCCTTCACGCGCTTGAGCGCTTCGACCATTTCCGGCCGCAGATCGCCCGACAGCAGCGGCAGCACGTCCTTGCCGCGAACCGCCGCGCCGAGCGCCAGCGACTCGGCTGCAAACAATTCGTCAAAGGCTTCGATGTCGACTTCGGCGCGCTCGAATTTCGCCCAGGCGTTCTCCAGGTGATTGGCGGCGTTGGTGCGCCGGATGATGTCGGCCGGCAGCCCGCGCTCGGTCTCGTACCGCGCAAAGGCCTCGAAGGGCGAGGTGGTCAGCACGCCGCCGAAATCCCAGATCACTGCCTCGATCATCATTCCCCGCCTGAAAAAGTATCTTTGCGGAGCGGCTAACACGGAATGCCCCACAGAACCAGCCCGATCCGGCGCTTGGCGATATGCGCGCCAAAGGCTATTGCTGCAGCGATGAAGATCCCGCCGCTCATGATCGCCGCCCTCGCGCTACTGCTCTCCGTTCCCGCGCACGCCATTGTAGGCGGCGGTGCGCCGTCGACGGAAGGCGTGGCCCGCTCGGTCATTACCATCGTCGGTTCGCGCGGCAATTTCTGCACCGGGGCGTTGATCGCGCCGAAGCTGGTGCTGACCGCGGCGCACTGCGTGCCTTCAGGCGCGGACTACAAGATCGTCGAATATGGCGCCGACCGGCAGCCGACGCTGCAGGATGTGAAGAGCATTGCGATTCATCCCGGCTTCAACATGCAGGCGATGTCGGGTCATCGCGCGACGGCGGATGTCGCGTTGCTGCAACTGGCCGTGCCGCCCAAGGGCAAGACGCCGGCCGTGCTCGGATTGCCTGATATCCCGATCAATGTTGGCAGCCGTTTCACCATCGCAGGCATCGGCGTGACGGTGCGCGGCGACGGCAAGAGCGGCGGCACCATCCGCGTCGCCGGCCTGGTTGCAACGGGCAGGCCGGGGACGTTGCAGATCAGGCTGGTCGATCCCGTGGGGCAGGGCATGCGCGACGGGCTCGGCGCCTGCACGGGAGATTCAGGGGCGCCGGTCTTCGAGGACAAGCAAGGCGGCCCTGTGATTGTGGGCGTCGTGAGCTGGTCGACCGGGCCGAACGGAAACGCAGGCTGCGGCGGCATGACCGGCGTCACGCCGCTGACGCTCTATCGCGACTGGGTACTGCAGGCGGCGCAGAAGTGGGGCGCGGGGTTGTAAGCTTGCGCGGTGCCGTAGGGTGGGCAAAGGCGCGTTAGCGCCGTGCCCACCATCTTTCCAAGTCGATGTACTGAATGGTGGGCACGCTTCGCTTTGCCCACCCTACGGCTTTCGGGCCTAATGCCCCGCCGCCTTGTTCGCGGCGGCGTTGTTGAGCACGATCAGGCCGTCGACGGCGACGCCGAGCTTGCTGTTGATCAAAAATGGATTCACATCGATCGAGGCGATGCGGGTGTCGGCATCCGCCATCAGATTGGACAGGCCGACCAACGCCTTCACGGCGGAAGCCTCGTGCAGCGCCGGCTTGCCGCGATAGCCCTTCATCTTCACGCCGGCCTTGGTCTTGGCGATCAACTGCTTCGCCTCGGCCTCGTCCAGCGGCGCGCCGGCAAGCGCGACGTCCTTCAGCAGTTCGATATCGACGCCGCCGGTGCCGAACAACACCACCGGCCCCATCTCGGCGTCGAGCGAGGCGCCGACCACGAGCTCGAGGTCGGCCTTGACCTGCTGCGCGATCAGAATGCCTTCGAGCTTCGGCTTGCTCTTGATCTTCTTCACCCGTGCGGTGATGTCGTTGAACGCCTTCTTCACCTCGGCCGGGCTGTTGAGGTTCAAGACCACGCCGCCGATGTCCGATTTGTGCAGGATGTCGGCGCTGACGACCTTTGCGACGACGGGAAAGCCGATCTTCTTGGCGATCTTCACCGCCTCTGGCGCCGTCTGAGCGATCTCTTCCTTGGAGACCGGGATACCGTAAGCCTTGAGCAGCTTCTTCGACGCGACCTCGTCCAGCGCCGCGGCGCCGCCCGCGGCCTTGAGCGTCTTCTCCAGCATCGCGCGCGCGGAAGCCTTCGAGCTCGACACGATGTCGGGCACTTCCTTGCGCAGCGAGGAATACTCGATCAGCGATTTGATCGCACCGACAGCGCGGTCGAGGCCCTGCATGACCGCGATGTTCGGCAATGACTTGCGCAGCGCCTTGGTGAACTCGGTGAAGCCGATCGACATCGCGCTGATATAGACCACGGGCTTGTTGGCATCGCCCGCCATCTCGTTGACGATCCGCAGATTGCGCTCGCGCAGTTCATGTGGCGCCTTGGGCAGTTCGGCGTCGATGATGACGATGTCGGTGTCGGGATCGTCGATCATGATCTTGATCGACTTCATGTAGACGGAAGGATCGACGACGGCGGCAAAGCCGGCATCGAGCGGATTGCCGACGATGCTGCCGGGGCCGAGCATCTGCGCCAGTTGGGCTGTCGCATTCGCGCTGAGCGGCGCGAAGTTCATGCCGGCCGAATAGAACGCGTCGATCAAGAGGCCGCGCTTGCCGCCGGACAGCGACACGGCCGCGAGACGGTTGCCCTTGGGCGGATCGGCATGGACGAAACACTCGGTGGTCTCGATCAGTTCGTCCAATCCGCGGACGCGGATCACACCCTCGCGGGTCGAGATCGCGTCAAAGGTTTCGATCGAGCCGGCGAGCGCGCCGGTATGCGCCATCGCGGCGGCGCGGCCACCTTCGGAGGCGCCGAGCTTGAGCGCGATCACCGGCTTGCCTGCAGCGCGCGCGGCCTTGCAGGCCTCGCGGAACACTTTCGTGTTCCGCACGCCTTCCAGATAGACGACGATGACGCGGATCGAGGGATCGGCGGCGAAATAGGCCATCAGGTCGGGCGTTTCGAGCCCGGTCTCGTTGCCGGTCGTCACCATGTAGCCGACGCCGACGCCGCGATCTTCCAGCGTCTGGCGGATCGCCATCACGATCGCGCCGGATTGCCCGACGATCGCCACGGGACCCGCTTCCATGGTGACGATGCGGTCGTCGATATTGGTGAACAGCTTTTCGCCCGCGCTCAAATTGCCGAGGCAGTTCGGGCCGGTGACGGCAAGGCCGGTCTCTTTCACGGCCTGCTTCAGCTCCACCGCAAGACGCTGGCTTTCCTCGTCCTGCAACTCGCTGAAGCCCGAGGTGACGATGGTGGCGGAGCGCGCGCCGGCCGCCGCGGCGTCACGGATCACCTGCACGGCAAAACGCGCCGGCACCAGCACCAGCACATGATCGGGCTTTTCGGGGAGGCTCGCAAAATCCTTGTAGCAGGGCACGCCCCAGATGGTTTCGCGCTTGGCGTTGACCGGAAACAACCCGCCTTCGTATTTGTACTTGATCAGATTGTTCCAGATGCGCTCGGCATAGTTGCCGGGCTTGTCGGTGGCGCCGACCAGCACGATATTGCGCGGGTGCAGCATCGCATGGATGCTCTTGACGAGGTCGCTGGCGTCAGGCGAGGGCGACCATTGTTCGGCGTGATGCGCGGTGCTTGCCTGAGCGTCCATGGATATCCCTTAAACTTTGTTGTTTCTTTGGCCGTCGACGTTCGTCGGCGAACGCTGCGCCATGACCTCTTATGATTGCGACCTTTTTATTGAGACCTTTTTATTGAGACTTGGCAGGGGTGGCAACACGCGTTGCGCGCGCAGCGCCATTCGCGCCGCGCACGATATCCCGGCTGGCGGAGAATTCAGTGCGGCTGCAGTGCGGACTCAATCATGGTGGCGTGCACAAGATAGCGTTCCGGCCCAGGTGTCAGCGCCTCGAATGGCCAGCAGGTCGACAGCACCAGATGATATCCATCCGCGAGCGGATCGATGCCGGAAGCATCGAAGCGCACCACCGAGGTCGCATCGGCCCGGTAGCGAAAGCGCTTGCCGTCGCTTCGCGTCACCTCGATTTCATCACCCGTGACGACGTGCTTCAGGAAAGCGAAATGCGTATCGCGATGCGCCGAGTAGACGGCGACGCCGCGTTCGCCGGCATCCGGCGTCCGTTCGACATGACCCGGGCCGAAGGCGAGCGCCTGGCCGCTGCTGCCTGCGAGCACGATGGTGCTGGCATGGATCCGCTTCACCTCGATGCGCGCGACCGGCCACGTGTCGGCCCATGACCACGGTTTTGTTTCGCGCCCGGTAGCGATGGTTTTCTCGAATGCGCGTTCCAGCAGCACCTGTGCAACCAGCGCCTTGGCGTGGATGTAGGCGCCCTGGCCGAACAGGATCAGGCCGATGATGGCGAGAAGGAGAGGGAGGATAAAGCGGGGCATTGTGGGCACCTCCGTCATTGCGAGCGAAGCGAAGCAATCCATTGGGCCGCGTATGCGGAGAGATGGATTGCTTCGTCGCTTCGCTCCTCGCAATGACGTCTGTGGGGAAGAAAAAGGGGGCGCGCGCGGCCTTGGGGGGACGGGCGGAGCCGCGCGCGCACTGGAAAGAGAAGGTAGGGGGGCCTCCTCCTTTCAGCCGACGTCAACATCGTGACATCTGACGTCGATTGAACACCAACAGGATCAGGCTGAAAGTGAGCAGGATCACACCGGCAATCATCTTCAACTCGGCGTCGGTTGCCGTCTTCGGCAGCGTCACCGTGTTGGGCGCCTGGGTGACAACAGGCTGCACCCGCTTCAGCGCCGCGACCTGAACCCGCGCCTCTTCCGTATCGGCACGCCGCTCTGTCGGTGTTGCGGGAATGCGCGGGCGCTCGCCGAACACCTTTTCAAAGTCCCAGCCCGCGGGCAGGTTGATCGGCAGTTCCGAAACCTTGAGCGGCTCGCCCTGCGGACGGCTCGGCGTCTTGTCGACGGCGACCAGGCTGGTCAGCCGCGTGACAAGCTGATGCTCGAGCGCCAGCGCGAGGATGGCCTTGTCGGCATCTTCCGGACTCGCCTGCCGCGTGGTGCGCGCAACTTCGGCATCCGCGATCTTGCGCCGCGCCCAGAGTTTTGACAGGCCCTTGCCTTCGGCCGCATTTGCCAGCGGAAGGATGACGGTCCAGGGGCGATCGCCGATGCGGCCCTTGATCTCGACCGAGCCGGCGAGCTTGTCGAGTTTTGCGGCCAGCACCAGCGGCTCGTCGCGGTAGACATCCGGAATTGCAACCGGCGTAATGTCGGCCGTGGCCTCGGAGAACTTCGCGGTCAGATTGGTGACCGCCGGATTCTCCAGCTTGGCGAACAGCCCGCGCATGCGCTCCTCGACCTGCTCGACCGCGCCGATATGGGTGAAGGTGCCACGGCCGAGTTCGGCGGCGCGCGTCATCAGGTGGGTATTCGGCGCCGAGCCGATGCCGACCATGAAGACGCGCGAGCGGCCGCGCAGCGCGCTGATGGTTTCGAACAATTGCTGCTCGTTGCCGATGGCGCCGTCGGTCAGGAACACGACCTGGCGGACGTACCCGGCATCGCCGCTGTTGTCGGACAAAGCCGCGCGCATCGCCGGCACCATTTCAGTGCCGCCATTGGCCTGCAGCGCGCCGACGAAAGAGGTGGCTCGGCCGATATGCTCCTTGTCCGCCGGCACTGCTGAAGAAAACAGCGCATCCATGGTGTGATCGAAGCGGATCACGTTGAAGCGGTCGGCGGGCTGCAGGCGGCCAAGCGCATAGATGAGACTGGCCTTGGCCTGGATGATCGAGACACCGCCCATCGAGCCGGAATTGTCGATCACGAAGATCACTTCGCGCGGCATTGGCTTCTGCTGCGCCTGCTCGACTGCGGGCGGTGTGACGAACGCCAGCAGGTAATCGCTGTCGCCGACATGCTCGCGGAACAGACCGACCGACGGCGCCTTCTCCGCCGCGGGTTTCCAGGTCAGTTCGAAATCGCGATCCGCCGGCACCGGGCCTTCGGCAAGGCGGATGATGCTCGTGCTGGCGTCAGGCTTCTCGGTCTTGATCGCGTGGTGGTGGCTCCTGACCTCCCCGAGCTGGAAGCCGGCCTGCAGCCGCACGGTGATGCGGGTCGGATTAACAGGCGCGTTGGTGGCGGGGTCGAGCACTTCAGGCGAGATGCGGTCGCGATCCGGCACGGGATCGGATTTGGCCGAACCCCAGCCGCCGCCATCGGGCTTGAAATCGACGCTCTGCACGACGGGCGCCGGATTGTAGCGCGGGGCAACCACCATCGGCACCCGCAGCGAGAATTCGCCGCCGGATTGTGCGACAGGCTCCTGATACTCGATCTGCACCAGCATGGTTTCGCCGGGGCCGATATTGGCGACAGAGTTGGTGAAGATGTTCGGCCGTTCCTGTTCGGTCAGCGCCGCCTTATGTCCGCTCTGCTTCGCTTGTTCGTAGATGATCTTGGCCTGCTGCCGCTCCTTGATGTCGCCGACCACGACGCGATCACCGATCACCATCTTCAGCGAGTCGACTGCGCCGCCCGCCGGCAACGGATAGACATAGATCGCCTCGACCCAGTCCTTCGACGGGTTGCGAAAGATCTGCGTGACGCGGGCGCGAACGGTGGGGCCGGATACGGTGAGATCGACATCGACGCCGAGCCGCGAAGCATCGGCATAGCCTTCGTCGATCTTCAGCAGCAGCGAGCCGGCGCGGGCGTCGCCCGGCTTGAGGAACGCCGACTGCAGGCGCTCCGTCGACCAAGCCGGCTCAAAGCTCAAAAATAATGCCGCAAATCCGACCAGGATTACGGCAACGCCCTGCATCACGAAGAACAGCACCAGCCTGATCAGGCTGGGCTGTTCGCGGCGTTTGTCGGCCTCAATTTCGTCTGACGTCGTCATGTCGCTCACTCCCGAACGGCGATTTCGCCGTGGTGCGAGGGTGTGGAATTCAGCGATGTGGCGCGAGCGGAATGATCGGCCTTGTTCCGTCGCCGGCCACCGCGCGCCGTCACGACCGGGGCGGTTTTGTGCGGGTTTGTGATGGATTGTGCGTCTGGTACAGTGGGGGGAGTTGAAGCAGGGATGACGATGCCAGTGCCGGACAAGCAGCTTTCCGCCGAGCAGAGCCGGCAGATTGCCGACACCATTCGCGAAGAGCTCGCCCGTCGCCGCATCTCCCGGCAGTCTCTGGCCGAACTCGCAAAACTCAGCCTTTCGACGCTGGAAAAGGTGCTGGGCGGCCGCCGCCCGTTCACGCTGGCCACCACCGTCCGCCTCGAACAGGCGCTCGGCGTTTCCCTGCGCAAGACGTCGGAGGCGCTAGCGCCGGTCGCTGCCGTCAACGGCGAGGTAGCGCCCGATAGCCTCGGCGCCTATTCGCGCCGTGCGGTGGCGTGGATCGAAGGAACCTATGTCACGGTGCGGCCGTCGTTCGGCGACAAGGACGCGATCTTCGCCTACCGCACCGAGATCACCTGGGATGCCGCGGCGTCATCGCTGGTGTTTCACGAGAGCGAACGTCAGGACGCGGCCTTCACCCAGTTCGGCGAAGTCGCGGTGCCGAACCAGTCGAGACACATCTATCTCGTCACCAATAGGCACGGCCAGCATCGCCTGATCACGGTGGCGCACCTGGCGATTTCAGGTGAGATGTACGGGATCATCACGACGCTGCTCGCGGGTCGCGGCTCGTTGCTGACGCCGATCGCGGCACCGATCGCCTATCTGCCGATCAAGATGGTGGCTAACCCGACCTTTGGCAGGATCTCCTCCGACGATCCCAATTATGCGCTGTACCGTCAGCATTTGCGGCGAACGACGGATGAATCGTTCGCGCTGTTCGTGCAGGGATAGTTACGAAGCCAGCTTGTCGGTGGCCTTTGACGCGTTGAATTTCTGTCGCAGCGTCGGCTTGTGAATCTTTCCCGTCGCATTGCGCGGGAGCGCATCGACGAACTCGATCAGCCTTGGACATTTGAACCGCGCCAGATTGGCCGCGCAGTGGGCGTGAATTTCGGCCGGCGTCAGCGTATGGCCCGGCTTCACCGCCACGATCGCCATGCCGACCTCGCCCCATTGCTCGTTGGGCACGCCGATGATGGCAGCCTCGGCAATGGCGGGGAGCTGATGCAGCACGCTCTCGACTTCGGCCGGATAGACGTTTTCGCCGCCGGAAATGTACATGTCCTTCCAGCGGTCGACGATGTAATAAAACCCTTCCTCGTCGATGCGCGTGGCGTCGCCGGTGTGCAGCCAGCCGTCGGTGAAGGAGGACTGGTTGGCGTCCGGCCGGTTCCAGTACCCGGGCGTGACGTTCGGCCCCCTGACCCAGAGTTCACCGAGCTCGCCGACATCCGCATCGGTCCCATCAGGGCGCACGATCCGTACTTCCGTATGCAGCACCGGCTTGCCGGAGGAGCCGGCCTTGCGCGCGGCGTCCTCGCGGTCGAGCGCCAGCACCGCCGGCGACGTCTCGGTCATGCCATAACCCTGTTGCAGGGCGACGCCGCGTTCCTCCCACACTTTCAGGAGCGGCACCGGCATCGGCGCGCCGCCGACGCCGCCGATCACGAGGCGGCTGAAGTCGGACGTCGCGAACGAAGGGTGCTGCGCCATGAACTGGTAGATCGACGGTACCCCGAAGAACTGGGTAATGCCCCATGATGGATCGCTGATCAGTTGCAGCGCCACACCGGGATCGAACCCGCGCATGATCAGCACGGTGCCGCCGGCATGAAGCACCGGGTTGGTGTAGCAATTGAGCCCGCCGGTATGAAACAGCGGCAGCACGGTGAGCAACACCGTCGACGGCGAGACGTAGGCGGGGCCGCCGAGATTGACGCAGTTCCAGAACGTCATGCCATGGGTGATGATCGCGCCCTTTGGCAGGCCCGTGGTGCCTGACGTGTACATGATGGTCGAGATATCGTCGTGGGTGACGAGTTCGAATTTGTCGAGCGGCTTCGAGGCGGCGATCGCAGCTTCATAGCTGCCACCGGCGCCGAGCAGCAGTGTCGACGACACGTTGCAGAGCTTGGCGACCGTCAGCGCCATTTCGGCAAGATCGGTGTCGTGGATCATCACGCTCGGCGAGGCGTCGCCGACGATGAACTGCAGTTCGGGAACCGTAAGCCGCGTATTCAGCGGCAGGAACACCGCACCAAGACGGCCGCAGGCGAACTGGACCTCCAGCGTATCGGTCGTATTGAGCGCCAGCACCGCGACGCGGTCGCCGCGCTTGACGCCGAGCGCGTCGCGCAGATGGGTGGCAAGACGCGAGATGCGCGCGTCGAACTGTGCATAGGAAAGCCGGCGGTCGCTCGCGAGGTCGATGGCCGCAATCTTGTCCGGCGTGCGGCGGCCGAAATGCGCGATCCAGTCGTAATAGCGAACGGACAAAGCTTCCTCCGTCTCCAGCGGTCTTGCGCCACCGCTTTTGCCTGATGGCATTCTATCTAGCAGATGAGGGGTCACAATGGGGCGCGCTGTCTTGCGTGGAGTAGCTGGGGCACGATACGACTTCACGATCTCGCGGCCTGTTTGCCCGAGGCTTGCTATCGAATTTCCTACCCTCCAGTCAGAGGGCGCAGGGAATGCCGGGTGCACGCTGCACCCGCGGTCTCGTGTGCAACAAGCGCAAAATACGCACACGAGCATACAGGTTCAGCGGAGGCATCCGCAAGGCAGCTGGTTTCCGCTTAGCCAAGCAACGTCTGACGAGAGCTGAGCGAAATCAATCGCTCTCTGTGAGCTGGTGGCTTTACTTCTGTGCTACGAGCGAAGCGTTTTCGGTGGTAATCGGCGCGATGGACGCCGTCGTCAAATCGGGATCATTGCTGGGACTGAAGTGCACGTCCTCCAAGAGCGAGGAGGATACCGACGGCATCTGCGCGCCACTGGAGGCGCGAAAGACGGCGACACGGGTCTTGTTGAAGACGCCTTCAGCGCTAACGTGTGCATGGAGCTCATTGAGCAACTCGGTAACGAGCACGCTGTGCTCGCCGTCCCTGTCATCGGCGACCTTGCCGGGCGTATTAGACGAGATGATAAGCGTATTGTTGGGCGCGTTGACTGGCGCAAGCCCTTGGGAGTAGGAGCGGAAACGTCGTTCATAGGGATTGCGTCGAGAGGCGTCGAGGACGGCCAGCGTGGCGCGAGCCCCCCGCTCCTTAATTGCGTGGAGCACGGTTTCGACGGACATGCCCTCGTGGCGCACATCACCTTCCTGCCAGATCACCGCATCGGTCGGGATCATGTAGGTTTCCTGGCGAGACTGCACCCCATAGCCGCCGAAAAACAACATCACGACAGATCCGGGCTTGATCCTGGATTTTAACCGCTCGACCGCGCGAGCCATATCTGCCTTGGTGGCGTCCTCCACCATGTCGACATCGAACCCGTGGCGGCGCATTGCATGTGCTAGACCGCTTGCGTCGTTGATGGGTTGGTTCAGCGGCTCGGCGGCGTCCGGGTAATTGCCATTGCCGATGATGAGCGCGAGCTGGAGAGCGCCGGCTCTTTCCTGGGTAGACACTACCTTTGCGGCTTCCGAGGCGCGCAGATCCAACGCTGCATTCGCGCCGATCGCCAGCAATGCCACGCCGACAAGACTGCAAGTAACGGTAGGCAAGTGGCGAACACAGTAGAGCTGCGTCACTTTCATTTCACCCCCCTAAACTGCGAGAACTCCCATACTGCAAAAGCGATGCGGCGTGACCGCGCACGAAGACCACAATCAGCCGCGAGGACAGCCATTTCCCCTGTCATCGAAAAGCATGCGCAAAATTTCTTGAGCCCGGGTTAGGCGACGTGGTTTCTGGCAATTTGCGGTGTTTGGTAAATAAACTATGCGAGACCGCGCGAGCAGCTATTGCGCTGCCGTCTGATGCTGCTTGTCGCAAGGCTCGCGAAAATATCCAGCAATCTTTCCAGAAACGGCCGGCTGGCAGCCGTTCAAAATTGGCGATCGCTTGCCGACGGTGACATTCCGTTAGCCGTTCGGTACTTTGTAATTCCGGAGTGAAATTCTTGGCCCGGAATCACGGCGATCGCAGCAAAACCATCGAGAGTATCGGCGGGCGCGTGTCTGCTTCGGCTCGATCACTTGTAGACATTCCTAAGCTGTCGGCCCTACGTCCGGTTGCCTCTGGGGCCGACATAACGGCTGCAGGCTAGGATGTCGGCTACGGGCCAGAAGCGAAATCGACAGCGTCCATCAGAGACATCTCCTCTCGCATCCGCGGCGTGCCCCATGATCCCGCCAATTTGATCGGTCGTGAAGCCGCTACACCTTGGGATCGTGGCCGCTCGTATGCACATGAACGGGGCTCGTTCGATAGGATTGACTATGATGCGTTCCGCTTTGGCCCTCGGCCTGTTGATCACCCTGTGTGCTTCTGCCAACGCCGAAACGGTGCATCACTTCCGCACGAGCCACCATGTCACCATTCAGCCCAGCCAAGGTATGTGCGTCCCTCCGAGCTGCTACAAGTTTCCAGGCTATCCGCCCTTACCTCCGGAGGCGATTAGAACTCATGACCCGTCAACCTTCGGAGGCGGTTGACCTGCCTCACCTGATCCCTCATCTGCCCCATGGACCACTCCTAGGCCGACGATGCGTGCCGTATCACACCGCAGAGGCAACGTTGTGCGTCACAAAAAGATTGGTGACCTGACTTCTGCAACGGGTCAAAAGGCGAAGAACTCCAACTGAGCAAAACTGGTCCGCTATGCCCAGGTGAGCTGACCTCAATGAGAGGTGCCGCACTTCCCTGATGGGACAAATGCGGAAGTCGTACCTCGTGCTGAACTAGCGTTGGAAAGCGGGCGCGCCGCGCTACCTCGATTGAAGATTGCCCAAAAAGCTTTCGCTGCGCTTAGGGCTAGGTACCGGAGTCGTCGCCGCCAACCAACCCGGGTCTGTTGTTCGGACCGAACCCATACCTACCACCGTCCCCACACCAACCGTCCAGATACCCACCGTTGTCCCTACACCCACCATAGTTCATCATCCCCCCATACGTCGGGGCGTAACTCATGCCAACCGCAGCGTGGTGGGTCCTGACACCTGACTTGTGATGATTTGGATTTGTGTATGCAAGTGCGAACGTACTTGAGAGCGCGAACGCAGAGGCTAGTGCTAGGGTCACGAGTTTCATGGTTATCTCCTTTGTTTTCTAGATAAGAGACAGCCGCCCCGTCGCCATTAAAACTTTGTTTAAGCACGGTGGAAGATCCAAAGTTGTTCAGATCTCACAGAGCAAGTTTTGTTTTTGGAATGAAGTCTGCTCCTTCAGCGGTCTTCTTGAGAGTTGCTGCAGTTTTTCGAGCTTGGCATCGGCTCTGGCGACTTCAGTGATGGAGGCGCACGTCGCCGCAGGATCGTCATTGATCCCGCGGCGACGCGATAACCTCATGCGACTTCGTGTTCGGCGACTTCCTGTTGCTGCACCGGCTCGGCAGGCGTCGCAAGCTCCTTGGCAAGCTTGGTCGCGCCGACATAGTCGGTCTTGCCGGAGCCCAGCAGTGGCACGTTGCCGACCACGCGGATATCCGCCGGCACCGCCAGTTCGGACGCGCCGACGGTCTTGGCCTGGCGCTGCATCGCCGAGCGCTCGGCATCCTTCTGCGTGGTCAGGAGCACGATCCGCTCGCCCTTGCGTGCATCGGGTATAGATACCGCAACCGACATCGCCTGCGGCCACAGCGTTGCAGCCATGGCTTCGACCGCCGACAGCGAGACCATTTCGCCGGCAATCTTGGCGAAGCGCTTGGCACGGCCCTTGATGGCGATGAAGCCCGCCGCATCGATGGCGACGATGTCGCCGGTGTCGTGCCAGCCGCCGGCGAGCGGCTCCAGCACGCCGGGGTTTTCCGCACGCAGATATCCGAGCATGACGTTGGGCCCGCGCACCGACAGGCGTCCGCCTTCCTCGATTCCGGGAACGGGGTCGAGGCGGGCTTCCATCAGCGGCGACAGCCGGCCGACGGTGCCGGGACGATTCGCCATCGGCGTATTCATCGCGAGCACAGGCGCGGTTTCGGTAACGCCGTAACCCTCGAGGATGCGGATGCCGTAGCGCTCCATGTAGATCTGCCGTGTGCGGTCCTTCACCGCTTCCGCGCCAGCGATCACGAGGCGCAGGGTGCGGAAGTCGTAGGCATGGGCCGAGCGTGCATAGCCGGTGAGGAAGGTATCGGTGCCGAACAGGATGGTGGCGCCGGTCTGGTAGATCAGTTCCGGCACGATCCGGTAATGCAGCGGCGACGGATACATGAAGATCGGAATGCCGGCCAGCATCGGCATCATCATTCCCCCCGTCAGGCCAAAGGAGTGGAATACGGGAAGCACGTTGAACACCTTGTCGTTGGCGTTGGCGTCGACGCGCGCCAGCGCCTGGGCCGCATTGGCCAGGATGTTGCGATGGGAGAGCACGACACCCTTGGGCGTGCCTTCGGATCCCGACGTGAACAGGATCACCGCCGCATCGTCCGCCTTGCGGGCCACGCGCGGCGCTGAACCGGCGAGCAGTCCGCGGACCTTGTCGAGCGAACCGATGCCGGCACGCACGTCCTCCAGGTACACGACCCTGGCCTGTCCGGCGATGGCGGCGACCAGCTTGTCGAGCTTGCCCTTCTCGATAAACGCCTTCGAGGTCAGCACGGTCTTCACTTGCGCGGCCTGCATCGCCGCCAGCACGTTGACCGGGCCGGCCGAGAAATTGAGCATCGCCGGCACGCGGCCGATGGTCTGCAGCGCCATGAACACGACGGCGACGCCGGCCGAATTCGGCAGCAGCACGCCGACATTCTCGCCGGCAATGGTGCCGTGCTCAAGCTTGCGGCTCAGAACCTGGGCGCCGAGGATCATCTTGCGATAGGTCAATTTCGTGCCGAGCGCGTCCTCGATGATCGGCTTGCCGGTATCGCGGTCGCGGTGGGCATGGGCCAGCGCTTCAAACAGGGTGTGGTCCAGCATGGCGTTCTTGACCACGGCATCGATCATGACGTCCTGCAGCGCGGCGCCTGCCGCGTTGCGACGGATCTTGCCCTTCAAGGCCGGGTCGATCGACAATTTCACCTGCGGCAGGATCGTGATCGTCACCTTGGGGAACCACGAGCGCTTGATCTCGCCATTCTTCAGGTAGCTCAGCCGCGAACGCTGCGCGCCTTCGATGCGGACGGGCACAACGACCGCGTCGGCCTTGTCGGCGATCATCGCTGTGCCGTCGTAAACCTTCATCAGCGAACCCGACACGGTGATACGACCCTCCGGGAAAATGACCACCGGCTCGCCCGATGCCACCAGCTTGATCAGATCGCGCGCCGCCAGCGGCTTGCTCGGATCCATGGTGTAGTGCTTGATCAGCTTCAGGAACGGCTTCGCCCACCACGCCTTGGAGATCCCGGTGTCGACCGCAAAGCTGGCGTCGATCGGCAGCGTTGCATGCAGCAGCGGGCCGTCGACCAGGCTGACATGGTTCGGCGCGATCAGCATGCGGGTGCCGGCCGGCGGCAGATTCTCCATGCCGCGGACTTCCACACGGAACAGCGCACGGAACAGCAGCGCGCCGAAGTCGCGCACGCCCTCGCGGCCCCATTTGTTGAGCACGAACCAGACCGAGCCAAAGCTTGCGGCCGCAAGGCCGAAGAAGATCCAGGCGACCGGAAGACCAACCGCCTGCAATCCCGCGACCAGCAGCGAGCCGACCACCATGAAGGCGGCCTGCAGCACGTTGCCGGCGGCGATCACGCGAGCGCGTTCGGACGGCGCGGACCATGCCTGGACGGCGGCGAAGGACGGCACCACGAACAGGCCGCCGCCAAACGCGAACAGGAAGAAGTCGGCCAGCATCCGGACACCGGCGAAGGAAGTGGTGAATGCCGCGGCTGTTACGTCTGTTCCGTGCACCGTGCTTCCGATGGCCCAGGCCAGGTCGAGGCCGACGATGCCCATCACGATGGCGCCGATCGGCACCAGCGCGAGATTCGGGCGCACGTGGCTGAGCTGCGCGGCAAACAGCGAGCCTGCGGCAATGCCGATCGCGAACACGGCGAGGCAGATCGTCACTACGCCTTCGGTGCCGCCGACGCCGCCTTTGACCAGCGCGGGCAGCAGCGACAGCACGATCGCGCCGACCATCCAGAACCAGGACACGATGATCATGCCGTCCCACAGGCGCGGTTCGGCGTAGAGCGTCTTCAAAAGACTGATGGTGGAGGTCCAGGGATTGGTTGTGATCAAGAGATCAGGTGCGGAAGGCTGGGTCACGGGGATCCGCGCCGCGAACGCCCAGGACAGGATCGACAGCCCGACCACGGCCAGGCAAATCCATCCCATATGCGAGGCGCCTGCGACCAACAATGCGCCGGCGACCGTGCCGATCAGGATCGCCAGGAAGGTCGCACCCTCGACAAGGGCGTTGCCGGTTGAGAGTTCCGAAACCGACAGCTGGTCCGGAAGGATCGCGTATTTCACCGGGCCGAACAGCGCGGCTATGATGCCGAACAGCGCGAGCGCCACGAACAGCAATGGGATCGAATGCATGTAGAAGCCGGCGGCCGCAAAGCAGGCGGCAAATATTTCGGCGAATTTCAGGCGTCGCGCGACGGTCATTTTGACGAGTTTGTCGGCCAGTTCGCCACCGAGCGCCGACAGCACGAAAAAGGGAAAGATGAAGACCGCACCGGCCAACGTCACCAGTGGTGCGCCCTCCTCAGTGGCCACGCCGTAAAGCAGCATGATGACGAGTGCATTCTTCAGCACATTGTCGTTCAATGCCGAACAGAATTGCGACCAGAACAGCGGAGCGAAGCGGCGAGAGGATAGCAATTCCTTGATCATGACTATTTCCTGTTACTTCGGCCGGGCAATCCGGGATGTGGTCTGCAAATCGTGAGCTGGTAAGGTGAGCGTCGTCGGTCGCGCGAAGGGTCAAGCCGCCGCGCGAAGAGGTCGGCGGGCACGCTTGCATCGAAAGGTTGTATGGGAAGTTATCCGGACATTGTTGCGCGGGACGTGGTGAAGGATTTGCCGCGGCATAGTGATCCCTTCCTT
This sequence comes from Bradyrhizobium jicamae, assembly GCF_001440395.1. GTDB lineage: Bacteria > Pseudomonadota > Alphaproteobacteria > Rhizobiales > Xanthobacteraceae > Bradyrhizobium > Bradyrhizobium jicamae. Next base: position 144,845 of record NZ_LLXZ01000191.1, on the reverse strand, counting down.
ACGAACGGAGACACATTTGAAGCAAAATGGGCGTGCCTCAGGTCAAATGGTGGAGCGAAGCGAACGGCGAGAGCTTCCGCAGGCCGCGAGCACGATAGGGCGTCGCGCGCTGGCGACGCGCCGATTGCCGGCGGGCCAGAACGCCGCCGACGTCGCAGGCATTGGCAATGCGCTCGATCGGCGCGGTGGCGACGTGAACGATAACCTTGCCAAATCCCTTCACGAGTTCGATGGCATCGTCGACGAAGGTGGTGGTCAGCTGAGAAACGAGGGTTTGCATTTGGGTAGCCTCCTGGTTGAAAATGAACATTGTTCAAAATGTATAGGCCAAACGTGAGCAATGCTCAAGAAGAATCTTTGCGGGAACGCAAAAAAACTTTGCGGCGCCATCTCATGATCGAGACCGCACGGGGCATAATTGCCGCTAACGGATTGAGATCATTGAAGGTTCGAGACGTGGCGGAGGCCGCCGATTGCTCGATCGGAAGCGTCTATAACGAGTTTGGAGACTTCGACGGCCTGATCCTGACGGTTAACCGCGAGACGGTTCAGGCTCTGACCGCCCGTCTGGTCGCGGTCCCTGCCGAAGACCCGGTACGCCAGCTCCACGGATTGGCCGAGGCCTACCTGACATTCGCGGCCGATCACGCCAATCTTTTGCGCTCGCTGTTCGAACACCGGATGGAGGACGACCGGCCTTTCCCCGAAGACATCCTGAAGATGGTGATGCAGGCGTTTGCGCTGATGCATGAGCCGATGGTCCGGCTCTTGCCCGACCGGAAGCCGGAAGAGGTGGCGTTGCTGGCGCGCATGATGTTTTCCGCCGTGCACGGCATCATTTCGCTCGGCCTGGAAGAGCGAATGGTCGCGGTGCCGCCGGAAAAGCTGCGCCAGCAGTTGGCGCAATTCGTGGACACACACCTGGCGGGGTTGGGCATCGCGGTTGATAAACCGCGAGATGGTGAGGTCTGACCCTGCCGTCTGTTCAGGATCCGCGCAGCAATTCGCTGATCACGTTGAACTGGTTGTCGCGAAACTCGACCATGTAGCCGTCCTTGATTGGACGGTAGTCCGTCGGCGAGGTGTTGAGCGTCACGCCCGGCATCAGCATCGGCAGCGCTACGCCCTTGAGGTTGGCCGCCTGCGCCATGATGTTCTCGCGGCTGAGGTCGTTCTTGCACTGTGTCAGTACCACGACCAGCGCCTGGGCTACCATGTAGCCATAGCCCGCCGCCAGATTGGCAGGATCGATGTTGGGCAGCCGCGCCTTCATGAATTCCCGGTAGGCGACCAGGTCGGGATCGGTCGAGTCAGCCGAATAGGGTTTTAGCGCGCCGACCGACATGATGCCGGTTGCCGCTTCAAGCCCCGCCGGCACCATCACCGTTTCCTTGTTGGCGCAGCCAGAGGAGATGAAGCGCATCGGCCGCCAGCCGGTTTCATGCGCCTTTCGGATGGCTTGCGCGCATGCCCGCGGCGTCACGCTGTAGATCAGGAACACGTCGGCCTTGGTGTTGGCGAGCGTGAGGATCTGCGAATCCACCGTGGGATCGGCGACCTAGAAACTCGTTGCCAGCGCGATCACCTTGTCGGCGTCCGCGCCGAGCGCCTGTCTGACGCCGCGCAGATAATCCTTTCCGGCGTCGTCGTTCTGGTAAAGAATCGCAAAGCGCGCATTGGGATTTTTGGCGCGCGCGAAGCGCACCTCGATGCCGGCTTCCTCGACATAATTCGGCGCCCAGGGCAGCGCCATCAGCCAGGGCTGGTTGACCGGATCGTTCCATTTCGACGCCGAGCTGATCAGGAACAGATGCGGGACCTTGGCGCCGTTGAGATATTTCGCGGTCGCCGAACTCGGCGCGGTGCCCATGGTGCCGAACATGAAGGCGACACCGTCATTTTCGACCAGCCGGCGCGTTGCCTCCACCGTCTTCGGCGGCGAGAAGCCGTCGTCGAGCGAGATCATGTTGAGCTTGCGCCCGTTGACGCCGCCTTTCTCGTTGATCAGGTCGAAATAGGCCGCAAATGCCTTGCCGGTGACGCTGAGCGCCGACGCCGGGCCGCTATACGGCATGATGTTGCCGAACTTGATCTCGGTATCCGTGATGCCGGGTTGCTGGGCCGAGGCTGTCGTCGCGGCCGTGACCGCGAGGAATGCCGAAAAGAAGAAGGCCGGGGCGAATTTGCTCGATCGGATCATGCTTCATCCTCCCCGGCGAATGGCCGATGATGTTATTGGTTTTAAGCCAAGGCTAGGGCATGCTCGGGAAATCGGTCTTGTGTTCAGTTGCTGGACGCGGCATGCGCCGGAAAACGACGGGCAACAGAGCCGGCCTGCAAGATAATGCCAGCCGCTCAACGCAAGTTTGCGCAGGCCAAATCGCGGCATCGTAATCCCTCGGGAGGAAAACATGCTGGAGCGCACCAAAGTGCAAAGCCCGTTCTATACGGCGGACCATGAAGCGTTCCGCGACGTGATGCGCCGTTTCGTGTCGCGCGAGATCGAGCCTTATGCCCATGAATGGGACGAGGCCGGCGAATTTCCGCGCGAGCTTTATCGGAAAGCTTCCGAGATCGGGCTGCTCGGGCTCGGTTTCCCGGAAGAATTTGGCGGTGTGCCTGCCGACCAGTTCATGAAGATCGTGGCGTCGCAGGAACTGGCGCGCGCCGGCGCCGGCGGGGTCAGCTCCAGCCTGATGAGCCACACCATCGGCTCGCCGCCGATCGCCCGCGCCGCAAAGCCGGAGGTCAGGGCGCGCGTGCTGCCGCAGGTGCTGGCGGGCGAGAAGATTTCAGCGCTCGCGATCACCGAGCCGAGCGGCGGCTCCGATGTCGCCAACCTCCGCACCAAGGCGCGGCGCGATGGCGACCATTATGTCGTCAGCGGCGAGAAGACATTCATCACCTCAGGCATGCGGGCCGATTATCTGACGGTGGCGGTGCGCACCGGCGGCGAGGGGCCGGGCGGCGTCAGTTTGCTGCTGATCGAGGGCGATACGCCGGGCCTGTCACGCACGAAATTGAAGAAGATGGGTTGGTGGGCGTCCGATACCGCGACGCTGCATTTCGACGAATGCCGCGTCAGGTGCGAAAACCTGATCGGCGAGGAGGGGCAGGGCTTCAAGCTCATCATGCATAATTTCAACAGCGAGCGCATGGGCATGGCGGCTAGCTGCACGGCCTATGCCCGCGTCTGCGTCGAGGAGGCGATTGCCTACGCCAAGGAACGCAAGACCTTTGGCAAGCCGATCGCGCAGCATCAGGTGATCCGCCACAAGCTGGTCGACATGGCGCAGAAGGTCGCGGCGTCGCAGGCGATGCTGGAAATGCTGGCGTGGCGGCTCGGGCAGGGCGAAAGCCCGGTCGCCGAAATCTGCATGATGAAGAATCAGGCCACCCAGACCATGGCGTTCTGCGCTTCCGAGGCCGTGCAGATTTTCGGCGGCGCCGGCTTCATGCGCGGCGTCAAGGTCGAGCGCATCTACCGCGAGGTCAAGGTCAACGCCATCGGCGGCGGTACCGAGGAAATCATGAAGGATCTCGCCTCCAGGCAGATGGGACTTTAGTGCCGTCATTCCGGGGCGCGCGAGAGCGCGAACTACGATGTGCAATTGCACATCGGAGAATCTGGAGATGAATAAAAACAACATCGAGGTTCCGGGTTCGGCGCTTCGCGCTGCCCCGGAACGACAGGGAAAGAAAATGCTCTTCACCGCCGACCACGACGAACCTCGCCGCATCCTGCAGAAGTTCATCGCCGCCGAGATCAATCCCTTCGTCGACGAATGGGAGAAGAACGACATCTTCCCGGCGCATGAGCTGTTCAAGAAGCTCGGCGATCTCGGCTTCCTCGGCCTCAACAAGCCGGTCGAGTTCGGCGGCCAGGGGCTCGATTATTCCTACGCGCTGATGATGGCCGAAGAGCTCGGCGCGGTCACGTGCGGCGGCGTGCCGATGGCGATCGGGGTGCAGACCGATATGGCGACGCCCGCGCTGGCGCGGTTCGGCTCCGACGAAGTGCGCCGCGAGTTTCTTAGCCCGGCGATCGCGGGCGATGCGGTTGCGTGCGTCGGCGTCTCCGAGCCGGGCGCCGGCTCCGACGTCGCCTCGATCAAGACGCAGGCGCGTTCCGACGGCGACGACTACGTCATCAACGGCGGCAAGATGTGGATCACCAACGGTGTGCAGGCTGACTGGATCTGCCTGCTCGCCAATACCAGCGACGATCGGGTCCATCGCAACAAGTCGCTGATCTGCGTGCCGATGAAGAGCAAGGGCGTGCAGGTCGCGCGCAAGCTCGACAAGATGGGCATGCGCTCGTCCGACACCGCGCAGATATTCTTCGACAATGTCCGCGTGCCCAAGCGCAACCGGATCGGCGAGGAGGGTAAGGGCTTTACCTACCAGATGGTGCAGTTCCAGGAGGAGCGGCTGTGGGGCGCGGCCGCCTGCCTCAGGGCGCATGAATTCATCATATCGGAGACGATCGAATATACCCGCAACCGGAAAGCGTTCGGAAAGTCGATCCTCGATAACCAGACCGTTCACTTCAAGCTCGCGGAGATGCAAACCGAGGTCGAGCTGCTGCGCGCGCTGGTTTATCGCGCCGCCGAGGCGCTGATCGCGGGCGAGGACGTGACGCGGCTTGCGACCATGGCCAAGCTCAAGGCCGGCCGGCTGGGCCGCGAATTAACTGACGCCTGCCTGCAATTCTGGGGCGGCATGGGTTTCATGAACGAGACGCCGGTCAGCCGCGCCTATCGCGACAGCCGCCTGACCTCGATCGGCGGCGGCGCCGACGAGGTGATGCTGACGGTGCTGAGCAAGATGATGGGCACGCTGCCGAAAAGCTAATAAGAACGGACCAGAGAAATAAAAAGGAAAGCTTGATGATCACGCTCTATCACTGTGACGGCGCGCGCTCGTTCCGTCCGCTCTGGATGCTGGAAGAGATGGGGCTGCCCTATGAACTGAAGATGCTGCCGTTCCCGCCGCGCGTATTTGCCAAGGAATATCTCGCGATCAATCCGCTCGGCACGATTCCGTTCATGATCGACGGCGAGACCAAAATGACGGAGTCATCAGGCATCTGTTATTACCTCGGCACCAAATATGGCCCGACGCCGCTGGTGGTGGGGATGGATGATCCGGCCTATGGCGCCTTCCTCAACTGGATGTATTTCAGCGATGCCACGCTGACCTTTCCGCAAACGCTGGTGCTGAGATACAGCCAGCTCGAACCGGAAGAGCGACGGAACCCGCAAGTGGCCGGCGATTACGCAAAGTGGTTCCTGGGTCGGCTGCGCGCGGTTGAGGCAGCGACCGCGAATTCGGAATTCCTCTGCACCGGACGGTTCACTGCGGCCGACATCGTCAATGGCTATGCGTTGCGGCTCGCCGGCAATATCGGCTTGGCCAAGGATTTCGGACCGAATGTCACAGCCTATTGGGCCCGATTGCAGGAACGCGACGGGTACAAGCTGGCGGTTGCGGCGGAACGCAAGGCTGGCGTCGAGCAAAACGTGGCACCTCGTATACGGGCTTGAAATGGTGCCGATTCGGGCCTCGAATTAACCTTTCCCCGTCCGTGACAGAGACCGAATTTCCGCTATGGTTGACCCCGTCGCAGCGGCCAAAGAGCCGCGCGAGGAGGACGAGCCATGGACGATACCGGCCACAAATCCGGCCATCTGATGCTGATCACCCCGGAGCGCGTGTTCTACGCCGGCCTGCTCGGTCGGCCGCGGCAACGCTGCTCGGGCGGGTTCAACATCTATGTCGCGATCGAAGGCGGCCTCTGGCTCACCACCGCCGACGGCCAGGAAAGCCATGGTGAGATGGTCGCGTTGTTGCCGAACATCAGGCACACCATCGCCAGCGATCATCGCTCGGTGCTCAGCGTCGTGATCGAACCGGAGAGCGTTCGTCCCGGTGCGCTCGAAGAACTGGCGCAGCGTCTCGCCGGGCCCGAGGGGGCGGCGTTCACCAGCCGCATCCGCGCCGCCTATCGCGAACTGCGCGAGCATCACGCCGTTAACGATTTCTCCAGCGCCGAATTCGACTCCCTCTGTCTCGGCGAGGCCCTGCCGCAGCGCGAGCTCGATCCCCGCGTGGCGCGCGCGATTGTGCAGATCGGAAAATTCTCCGGCGAGCCGGTGACGGCGGCGAGCTGCGCTGCGGAAGCGGGGTTGTCGCCGTCGCGCTTCCTGCATCTGTTCAAGGAAGAGACCGGCATCTCCTTCCGCTCGTTCCGTGCCTGGAAGCGTGCGCGGCATCTGCTGCATTTCGCCAACCAGGACATCAACCTTGCGCACCTCGCGCAGGATATCGGCTATCCCGACTCCACGCATTTCAGCCATTCGATCCGCCGCTTCTACGGCCTGAAGCCGCGCGCGATCTTTTCCGGCTCGCGCGACCTGGCGATCTATAGCCATCGCCACGCGAGCGCCGGATAGCGGGTGGACGCAAGAAGCCGGCTGATGCGGACCGCATGATCGCGTTGGATTTTTCGCGATCCCGTCTTGCATTCGAAGGCTGATCCATGGGCGACAAGGCCGTCATTACCTGCGCGCTGAACGGCGTGCTGACCGATCCGAAACAGCATAACGTGCCGGTGACGCCGGAGCAGATGGCGCGCGAGGCCAAGGCCGCGTTCAACGCCGGCGCCAGCATCATGCATGTTCATCTGCGCCAGCAGGAGCCGAACAAGGGGCACCTGCCGTCCTGGGACGTCGGCGTCAGCAAGGAAATTCAGCAGGCCATTCGCGAGGCCTGCCCCGGCGTCATCATCAACCACACCACGGGCACCTCGGGGCCGAAATATCAGGGCGCGCTCGATTGCGTGCGCGAGACGCGGCCCGAGATTGCGGCCTGCAACGCAGGCTCGCTGAACTATCTGAAGGTGAAGGCCGACAACACCTGGGCCTGGCCGCCGATGATGTTCGATAACGCGGTCGAGAAGGTGCAGGACTATCTCGACGTCATGAAGGAAGCCGGCACGATTCCGGAGTTCGAATGTTTCGACGTCGGCATCGTCCGCTGCGTCGGCATGTACCGACAGACCGGCATGTACTCCGGCCCGCTGGAATATAACTTTGTGATGGGCGTCGCCTCCGGCATGCCGGCCGATCCAGAATTGCTGCCGATTCTGCTGAAGCTGAAATTGCCGGAAGCGCATTGGCAGGTCACCGCGATCGGTCGCGGCGAAATCTGGCCGCTGCACCAGCGCTGCGCCGATCTCGGCGGGCATTTGCGCACCGGGCTGGAAGATACTTTTTATCTCGCCGACGGCACCAAGGTGACCTCGAACGGGCAACTCGTCGAAGCCATCGCCGCCTGCGCGCGGCGCGCCGGCCGCGAGATCGCGAGCCCGGCGGAGGCGCGGCAGATTTTTGGAACAAGGCATTGAGCTGTCATTCCGGGGCGCGAAGCGAACCCGGAATCTCGCGGTTCCGGGTCTGGTCCTTCGGACCATCCCGGAACGACGGAGTGAGTTAGTTTATGGCTATTCTCGAATCCACCATCTCCCCCGCCAGCGCCGCCTTCAAGGCCAACCGTGACGGCATGCTGGCGCTGATCGCGCGGATGCGCTCGCTGGAGAACCGCACGCGCGCCGCATCGGCCGCGGCCAAGGACCGCTTCCACAAGCGCGGGCAGTTGCTGCCGCGCGAGCGCGTGGCGTTGGTGCTCGACCCCGGCTCGCCCTTCATCGAGCTGTCGACGCTCGCCGGCTACGTGTTCGACGTGCCCGACGCCGAGAAGAGCGTTCCCGGCGGCGGCGTGATCGCAGGGATAGGCTTCGTCTCAGGCATCCGCTGCATGGTCAGCGCCAATGATTCCGGCATCGATGCCGGCGCGCTGCAGCCATTCGGTCTCGACAAGACGCTGCGGGTGCAGGAACTGGCGCTGGAAAACAAGCTGCCCTACGTGCAACTGGTCGAAAGCGCCGGCGCCAATTTGCTGCGCTACCGCGTCGAGGACTTTATTCGCGGCGGCAACATCTTTCGCAATCTGGCGCGCCTGTCAGCGGCGGGCTTGCCCGTCGTCACCGTGACGCATGGTTCGTCGACCGCCGGTGGCGCGTATCAGACCGGGTTGTCGGACTACATCGTGATGGTCCGCGGCCGCACCCGCGCCTTCCTCGCCGGACCGCCGCTGTTGAAGGCGGCGACCGGCGAGATCGCGACGGAGGAGGAACTCGGCGGCGCCGAGATGCACACGTCCATCTCGGGTCTAGGCGATTATCTGGCCGAGGACGATCGCGACGCGCTGCGCATCGCGCGCGACATCATGGCCAATCTGGAATGGGACCGGCCGAAGTCCGCGGAAGCGTCCTTCAAGCCGCCGCGCTATGATGCGGAGGAATTGCTTGGCATCATGCCGATGGACCACAAGCGTCCGGTCGACATGCGCCAGGCCATCGCGCGCTTCGTCGACGACTCGGATTTCACCGAGTTCGGCGCCAATTACGGCCCGGCCACCGTGTGCGGCCATGCCCGCATCGAAGGGCAGGCGATCGGGATCATCACCAATAATGGCCCGCTCGACGTGCCCGGCGCCAACAAGGCGACGCACTTCATCCAGGCCTGCTGCCAGTCACGCACGCCGATCCTCTACATGAATAATACTACGGGCTACATGGTCGGCAAGGCCTACGAAGAAGCCGGCATGATCAAGCACGGCTCCAAGATGATCCAGGCGGTAACGTCGGCGACCGTGCCGCAGATCACGATCTATTGCGGCGCATCGTTCGGCGCCGGCAATTACGGCATGTGCGGGCGCGGCTTCCATCCGCGTTTCTGCTTCTCCTGGCCCAACGCCAAGACCGCGGTGATGGGCGGCGAGCAGGCGGCGGAAACGATGGCGATCGTCACCGAGGCGGCGGCTATCAGGCGCGGCAAGCCGATCGAAAAGGAAAAGCTGGAGGCGATGAAGGCGCAGATCACCGGCGTGTTCGACGGCCAGATGGACGTGTTCTCGACCAGCGCGCGCGTGCTCGACGACGGCGTCATCGATCCCCGCGATACCCGCAGCGTGCTCGCCGAAGTGCTGGCGATCTGCCGCGAGGCCGAGGCCCGCACGCCGCAGCGCATGCAATTCTCGGTCGCCCGGCCATGAGCGGGATGCAAATGAAGCGGACGCCGTTCTTCAAGGTCCTCGTCGCCAACCGCGGCGAGATCGCGCTGCGGATCATGCGCACCGCGCGCCGCCTCGGCTATGGCGTGGTCGCCGTCTATTCCGATGCCGACCGCGACGCGCGGCATGTGCGTGAGGCCGATTCGGCGGTGCGGATCGGCGAGGCGCTGCCGGCGCAGTCCTACTTGCGGATCGATGCGATCATCGCCGCTGCCAAGGCCAGCGGCGCGACTGCGGTGCATCCGGGTTACGGTTTTCTCGCCGAGAACGAGGATTTTGCCCAGGCCTGCCGCGATGCCGGACTGATCTTCATCGGCCCGTCGCCCGAAGCTATCCGGGCGATGGGCCACAAGGCCGGCGCCAAGGACATCATGCGCGAGGCGGGCGTGCCTGTCGTATCCGGCTATCAAGGCACGGACCAGAGCGACGCCGTGATGCTGGCCGAGGCCAATAAGATCGGCTTCCCCGTCATGATCAAGGCGGTCGCCGGCGGTGGCGGGCGCGGTATGCGGCTGGTTGCGGATGCCGCGACATTTCCGGATGCGCTGCGCAGCGCGCGGTCGGAGGCGCAGGGCGCATTCGGCGATCCCGCCGTCATTCTGGAGCGCGCCATCGTCGATCCCCGCCACATCGAGATCCAGGTGTTCGGTGATCGCTACGGCAATGCCATCCATCTCGGCGAACGTGACTGCTCGGTGCAGCGGCGGCATCAGAAGCTGATCGAGGAGGCGCCGTCGCCGAAGGTGACGGACGAATTGCGGGCGCGGATGGGCGCAGTCGCGGTATCAGCAGTCAAATCGATCGGCTATGAGGGCGCAGGCACGCTGGAATTCCTGCTCGATCCATCCGGCGAGTTCTATTTCATGGAAATGAACACGCGGCTGCAGGTCGAGCATCCCGTCACCGAGGCCATCACCGGCCTCGATCTGGTCGAACTGCAGTTGCGCATCGCTGCGGGCGAGCCGCTCGGGCTGAGGCAGGATGATGTCAAATTCTCCGGTCATGCCATCGAGGTGCGGCTGTGCTCGGAAGACGCCGACCACGACTTCATGCCGCAATCCGGCACGATGAAGCTATGGCAGATGCCTGAGGGCATTCGCGCCGAGCACGCGCTGCAATCCGGCTCCGAAATCCCGCCGTTCTACGATTCGATGATCGCCAAGATCATCAGCCACGGCGCCGACCGCAACGAGGCGCGAGGCCGGCTGATTTGCGGGCTGGAGCAGACCGCCGCTTTCGGCGTCACCACCAATCAGGGATTTCTGATCTCCTGCCTCCGCCATCCCGCCTTCGCCAAGGGTGAGGCGACCACGGCCTTCATCGGCAATCATCGCGACGAGCTGCTGGCGCCGCGCGCGAATGACAAGGCGGAGGCGGCACTGGCGGCGCTGTTGCTGTATGTCACCAATCCGCATGCGCCGGCCTGGCGAAGCGGACGGTCGCTGGCGGCGACGTTTCCTTTGACGATGCGGATCGATCTCGGCCGTGGGGTGCTTGAAGTCGACATCGTGCGTGAGCGCGATGGTGGCTACACCGCCATCCTCGACGGCAGCGAACATCGCTTCGAGATCGACGAACTCGACCCGGACGCGATCCGCTTCCGCACCGACGGCGTGATGGAATCCGCGAGATTTTTGCGCGATGGCGACCGGCTCTACGTTCTGCATCGCGGCGTCACAACTGCGGTCCGTGACCTCACTCTTGCGGCACCCGCGTCGGCTGCCGCGGCTGGCGGCGACGGCAAGGTGCGCGCGGCGATGAACGGTCGCGTGGTGGCGGTGCTGGTCCAGCCGGGCGATCAGGTTGCCGCCGGGCAACCGGTGATGACGCTGGAGGCGATGAAGATGGAGCATGTGCACACCGCGGGTGTTGCGGGCACGGTATCGGCCATCGATGTTGCCGAGGGCGAGCAGGTGACGACGGGCAGGATCGTTGTGGAGATTGCGGCGGCGCTCTGATCTCATCCTCCCCTGGAGGGGTCCGAGACGAGCGAAGCTCGCTCGTGGATCGGTTCGCATGCAATGCGAACCGAGGTGGGGTGACGGTCTCTCCACGTCTGACAGCGCCCGTGTTGAGAGACCGTCACCCCGCCCCGGCTCACATCGCGCTGCGCGCCATGTGAGGCGACCCGCCCCCTCAAGGGGCGGGTGAAGAGACCTACGAATTCTCCGCCCGCCCTGTGCCGTCATTCAGCCAGCACGCCACCTCGTGCTGCCCTCCAGCTTTCACCAGCGTCGGCCGCTCCACCTTGCAGCGGTCCATCACGTAGCGGCAGCGGGTGTGGAAGGCGCAGCCGGAGGGCGGGTTGATCGGGCTCGGGACGTCGCCGTCGATCATCGGCGCCAGTTTCTTCGCCTTGGGATCGGCGACCGGCACCGAGGCCAGCAGCGCCTGTGTGTAGGGATGGCGCGGGTTGGCGAACAACTCGGTCTTGTCGGCGATCTCGACGATGCGCCCGAGATACATCACGGCGACGCGGTGGCTGATATGGGCGACGACGGCGAGGTCGTGGGCGATGAACAGATACGAAAAATCGTTCTTGCGCTGCAGGTCGATCAGCAAATTGATCACCTGCGCCTGGATCGAGACGTCGAGCGCCGAGACCGGCTCGTCGCACACGATCAGGCTCGGCCCCAGCGCCAGCGCGCGAGCGATGCAGATGCGCTGCCGCTGGCCACCGGAAAACTGGTGCGGATAGTTTTTCATCTGGTCGGCGCGCAATCCGACTTGCCCGAACAATTCGGCGACACGTTCCTGTTGCGCGCGGCCGGTAGCCAGTCCGTGCACGCCGAGCGGTTCGCCGACGATGTCGCCGGCGGTCATGCGCGGGTTGAGCGAGGCGAACGGGTCCTGGAACACGATCTGCATCGAGCGCCGATGCGGTCGCATCTCGGCCTTGCTGAGGCCGGTGATATCTGTCCCGTTCAGTTTGATCGCGCCGCTTGACGGCTCCACCAGCCGCAGCACGCTGCGCGCGACCGTCGACTTGCCGCAGCCGGATTCGCCGACGAGGCCAAGCGTCTCGCCCTTGGCGACGGAGAAACTGACGCCGTCCACCGCATGCACGGTGCCGACGCGCCGACGCAGGACGCCGCCGCGCACCGCGTAATGCTTGACGAGGTCGGTCACCTCAAGCAGCGGGCGTTGGTCGGTCATGGCGCACCCACCAGTTCGGCCGCGCGCCAGCAGGCCGCAAAATGGTCGCCGTCGACTTCCTGCAGCGGCGGATATTCGGCGCGGCAGCGGTCGATGGCGAGGCTGCAGCGCGGGGCAAAAGCGCAGCCCGGCGGCAGGTTGGTCAGCGACGGCACCATGCCCGGAATTTCGTTCAGCCGCGCGTCGGTCTTGGCGCCGAATGAGATCACTGCCGGCATCGAGGCCATCAGTCCGCGCGTGTAAGGGTGTTTCGGGTTCTCGAACAGGTCCTCGACCGCCGCTTCCTCGACCTTCTTGCCGGCATACATCACGATGACGCGCTGCGCGGTCTGCGCCACCACGCCGAGGTCGTGCGTGATCAGGATCAGGCCGGTGCCGAGCGTCTTCTGCAGGTCGACGATCAGCGCGAGAATCTGCGCCTGGATCGTCACGTCGAGCGCCGTCGTCGGCTCGTCCGCGATCAACAGCGCCGGCCGGCACGCCAGCGCCATCGCGATCATGGCGCGCTGGCGCATGCCGCCGGAGAGTTGATGCGGATATTCCTGCGCGCGCCGGTCCGGCTCGGGAATGCGGACCAGGCGCAGCATCTCGACCGCCTTGGCCCAGGCTTCCCTGGATGTCATCTCCTGATGCAGGCGCAGCACCTCGGTGATCTGGTCGCCGATCCGCATCACCGGGTTGAGCGAGGTCATCGGCTCCTGAAAGATCATCGACATCCGGTTGCCGCGGATCTTGCGCATCTCGGCTTCATCAAGACTGAGCAGATCGGTGCCTTCCAGCGTCACGGTGCCGCCGACCACGCGGCCGGGCGGATCCGGCACCAGCCGCATCACCGACAGCGCGGTCACGCTCTTGCCACAGCCGGATTCGCCGACGATCGCCAGCGTCTCGCCGCGGCGGACGTTGAACGAGACGTCGTCGACCGCCCGGAACAGGCCGGAATTGGTGAAGAACACCGTCTGCAGGTTCTTCACGTCCAGAATCGTGTCGTCCTTACGCGCCTCGCTCATCAGCCGCGTTGCCTCGGGTCGAGGATGTCGCGCAGCGCATCGCCGAACAGATTGGTGCCGAATACCGCAAGGGAGATCGCCACGCCCGGGAAGATCACGAGCCACGGCGCGGTGCGGACATATTCGGCGGCCGATTCCGACAGCATGCGCCCCCACGACGGATAGGGCTCGGGAATGCCGAGGCCGAGGAACGACAGCGAGGCTTCGGTGAGGATGGTGGAGCCGAGCTGCGCGGTCGCCAGCACGATGAGCGGCGCCAGCGTGTTGGGCAGCACGTGGCGAAGCGCGATGCGGGTCTCGCTCATGCCGATCGACTTGGCGGCCTCGACGAACGGCAGTTCGCGCAGCGCCAGCGTATTGGCGCGGATCACGCGGGCAACCGTCGGGATCAGCGGGATCGCGATGGCGATGATCACGTTCGGCAGCGACGGCCCGAGCGCCGCCGTCATCACCAGCGCCAGCACCAGCAAGGGCAGGGCCTGCAGGATGTCGGTGACGCGCTGGAACAGCAGGTCGACCCAGCCCGACAGATAGCCCGATGCGAGGCCGACGATGACGCCGAGCGTGGAGCCGAGCGCGGTGGCGCCGATGCCGACGGCGAGCGAAATGCGCGCGCCGTGCACGATCCGGCTCCAGACGTCGCGGCCGAATGAATCGGTGCCCATCCAGTGCACGGCGTCGGGCGGCGCCAGCCGGTGCGCGGAATCGACGCTGAGCGGGCTGAAGCGGCATATCAGGTCGGCCGATATCGCCATCCAGACGAACAGCACCATGATGATGAGGCCGAACGTGCCGAGCATGTAGCGCTGCGCCAGGAACAGCAGCCGGCGCCAGCCATGCGTGGAGTGCGCGCCGGCCCGCCTCAGTTCATTGTCGAAATTGATCGTGGTCACGCGGCTAGTCCCCATACCGGATGCGCGGGTCGATCGCGGCGTAAAGCATGTCGACGGTGAAGTTTGCGACCACCACGACCACGGCGATCAGCATCACGAGATTCTGGACGATCGGATAATCACGCCAGCGCAGCGCCTCGACCAGGAAACGGGCGACGCCGGGAATATTGAACACGGTTTCGGTGACGATCAGCCCGCCGATCAGGAACGCGGCCTCGATGCCAATCACGGTGATGACGGGCAGAATGGCGTTCTTCAGCGCGTGACGATAATTGACCGATGTCTCGGAGGCGCCCTTGGCGCGCGCGGTGCGGATGTAATCCTGCCGCAGGATTTCCAGCATCGAGGAGCGCGTGATGCGCATCGTCAGCGCGGCGCTGCGAAAGCCGACCGCCATCGCCGGCACGGCATAGATCGCGAACGCTTCCGTCCAGGTTTTTGGATTGGGATTGTAGATCGGCATGGTGCCGAACAGCGAAACCGACGCCATCAGGATCAACAGCCCAAGCCAGAACGATGGCAGCGACAGGCCGCTGAGGCTGACGACGCGGAGCGTATAATCGAGCTTCGAGCCCTGATGCACCGCGCTCAGAACCCCCAGGGGAATGCCGATCGAGGCAGAGAACAATAGCGCCAGCGCCGCCAGCCGCGCAGTGATCGGAATGCGCGGCAGGATCTCCTGCAGCGCCGGCTTTTCCGAGACGTAGGAATAGCCGAGATCGCCGTGCAGCAGCCCGCCGATCCAGTTCAGATATTGCTGATAGATCGGCAGGTTGAGGCCGAGTTCCTTTTCCAGGTTGGCCTTGTCGGTCGGGTCGACGAAGCCGGCAGCGTCGAACAGGATGTCGACGATATTGCCGGGAACGACGCGCAGCAGCACGAAGATGATGATCGAGATCCCGATCAGGGTCACGAGCATCAAGGCGAGGCGTCGCACGATGTAAGCAAACACCCGGCTACTCTCCCTGAATCATCGGCTTTTGAGGCTGGACGTTACTTGTCCATCCAGACGTCCTCGTAACGATAGCCGTTATAGGAGCTGTTCACCATCACGGTGATGCCCTTGACGTAGGGATTCCAGCACGTCCCGGTACGGCCGTGGAAGATGATCGGACGCGCCACGTCCTCCTGCAGCTTCTTGTCGATCTCCCAGACCAGCTTCTTGCGCTTCTCCTTGTCGGTCTCGGCCGATTGCTGGTCGAACAGTTTCTCGATCTCCTTGTTGCAGTAGTTGGTGTAGTTGCGCTCCGAGCCGCAGGAATAGTTCTCGTAAAACGACTGGTCGGGATCGTCGACGGCGTTGCCGGTGAGGTTGAGGCCGAGCGAGTAATCCTTGCGCGCGACCTTCGGGAACCATTGCGCGGTGTCGACGACGTCGAGCTCGCCGTCGATATAGATGTTCTTCATCTGGTCGATCAGGATTACCGCAGGATCGCGATAGATCGGAATGTTGCGGGTGGCGACCTTGACGGCGAGGCGCTTGTCGGGGCCATAGCCGGCCTTCTGCATCAGCTTGCGCGCCTCTTCGCGGTTGGCGTTGATATCGGGGCCGTAGCCCGGGATAGATTCCAGCATCTCCTTCGGCATTGCCCACAGGCCGCCCGGTGCCGGCAGCATGGTGCCGCCGATATCGGCCTGTCCCTCGAACATGATCTGGATGAACGCCTTGCGGTCCAGCGCCAGCGCCAGTGCGCGCCTGATATCGAGATTGTCGAACGGCGGTGAGGAAGAGTTGACGATGATGTTGGTCGAGACGTTGATCGGCTCGACGACGCAAACCGCGTTCGGCGCCTGCGCCTTGACCTCCTTGAGCAGCGGGATCGACACTTCGGTCGGGAACGTCATGTCGAACTTGCCGGAGACGAAGCCGAGGATCGCCGTCGAACGGTTCGGGATGATGGTGAATTCGATGCCGTCGAGGTGCGGAAGGCCTTTCTTCCAGTAATCGGAATTCTTGGTCAGCTTGATCGACTCGTTGGCCTTAAACTCGACGAATTTGAACGGGCCGGTGCCGGTTGGCTTGGTACGCATGTCGGCCGGCGAAACGTGGCACGGATAGACCGGCGTATAGCCGGACGCGAGCAACGACAGTAGTGCCGGCTGCGGTCGCTTCAGTTCGAACGAAGCCTCATAGTCGCCGTTGACGGTCACCTCGTTGACCTGATCGTACCAGGATTTTCGCGGATTTTGCCGGAACTTCTGCTGCGACTTGCCCATCAGCATGTCGAAGGTGCATTTGACGTCGGCCGATGTGAATGGCTTGCCATCGTGCCATTTGACGCCCTGCCGCAGCTTGAAGGTCAGTTTTTTATTGTCGCTGCTCCAGGCCCAGCTCTCGGCAAGATCGGGCACGATCGAATCCACGCTGTTCTGCGCCACGTCCTGCTTGAACATGACGAGGTTGTTGAAGATCGGCATGAAGGGAACGTTGATCGAATAGGTCGCGCCTTCATGGATCGAGGCGCTGCCAGGGCTGTCGCGGTGATACATTCGGAGAATGCCACCCTGTTTCGGCTCGCCGGCAGAAGCAACGTCGTAAGCCGGCAGCAACAACAACGCTGCGGCGGCAAGCGCATGAACGCTCCGCATGGTCTCCTCCACTTTATTTCGGTCTCAACTGGCCGATTGCACGGGACGATAGCATGACGATCCGTCCGGGCAACCGGGCAAGCCTGTGCTGAAGTTGGCAATTCGGCGTAATCGAAATCCGTGCGGCGGAACGTGCGCGCCGTCTGGCCCGTTTTCCGCGAAGCCGGCGGGCTCGTTGCAGTGCAGCCGCGCGCGGCTCGCGCCAAAATGCCTCACCCGATGATGCACCGCACCACGTGATATCGCGACGTTTGCGCTGGGCATCTCACATCGTCGCATCTTCAGACGATCCGCGACGTCTTGTTGCCCCAGTAGCGATCCCGTAGCAGGCGTTTGTAGAGCTTGCCGGTCGGCAACCGCGGCAGTTCCGCCTCGAAATCGATCGAGCGCGGCACTTTCTGGCGCGACAGCGACTGGCTGCAGAAGGCGATCAGCTCGTCGGCCAGTTCCTGCCCCGGCGAAACGCCCGGCATCGGCTGCACCACGGCCTTCACCTCCTCGCCGAGATCCGGGTTGGGCACACCGAACACCGCGGCATCGGCGATCTTGGGATGGGTGATCAGCAGGTTCTCGCATTCCTGCGGATAGATGTTCACGCCGCCGGAGATGATCATGAAGGTCGCGCGGTCGGTCAGATAGAGATAGCCGTCATCGTCGACATAGCCGACGTCGCCGACCGTGCTCATGGTGCCATCGGCCGACCGGGCCTCCTGGGTCTTGACCGGATCGTTGAAATATTCGAACGGCGTGGCGGTCTTGAACCACACCGTGCCCGCCGTGCCGACCGGGCACGCTTTCATGTTCTCGTCGAGAATATGCAGGTCGCCGAGCAGCACTCGGCCGACAGTGCCGCGATGGGCCAGCCATTGCTCGCTGTCGCAGGAGGTGAAACCGAGCCCTTCGGTGGCGCCATAATATTCGTGAATGATCGGGCCCCACCATTTGATGATGTCGTCCTTTACGGCGGCAGGGCAGGGCGCCGCCGCGTGGATCGCAATCTCGAGGGAAGAGAGGTCGTAGCGATTGCGCACTTCCGCGGGCAGTTTCAGCATGCGCGAGAACATCGTCGGCACGAGCTGGGTGTGCGTCACGCCCCATTTCGGAATCAGTTCGAGATAATGTTCGGGATCGAACCGCTCCATGATGATGACGGTGCCGCCCATCTTGATCGTGAGGTTGACGGCGGCCTGCGGTGCCGAGTGGTAGAGCGGCGCCGGCGACAAATAGATCATGCCCTCGCGGTACTGCCAGATCTTCACCAGGAAATCGAACAGCGGCAATTGCTGATCGGCCGGCAGTTCCGGCAGCGGGCGCAGAATCCCCTTCGGGCGGCCGGTGGTGCCGGAGGAATAAAGCATCGCGGTGCCAACACACTCGTCTGATATCGGCGTGTGCGGCAAGCTGGCCGTTACCTCTTGCAGGCCGACGATGCGATCACTTTCGCCTTCGCCATCGGCAACGATGCAGAGTTCGACCTTGGCGCATTCCTTCAGCGCCTCGCGCGCCACATCGAGTTTTTCCCTGGACGTGATGAGGACGCGCGATTCGCTGTTGGTCAGGATGTAGGCGAGCTCGCTCGCCGTCAGATAGGAGTTCACGCAGGTGTAATAGAGGCCCGAGCGTTCGCCGGCGCCGCAGGCTTCGAAGTAGCGGCTGTTGTTCTCCATGAAGATCGAATAGTGGTCGAGCCGCTTGAGGCCGCGACGGCGAAACAGATGCGCCAGCCGGTTCGAGCGGGCGTCCAGTTCGCGATAGGTAACGGTTTCGCCGGTGCTCGCCATGATGAACGCGGGCTGCAGCGGGCGAAGATGAACGTGCTTGCCGGTGTACATCTCGAGTTCGCTCTCCCTACGCGGCCATGTCCAGAATTTCGCGCACCTGCGCCGGTCCCTCGATCTTGCGCGGATTGCGCGGCACCCAGGGCGTTGCCATCGCGGCCTCCGCGATACGGTCGAAATGCTCAGAGCCGACTTTGACGTCGCGCAGGCTGCGCGGCATGCCGAGGCTGCGAATGAAGCGGTCGAGCACGCCGCCGGCGTCCTCGTTCGGGTGCCCCATGGCGGCCGCGACCAGCGCCTGACGTTCGGCATTCACCGTCTTGTTCCAGCGCATCACCGAGGGCAGCATCACGCAGGAGGTGTAGCCGTGCGGAACGCCGAACTCGGCGCCGAGCACGTAGCCGATGCCGTGGCTGGCGCCCATCGGCACTCCCGAAGCCAATGGTCCGGTCGAAAGCCAGGTTCCGATCTGGCAATCCATGCGCGCGTCGAGGTCTTTGGCATCCGCCTTTACCCGCGGCAATGCCTGCGCCAGCATCGACAGGCCCCTCAGCGCCTGCGCGTCGCCATAAGGGTGCGCCTCGCGCGAGCAGACGCCCTCGACGCAATGGTCGACGGCGCGGATGCCGGTCGAGAGCCACAGCCATTCCGGCGTGTGCAGGCTGAGCCAGGGATCGAGGATCACCGCGCGCGGCATGATCAGTGGATGGCGCAGCCCTTCCTTGACCCGGGTCTTCTCGTTGGTGACGCCGGCGGTGGCGGAGAACTCGCCGCCGGCAATCGTCGTCGGCACACTGACCTGGCGCACGGTCGGCGAGGCCAATTGCGGCGAGCCGCCGCGACCGGCCTTGATCCGGTCGATGTCTTCGGGCTTACGGATGTCATTGGCAAGGCAAAGCTGCACCGCCTTGGCGCCGTCGGTGATGGAGCCGCCACCGATGGTAACGATGAGGTCGGCGTCAGCGGCGCGGGCCTGTTCGCTCGCGGCGATGACGGCAGAGCGAGGCGTATGCGGCGGCATCGCGTCGAAGGTGCCGGCGCAGCGCGGCCCCAGCGCGCGGCGAATGTTGTCGATCACATCGGTTTGGCGGTTGAGGGTGCCGCTGACCATCAGAAAGGCGCGTGTAGCGCCGAGCCGGTTCAACTGCTCGACGAGCGCCTCGGACGCCGGCCGCCCGAACACGACCTCATCCATGGCGCCGAACACGACACGCCCTCTGTACACGCTTGTCCTCCCCGGACATTTTCCGGCCCTTGTCGCGGGCCTTGGCCAGCAAGGTTAGCGGAGGAAATTCGCGGCGTCATGCCCGAAGATGATGCGGGCACGTTTCGTAGGATGGGTGGAGCGCAGCGATACCCATCGCCATGCGCACCGGTGCTGATGGGTATCGCGGAGCCTGTCATCGGGCGCGCGTTCGCGCGACCCGTTGGCTCCACCCATCCTGCGAATGAGCATCCCCGTCGCTCTCTCGGAATGACGAGAGGGCGGGGCTGCGAGATGCCCCTGTATCTGTCACGTTTTCGTCATCAGGCGACGGTTAGCTGGCGCTTCGTCGCAACGGATCCCGCCTTCACCGCAGTGCGGAAAGCATGAAATCGCGTCGCGCAGGGCGTTGTCTACCAGGGTGCATAACGATTGTGCTTGATCCCGCCGGGTTCTTGACGAGACTGGGAACCGATCACATCTGTGGCCTCCGCCTTCAAGGTTCCACGGCAGCCGCTTCCATCGATCAGGATGTAGTGAGTGCAGGAGAGATGGGATTGAGCACGACCGAGCAATTGGAAAGTCCGGCCGCACCGGCCAACATCAGCATTCACTCACTACGCCATTTCAGGTGGTTAGCCCCGCTACTCGCGCTGGGGCTGTCCGCCTGCGACAACAAGCCGGCGCAACAGGCGGCTCCACCGGCGCCGGCGGTCACGGTGGCGCAGCCGGTGAAACGCACGGTGACGGATTGGGATGAATTCACCGGCCGGTTCGAGGCGGTGCAGGAAGTCCAGGTCCGCGCCCGCGTCGGCGGCTTCGTGACATCGGTCGAATTCCGCGACGGCGCCATCGTGCGCGCAGGCGATCTGCTTTACGTGATCGATGCCCGTCCGTTCGAGGCGGTCGCCGAGCAGGCCGACGGCCAGTTGTCGGACGCGCGCGCGAGGGGGGAGCTTGCCAGGCGCGAACTCGACCGCGCGCTGACATTGAACCAGACACAAGCCGTGTCTGATTCCATCGTGGATCAACGCCGCCAGACGCTGCAGGCGGCGCGCGCAGCGGAGATGCAGGCCGAGGGCGCGCTCAAGGCCGCCAAGCTCAATATCGAATTCACCCACGTAATGGCGCCGATCACCGGCCGCGTCAGCCGGCATCTCGTCACGCCGGGCAATCTGGTGCAGGGCTCCGAGGGCGGCGCCACGCTACTGACCTCGATCGTCTCGCTCGATCCGATCTACATCTATTTCGACGTCGATGAGGCGACCTACCAGCGCAACAGCAAGCTCTGGTTTGAAGGCAAGCGGCCGAGCTCGCGCGATACGCCAAATCCGGTGCAGGTGACGCTGACGGGCGAGACCAAGCCCTCGCATGACGGCAAGATGGATTTCCTCGACAATCGCCTCGACGCCTCGACCGGCACGCTGCGCAGCCGCGCGGTCATTCCGAACAAGGATCTTTCGATCCTTCCCGGCCAGTTCGGCCGCGTCCGGATCATCGGCAGCTCGCCCTACGAAGCCTTGCTGTTGCCGGATACGGCTATTGCGACCGACCAGTCGCGCAAGGTCGTCTTCGTCGTCAAGGACGACAACACGGTCGAGGAGCGGCAAGTCGTGCTTGGGCCGCTCGATGAGGGGCTGCGCGTGATCCGCGACGGCCTCAAGGCCGAAGATCGCGTGATCATCGACGGCCTGCAGCGGGCGCGGGTGGGGGCGAAAGTCAACCCACATACGGCCGAGGTCAAGCCGGCCGGTGGCAAGACATGAATCTCGGCCGTCTCTCCATCAACCAGCCCATCCTGGCGATGGTGCTGTCGATCGTGCTGCTGATTGTCGGCGCGATCGCCTACACCACGCTGCCGGTCTCGGAATATCCGCAAGTGGTGCCGCCGACGGTGACGGTCACCACGCAATATCCGGGCGCATCGGCGCAGACCGTCTCCGACACGGTCGCAGCGCCGATCGAGCAGGAGATCAACGGCGTCGAGGACATGCTGTATCTCTACAGCCAGGCCACCTCGAACGGGCAGTTGACGATCACCGTTACCTTCAAGCTCGGCACCGATCTCGACAAGGCCCAGGTGCTGGTGCAGAACCGCGTCGCGATCGCGCAGCCGCGTCTGCCCGAGGAGGTGCAGCGCAACGGCGTCGTCACCCGCAAGAACAGCCCCGACATCTTGATGGTCGTGTTCATGCTGTCGCCGGACGACACGTTCGACCAGCTTTACATTTCCAACTACGCGCTGCTGCAGGTCCGCGACCAGTTGCTCCGGCTCGACGGCGTCGGCGACATCCAGATATTCGGCGCGCGCGATTATTCGATGCGGCTGTGGCTTGATCCCGAGAAAATCTCCTCGCTGGGACTGACCGCGGCCGAGGTGGTCGCGGCGATCCGCTCGCAAAACGTGCAGATCGCGGGCGGCCAGATCGCGGAGCCGCCGATTTCCGACCGCGCCTTCTCGCCGAACCTGACCTTTACCGGCCGTTTGAAAGACCCGAAACAGTTCGAGGAGATCGTGGTCAAGGCCGGCGCGGACGGGCGCACGGTCAGGCTGCGCGACGTCGCGCGGATCGAACTCGGCGCGCTGGCCTATTCGACCAACAGCTTCCTACTGCGAAAATCCGCCGTCGCCATGCTGGTGACGCAGCGGCCGGGCTCCAACGCGCTGGCGACCGCCAAGAATATTTCCGACACCATGGAGCGGTTGAAGACCAGCTTCCCGAAAGGGCTCGACTACAATATCGGCTACAACCCGACCGAATTCATTGCGCAATCCGTCAGCGAACTGATCAAGACGATCTACGAGGCGATGGCGCTGGTCGTGATCGTCGTGCTGGTGTTCTTGCAGGGCTGGCGCCCGGCGATCATCCCGATCATCGCCATTCCGGTCTCGCTGGTCGGCACCTTTGCGGTGATGGCGGCGCTCGGGTTCTCGATCAACAATCTCACGCTGTTCGGCCTCGTGCTGGCGGTCGGAATCGTGGTCGACGACGCCATTGTGGTGGTCGAGAATGTCGAGCGCCATCTCGAGCATGGCATGAGCCGGCGCGACGCCGCGCTCCGCACCATGGACGAGGTCGGCAGCGCGCTGGTCTCGATCGCGCTGGTGCTGTGCGCGGTGTTCGTGCCGACGGCATTCCTCGGCGGCATCTCCGGGCAGTTCTTCCAGCAGTTTGCGGTGACGATCGCAGTCGCGACCGCGATTTCCTGCTTCTGTTCGCTGACGCTGTCGCCAGCACTGGCCTCGCTGATCCTGCAGCCACATGCGGACAAGAGGCCGCCGGCGCGCTGGAATTTCATCGCCCGCGGCTGGGACGCCTTTACCGGTGTGTTCAATCGCGGCTTCGACCGGCTGGCACACGGCTATGCCCGCGCCGCCGATTTCGTCATCCACCACGCGGTGGTGATGCTGGTGATCTATGCGGCGCTGATCGGCAGCGCCGGATGGCTCTTGATGACCACGCCGCAGGGCTTCATCCCGGCGCAGGATCGCGGTTACGTCATCGTCTCCGTGCAATTGCCGGGCGCGGCCTCGCTGGCGCGCACCACCGAGGTGGTCCGCGAGATCGAGCGGATTGCGCTGGATACGCCCGGCATCGTTCGCGTCGCGGCGTTTGCCGGCTTCTCGGGCGCGACCCGTACGCAGGCGAGCAACGCGGCCGCGTTATTCCCCGTGTTCGAAGATCCGGAGGAGCGCCACAAGAAGGGGCTGTCCTCGACGGCGATTGCCGGCGAGCTGCGCAAGCGGCTGGCGAGCATCCAGGGCGCCTTCATCATCGTCATCCCGCCGCCCGCGGTGCCGGGCATCGGCACCGGCGGCGGCTTCACCATGCGGATCCAGGATCGCCAGGGCCGCGGCTCGGAAATGCTGGCGGCGGCGACCGACGAACTGGTCGGCGCGGCGCGCAAGGCGCCGGGGCTGACGCAGGTGTTCTCGCCGTTTTCCGCCAACACGCCGCAACTGTTTGTCGATATCGATCGCGTCAAGGCGCAGAAGCTCGGCGTTCCCATCGCCAATATCACCGACACGATCCAGACCTATTTCGGCTCGTCCTATGTCAACGACTTCAACCTGTTCGGCCGCACCTACCACGTGACCGCGCAGGCCGATCTGCCGTTCCGGAAGGAGACGTCCGATCTGGCGCGGCTACGCACCCGCAACGCCGCCGGCGACATGGTGATGCTCGGCAGCGTCGTCAGCTTCCGCGATGTATCGGGCCCCGACCGCGTCGCGCGCTACAATCTCTATCCCGCATCCGAATTGCAGGGCGACACCCTGCCGGGCACCAGTTCGACAACCGCCATCAACACCATGAAGCGGGTGGCGGACGAGACACTGCCGACCGGCTTCGCGTTCGAATGGACCGATCTCTCCTATCAGCAGGTTACCGGCGGCAATACTGGTCTCCTCGTCTTCCCGATCTGCGTGCTGTTCGTGTATCTCGTACTGGCGGCGCAATATGGTTCGTGGAGCCTGCCATTTGCCGTCATCCTGATCGTGCCGATGTGCCTGCTCGCTGCTACCGTCGGCGTGCGGATCATGGGGCAGGACGTCAACATCCTCACGCAGATCGGTTTCGTGGTGCTGGTGGGGCTCGCGGCCAAGAACGCCATTCTGATCGTCGAGTTCGCTCGCGATATCGAGCTCGAAGGAAAAGCGCGGCTGGAGGCTGTCATCGAAGCCTGCCGGCTACGCCTGCGGCCGATCCTGATGACGTCGTTCGCCTTCATCCTCGGCGTGCTGCCGCTGGTGATCTCGTCGGGCTCCGGCTCCGAGATGCGTCAGGCGGTCGGCGTCGCGGTGTTCTTTGGCATGCTGGGCGTGACGCTGTTCGGACTGGTGTTCACGCCGATCTTCTACGTCATCGTGCGCAATCTCGCGGACGGGAAGGGCAAGAAGCCGGCTGCGGTGTGAATTCACTCTCGTCATTCCGGGCGCGCGCTCTGTGCCCCCGGAACGACGGACAGGTTCTGGCGTGCCCCCGCTTCAAAGTTCCCAATACTTTTGGCCTATCCGAAATGGATGGGCACCCGCGGGGTTATTGAATAATGTCGCCCCCGTTCCTCTGACAAAAAATTCCGGGAGAAAAAAATGAAGTCGGGATTGTTGGCCGCCGTTGCAGTGGGTGGTCTCTTGCTTGCCGCGCCGGCGTCGGCGCAGGGCGTCAAGATCGGTATTCTCAATGACCAATCCGGCGTTTACGCCGATTACGGCGGCAAGTGGTCGTTCGAGGCGGCCAAGATGGCGGTCGAGGATTTCGGCGGTGAGGTGCTCGGCCACAAGATCGAAGTCATCTCCGCCGACCACCAGAACAAGCCGGATCTCGCCGTCGCCATTGCCCGGCGCTGGTATGACGTTGAAAACGTCGACATGATCACGGAGCTGACGACGTCCTCGGTCGCGCTGGCGATCCACGAGCTTTCCAGGGATAAGAAGAAGATCGATATCGTCGTCGGCGCGGCGACGTCGCGGCTGACCGGCGACGCCTGCCAGCCCTATGGCTTCCACTGGGCCTACGATACGCACGCGCTCGCGGTCGGCACTGGTGGCGCGCTGGTTGAATCCGGCGGCGACACCTGGTTCTTTCTGACCGTGGATTATGCCTTCGGCTATGCGCTGGAAAAAGACACCAGCGACTTCGTCAAACAAAAGGGCGGCAAGGTGCTCGGCTCGGTCCGCACGCCTCTGAACGCGTCGGACTTCTCGTCCTTCCTGCTGCAGGCGCAGAGCTCCAAGGCGAAGATCATCGGGCTCGCCAATGCCGGTCTCGACACCAACAATTCGATCAAGCAGGCGGCCGAGTTCGGCATCGTCAGGGGTGGCCAGAAGCTCGCCGCACTGCTGATGACACTGGCTGACGTGCACGGCCTCGGGCTCGACGCCGCGCAAGGCCTGGTGCTGACGGAAGGCTATTACTGGGATCGCGACCCCAGGAGCCGCAATCTCGGCGAACGCTTCTTCAAGCGTACCGGCCGCATGCCGAACATGATCCAGGCCGGCACCTATTCGGCGACGCTGCAATATCTGAAGGCGGTGAAGGCCGCCGGCACCAAGGACACCGAGGCGGTGGCCAGGAAGCTGAAGGAGCTTCCGGTCGACGACGATTTCGCGCAAGGCGGCAAGGTGCTG
Organism: Bradyrhizobium jicamae; assembly: GCF_001440395.1. Lineage (GTDB taxonomy): Bacteria > Pseudomonadota > Alphaproteobacteria > Rhizobiales > Xanthobacteraceae > Bradyrhizobium > Bradyrhizobium jicamae. The sequence goes on along the minus strand of NZ_LLXZ01000191.1, from coordinate 118,950 downwards.
GAAAACGGCCGCATGGTGCACGACCTCTATCTGTTCGAGGTCAAGAAGCCCGCGGATTCGAAGAAGCCGTGGGACTATTACAAGCAGCTCGCCGTGGTGCCGGGCGACAAGGCGTTTCCGGCCGCGAAGGATTCCGGCTGTCCGCTGGTGAAGTAGGCGTCGCTAACCCGTCATTGCGAGCGCAGCGAAGCAATCCATCTCTCGACGCGAAGAAAGA
>NZ_LLXZ01000191.1:0-118723 GCF_001440395.1 Bradyrhizobium jicamae | reverse complement strand
TGGATTGCTTCGTCGCTTCGCTCCCTTGCGCAAACGCTTCGCGTTTGTCGCAGGCAGTGACGACGCGGCGATTATCCCTGCACAAGCCGCCACACGATGGCGCCGAATGCGCCCACCCACAGCGCGATCGTCGCCAGCGCCTGGATTGCAAAACCCAGGCTGCGGTCCTTGACCGCCCTGGCGTAGCCGAGCACGTAGAGAATACGGCCAGCGACCCACACCAGCCCGATCGCGGCGGCGATGCCGTCACTGATGTAGATGGCGAACAGCCACAGCGACGGCAGGAAGATCGGCAGCCATTCCAGCGTATTCATTTGCGCGCGAAACACGCGCTCGAAATCCGGATTTCCCGAAATCGCCGGCAGCTTGACGCCGAACGTGCCCCGCGCCCGCGACACCAGGATCGACGAGTAGAAATAGACCAGGATCGCCAGCAAGGTGACGAGCGCGGTGAGATGATACATCGTCAAGTTTCCCCGTGTTCCGTGCGGACCTAGTAGCCCGTCATTTCCAGATAGCCCACCCCGGTGTGGCTGCCCTCAAAGCGGATCGGGCCTTCCCAATAGGGAAAGCTCGTGCCCATCCAGCTCCTGGGGTTGAGCGGCCTGCATTCGATCGCCAGCGCCATCTTTGCCACCGCAATGCGCCAGGAGGTCGGGATCTTTCGTCCCGCGACCTGCGTGACGATCAGCGGCGTCATGACGATGTCGTCGGAGCCCAGCGTCTCGACCGTGTTGTCGGGTGCGATCCACTTGCCGGAGCTGTAATGCTGTCCGTCGTTCTGGCGCATTCGGTACAGCATCAGTTTGTCGCCCGAATTGAAATGCAGCGAGAGCCAATCCCATCCGCTCTGGTCCGCGGCCAGCGGCTGACTGCTCCATTCGCGATCGAGCCAGGCCATGCCGGTGACGTCGATGGGCTTGTCGTCAATGGTGAGAATGCCCGCCGCCGCATAATGCGGCTGGCTGTAATAATAGGACGCCTGTTCGCGCAGTGATTTGCGGCTGTAGCCGCCGTCGCCCTGCAGCGTCAGCGGCCGCTCCGCATCGAGGCGCAGCGTGTAACTGAAGTCGGCGCCCGCTGCTTTCAGCGAACACGGAGCGATATTCTCGTCGTTCATGGAATCGAGGGCGCGCATCTCCCAGGCATCGATCCAGGCGTGAAACGGCGCCGCTGCGACGCCGGCCTGGCCGACGCCGCCGCGCGCGAACGTCTGGCTGACGCGATGGGTATCTTCGCGCGTGACGGCGGCATGGCCCATCCAGATCTGCTGGTTGGCCCAGCCTTCCTGCGCTCCGCCGGCTGCGATCGCCTGGCGAAACAGCGTCCACTGTATGCCGTAGGCGATTCCGCGCGCATCGGTGAGATTGGCCGTCACATACCACCACTCGATGCGGAATTCCGGATGCGGTCCGTGGTCCCCAGGAAATGCGAATGTCCTGTCGGGGACGACAGGCGCAAATCCATCTGCGCTTTCGCTCAAGCCCGCAAAACCCTGCGCGAACGCGCGGCCGCCGAACCCGGCAAGGAGTGCGCCGCCGATGAAACCGCGACGGGTGATCGGGCCGCTACCGTTCATTGGCAAAGATCCTGATCAGGCTGGCCGGCTGCATGCGCGCCAGTCTGATGACGGGAAGCGCAGCCGCGGCGAAGGCCGCCGCCATCGCGACGCCGGTGAGCCACAGCAATTGCAGCGGAAAGACATGGAATGGCAATCGCCAGCCGAACGCCTTGACGTTGACGATGGCAAGCAGGCACCACGCGACCAGCAACCCCAGCGGCAGGGCGAAGATCGTGGTGATCAGCGCCACCGACATCGTCTTCAACAGCTCGATCGCTGCGAGCCGCCGCCGCGTGACGCCGATCGCCCATAGCGGCGCCAGTTGCGGCAGGCGGGAATTGGCCAGCGTCAGCAGGCTCGTCAGCAGCGCGACACCGGCCACGCCGAGCGTGAAGGCGTTCAGTGCCGCCGTCACCGCAAAGGTGCGGTTGAAGATCCGTGTCGATTCCGCCTTCATCGTCGCCTGATCGGCAACGTTGCGGTCGCCGAGAGCGAATTTTTCCTGCAGCGCAGAGATCAGCGTCGGGATTTTTTCCGGTGCAACCCGCAATCCCATCCGCGTCAGCGGTATCTCCGGAAAGCGCCGCGTCAGCGCGGCGAAATTCACTGCGATCTGGCTCTTGGGATTGCCGTAGTCGGCGTAGATGCCGACCACGTTGAGCGTCCAGTTGCCGCCCGATGCGGGCACCTCAATGCGGTCGCCGACCGATAGATGCAGCCGCCGCGCCAGTTGTTCGCTGACGAGCGCCGCGTCGCCGGGCCGAAGCTTGATCCAGGCATTGTCGGCCGATTGCAGCAGCGGCCAGTTGTCGCGATAGGTGGCGTGATCGGGCAGGCCCAGCACTTCGAGCGGTGCGCCTGCCAACTGCGTATCGGCGCGACCGCCGGGCAGCACCGCCTCGACCTCGGGCCGTTCGCGCAGCCACGCCCTGATCTCGTGCGCCTGTTCGTCATTGGCGGCATTGACATAGACATCCGCCGCCAGCCGCCCGTCGAGCCAGACCAGGAACGTGCGGGAGAAACTCTCGACCATGGTGGAGACGCCGACGTTCACTGCCAAAGCGAGCAGCAGCGCCATGAGGGCGAGTGACAGGCCGGACAGTTGCTGGCGGCTATCGGCCCAGAACCAGATGCCGAGCGGCGCCCGCGCGTAGCGCTGGCCGAGCGACAGTACGACCTCCAGCAACATCGGCAGGATCAGCGCGGCGCCGAGCATCAGTGCGGCGAGCACGGCAAAGCCGGTGAGCAGGGAATCGCCAAACCACAAGAAGCCGCCGGCGGCAGCGAACGCCGCGAGCGCCAACGCGCTCTGGTAGGTCAGCCAGCGCCGCTGCGCCTGTTGCCAGGCGAAAGGCTGCGCGGTGGCGAGCAGCGGCAGCCGCACCGCCTTGGTCAGGCTGGCCGCAGCCGCAGCGAGTGCGCCCAGAATGCTGATGGCGATCCCTGCGATCCACCATTGCGGCTTGAGCGTCAGCTGTCCCGGAATCTGCGCGCCGTAGAGCCCGCGCAGCGATGCGGCGACATCGGGCAGCAGCGCGCCGGCGATGAAGTAGCCGCACACCAGGCCGATCAGCCCCGCGACCAGCGCCAGCGACACCAGTTCGATCACCAGCACGACGTTCATCATCCGGGCCGAGACGCCGCAGGCGCGCAAGGTGCGCAAGGTCGGCAGGCGCTGCTCGAAGGCGAGCCCGATCGCGGAATTGACGATGAACAGGCCGACAAAGAACGACAGCAATCCAAACGCGGTGAGATTCAGGTGAAAACTGTCGGTGAGGCGTTCGAGGTCGGTCTCCGCATCAGGCTCGATCAGGCGAAGCTTGTCGCCGGCTACGCTTTCGAGCGGCGCGTGCCTGCCCGTGGCTTTGCCGATCAGGAGGCGCGAGAGCAGGTCCGGCATTTTCAGGATGCCCTGCGCCACGCCGATGTCGACGACCAGCACGCCGGGCACCAGATTCGGCTGCACGCGAAGCGGCGGCAGCAATGCGCCGCCATTGGCCTGCGGGCGCGCGCCCTCGGCGAGCTTGAGATCGGCCAGCGTTTCCGGCGCGACCAGCATCGTACCCGGCGGCGTCATGAAGGCCTGCAGATCGGCCTTGCCGACCGCAGGTGCGTTGCCGACGTCGGCGGGCAGCGTCACGGGCTCGATGCCGAGCAGGCGGAACGACCGTCCCTCGATCTGGACGCGGCCTTCCAACACTGGCGACACGGGCCAGCCGGCGCGGCGCAGATCGACGAAGAGTTGTTGCGGAAAGCTGGCGCCGCTGCGGGCGACCAGCATGGCGGTGCGCGTGCCGCCGAACGTCGCGGCAGCGCGATCATAGGAGGCGCGCGCCTGCTGGTTGAGCGCCTGCACGCCGCTCCACAGCGCGGTGGCCGAGATCAATCCGATCAGCAGGGTCGCCAATTGCATCGGATGCCGCCGCCAATGGCTGAGCAGCACGGCCAGCGTCCACAGCGCGCGTTTCACGCGATCACCCCGGCATGGAGGTTGACCTGCCGGTCGAGCGTTGCGGCGAGCCGCGCGCTATGCGTCACCATCAGAAAGCCGCAGCCGCTGCGCGTCACCAGATCGCGCGCCAGCGCCAGCACTTCGTCGGCGGTGTCCTCGTCGAGATTGCCGGTCGGCTCGTCCGCGAGCAGCAGCAGCGGCTTTGTCGCCAGCGCGCGGCCGATCGCGACGCGCTGCTGCTGGCCGCCGGACAATTGTTCGGGATAGCGTTTCAGGAAACGGCCGAGTCCGAGCCGCTCGACCAGTTCGCCGTGCCAGGCCGCATCATGACGGCCGGCGATGCGCGACTGGAAGGCGAGGTTGTCTTCCACCGTGAGGCTCGGGATCAGGTTGAATTGCTGAAACACCAGGCCGAGCCGGTCGCGGCGCAATTCCGCCCGGCCGGCATCGCTGAGTTCGGAAACCTGTGCGTCGGCCAGCCTGATCTCGCCGCCATCGGCGGCATCGAGGCCGGCGATCAGGTGCAGGAGCGTGCTCTTGCCGCTGCCGGATTCTCCTGTCAGCGCCACGCTCTCGCCGGCCGCAACCGTAAGGTTCACGCCGCGCAGCACCGCGACCTCTTCGCCGGCCGCGCGGTAGCTCTTGGTCAGGCCGGTCACGTGAAGCACATGGCCGGTCACGTTGGGCAAGATGGGATTGCCGTTAGTCATGCGCGACGTGAACCGATCTGACCATGAAAATCCCCTGACGTGATGGCAAAGGAACATATCAGGACGCGCGTCCCGGATCACGGCCTCAATCGTGGAGCGACGTGATCGTGATCCGGTTGGTGGCGACCGCCTGTCGCAGCAGCCGGCGATTGCGTGGCGGGGACCTTGCGGAAAATCCCGGTTGCCTTGGCCGCAAGCCGCCTTGTACCATTGGAACCGGCCGATCTTTAAGAGCCAGTAATAAGAGCCAGCAAAGAGGATGGGGAAATCAGCATGACCGCGCAGCCGACACCCAGGGGCGCCTGGACAATCACCTTCCTGCTGTTTCTGTTCATGCTGGTGAACTTCGCCGACAAGATCGTGGTTGGCCTCGCGGGTGCGCCGATCATGGACGAGCTGAAACTGTCGCCGGAGCAGTTCGGTTTCCTCGGCTCCTCGTTCTTCTTCCTGTTTTCGATCTCGGCCATCGTCGTAGGCTTTATCGTCAACCGCGTCGACACCCGCTGGGTGCTGCTGGTGATGGCCGTGATCTGGTCGATATCGCAATTTCCCATGGTCGGTACTGTCAGCTTCACGACGCTCGTCATCTGCCGCATCATCCTCGGCGCCGGCGAGGGGCCGGCATTCGCCGTGGCGGCGCATGCGATCTACAAATGGTTTCCCGACGAGAAGCGGACGCTGCCGACCGCCATCCTCTCGCAGGGCTCGGCGTTCGGCGTGATCCTCGCGGTGCCCGCGCTGAACTGGATCATCGTCAATCATAGCTGGCACTACGCGTTCGGCGCGCTCGGCGTGGTCGGCCTGCTGTGGGTGGCGGCGTGGCTGGTCCTGGGCAAGGAAGGCCCGCTGGTGCAGACGGTCCAGAAGGACACGAGCGACCCCCGCGTTCCCTATTTCCAGCTCCTGACGTCGCGAACCTTCATCGGCTGCTGCGCCGCGACCTTCGGCGCCTATTGGGCGCTGTCGCTCGGCCTGACCTGGTTCACGCCCTTCATCGTCAAGGGGCTGGGCTTCTCGCAAAAGGATGCGGGCTGGATTTCGGTTCTGCCCTGGGTATTCGGCGCCACCATCGTGCTGCTGACAGGCTGGATCTCGCAGGTGATGCTGGCGCGCGGCTTCACGACGCGCATCTCCCGCGGCGTGCTCGGCTCGGTGCCGCTGATCGTCGGCGGCCTGATCCTCGCCGTGCTGCCGCTGGTCAACGGCGCGGGACTGCAGATCGCGCTGCTCGTGGTCGGCTCCGGGCTGTGCGGATCGATCTATGTGGTCTGCCCGCCGATGCTCGGCGAATTCACGCCGGTGCAGCAGCGCGGCGCCATACTCGCGATCTACGGCGCGATCTACACGCTGGCGGGAATGATCGCGCCGTTCGTGATGGGTGCCGTGATCCAGAATGCGGCGGTGCCGCTCGACGGCTACATGGCCGGCTTCACCATCAACGCCGTTATCATGGGGGCTTCAGGCCTGCTCGGGCTGCTGCTGCTCTGGCCGAACACGGAACGCGCAAGGCTGATGGCGCAGGCCGCCGCGCAGCCGAAATTCGCGTGAGGGATGCAACACTCTATCGTCGTCCCTGCGAACGCAGGGACCCATACCGCGTGATCTATCGATGAAGCGTGGCGGCTGAAGCGTTGTCCTTGGCTAATTGCGGCGTTGATCTGCCGAAGCCGTCTTTCCTTGTGCCGCTTCCATGGGCCAGACTGCGTTCCGACGGACGACGAAAGGAAAGGGCTCTGCTTCGCTCAAACAATCAAATCGCTGAGATCGCGCCATTCCAGATTCTCGCGCTCGATCAGCTCGATCTTCCAATCCCGCTTCCAGCGTTTCAGCTGCTTCTCTCGTGCGATCGCTTCTTCCGCTCGCTCGAACGCCTCGACATACACGAGCCGGTAAACGCCATAGTTTTTGACGAACGATGAGCCATCGCCGCTGCGATGCTGCTCCATCCGCCTCGCGAGGGAATTGGTCACCCCGATATAAAGGGTCCCATGACGGCGGCTCGCGAGGATGTAGACGTAGTACATGCGCGAAGGACCGTTACTGTCGCCCTGCCAACGCAGGAGCCCATAGCCACCAGCCTACCTTATCGAAGCGCAGTCGTCTCCTGACGTGCCCGTTATTAGGGGCCGCGGCGTATGGGTCCCTGCTTTCGCAGGGACGACGCCAAGCAAGTTGAGCTTGCGGTGACCTAACTCGCCGCCGCATCCATCTGCGGCTTTGACCCCTGCGCGCCGCGCACCAGTTTGCCCGGGCGGGCGCCGGTGGCCTTGCCGCCGCGCTGCGTCACCACGCCGGAGACGATGGTGGCATCATAGCCGTCCACCTGCTGCATCAGGCGGCGGCCGCCGACCGGCAGATCGTAATGCACCTTCGGCGGATGCAGGTGCAGGCGATCATAGTCGATCACGTTGACGTCGGCCTTGAAGCCGGGCGCGATCACGCCGCGGTCGTAGAGGCCGACCGAGAGCGCGGTCTTGCGCGACTGCGCGGCGATGACGAACGGGATCGAGAGTTTTTCGCCACGGCTGCGGTCGCGCGTCCAGTGCGTCAAAAGATAGGTCGGGAAGCTGGCGTCGCAGATGATGCCGCAATGGGCGCCGCCGTCGGAAAGGCCCGGCACGGCGCTGGGCTCGCGCAGCATCTCATGCACGGCATCGAGATTGCCGTCGGCATAATTGAGGAACGGCACATAGAGCATGCCGCGGCCTTCGTCCGTCAGCATCGCCTCATAGGCAAGTTCTTCCGGCTGCCGGCCTTGCCGGCGGGCTTGCGGGCCGAGCGCATTTTCCGGCGGCTGCTCGTAATCAGGAGGATTACCCAGCAGATACATCTTGTCGTAGTTCGGGCGGAAGAACAGTGGATCGTCGGTTGCCGTCGCTGTCTCGCTCAGGATAGCGGCGCGCACTTCCGCCCGGCGCAAATGCGTGAGCCGCTCCGCCAACGGCAGGTGCGCGATGGCGCGATAGCTCGGATGGGTCTGGAACGGGTTGCGTGACAATTCCAGTCCGAGCAGCAAACCTACGGGCCGCGCGGCGATCTGGGTGGTGATCGAGAGACCGCGGGCGGCGGCTTCATTGATGGTGTCCATCGTTTGCCGCCAGCGCCGCGGCGCCTTGTCGGCCTGGGCGACGGAAAACGAGATCGGGCACCTGGTATTTTCGGCGACCCGCAGCATCATCGGCAGATCTTCGTGCACGGTGCTCTGGTCGAGCACGAATTGAAGCACGCTGCGGCCGACGCCGTGCATCGCGCCGGCGATTGCGGTCAATTCATCTTCGCCCGCTTTCAGCGTCGGCGTGTAGTCGCCGGTCGAGGTGCGGTGGTTGAGCGTGCGCGAGGTCGAGAAACCCAGTGCGCCTGATCGCACGGCGTCCCCGGCCAGTGCCGCCATCGCCTTGTTGTCCTCGGGCGTTGCAGGATCGCGCCGTGCGCCGCGCTCACCCATCACGTACACGCGCAGTGCCGCGTGCGGCAGTTGCGCGCCGATATCCATGTCGAAATTTCGTTTGGACAGCCACTCCATGTAGTCCGGGAAGCTCTCCCAGGCCCAGGGAATGCCGGCGCTCAGCACCGGCTCGGGAATATCCTCGACACCCTCCATCAGTTGGATCAGCCGGACATGGTCGGCCGGACGGCACGGCGCGAAGCCGACGCCGCAATTACCCATGATCGCCGTAGTGACGCCGTTCTGCGAGGAGGGCGTGATATCCTGGCTCCAGGTGACCTGGCCGTCATAATGGGTGTGGACATCGACGAAGCCGGGCGCGACCAGTTTGCCTTTGGCGTCGATCTCTTCCTTGCCCTTGGCGGCGACCTTGCCGACTTCGGCGATGCGGCCACCCGAGATGGCGACATCGGCTTCGAACAAATCGCCACCCTTGCCATCGGCAATGGTGCCGCCACGGATCACGAGGTCGGGGGTCGAGGTCATGGCTTCCATCCCGGTTCTGGTTTTTGTTGGTGCATCATCCGGCGTCCCCGGACACAGTCAACCGCCGGGGATGGGGCTCAGGAATGCATCAGAAAGCGTTTTCGAGCGAAGCATGCCCTCGGACTTGATCCGGGGGTGGGTACCGGTTCGCGTGACGAAAACGCGTAAAATAGAGACCGCGTTATGCCTTGACGGGTTCCGCAGGCTTGCGATCGGTGACCAGCGCCAGCAGGACCGTCAGCACCATGAAGGCGACAGACGCGCCGAATACCCAATGCGGCAGATGCTGGTCCATGATCCAGCCGAACAGCAGCGGCGAGAGAATGCCGCTGAAATTGAAGCCGGTGGACACGATGCCGAAGGCGCGGCCCGCGGCCCCCGCAGGGGCGGCATTGCGGACCAGCATGTCGCGCGAGGGCGCGATGACGCCGCCGAGGAATCCGGCCAGACCCATCGCCGCGGTCAGCGCGACCGGCGGCAGGTTGGTCACCGCAATGATCGTGATCATAACGGCATTGATCGCAAAGCAGGCGGCAGCGACATTGCCGTGACGCCTGGTGCGGTCGGCGAGATAGCCGCCGGCCAGCACGCCGGCCGCGCTGGCGCCGAGAAACGCGGTGAGCGCGATATTGGCGGCCTGGAATGTCACGCCATAGCCGCTCATCAGCGCGACCACGCCGAAATTGCTGATGCCGGCATTGGACAGGCCGAGCAGCATGAAGAAGATCGTCAGCACGATGAGGGCCGGCGTTATGATGCTCTGCTGCGGCGCCGACGCGCCGTCGGCCTTGCGATCAGCCGAGCTCGCATCGGGAATTTTGACGGCGATCAACAGCAGCGCCACCGCAGGGCCGACTGCGCCGGCGACGATCAGCGCGCCGAGCCCGCCGACAGCCGCCACCAGCGCGGCCATGATCGCGGGCGCCACCGCGCCGCCAAGGAAGCCTGCAAAAGTATGGATCGAGAACGCGCGGCCCATCCGCCGCGTGTCCATGTGCGTCGACAGGATCGCATAGTCACAGGGGTGATAGACGCTGTTGGCGAGGCCGAGCAGGGCAGCGCAGACGATCAGCGAGGCGTAGCTCAGATGCAGGCCGAGCATGATCAGCGCCAGACCGCCGACGGTGAGGCCGATCAGCAAAACCTTTCGTGCGCCGATATGGTCGGCGAGATAACCGATCGGGGCCTGCGTCAGGCCGGAGACGACGCCGAACACGGTCAGCGCGAAACCGAGCTCGATATAGCCGACGCCGAGCTGCGCTTTGAGGAACGGAAACAGCATCGGCAGCACGAAGAGATGGAAGTGACTGACCCAATGGGCGACCGAAATCGCCGCGAGCGTGCGCAGCGAACTATCCACCTTGGCCTGGTGCGGTGCGGCCAGAATATCGACCATGTCAGCTCAAGATCCCGTGTGACTTGTGGCCCGATGGGGCCGGCTGAAAATATAGGCAGGCCGTTATTTGTCCATGAATGCCGCTGCATAGCTGCCCCGGCGGAGGGCAGGGCGCGCAAATGGCCTCCTGAAATCGGAAGACAAACGCGGCCTGGCGCGGCAATGATCCGGTATGCCTGATCCCGCAAGACCGCTCCGGGTGCTCGTTTCCGAAGGTTCCAGCACCTCGGCCCGGGAGGCGGTGACGATTCTGGGGCTTTCGGGCCATCACGTCGAGGTCTGCGATCCCTCGCCCTGGTGTCTATCGCGGTTCTCGCGTTTCGTTCGGAAATTTCACCGCTGTCCAGGGCTGCGGGATGACCCGGCCGGCTATCTGGCCTTCATCGAACGGCGTCTCGCCGATGGAAAATTCGATGTTCTGCTGCCGACGCATGAGCAGGGATTTTTGTTTGCGCGGGTCGGCCAGCGCATCGCGGATCGTGCCGGGATTGCGCTGCCGGGTTTCGAAAACTATCGGCAGGCGCATAGCAAGGCCGGCTTCAGCCGACTGCTCGATCGCCTGACGCTGCCGCAGCCGGAGACACGCATCGTGACGTCAGCACAGGCGGTGCGTGAGGCGATCCGCCTTCCGGCCGTCGTGAAGACCTCCGTGGGCACCGCGAGCCGCGGCATCTGGTTCGTGCGCAGCGCGAACGATCTCCAAAGTGTGTTGCGCGATCTCAGCGGCGGCGATGCATTCGCCGGCGAGGTGCTGGTGCAGGACTTCATCGCAGGCACCACCGAGAAGGCGCAGTCGGTGTTCTGCCGCGGCCAGCTGATCGGCTTTCATGCCTATCGGCAGGTTGCCGCGGGCGTCGGCGGCGGTGAAGCGATCAAGCAGGGCGTGAACCGGCCGGCGGTGCGGGCGCACTCGAAAAGATCGGACGCGCGCTCGACTGGCACGGCGCGCTATCCATCGACTATCTCATGCGCGGCGACGGCGATCCGCCATTGCTGATCGATTGCAATCCGCGGCTGGTCGAGCCGATGAATGCCTTTCGCTCCGGCGTCGATCTGGTCGGACTCCTGCTTCGGATCTCGCTCGGCGAGACGCCGGCGGCGTCATCCAAAGCAGCGAAGGCGTGCTTACGCATCTGGCGATGCAGGCGCTGCTCGGATGCGGAGCGCGCGGCGGCACGCGGCGCGACATTGTCAGGGAATGCCGGTATCTCGTTGCGGCCAGTGGGCCCTATACCGGCACCGAAGAACTCACGCCGGTGCAATCAGACTGGATCAGTGCCGTGCCGCTGGCGATGACGGCGGCGTTGCTGCTGGCCTCGCCGAAGCTCGCGATCAAACTCGCGCGCGGCGGGTTCGGCGCGCATCTGCTGGATCTCCGAAGTATCCGGAAAATTGAGGGGAAGGGATTCTTGCAGGGTGGGCAAAGCGCAGCACCATCCATCTCGCGACCGTGATCCTGAACGGTGGGCACGCTTCGCTTTGCCCACCCTACGGTCTTACCTGTTGATCACGAGTGCTAACCTCACAACGGCTCATCATCATTGTCCGACCGGTCACGCTTCGGCGTCGCGATATCGCCGTCCTCGTAATCCTCATCCTCGGCCGGAATGCGCTCCGGCTTTTTCGGCTTGTCGTCCGCCTTTTTTGGAGGTTCGTTCTTCCTGCCCGTTCCGCCCATGTGCTGCCTCTCGCCGGATCAATCGGCGTTTGCGCTGCGTGCCGACTCAGGGTAACGGCATGACCTCAATCTGCCGCCTTTGGCCGGCATCCTAACGCCAGTCAGACGATTCTTCCCGCCCTTTTTGCGGCTGCAGCCCGAAGGGCCTTACATGGAGCCAGTATGAAGAAGCCCCGCATTGCGCTGGATGAACCGCAGCCGCGCAAGACCATCCGTGCCGACAAGGCGCCAACCACCGGTTACTCGCTGGTGGTCGATGGCCACTTCAAGTCGCATCACGCCACGGTCGAGTCGGCGGAGGAAGCGGGCATGGCGTTGAAGAACCGCTTCCAGATGTTGCAGGTGCAGGTCTACGACGCCGAGAACAAGACACGATCGCTGATCGATTGGCCGGGGCCGGCGTAACGCACCGGGTTTCTGCGCGGCTCGCTCAGATACGCCGTCCGCCGCTTTGCTGGTTCGCCAGCCAGTCGGAAAGGGCCGGAGCCTTCTCGTCCAGCTTTCTCGGTTTGGCGCGTGCCTTTTTGGCCGCGGGGGCGCGTTGCGGTTCAGCCGCTTCGCGCGCGAGCCGCAACGCCTTCAGCCGCGCCATGTTATCCAGCGTGGCTTTCGCCGCGGCTTCCCGCTCGGCCATTGCGGACCTCGCGTTCTCGGCGGCTTGTGCCGCCTTGGTGGCGCGGTCTTGATCTTCATTCGTCATTTCACGTCAGCCTCTGTTTGCTGTCTTGCCCTTGGCCGCTGATCCGGCCGTACTGGCTGCAGATCCGCGGCGCTCTTCGACACATCGTCCCAGTCGCATCCCGGAAATCGCGACAGACGTCGTCGAGCGGTTTGGCGCGCGGTTTAGCACGGGATCCGATTTCGGAGAGCATTATTTTCGGTCGAAAACAAGTTACTTTCTTTTCGAATCAATCATGGCCGGGAAGCTCCGCTTCGTCGTCGCCTGCATCGGCGTTACCGGAATCGAAATCGGTGAGCCAAGCATTGAGCGCCGCTGAGGCCTGTCCCTGGGCCTTCAATTGCCGCAAGGCGATCCGGATGTTGGTTCTGCCATGGCGGCCATCCGCAACCACCGAGGGCGGATCGCCCGCGATCACCGCTTCGGTCACGCGCCGCTTGACCGAAAGGGCTTCGGGATCGCCATACACGGCCATCATCCGCTGAAATGCACGGTAACGCGCGGCGTCGAACAGTCGTGGCTCGCCCAGCGCATCGCGCGCCGGATGGGCGGGGTAGAGATGGGCGCAGGGAACGAAATCTTCGGGAACCGGCTCGGTCGCCGGATGGGTGCGGCCGCTGTTGAGTAATTTTGGCAACACATGCGTGTGCGGCCCCTCCGGGCTCTTGCCTGATGGCGGCGGGATCGGCTGATAGACCTCGATGCGGCCGATCCGGCTGATGAAGACGCGATGCGGATTGTCCGCGAGGATCAGCGCCATCGCCGGATTATCGGCTGCAAACACGGCGCGGCCGGTGAGTTCGCGCAGCCGCGCGGTGAGATCGTGGTCGGCAATGCGGACGCAGAAGTCCGCCTGTAACGCGCCGAGACCCAGGTCGAACAGGATCGATTGGCGATCCTCGGCGCGCAGCGCCTCGCGATCGGCGCCGATCTCGGTCAGCACGGTGCGCCGGTTCATCGCGCAATGGTCCGCGGGCAGCACCAGCGCGATCCGCTGATTCCAGCCCGTCTTGGTGATGCCCTCCGAGGCAAAGGCGCGGGTGCCGGCAAGAGGTTTGAGCGCGATGCCGCCGCGCGAGGTCACTGCAGAAACAGCTTCGTGCGACTGGAAGAGGCGCACCGGCTCACCCTGATCGCGCGAAAACTCGGCGATGGCGCCGAAAGTGCCGAGGCTCCATTGCGTATCGGGATTGGCTATTTCCCGCCGCAAGAGGTCGATCGCTGCGGCGCTCATTGCTGGCAGCGGAACGGGCGCGGTTCAGGCATGAACAAATATTCCCCTGGCAAGGTGCCAAGAAGAATACCTTCTCGTCAGGTCAGGACAAGCCGGTCCGGCGTTGCGCCGAACCGGCGGCTCAGGTCAGAACGTCGCGCCGGCCTTCACCATGAAGGTGCGGCCGGGGAGCGGATAGGCGGAGAAGCGGCCGGGCGTAAACGAGCTTGCGATCGCGTAGTCATAGTAGAGCGCGTTGAACAGATTGTTCACGCCCACCGACCAGAAGAAGCGATCGTAGGCGCCACTCAGTTTCAAATCGACGGTGGCATCCGCCGGAATACGCCGCTGGGTGTTGGCCTGGTCATTGTCCATGAAGCGTTCGCTCCAGGCCCGGACGGTGGCATCCAGCACCAGATAGTTCTGCCAGATGTTCCAGGTCACGCCGCCGCTGGCTGTGTAGCGCGAGACCAGCGGCACGTCGTTACCGGCGAACTCGCCTTCGCGAAACACGGCGCGGGTGTAGGCCACGCCGCCGCGGAGCGTCACCGTGTCGCTGACGCGCAGCGAGGCGCTGGTCTCCGAGCCGTAGCGACGGGTCGGATCGAGGTTGACGTTGAAAAACAGCGCCGGGATAAAATGGATCTCGTTCTCGATGTCCATGTTGTAGATGCTCGATTGCATCTGGAAGCCACCGCTCTTGATGCGGAATCCGCCCTCGATGTCGTGCGAGGTCTGGGTCTTCAACTGGAAAGTCCCGGGAACGAAGAAGGGACCGTTGGAGACGCGCTCGTCGACGGTCGGGGTTCGGAATGCGCGCGCGGCGCGGCCGAATACCGAGAACACGCTGTTGAAGCGATGCTCGAGGCCAATATGTAGCGCATATTGCGTTTCGTTACTGTCCAACGGAGAGGCCGCGGGGCTGCAATTGAAGAACAGGGCGCAACCGGGCGCATTGGGATCGAACCGGTCCCGGGCACTCAGGCTGGTGTTTTGAACCCTGGCGCCATACGAGAAGTCGGTCGTCGGCAACAGGCCAACGGTGTGCTGCCAGTAGCCGGCCAGCGTCTGTTGCGACAGGTCGTAGATGTGGGTCGGCGCAACGCCTCTGAACGCGCCGCGGTCCTGATTGAACGTCGCGTCGTAATAATCGATGCCGGTCAGGATTTGCGAAGGGATTCCGAAGATTGTGTTCTTGACGCTCAATCGCGGCGTGATCGACCAGGTCAGCAATGATGCGTCGTTATAGGTGGAGGAGAAGCTCGGAAGTGGCGAGGCGAACGGTATCGCGCCGAAGAAACCGCTTTGCGTATCCTTCTTCCGAACGCCGCCGTCGACGATCAGGTCGACGCCGTTCATGATTGTCTTGGTAAAGCCGGTGGTGGCGCTGGCGCCCTGCTGGTTGCCGTAATCGAATGGCGTGGCGGCGCCCCGGCGGTTCGTGACCAGTTCGTTGACGCCGATCGAGGGATCGACGATGCGGCCGCCGGGGAATCCGAGCTTCTGGTCGTCGCCGGTCACCGTCAGGAAGGCCTTGAGGTCAGGCGTGGTGTAGTTGAGATTGCCGACCCCGTTGCGCTGGTCCAGCGCGTTGTTTTCGCGATAGCCGTCGGACTTGATGGCGTTGCCATAGAAGGACGTCGACCAGGGTCCATAGTTGGTCGCAGCCGAGATATTCGCAAGCCGTTGGTTGAAGGAGCCGACACCGGCCTCGGCGCGCATGGCGACAGGCGGGCCGCCAACGCCGTTCTTCAGGACGATGTTGATGACGCCGCCGATCGCATTGTCGCCATAGAGCACCGCGCCGCTGTTGCCGCGCGTGATTTCAATGCGCTCGATCGAATCGCGCGGAATGGTCGAAAAATCGACGCCGGCCATGTCGATGTCGTTGAGCCGTCGGCCGTTGATGAGCACCAGGGTATTTGAGGTCGCGAACGCGCCGAATCCGCGGAGGTCGACACTGGTCTTGGCGCCGTTGACGCCGCCAAACAGGCTGGTCAACTGCACGCCGGGCGTTTGCGCGATGATTTCCTGTAACGTCTGTGCGGGCGAATGCGCGATCTCTTGGGCGGTAATAACGGTCGACGCGGTGCCGACGATGCCTGAAAACTGCCGCTCGCCGCTGCCGCCTGCGCCTTGCGAGACGCCCTGGGGTGCGGTGTTCGAGCCGGTCCCCGCTGCGGGGGTGGTGCCGCGCGACGGCGCGGCCGCCGGCACGACACGGCGCGAGGTCGATCCTTCATCGTAGGTCGGCTTGGCGCGGGTCCGGTTCGGGTCGGTGGGCGAGGTGATTTCGATCGGCGGCAATGGTTCGGGCGGCGGCGTCTGTGCCTCTGCGCCGGAAATGCCGAGCGATGCGATCGGTATGAGGAAGCTGGAAGCAAGCCAGACGCGGCGGCGCGTGGCGGCCCTGCTGGTGGAAGACATGGACTTAAGACCCCGGTATGACGTCAGTGGCACGTCACAGCGAACCAAGTCTCACCGTGTGCTAACGCAGCTTAGGTGAAGCCAATGCCTGTACTCCCCGACCGACATCTTCGCGTGTGACCACGGCTGACGGCAGGTCTCCTGGCTCGCGGGTCGTTACCCCATCGTCGCCTTCCCAGGACCGAGATGCCCAGTGGCGTGTGACGAAGGATTCGCCGCTTACAGTTGCGGGGGCAGCCGCGGAATTGGGGATTTTCCCCGCACCGCATTCCCATTTGATCCCCGAACGGGAACCGTCGGGAATTATGGTAGAAGTTTGCCAAAGTCCGAGTCAATCCGCCCGGCGCGCCCAGCGATCCCTGCTGGACGAGTGCGCTATTTTTGCCGCATGAGCACTTGTGCCTGTCTCCTGTACCAGAGCGCGTAAACCTGCTTTAGGACGATCGATGAGTGTTGAGGCCGTAACCCTGACCAACGAGATTGCCGCGCGCCGGCGGATCGGCGCGGTGGCGGCGCTTTCCGTCCTCGTTGTGTTTCTGATGCTGATCTCGCTCGGCATCGGCCCGGTGCGGCTGTCGCCGCTTTCAGTGGCGCAAGCGCTGTTAGGCGCGGGCAGCGACGTATCGCAGGTGATCGTGCGGGAGATCCGCCTGCCGCGCACGCTGCTGGCGCTCGCGATCGGCGCCATTCTCGGCCTGTCGGGCGCGGCGCTGCAGGGCCTGCTGCGCAATCCGCTGGCCTCGCCTTCGTTGTTCGGCGCGCCGCAATCGGCCGCTTTCGGCGCCGTGCTGGTGATCGCGCTGGGGCTCGCCGATGTGCGCTCCTACGCGCTGCCGGTCGCGGCGATCATCGCAGCGTTCGCGTCCGTGTTCGTGCTGCTGTCGATCGCCGGCCGCAATGCCGGGCTGCTGATCCTCATTCTCTCTGGCCTGGCGATCTCGAGCTTTGCGGGCGCCGCCACCGCGCTGGTGATGAACCTTTCCAGCAATCCCTTCGTGGTACTGGAGATCGCGTTCTGGCTATTGGGCTCGCTGGAGGACCGCAGCTTCCAGCATGTGATGCTGGCGTTTCCCTTCATCATTGCCGGCGGGCTCATGCTGTTCAGCCAGCGTCATGCCTTTCGCGCGCTCAGTCTCGGCGAGGAAACCGCGCAAAGCCTCGGTGTCGATGTCGGCCGTCTCCGGCTGTTCGTGATTTCGGGCGTCGCGCTAGGTGTCGGCGGCGCGGTCGCGGTCACCGGCACCATCGGTTTCATCGGCCTGGTCGCGCCGCATCTGATGCGGCCCCTGGTCGGCCATGATCCGGGGCGGCTCTTGGTGCCGAGCGCGCTCGCCGGCTCTGCGCTGCTGCTCGCGGCCGATATCGCGGTTCGAATCATCCCCTCGACCTCGGACATCAAGGTCGGCGTGCTGACCTCGATTATCGGCGTGCCGTTCTTCCTTTATCTGATCATGCGCGAGCGCCGCGCACTTGGTGGAGGCGTCGCATGAGCGAGCAGGCACTGCTGACAGCAAGGGGACTTCGCGTGCGGCTCGCCGGCCGCGTCGTGCTGGAAGACGTTTCGCTCGCGCTTGAAGCGGGACATCTGGTTGCCTTGGTCGGGCCGAACGGCGCCGGCAAGACCACGCTGCTGCGGTCGCTGGCGGGACTGATCCCGTCCGAAGGCGAGATCGAGATCGGCGGCCAAACGCTGGCGTCGCTGCCATTGCGCGAGCGCGCCAAGCGTTTCGGCTATCTGCCGCAGGGGCATGTCGTGCACTGGCCGCTGCCGGCGCGCGATATCGTAGCACTCGGCCGCTATCCGCATGGCGCGACCGATCCGGCACGGCTGTCGCCGAAGGATGCGGAAGCCGTGCTGCGTGCGATGCAGGCGGTCGACGTGATCGAGTTCGGCGATCGCCGCGTCACCGAACTCTCCGGCGGCGAGCGCAGCCGCGTCGCGCTGGCCCGTGCGCTGGCCGTGGAGGCGCCGGTCATCCTGGCCGACGAGCCGACCGCCTCGCTCGATCCGCGGCACCAGATCGACGTGATGCAGAATTTGCGCGCGACCGCCGACAATGGCGTGCTGGTGATTGTGGTGACGCATGATCTGGGATTGGCCGCGCGATTTGCCGACCACGTGCTGGTGCTGCGCGAGGGACGGCTGGTGTCGCAGGGCGCGCCGGCCGAGGCGCTGTCCGAACAGGTGATGGCCGATGTGTTCCGGATCTCGGCCTATCGCGCGGAGTACCAGCGCGAGGCGGTGATCGTGCCGTGGGCGGATGTCTGATGCGATGGCGGCTCGCAATTGCGGCCGCGGTGCTGGCGATGCCGGGCGGTCCCGCGCCCGCCGCCAATCTGCCGCGTCTGGTGTCGATGAATGTCTGCACCGATCAATTGGTGCTGAGGCTTGCCGACCCCGAGCAGATTCTCGGCTTGAGCCGGTACTCGCGCGACGGCTGGCAATCGCAAGCGGGCGACCTCAGCCGCTATCCGGTGCTGTCGGGCGGAGCCGAGGATGTGCTGCTGATAAAGCCCGACATCGTCGTCGCCAGCGCGTTCGACAAGCGCGCGACGCGGGAGTTGTTGAAGGCGAAAGGGCTTCGTCTGGCTGAACTCGCGGTGCCGCGAACGCTCGATGAAGCGCGGCAGCAGATCCGCGAAGCCGGCGACATCACCGGTCATCCCGATCGCGCGGCGGCGGAAATCGCGCGGCTCGATGCGGCGCTGGCGCGTGCCCGGCAGGCGGTTTCGGAGCGGCATTACCGCGTGCTGCCGCTGTCGCGGCGCGGCTGGGTGGCGGGCAGCGACAGCTTTGTCGGTTCGCTACTGGCTGAAACCGGCCTGCGCAGCGCGGCCGGCGATCTCGGTTTTGCCTTCGGCGGCTTTGCGTCGCTGGAGGCGATCGTGAAATTGCGGCCGGATTTCCTGGTGGTTTCACAGGCAGGTGATACCGCGCGCGATGACGGCCAGGCGTTCCTGCTGCATCCGGCGCTGGAGCGTTTCTATCCGCCGGCGAAGCGGATCGTGATCCCGGAACGCATGACCGAGTGCGGCGGTGTGTTGCTGGCGGACGCGCTGGATGCGCTGACGGCGGAGTTAAAGCGGGTGGGGAAGTAGGCCGCAGATGCTGCGTCGTCCCTGCGAACGCAGGGACCCATAACCACAGGGCGCTGTAATTCAAGCAAGGCGTCAGCCACTGCGCTCAATCATTGACGCCGCGGCGTATGGGTCCCTGCGTTCGCAGGGACGACGGCACCCATAATGGCTACCCCATCACCACCGGCCCGCCGACCTTCTTCCACGCGTCGATACCGCCTTCGATATGCGCGGTGTTGGTCAGCCCCGCGTTCTTCGCCGCGGCCACTGCCATCGCCGAGCGCTCGCCGAAAGCGCAGAAGAACACCACGCGGCGGCCGGTGGCGGCGGCGACTTCGCGCAGCATGCCGCCGGGCTTGAGGCTCTCGGAGATGCCGGGGTAAGGCGCATGCAGCGCGCCCGCGATCGTGCCGTGCTTGGTGCGCTCGCCCGTCTCGCGCAGATCGACCAGGAGGATATCAGGCCGGCCGAGACTGTTGATGGCATCGCGCGCGGAGAGCGCGAGCCCCTGCTTGGCGAGTTCCTCCTGATGCAGGCCGACATGCATGTTGGCGGGCACGGCGACGTCCATCATCTTCGGGTTCGGCAGCTTCAGATTGGCCATCAGCTCGATATATTCATCGACGTTGCGCACCTGCAGCCGCGGATTGTAGCGCTTCTCCTCGCCGATGGTGGAGACCGTGTCGCCCTTGTAGTCATGGGCGGGGAACACCAGCGTTTCCTCAGGCAGCTTCAAAAGGCGGTTGAAGATTGACTCGTACTGGGCGCGCGAGGAGCCGTTCTGAAAATCGGTGCGGCCGGTGCCGCGGATCAACAGCGTGTCGCCGGTGAAGACGCGATCGCCCATCAGGTAAGAATAGGAATCGTCGGTGTGGCCGGGCGTGTACATGACATCGAGACACAACCCCTCGATTGTCACCTTGTCGCCGTCGGACACCCGCATCGACACCACATCGGCCTTGCTCTGCTCGCCCATGATGGTGATGCACTGGGTGCGATCGCGCAGTTCGCCCAAGCCCGTGACGTGGTCGGCGTGCAGGTGGGTGTCGACCGCCTTCACCAGCCGCAGATCGAGTTCGCGGAGGAGCTGGCAATAGCGGTCGGCCTTTTCCAGCACGGGATCGAGGATCAACGCCTCGCCGCCGGCGCGGCTCGCCAGCAGGTAGCTGTAGGTGCCGGAAACGCTGTCGAAGAGTTGGCGAAAGATCATGGCTGCTGCCGCGCTCAACATGAGTCTGGTGCAGTATATTATTCTAGTTTGAGGGTCTTCTCAAATGGCTTTCATCTATATCAAGTGGTCTTGACGAAGGAATCTTACTTCCCAGAGCCGGGCCCGGTCTGGCCCGTCGTTGCGAGCGGAGCGAAGCAATAGATGGATTGCTTCGCTCCGCTCGCAATGACGCTGAAGGAGCATCGCGGCACGTCTTCTTTCATACCAGCGGCGCATGTCACGGCCTTACCAGCGTGTACCCATTCTCCGTCAGGAACAGAATCTGCGCCACGCCGACCTGCACCGGCGTTGCCGCGGCGATGAACTCCGGCCGCTTGCCGTTCTCGCGCTCCAGCGTATCGATGGTGTTGAGGCAGATGTCGAAGCGCGCGCCGTGCGCCACCAGGCTCTCGACCATCTTGCGGTTGGGATTCTCCGGGCGCAGCAGGTCGATGCCGGGGCCGAACGCGACGATCTCGATCGCGACCTTGTCGGGATCGTAATGCTTCATCAGGTTGCTGGCGACGCTGAGCACGAGGCCCTGCTTGCGCGCGTCGTTGTCGGAAAGCTGCAGCACGATCTTGTGCTCGGCAAACGGCTTGTCCTGCAGCGGCGCCTGCTGGGCGCGGGCGTCAGGCGCGGGAGCCGCGATTGACAGCGCCGCGATCACGACGCGAAGCGTGCTCGAAATCGTCATGCCTGTCCCGCAATGCCGGGATTGCCATCCACGCCTTTCAGCGTGACGCCGGGGGCGGCCCGGTTCGGCGGCTTGCCTGACCTCAGATGCCTGGCGACCACATCCCAGATCGGCGCGCCGGTCTGCTCGTTGACGGAAGCCCAGCCCGCGACCTTGTAGCGCTTGCCGGCCTCCAGCGTGCGGCCATTGTCGAGCTTCACGTCGGAAATCCGCTTGCCGACCGTCTCGTTCGGGTTGCAGGTGTAATGCAGGCCACCGACGCGGACCATGTCGCCGCCCTGCTGGTAATAGGGATCGGTGTTGAAGAGATTGTCGCAGATGTCTTCCAGCACGTCCTTGATCTGGCCGCCGGTCATGGTCTGGACGTAGGTCTCGGGGTAGGTGACGGCGGTCTGCGCCATCACGTCTTCCATCGTCAGCGGCTGTCCCGCCAGCGCGGTGGTACCCCAGCGAAAGCCTGGCGACAGCGCGATCTCGGCATTCAATTCGCCGAGCAGCGCATCGCAGATCAGTTGATCCATGCTGCCGCTGAAATTGCCGCGGCGGTAGAGCAGGCGGTCGGCGGATGCGAGCTTCTCGCTCAGCGCAGCCGCATGCGGCTCGCGGATCTTGTCGATCAACGCCTGCATCGCCGGGTCGGGCTTCAACAATTCCGAAAACACCGGCAGCAGCCGGTAGCGCACATCCTTGACCTTGCCCTTGCCGAGTTCGAGATCGAGTACGGCCAGAAACTTGCCGTTCGAGCCGGCATTGGTGACAAGCGTGGTGCCGCCCGCGTTGGTCACGGCAATCGGCTGCGGCACGGCGTCATGGGTGTGGCCGCCGAGGATGACGTCGATCCCGGTGACACGGCTGGCGAGCTTGAGGTCGACATCCATGCCGTTATGCGAGAGCAGAATGACGGCGTCGACCTTGTCGTTATTGCGATGGCCATCGACGAGCTTCTGCAGCTCTTCGTCGCGGATGCCGAATTTCCAGTCCGGCGTAAAGCGCTTGGGATGGGCGATCGGCACGTAGGGGAATGCCTGTCCGATCACGGCGACGCGATATGAGCCGATCTCCTTGATCACGGATGGCTTGAACACGCGGCCCGAAGCTGGATCGAACGCCTTGGCATCGTTGAAGGCGGCTTCTTCGGTGAGGAAGACGTTCTGTGCCAGGAATTCGCCCTTGAAGCGTTCGAGATTGGCGCGCAGCACCTTCTCGCCATAGGTGAATTCCCAATGGCCGGTCATCGCCTCGATGCCGAGCAGGTTGGCGGCATCCACCATGTCGGCGCCCTGCAGCGTGTTGGCAAGACCGGTGCCCTGCCAGAGGTCGCCGCCATCGAGCAGCAGGGAGCGCCCGGACGAGACCTCGCCGCGCAGCCGGTCGATCAACGTCTTCAGATGCGCAAAACCGCCGAGCTTGCCAAATCTGCCGGCGGCCTTTTCGAACTCGACGCAGGTGAAGGCATAGGCGTCGGCGCTGTCGGGCCGGATGCCGAAGCGATCGAGAAAGGCGCGTGCAACCAGATGCGGCGGGTTGCCGTGCATCGGGCCGACGCCGAGATTGACGCTCGGCTCGCGGAAAAACACCGGCCGGAGCTGTGCGTGCACGTCGGTGATGTGCAGGATGCGGGCGTTACCGAAGCGCTCGAGATCATAGACGCCGGCATTGTCGGCACCGCGCGCCAGCCGCGGCAGGCTGCTGGAAAGAGTAGCGGCGCCCGCGAGCGTCAGGAAATCGCGGCGGCGGATGGTCATGCAGGTCTCCGCGCGTCGTAACGGCGTCTATGTGTGGAGCATGATCTTGGCGGAAAGCCGGCTTCCACTTTGCACTAACGTGGCCCTCCGGGTCCGGATCATGCTCTAGCGAATTTCCATCTCTCGCCAGCGGGTCTTCTCGCTGGTGGCCTGGAAGATCGAAGCCTTGGCCAGGGCCTCGGCTTCCTTGGCCGACGCGGTAGCCTTGTCGAAATCGCCGGCATCGGCCGCCTTCTTCGCCGCCGCCAGCGTATTCGCCGTGGTGGTCCATTGATTGCGGAGCTTGCCGGCTTCCTTGTTGGCGGCTTCGGCTGCAGCATAGGCCGTCTTGAAATCGTCCTCGGAACCTGCGGCGGACGCGGATATCGCGCCGGCCGCGACCAGTATCAGGACCAATGCGGATTTTGGCATCAAGTTCCTCATGGCCGCGCTCCCGGACCCGATATCGGTAGTCCGTTGCTGACATAGGACAGGTAGTATTCGACGTTGCGGTATTCGTCGTCCTGCGGGCTCAGCGGCACGCCGCGGATCTGGCTGTTGCAGGTGGTGAAGCGCCGGCTGGTGGTGCCCATGCCGCTCCATTCCGAACGATAGATCGGCATCGCGTTGACGATGCCGAGCGCGGGCGCCAGGATTTCGGCGCGGATGCGCTCGCCCGGGCTCTGCACATGGCAGGTGGCGCAGGAGAAGTTGAGCTGGCCGCGCCGCGTGTAGAAATATTCCTTACCGTTTTCGTAGGCCGCGAGCGCGCGCGGATCGTCCGGGATCTTGATATCCATCGGCTTGCCGCGCGAGGTGAAGGCCATGTAGGCGGTCAGCGCCGCCATTTCGTCCCTGACATAGGAATAGGGCGCTTCGCCATTGGCTTCGCGGCAGCGGTTCAGCGCCAGCTCAAGCGTGATGACCTTGCCTTCCTTCGCGTCGAAGTAAGGATAGTTCTGGCGGACGCCGATGCCGCCATTCTCGAAGCAATCGGCATAGGTCTTGCCGTTCTTGAACGGCTTGGAGAACATTTCCTTGCCCATTTCGAGCGAGAACTCGTAAGGCGGAAACTGCTCCTTGTCCTGCCATTGCTTGTACAGGTCCTCATTCATCGAATAGGGACCGTTGACGAAGTCTTCCAGCTTCACCTTCGGGAATTTGTCGGTGAAGAACTTCTTGAACGCCTTGGCGTCGGCGACGGGATCGACCTTATCGGCGGCATCAGAGGGCAGCGTGCTTGCAAGCGTCAACAGCGCAAGCGAAAGCGCGGCGGAAGCCAGATAGATCGCGGATCGCAGCTTCATTGGATCTTCGCCGTGGTAGTGTCGGTCGCGCCCTTGTTGTCGACCCAGCCTATCTTCAGCTCATCGCCCTTCTTGCCGCCCTTGAAGGTGAACTTGACGTAGGGGTCCTTGGAAATGCCGCCGCCCCAGTCGGCGGTGAAGACGTTCTTGCCGTCATGCTCGAAGGTAAGCTGCTGGATGAAGTGCGGCGGAATGGTCTCGCCCTTGGCGTTCTTCACGAAGCCGGAATCCATTGGATGCTGGATCAGCGCCTGCACCTCGGTGGTCTCGCCGCTCGAAGTGGCGCGCACGCGAATGGTGGATGCCATGTGAGTTCTCCCTCGATGCCTTAACCGCCGCAGCCGCCAACGGTGACTTTGACTTCCTTGGAGGCGCTGTAGAGTTTGCCGCCGGCTTCCACCAGTACGGTCACGTTGCTGGTCTTGGCCATCTTGATGCGGTTGGCGACGTTCGGCAGCGTGCCGGCCGGAATGTTATATTTTGCGATCAGCACGTTCGGATTCTCGCTGACGAGGAACGCGACCGAGGTGACGTCCGTCAGCGTCGTAGAGACCGATATCGGCACCACGGCGCCGTTCTCGGCGATTTCAGGCGCGTCCATCTTCACCTTGTCCGAGGGCTCAGCGGTCTTGCCGTAGAGCGTCTTGATGACGTCGGCGTCGCTTTTCTGCTTGAACGCCTCTTCCGGATATTTGTCGTTGGCCGCGGCAAGCGCGGATGTCAGGAAGGGAAGATTGCCGAGGCCGATCAGCGCGACTGCGCCTGCACCCTGCAGGATCAGCCGGCGCGTGGCCGAAAATTCGACGTCACTCATATCTCGTCTCCTCATGCGTGCGTGCGCACGTCACAGCCCTGATTTCTCGGTCTTGCGTCACAGCGTCTGCAGGAAATCCACCACCGCGTTGATTTCCTTTTCGGTCAGAATTCGATTCCGTCCGAACGGCGGCATCACCGTCAGCGGATTACGCTCGGTTTCGTCATGGAGAATGGCGACGAGTTCCTCGCGCTTGGGATACTTGCTCTTGATGTCGACCAGCTCGGGCCCGATGGTGCCGGGGAGGTCGCCGCCCTTGATGACATGACAGGTCAGGCAATTGCCCTTGCTGCGGTCGAAGGCGAGCTTGCGGCCTTCGTCGACCGCGGACTGCGCCTGCGCGGAGCCTGCGGATGCGAACGCGCCGATTGTCAGTGCCAGCGCGAATGCAGGAAGCTTTAACGCAGGAAGCCTTAACGCAGGAAGCCTTGCGGATTTCATCGGGAAATGATCGGTCACAGGCGTTTCCGTATTCTATTTCGGTTGCATCGTGTCGAGCGGCCCGGTCGTGCGCGGCGTCAGATTCCTGCCTTCGGCCGTCGACGCGATCCTGACATCGGCGGCGTTCACGCAGGCGTTCATGCAAGGCTTGGCCGTTGTATCCGGGCGCGGGTCGGTCCAGATGAAATTGTCGCGATTGCGCATTTTGACTTTCGGCAAGCTGTTGCGATCGGCAACGAATTCAGCGGGAACGAGGTCGTTGAGGCTCAGAATATAGGCGGTCAAAGCATAAACGTCATCCGATGACAATGTGTGCGGCGCGGGCATCGGCATGGCGCGGTTAATATAGTCCCATAGGGTCGGCGCGAACGGCCAGTAGCTGCCCACCGTCGGCTCCGGGCGCTCGTCCCGGAGCGATCCAACGCCGCCGACCAGCTTCGGAAAGCGGCCTTCGCCTTCGCCAAAGGTTCCATGACAGGCGGCGCATTGCTCGGCATAGACGTCGGCGCCCCTGTCGACCGTGCCCTTGCCGGGCGGCAGGCCTGTTCCGTCCTCGCCGCGCGCGTCGATGTCCCATCCGGCGATCTGCGCCGGCGTCGCCACGCTGCCGTAGCCGAAATGGCCGGGCTCCGCAGCGCTTGCGCGCGCGCAGGCGGCCGCAAGCACGACAGCGACGAGCAGCAGGCCAATCTTACGCGAGCTGTACATTGAACACGCTTCCGTCCGGTTTGACCTGCCAGGTCTGGATCGAATTATTGTGGTAGATCGAGTTCGAACCGCGTTGCGCGCGCAGTTGTGCAATCGTGGGCTGCACGTAACCGGTCTCGTCGACGACGCGGGATGCGACCAGCGCGGGACGGCCGTCCCAGCGCCAAGGTAGCGTGAATTTCGTCAGCGCCTTCGATAGTATCGGCTCGTGCAGCCGCGCGGCCTGCCAGTTGACGCCGCCATCCGTGGAGACGTCGACACGTTTCACCTTGCCGTTGCCGGTCCAGGCCAATCCCCTGATCTCATAGAGGCCGGGCCCATCGAGCGGTTTTTCCGGGCACGGAAAGGTGACCACCGATTTCGCGTCCATCAGCCAGGTGAAGCCGCGCGACATGCCATCAGGCATCAGATCGGTGTATTTCGAGGTCTCTTCGCGGCTGTGCCACGGCTTTTCGCCGAGCTTGATCCGCCGCAGCCACTTGATGTTGACGTTGCCTTCCCAGCCCGGCACCACCAGCCGCAGCGGATAGCCCTGTTCGGGCCGCAGCGCCTCGCCGTTCTGCGCATAGACCACGAGGCAATCGTCGAGACATTTATCGAGCGGCAGGCTGCGGTTCATATGCGCGCCGTCGGCGCCTTCGACCATCGCCCACTTCGCTTCCTTCTTGACGCCGACCTCTTCCAATAGCGTCGACAACCTGACGCCGGTCCACTCCGCGCAACTGACCATGCCGTGGCTGAACTGCAGCGAGTTCATCTGCGCGGCGCGCCAGTTCATGCCGCCATTGGCCGGGCACTCGATGAAATGGACGCGCGTCGTCTGCGGAAAGCGCAGGATGTCCTTCATCGTGAGAAGCAGCGGCCGCTCGACGAGACCGTGGATCATGAGCTTGTGCTGCGCCGGATCGATGCTGGGCCAACCCGCATGGTGGCGCTCGAAGAATAATCCATTGGGCGTGATGATGCCGTGCAACTCCTGCAGCGGCGAAAAGCTCACCGACGATTCCGTGCCGGCGGTGAGCCAGGGCACGTTGCGCCGGATGACGGAGGCTTCGGAATCCGCAGGACGGCCGTAGGGCCGATCGACCACGCCCGCGCCGATCGATTGAGACCATGGGGCGTCGGCGGGGGGAGATTCCTGGGCGGGGTTGGCGATGGCCGGTTTGCCGCCGAGGGCGAGGCTGCCGGTCAGGGCTGCACCGAGGCCGAGGAAGCTGCGGCGGCCCATCGTTGCATCCGGGGCGGCGGGATCAGAGAGAACAGCTTTACTGCGCAACGGGTCTGGCCGCACGTTTTCTTCCCCTTGCGGCCGCATCGCCGCATCATTTTTTGCTTTTTGGAACGGGTATCGGCATTTACTAATTTAGTCAATGCTAAAGAACTGATGGCGCGCTATTGTGATATCTGTGCTTCGCGGACACGGAAACGATACCGGATTTGCAGTGATGAGAGCAGCCGCCACGGCCGCCCAAGAGACTGAGCAGGCGACTGAGCAAACGACCGAGCAAGAGACCGCCTTCGCGGCCGGTGCCGACGATGAGGCGGCGCTGAAGACGCTGGCGAAGCAGGCTGGCGAGGCGGCGCAGCTCCTCAAAATGCTGGCCAATGAAAAACGCCTGCTGATCCTTTGCTTTCTTGCCGTGCGCGGCGAGATGACGGTGGGCGAACTGGTCGGCGTCGTGAAGCTGAGCCAGTCGGCGCTGTCGCAGCATCTGGCGAAACTGCGCGCCGATGGCCTGGTGGAATTCCGCCGCACCTCGCAGACGCTGCATTATCGCGTCGCCGACCCGCGCACATTGCGTCTGCTTGGGACGTTAAAGGAAATTTTCTGCGGCGATCTGAAGTGACGCCGCGCCACTTTTTTGCAGGACCGAATTGATGGCTGAGTTTGTGGTTGAGTTCGGCAAGGATGGCCGGCCGGTCGAACCCGACGGCAGGCTGGATGCGGCGGCATTCCACCGTAACCATGCGCCGATCTGGGCGGTGCTGCAGAAATTCCTCGCCGGAAAATCCGGCGACGTGCTGGAGGCCGGCAGCGGCACCGGCCAGCACGTGGTGCATTTCGCAACCCACACGCCCGACATCATCTGGTGGCCGAGCGATCTCAACGAGCGGCATATCGCGAGCATCGAAGCATGGCGCGCGTATACCGCGTTGCCGAACATCCGCCCGCCGCTGCGGGTCGATCTCTCCGATCCCGCCTGGTGTCCGCAGATGCAAGACGGCAGCGGGCCGGGCGAATTGCTCGCCGCGTTCTGCGCCAACGTCATCCACATCGCGCCCTGGCGCGTGGCCGAGGGGTTGTTCGCCGGCGCAGGCCGCTATCTGCGGAGTGATGGGCGATTGTTTCTCTATGGCCCGTTCAAGCGCGACGGCAAGCATACCGCGATGAGCAACGCCGTGTTCGACACCAGCCTGCGCGAGCAGGACGCGGAATGGGGCGTGCGCGATATCGTCGATATCGAGAAGCTCGCCGCGGGCACGGGCCTCGCATTGATCGAAGCCGTGCAGATGCCGGCCAACAACATGATCCTGGCGTTTAGGCGGAAGTAGTGCCGCCGCAGTGCAGGGTGGGCAAAGCGCAAGCGTGCCCACCATTCCGAGCGGAGCGCTGACGGTGGGCAAAGCGAAGCGCGCCTTTGCCCACCCTGCTGCGCCTCAGTGATAGGCGAGGCACCATCCCGATCCGCGAAGCCAGCAGCGCTCGTCGGGAATGTCCTGGTCGCGGTACAGCCGCGTGATCTTCTGAACATCGCCACGAGCAAAGGCTTCCGCGAGCGCCCGTTCGGATTCCTCGTCTCGGCCGCCGGCGCAGGGAAAGATCGCAACAGGCGAAATCCACTGCGCAAGATAATCCGCAGCTCTTCGCTCAATTCGGAACACGGCGCCGGCGCTCGCGATGCGCTCCGGCGCAATGCCGCCAAATCCCTGATCCGACGTCATCGGCATGATCAGGCGGCCGCCATCGGCAAGGCCATCGAGCCAGCGTTTCGCTGGCTGCGTGCAGCCGGCATTGACATAGATGACATCGGCGGCATCGAATGGCACCTGCGTGCCGTCGCCCTCGATCACGGTGACATTCGCAAAGGGCGCCAGGCTGGCTCTCGTGCGCGCGGCAAGAGCCCCGTCATACTCGATTGCTGTCACGCGCCCGGATGGTCCGACGAGATGCGCGAGGATGGCGGTGTAATAGCCCGTACCCGTTCCAACATGCACCACATGCTCGCCTGCGGCGGGGGCGGCCTGGTGAATGAGATGGGCGTGCAGCGACGGCTGCCCGTTGTTGACGTTCCGCTCGGGCACCAGCGCGACCAGATCGTCGGTATAGAGATAGACGGGATCGGCGTCGGGTGTCGGCACATAGTTGCGGAGCCACCGTAGCACCAGCCACGGACCGGGACCGAGAAAGTCCTCACGCGGAATGGCCGCAAACGCCCGTGCCAGGCGCACATCGACAACGCCTGCCGCGGCAAGGATCTGTTTGGCGTAGGCCGCACGTATGATGCGGAGTTCGGCTTGCGCGTCCATTTTTCCCTCCATTCGTGTGGCGGATTGGCGGAGCGTAATACGCATGGCATCGTTGTAGGGCGGGCAAAGCGTAAGCGTGCCCACCATTCCGAGCGGAGTGCTGATGGTGGGCACGGCGCAAGCGCGCCTTTGCCCATCCTGCAGACCGGCGCCTATGAGCTACACGGCGCCATCGCCCCAGCCGATCTTGTTTCTCAGAAACGCGTATCCGAGCGCGATGAAGCCGGCGCGTTCGCGATTGTCCTTGCCGTAGCCGTGACCGCCGGCTGCCGGCTCGTAGAAATACGCTTCATATCCCATGGCCTGCAGCTTGGCCGCCATCTTGCGGGCGTGGCCGGGATGCACGCGGTCGTCGCGACGCGTGGTGGCGATCAGGATCGGCGGATAGTTCTGGCCCGCTGTTGCGGTGTGATAGGCGGAATAGGTCTTCAGCCACTCCCACTCCGCGGGCTTGTCGGGATCGCCATATTCCGCGATCCAACTCGCGCCCGCGAGTAGTTTGGTGTAGCGGCGCATGTCGACCAGGGGGATCGTGCAGAACAGCGCGCCGAACCTTTCAGGGTATCGCACCAGCATGTTGGTGATCAGGATGCCGCCGTTCGATCCGCCTTCGGCGGCAATGCGGTTGGCGCGCGTCACGCCGCGTTTGACGAGGTCCGCGGCAACGGCTGCGAAATCATCATGCGCCAGCCGCTTTCCGGCGTAACGGCCGGCATCGTGCCAGCGCGTGCCGAACTCGCCGCCGCCGCGGATATTGGCCTGCACCGTGGTGCCGCCGCGCTCCAGCCAGAGCTTGCCGAGCGCGGAGCTGTAATAGGGTCTCACCGCGAGGCCGAAGCCGCCATAGGCGCTCATATAGACCGGCGCATCGCCGGTCGCTGTGGCGGGACCGGTCTGCACATAGGGAATGCGCTCGCCGTCCACCGAGATCGCCTCGTGGCGGGTGGTCACGAACCCGTCGGCGGAAAACGTCTTCGGCGCCTGCTTCAACAGCGCTGGCGCGGCGACGCCCTCGATCAGCATCAGCGAAGGCGGCGTCAGCGGGTCCTGCACATTGGCGAGCAGCTCGCCGTTGCTTTCGGCCTCGTGACGGTCGAGGCGCCAGACATCGACCACGCCGATCTCCGGAAGGCCCCGCAGTTTCTCGCGCGTCCAGCCGTCTGCCGATGGCGTGCAGATTTCGAACACCGGCTGCAGTTCGTCGAGAACGGACAATACGAGCTTGCCGGCCGTCCAGAAAAATCCCTGCAGCGCCCGCCGCGTCCCTGGCTCGAACACGATGGTGAAGCTGCGATCGCCGGCCAGAAAGGCCGACAGCGGGATGCCAAGCACGCTGTCCGGCGCATAGGTCTTGCCCGCGACCGTCCAGGCGCTACGCAGCTTCACGGCCAGCCAGTCCCGATGCGTTTCCAGCCAGACGTCGGTCGGCAGGTCTAGTTTCGTCTGTGGACCGGCCTCGGTGCCGAGCCAGAGCTTCTGGTTGAAGAAATCGATCCGATCGATGAACCACACCCGCGGCGTCGGCGCGGTGTCGTCAACGCCGCAATACGCGCCCATCCGATCGGCCGGCACGTCGAACAGCACCGGCGCTTGTTCCACGGGTTCGCCTCGGCGCCACAGCCGGACTGTTCTCGCATAACCTGAGGTCGTTGCCATGCCCTCGCCGAGCGAGCTCGAAAGCAGGAGCGTGTCGGCATCGGCCCATTGGACGCCGGTCTTGGCTTCCGGCAAGGCGAATCCGTCTGCGACGAAGGCCTTCGCATCCAGATCGAATTCCCGCAGCACCACCGCGTCGCTGCCGCCTCGGGAAAGACCGACGATCACGCGCGGGTCGTTGCCTGGCCGCGGCTCAGTCCAGTTGAGCAGCCAATCCTTGTCCTCTTCAGTGGCGAGGCGGTCGATGTCCAGCAGCGTTTCCCAGTCCGGCTCCGCGTTGCGGAAGTCCGCAAGCGTCGTGCGCCGCCAGAGGCCGCGCGGATTTTTGGCATCCTTCCAGAGATTGTAAACGAACCCGCCGCGGCGCGTGATGTAGGGAATATTGTCCGAGCGGTCATAGATCGCCGCAAGCGCATCGCGATCTGCCGCGAATTGCCGGCTGCCGAAAGTGTCCAGCGTCAGCCGGCTTTGCCGGTCGACGAAATCGAGCGCGCGCTCGCCTTCGATGTCCTCGAGCCAGAGATAGGGATCATCGTCGGGCGCGGCGACGGTCGGCCTGTCGTCGATCTTCATGGCTTGAACTCCAGAAATGCCGGCTGCGTGTATCGCAATAGGCACGATCGAGGCGACCTTGGTGTAATCAGTTCTCCGTGAGGTGCCAATGCGCGCACTCCGCATAGCGCGCGCCCGTTTGCGGCGGTTGATTGCGTCCCCTCACGTCTTCATAGTGCCGCGCAAATCAATGAGGCTCCCTGCCCGGGGGTGCCGGGCGGGAAGGCCGATGCTGGATACGACTGTCACCGAAGAGATAACCAATGACGCACGCGCACGCGCCAATGTGCTGCGGCTCGCCGCGGCGCAGGCGCTGACCGGCGCCAATTCGGCCGTCATCTTCGCCACCGGCTCGATCGTCGGCGCGACGCTGGCGCCTGATATCTCGCTCGCCACCGTGCCGCTCTCGATGTATGTGCTCGGGCTCGCCGCCGGCACGCTGCCGACGGGTGCGATCTCGCGCGCCTATGGCCGCCGTGTCGCCTTCATCATCGGTACCTTCTGCGGCGTGTTGACCGGCGCCCTCGGCGCGTTCGCGATCTTGCACGCGTCATTCTGGCTGTTTTGCTGCGCGACCTTTCTCGGCGGGCTCTATGGGGCGGTGTCGCAGTCCTATCGCTTTGCCGCCGCCGACGGCGCCAGCGTTGCGTTCCGTCCCAAAGCCCTGTCCTGGGTGATGGCGGGCGGCGTATTCGCCGGCGTGCTCGGTCCGCAACTCGTGCAGTGGACCATGGATATCTGGCCGCCCTATCTGTTTGCGTTCAGTTTCGTGGTGCAAGCGTTTGTCGCGCTGGTGGCGATGGCGGTGCTCGCAGGCGTCGATGCACCGAAGCCGGCGCCATCGGATATGCACGGTGGTCGGCCGCTATTCGAGATCGCGCGGCAGCCGCGCTTCATCGCCGCCGCCCTGTGCGGGGTGATCGCTTATCCCATGATGAACCTCGTGATGACCTCGGCGCCGCTCGCCATGAAGATGTGCGGGCTCACCGTCAGCGATTCCAATTTCGGCATTCAGTGGCACATCGTGGCGATGTACGGGCCGAGCTTCTTCACGGGCTCGCTGATCGCGCGCTTCGGCGCGCCGAAAATCGTTGCGGTCGGCCTGCTGCTGGAAGCGGCGGCGGCGGGCATCGGCCTTGCCGGCATCACCGCGATGCATTTCTGGGCGACACTGATCGTGCTCGGCGTGGGCTGGAACTTTGCGTTTATCGGCGCGTCGGCGATGGTGCTGGAGACGCATCGGTCGCAGGAACGCAACAAGGTGCAGGCCTTCAACGATTTTCTGGTGTTCGGGATGATGGCGCTGGGGTCGTTCTCGTCCGGCCAGTTGCTGGCGCATTACGGCTGGTCCATGGTCAACATGGTGGTGTTCCCGCCGGTGCTGCTCGGCCTTGTTGTCCTGGCGCTTGCGTCATTTGCAAAACGGCGGGCTAAATTGCGGCCGGCGGACGGAATTCCCGGTCCGGGCATCTAGTTCACACTCAATTACCGGAGGCCTTCCATGCCGACGCGTGCCCGTCTTGATGAGTTCATTGCAGCCGTCGTCTCCGGTGATCACGCCGGGGCGATCGAGCGGTTCTATACCGAGGATGCCAGCATGCAGGAGAACGAGGCGCCGCCGCGAATCGGCCGCGACGTCCTGGTGGCGCATGAGCGCGCGGTGCTGGAGCGGGTCAAGAGCGTGACCTCGACCTGCGTGACCTCGATCGTCGAGGGCGATCGTGTCGCGATCCACTGGGTGTTCGAGTTCGTGTTCCAGTCCGGCAAGACCGGGCGGTTCGACGAGGTCGCGCTGCAGGAATGGCGCGGCGACAAGGTCTGGCGCGAGCGCTTCTTCTACGATCCGTCGAAGCCGGCGGGATAGAGCTATTGTTTGACGCGTTTTCTTCATGCGAACCGGAATCCACTTCGCTCGAAAACGCTATTGTTGCCACCTGCTGACAGTTCGGTCGGCGTCGAATTGATGGTCCTTGCAGCCTTGTTCGCTGTTGCCGACATGTGCCGGACAGTCGCGGCAATGACGCGATCGCAACGAAGAGACATCCCTTGGACGCTCGCAACTACACCTCCATCGACGAAACCTCCATCCGTTACGACGGCTGGCGCATCGTCCTCGTCTGTTTCCTGCTCGCAACATTCGGCTGGGGACTCGGCTTCTATGGCCAGAGCGTCTACGTCGCCGAGCTACAGCGGCTGCACGGCTGGCCGGCGTCGCTGATCTCGTCCGGTACCACGTTCTTCTATCTGTTCGGCGCGGCGCTGGTCGCCTTCGTCAGCGAGGCCATCAAGGCGTTCGGTGCGCGCAACTGCCTGATCGCGGGGACACTCGCGATGGCCGCGGCGGCGATCTCGATCGGTCAGGTGCGCGAGCCCTGGCAGCTTTACCTTGCCAATGCCGTGCTGGCGTTCGGCTGGGCGGGCACCAGCCTTGCCATCATCACCAATACGCTCGGCCTGTGGTTCGACGACAAGCGCGGCATGGCGATCAGCCTGGCGCTGAACGGCGCGAGCTTTGGCGGCATCGTCGGCGTGCCGCTATTGGTGGCTGCGATCGGCTATTTCGGTTTTTCCGGCGCGATGACCGTCTCGGCCGTGGTGATGGTCGCGCTGATGGTTCCGGTGATCCTGCTGCTGGTCGGACGGCCGCCGCTCCACCTCGACGCGGGCGCGGTCGATGCCGCGGACGCGCCGTCGCCGACGCAAATTCGCGCGCGGGCGTTTCGCGATATCGGCTTCCTCTCGGTATCGATCGCGTTCGCGCTGGTGCTGTTCGCGCAGGTCGGCTTCATCGTGCACCTGATCGCTTTCCTGGATTCGGTGATCGGGCGGCAGCGCGCCACGGTCGCGATGGCGCTGTTGACGGCGATGGCGGTGGTCGGCCGCGTGCTGTTTTCCTTCGTGATCGACCGCATGAACCAGCGGCTGGCGTCCTCGCTCTCGTTCGTGAGCCAGGCGGTCGCGCTGCTCATCGTCATCAATGTGCACAATGATTATGCGTTGATCGCTGCCTGCGCGCTGTTCGGCTTTTCTGTCGGCAATCTGATCACGCTGCCGGCCTTGATCGTGCAGCGCGAGTTCGATCCGCGCTCGTTCGGCGTGCTGATCAGCCTGATCACGGCGATCAACCAGATCACCTACGCGTTCGGGCCGGGTGTGGTGGGGCTATTGCGCGATCTGTCGGGAAGTTACACGCTGCCGTTCTACGCCTGCATCGGCGTCGAGCTGACCGCGGCCGTTTTGATCATGATTAGAGGCCACGCAAAGAAATCGTAGCCCGGATGAGCGAAGCGACATCCGGGAACAGTCTCCCCAGCGGATAAGGTTTTCCCGGATTTCGCTTCGCTCATCCGGGCTACGGGACTAGACCTCCCGCTGCCGCAGCAGATCCTCCAGATCCAGCCGCTTCGTGAACATCGCGAGCGAGCCGTCCGGCGCGTGCGGCCATTCCTCCTTCGGCCGGTCGCGATAGAGCTCGACGCCGTTCTGATCGGGATCGCGCAAGTACAGCGCCTCGCTGACGCCGTGATCGCTGGCGCCATCCAGCTCGATTCCGGCCTGGATCACGCGATGGAGCGCATCCGCCAGCGCCGGGCGGCTGGGATAGAGAATGGCGGTATGAAACAGTCCGGTGGTGCCGGGCGCTGGCGGATGGCCGCCTTTGCTTTCCCAGGTGTTGAGGCCGATGT
This sequence comes from Bradyrhizobium jicamae, assembly GCF_001440395.1. GTDB lineage: Bacteria > Pseudomonadota > Alphaproteobacteria > Rhizobiales > Xanthobacteraceae > Bradyrhizobium > Bradyrhizobium jicamae. Next base: position 83,275 of record NZ_LLXZ01000191.1, on the reverse strand, counting down.
GATGGTGATAGCCGCCGGCCGAAATGAACGCGGCCCCCGAACCCATCCGCTGCATCACCTCGAAGCCGAGTACGTCGCAATAGAAGCCGAGCGCGCGGTCTAGATCGGCGACCTTGAGATGCACATGCCCGATCCGGGTGCCGGCAATGATGGGTGGATTTTCGTGCATGTAGCCTCCGCTCGCGATCCTAAACCTCGCCCCGCTTGCGGGGAGGGGTCGGACTTTACGCGAAGCGGAAAGTCCGGGTGAGGGGGTACAGGTCTATCGTGGGATCACAATTCGCGGAGAGAGCCCCTCACCCCGACCCTCTAAGAGCGAGCTTCGCTCTTCTCGACCCCGTGAAGAACGGGGAGAGGGGGAAGAAAGATCACGCAAGATCGGATACCTCGCCCTCCGGCAATCCGAACTCGAACGTATTCAGCGTCATCGACACCATCGTGTAGTAACCGCACAGCCCGATCACCTCGACGATCCCGCGCTCGGTGAGCACCTTTACGGCCTCGTCATACAGCGCCTGCGACACGCCCTTGCCCTCATGCAGTGACTTGGCGAGGTCGTAGATCATCTGGCCCTTGGGATCGTCGAAGGTTGGCGTGCGGCGGTCGCGGATGTCCTCGATGATCTTCGGATCCATGCCGCCCTTCAGCGCCAGCCGCTTGTGCGCAAACCATTCGTAATGCGAGGTCCAGTGCCGGGCGGTAACGAGGATCGCGATCTCGGAAAGCTTTGCGGGAAATATCGTGTTGAAACGCAGCTGCTCGCCGAGCCGCGTGGCGTGCCGCGCCATGTCCGGGCTGTTGAGCCAGGCCATCATCGGCGCCGGCGGGGCGCCGCGCTTTCCTGATATCGCCTCATCGTAGGTTTCTTTCTGGTCGGCGTTCATTTCGCCAGGCGAAAGCAACTTCAACCGCATGCCCGTTTCCTCTTGTTTTTCAAGCGTTACAGCTCTGCGAATACACCTGATCGGGCATTGTGACCACCGTCAGCGCTGCATGGGCTGACATCAGACATATATTGAATTCCGCGATGTGACGGCTAAGGTCACCTCCAAACATTCCCACATGGAAACGCCTGATATGTCCGACCTGGAAACATTCCGCCGTGAAACCCGCGCCTGGCTGGAGGCCAATTGCCCGCCGGAGATGCGCCGTCCGATGACCTCGGAGAGCGACACCTATTGGGGCGGGCGCAACGCAAAATTCACATCGGAGCCGCAGCGCGTCTGGTTCGAGCGGATGCGCGACAAGGGCTGGACCGTGCCGGATTGGCCGAAGGAATATGGCGGCGGCGGGCTCGACCGCGCCGAGCACAAGGTGCTGCGCGAGGAGATGGCGGCGATGGGCGCGCGTGCGCCGCTGTCGAGCTTCGGCATCTGGATGCTCGGCCCCGCGCTGTTGAAGTACGGCAACGAGGCGCAGAAGAAGGAGCATCTGCCGAAAATCGCCGCCGGCCTGATCCGCTGGTGCCAGGGCTATTCCGAGCCGAACGCCGGATCGGACCTCGCCTCGCTGCAGACCCGCGCCGAGAGCGACGGCGACGACTACCTCATCAACGGCCAGAAGATCTGGACGTCGTATGCCAACTACGCCGACTGGATCTTCTGCCTGGTGCGCACCGACCCCGCGGTGAAGAAGCATGACGGCATCAGTTTCATCCTGTTCGACATGGCCTCGAAGGGCGTATCGACCAAGCCGATTCTCCTGATCTCCGGCTATTCCCCATTCTGCGAAACCTTCTTCGACAATGTGCGCGTGCCGAAATCGCATGTGGTCGGCACCGTCAACCGCGGCTGGGATGTCGCGAAATATCTGCTGCAGCATGAGCGCGCGATGATCTCGGGCACGGGCGAGCGCGGCATTGGCCGTCCGCTCGGGCAGGTCGCCGCCGATTCCGTCGGTAGCGATGATTCCGGCCGGCTCGACGATGCGATGCTGCGCGGTCAGATCGCGACGTTCGACATCGACGAGGCGGCATTCGCGGCCGTGGCCGAGCGGGCGATCGATCTGGCGAAGGCCGGGCAGTCGCATCCGGCGTTTTCCTCGGCGATGAAATATTACGGCACCGAGCTCAACAAGCGCCGCCACGAAATCCTGATGTCGGCCGGCGGCATCGATGCGCTGGAATGGGAAAGCGACCGCTCCAGAGGCGGCGCCCGCCCGCGCGCCTGGCTGCGCACCAAGGCCAACTCGATCGAAGGCGGCACCTCGGAGGTGATGCTCGGCATCGTCGCCAAGCGCATCCTCGATCTGCCGGGGGCGTGAGCCTCTTCCCGTCGTTCCGGGGCGACGCGAAGCGTCGAACCCGGAACCTCGAGATTCTCAGATGCGCAATTGCGCATCGTAGTTCGCGTCTTTGACGCGCCCCGGAATGACGAACCCCAAAAGTTATTCGTACAGTTAGATCGGATTAAAATGCCACTCGTCCTCACCGAAGAACAATCCATGCTGCGCGACAGCGCGCGCGGCCTCATCAGCGACAAGGCGCCGGTGGCGCATCTGCGCCAGTTGCGCGACGGCAAGGATGAAACGGGTTTCTCCCGCGACCTCTGGAAGGCGTTCGCCGAGATGGGCTTTTCGGGATTGCTGGTGCCGGAAAATTTCGGCGGCAGCGGGCTCGGCTATGTCGAGGCCGGCGTGGTGATGGAGGAGATCGGCCGCACCTTGATGCCGTCGCCATTTTTGTCGACGGCGGTGCTGGCGGCGTCGGCACTGTCACGCGGCGGCAGCGAGGCGCAGAAATCGGTGCATCTGCCGAAGATTGCCGACGGCTCGCTGCTGGCCGCGCTTGCGGTCGATGAGGGCACAAAACATCGTCCGCTGCAGATAGGTTTGCAGGCGGTGCGCTCCGGCAACGGTTTCAAGCTCAGTGGCGCCAAGGCGCTGGTGGTCGACGGCCACACTGCCGACCTTCTCATCGTTGCAGCACGAACCGGCGGCGCGGCCGGCGACCGCAACGGGCTGACGCTGTTTCTGGTCGATCCCAAAGCCAAGGGCGTCGCGGTCGAACGCACGGTGATGGTCGATGCGCATAACGCCGCCAGAATCGAATTCAGCAATGTCGAGGTCAATGCCGATCAGGTGCTCGGCGAGGTCGATCAGGGCGGCGTACTGCTGGACGGCGTGCTCAACATCGGCCGCGGTGCGGTCGCTTCCGAAATGGTGGGCCTGAGCGAAGAGGTGTTCGGCCGCACCGTGACCTACCTGAAAGAGCGCAAGCAGTTCGGCAAGCTGATCGGCGAATTCCAGGCGCTGCAGCACCGCGCCGCCCAGCTCTATATCGACATCGAGATCACCCGCTCGGCGGTGCTGAAGGCGCTGCAGACGCTGGATGGCGATTTCGATCATGCGGGCGCTGCGATCGCGGTCGCCAAGGCCCGCGCCGGCACCACGGCAACGCTGGCGGTGCAGGAAGGCGTGCAGATGCACGGCGGCATGGGCATGACCGACCAGTTCGACATCGGCTTCTTCATGAAGCGTGCCCGGGTGTGCCAGGAATTGTTCGGCGACAGCAACTACCACGCCGACCAGCTGGCGCGGATGAAGAGTTATTGAGGACGATGGAGGCAACGCGGAGCAATCTTATCCTCCCCTGGAGGGGTCCGAGACGAGCGAAGCTCGCTCGTGGATCGGTTCGCATGTAATGCGAACCGAGGTGGGGTGAAGGTTTCTCCACGTCTAACAGTGCATGCGTGGATAGTCTGTCACCCCGCCCCGTCTCCCATGGCGCTACGCGCCACGCGAGCCGACCCGCCCCCTCAAGGGGCGGGTGAGAAACCTACCGTATCGGCGGCGCGTACTGGATGCCGCCGTTGCTCCACAGCGAATTCAGGCCGCGCGGGATCTTCAGTTTCGATCCTTCGCCGACATTGCGCTCGTAGACCTCGCCGTAATTGCCGACATGGCGGATGATGCGGGCGGCCCAGTCCTTGGGGAGTCCGAGGTCTTCGCCATAGGCGCCTTCGGTGCCGACCAGCCGCATCACGTCGGGCTTCTTCGACTTCAGCGCCTCATCGATGTTCTTCGAGGTGATGCCGAGCTCCTCGGCGTTGATCATCGCATACAGCGTCCACTTCACGATCATCATCCAGTCGTCGTCGCGCTGGCGCACCACGGGCGCGAGCGGCTCCTTGGAGATGACGTCGGGCAAAATGACGTGGTCGCTCGGCTGGATCAAATTGAGGCGCAGCGCGTAGAGCTGGGAGATGTCGGCGGAGAAGGTGTCGCACTTGCCACCTTCATAGGCCTTGAGCACGTCCTCCAGCTTGGGGAGCTTCACTTCCGTGTACTTCATGTTGTTGGCGCGGAAATGGTCGGCGACGTTGAGCAGGTTGGTCGTCCCCTCCTGCACGCAGACCTTGCTGTTGTTGAGGTCCAGCGCGGAATCGATGTTGCGCGAGCGCGGCAGCATGAAGCCCTGGCCGTCATAATAGGCGACCGCCGGGAAGTAGAGCGCATAGTTGCTCTCGCGCGACATGCTCCAGGTCGTGTTGCGCGAGAGGATGTCGACCTTGCGGCTCTGCAATTCCTTGAAGCGCTCGTTGGCGTCGAGCGGCATGAATTTCGCCTTCTTGGGATCGTCGAAGATCGCCGCGGCAACCGCGCGGCAGAAATCGACGTCGAAGCCGGTCCAGTCGCCCTTGTCGTCGGGGATCGAGAAGCCGGGCAGGCCCTTGTTGACGCCGCACAGCACTTCGCCGCGCTTGATCGTCCGCTTCAGCGTCTTGGTGTCGTAACGTTCATACGTGATTGCAGCGGCCGCGACTGCGATTGCGACCGCCAGCCCGATCAGGAGGCCGCCTCGAAATGTCTTCAGCATTGTTCAACTCGCCAATTTTCAGGGAGGAAATGGATCGTCTGGAGAGACAGCGGAGGAATTAAAGCTCGGGCTTCTGTCGGATGATCACCTTGGTGCCGACGGGAACGCGCTCATAGAGATCGGCGACGTCGGCGTTGACAAGCCGGAAGCAGCCGGAGGAGACGGCGGTGCCGATCGTGTCGGGCCGATTGGTGCCGTGAATGCGGTAGACGGTGGTGCCGAGATACATCGCGCGCGCGCCGAGCGGATTGCCGGGGCCGCCCGCCATGAAGCGCGGCAGATAGGGCTGGCGCGCGATCATCTCCGGCGGCGGCGTCCAGTCCGGCCACTCCGCCTTGCGCGTGATGTTCTGGAGTCCTTGCCACTGGAATCCCTCGCGGCCGACACCGATGCCATAGCGCAGCGCGCGGCCGTTGCCCTGGATCAGATAGAGATGCCGCTCGGCCGTGACGACGATGATGGTGCCCGGCGCTTCGTTGGTGCGGTAGAACACCGCCGTCTTCCTGAACTGCGGTTCGAGCTCGACGGAGTCGTCCGCGATCAGTCCAGGCTGGTCGCCGACATCGGGCTGGCGCAATTGTGCCTGGCTCTGCGAGGCCGAGAGGATCAGACCGCTGCTAGCGACCAGCATCCAGATCAGGTGCCGAAATTTTTTCATCGCAGAATTCTCCTAGCGGCGCGTTGGCCAAATCAAGAGGAACCATCAAAACTCAGGGCTAGCTTGATGGCAAGTTTAGGGCGAATGCGGCGGACATCCCACTGAAATATCTTGAATTTCCGCAAGTCGCCATATTCATGGGATCTCGGGCTGCCCTATTTCGGTGCGATCCACAGCCGCAGCACATACGAAATCAGCATCACGGTGCCGACGCCGCCAAGCCACAGGGCCACGAACCATAGCAAACGCTGCGTCAATGGGCGCTGGCCTGGCTTGATCTGGGTCAATGGTAGCCGCTCCCGGGTTTGACCTTGCCGCGGAATACCCAATAGGCCCAGGCGGTGTAGCCGAGGATCAGCGGGATCAGCCCGGCGACGCCGAACAGCATGAAGATCTGGCTGTTTGTTGGCGCGGCCGCCTGCCAGATCGTGATGCTCTGCGGAACGATGTAGGGAAACATGCTGATGCCAAGGCCGGCATAGGACAGAGCGAACAACGCCAGCGTCAGAAAGAACGGCTGGTAGTCATATTTTTTGGCGAGGCTGCGCAGCAGGAGTGCAGTGATGACGGCCACCGCGATCGGCACCTGCGCGGTCAGGAGGACGTTCGGCCACGCGAACCAGCGCTCCGTGTACTGTACGTGCAGGAACGGCGTCGCCAGGCTGACGGCTGCGATGGCGCCCAGCATCGCCAGCAGGAATACCCAGCTCAGATGGTAGGCGCGGTCGCGCAATTCGCCTTCGGTCTTCATGACGAGCCACGTTGCGCCGAGCAGCGCATAACCGATCACCAGCGCCACGCCGGTCAGAATGCTGAACGGCGTCAGCCAGTCCCACCAGCCGCCGGCGTACTGCCGTCCCTCGACATGCACGCCCTGCAGGATGGCGCCGAGCGCGATGCCTTGCGCCAGCGTCGCCAGAATCGATCCGCCGAAAAACGCGACGTCCCACTTGTTGCGTTCCTTGGTCGTGCGCCAGCGGAATTCGAAGGCGACGCCGCGGAACACGAGGCCCAGCAGCATCACGATCATCGGCGTATAGAGCGCCGGCATTAGCACGGCATAGGCGAGCGGAAACGCCGCCATCAGGCCGCCGCCGCCGAGCACCAGCCAGGTTTCGTTGCCGTCCCACACCGGGGCGACGGTGTTCATGATGACGTCGCGATCGTGTTTCTCGGGGAAGAGCGGAAACAGGATGCCGAGGCCGAGATCGAAGCCGTCCATCACGACATAGACGAACACGGCAAAGGCGATGATGAAGGCCCAGACAATGGCGAGGTCGATCGCAATCATTGGGCGGCTCCCTCGACTGCGGCGCCGGCGGCCGGGGTGATGCCGGCGGTGCGGATCGGCGCCTCGTGCGACGGTCCTTCTTCGCCCGGATGCGGCGGCGCCGCCATCAGCCGCAGCAGATAGATCATGCCGGCCGTGAACACCACGAAATAGACGATGATGAAGGCGATCAGCGAGGAGGCGACCGCGGGTGCTGCCAGCGGCGAGGCCGAGTCAACCGTGCGCAACAATCCGTAGACCGTGAACGGCTGGCGTCCGACCTCGGTGGTGATCCAGCCCGCGAGCACGGCGATGAAGCCCGCCGGCGCCATCGCGACCGCGAACATGTGCAGCAGTCGGCTATCGTACAGCGTGCCGCGCAGCCGCATCAGCAGGCTGAACATGCCGAGCGCCAGCATCAGCAGTCCCATGCCGACCATGATCCGGAACGACCAGAACGTGATCGCTACCGGCGGCCAGTTCTCGCGCGGCACGGTGTCGAGCCCGGCCATCGGCGCATCCGGCGAATGCTTGAGAATCACCGAGCCCAGTTTCGGCACCTCGATCGCATAATCGACGCGGCCGGCGGCCTGGTTGGGCAGGCCGAACAGGATCAGCGGCGCACCATGCTTGTGACTCTCGAAATGGCCTTCCATCGCCATGATCTTCACCGGCTGATGCTCCAGCGTGTTGAGGCCGTGCTGGTCGCCGGCGAAAATCTGGATCGGCGCCACCAGGGTGGCCATCCACATCGCCATCGAAAACATCACCCGCGGGCCGGCGAGGTGGCGGTCGCGCAGCAGGTGCCAGGCGCCGACTGCGCCGACCACCAGCGCGGTGGTCAGATATGCCGCCAGCACCATGTGCACGAGGCGGTAGGGGAACGACGGATTGAAGATCACCTTGAGCCAGTCGGCCGCGATGAACTGTCCGTCGGCATTGACGGTGTGGCCGGTCGGCGTCTGCATCCAGGAATTGGCGGAGAGAATCCAGAACGCCGAAATCAGCGTGCCGATCGCCACCATCAGCGTCGCCAGAAAATGCAGTCGTGGACCGACGCGTTTCAGCCCGAACAGCATCACGCCGAGGAAGCCCGCTTCGAGGAAGAACGCGGTCAGCACCTCATAGGCCATCAGCGGCCCGATCACCGGGCCGACCTTGTCGGAGAAGGTCGACCAGTTGGTGCCGAACTGGTAGGACATCACGATGCCCGACACCACGCCCATGGCGAAGGCGACGGCAAAGATCTTCAGCCAGTACTGGAACAGGTTGATGTAGACCTCGCGCCCGGTCGCAAGCCACAGCGCTTCGAGCACGGCGAGATAACTGGCAAGCCCGATCGAGAAGGCGGGAAAGATGATGTGGAACGACATCGTGAAAGCAAACTGCGCCCGGGCCAATACGACCGCATCCCAGCCTTCGAACATCGGCACCACCTGTCGCAGTTTCGCACGGAGCGATCTTCTTCGAAAAAGGAACTGCAGTTTTTCGAAATTGCGTCCGAACCACGCGTGTACCCTATCACGCCCGATGCGACGATGACACTATACCGGCGTGTATGCCTGCATGCCGCGCGGAACAGGGCTGCAAGCCTGTCCGCTCGCCGATCAGTTCAATTCCAGTCGCCGGATGATCTCGGCGCGCACGGCGCGGGTCTGATCCTTGCCGACCAGCACCGGACTGCGGATCTTCTTGCCGGTGCGGAGCCGGATCGCGATGATGTAGTGGCTGCCCCGCCGGCCGCCGCTTTCGATGTCGATGCGCGCGACTTCGTCACCCCTGACCGTATCCGTGTCTGTCGTGCCCTTCAAAGACAGCCGTTCAAACCTGAGGACGCCGTCGCGGACAATCCAGAATGCACTGGTCCGATAGAGATATCTGATCAGCACGAAGGCCAGGATCGCGCCGAGCGACCAGACGGCGATTCCAAGCGCGGACAATTTGCCGCTCCAGAGCGCATAGATGAATGGAAGGCTCAGCGAGCAGGCAAGCAGCACGATGAGAGCCCGGTATGCCCGGAGGCGTTTCGGACCGATCGGCCTGCCCAACCGTATCGCGGCATTGGCGGCGTCGAACGGATTTTCTGCCAGTTCGGGAGCGGGCAACTGAAGCAGCCGTGCAATCTGCGCGGTGGTTTTCCGTACCTGGGTGATATCGGGCAGCGGGGGTGAGGTGAGCGTATCTTCCGATTGGGTTTCGATGACGAGCGTGAACTCCACGGATTTGCCGAGGCTCTTTCGCAGGCGCATTCTCGATATTTCATCGTCCCTGATCAATCTTCGGTGCAGCTTCCCGAACGGACGTTGTTCGCCGATCAGGATTTCGCCTGGCGTGATGATCCATACGACGTTGCGATCAAACAGCGCGGCAGCCAGCAGAAGACACCCGAACAGCAACGCAAAGAGGGCGGCGATGCCGAGCCATTGGTCGTTTGCAAGGTGAGCGAGGCCGGGCAGGGCGATCAAACACAAAATTACGGCAATGCCTGCCAGAACGAGCCGCTCGTTGAGCGTCGTGCCCTTGCGCAGTCTGACTTCATTCTCGTTTGACACAGCGTCCATCGCCGGCGGCAAGCATCATAACCGGCGTGGTCACGTCAAGCGGCAAAGCGCGCGGATCAAGCAAGATTGCGCCAGCCAATCACGATCGAAATTCGCGGTCAGGTTGCGTCTTTTTCGTGTCGCGAACGCGAATTCTTGAGTCCCAAATACAGAGCGACCCGGCTGGGGGGCATCCCGGCCGGGTCGTTGGAGGTCACTTGGGAGGTCCAGAGCTTGGGGGTCTCGGACTTGGAAGGTGACGGAAGTTCAGCGAGGGGTCTCGCTGTCGTAGGAGATCACACAGATCTCCTTGGGACTCCTGGTGCCGCAATCGACCACCTGCTCCCGCACGAACGTCGAACCGCTGTCGCGCTGGGCGCGGGGCGTGACGTTCTGAGCCGAAAGCGTGGCGAGCGTTGCGACGGCACCGAGCGGGACGATGAAAAAGCGGAAGGACGGCTTCAGCATGTTCGCTCTCCTGTTCGGCGTTGGCGTTGCGTTGGTGTCAGGTATAGGGGGTGAGTTTTTCCGGGTAATGTCGTGATTTGTTTCATTTGTTTCGTCGGAGGTAATCTTTGTCCGTCGAAACCGACCCGTTTTCTCGTCCCCGGCGGCAACCTAAGCTGTTGAAATAACGTTGGTTTACGCCGCGAGGCTGCCGACGCCGGCGCCCTTAAGCAACTCGGCCAATTGTTTGCGGGCATAGAACATCCGGGTCTTCACCGTGCTCTGGGGAATGCCGATGATCGCGCCGGCCTCTTCCACCGACTTCTCGTGGTAATAGACCAAATTGATGATCTCGCGATGCGCCGGCGACAGCTTGGCAACGCAGGCGCGCAGGATCGCGCTGGTGTTGCTGCGGTCGAGCGAAGCTTCCGGCGTGTCGGCCTCGTCGGCGATCTCGAGCACGTCTTCCTGCTCGATGTCCTCATGCTTGCGCTGGCGCAGCGCGGTCAGCGCCTTGAAGCGGGCGATCGACAGCAGCCACGTCGAAACCTGCGAGCGGCCCTCGAACTGGGCGGCGGTCCGCCACACGTCGAGGAACACCTGGCTGACCAGGTCTTCCGCCATCGTGGTGTCGCGCACCATGCGCAGCACGAAGCGGTAAACCCGGACGTTATGGCGGGAGTAAAGCACATGCATCGACGTACGGTCGCCCTTGGCAATACTCTGCAGCAGCATCTCGTCGGATGTCGCGCGGGCGGCGGCAATCGACTTCTTGGCTGCGGCGTTGATGGCGATAACGTTCGACATGACAGGCTCCCAATTCCGACGCCGGGCGGCGTTTCGTTAGGAGAATTGTTAATTAGGCTCGGTTTCGGGATGTCTGCACCACAAGGGAAAAATGGTTTCGTGCAGCGGAGAATTGTTTCGTCGTGGGGCCTGCGACGAAACATTCGGGCCAAAAACGCCAGTAATTTCAATATGCGGAAAATTGGAAGATTTCAGATGCGGATTTGTTCCGGGCGGGCGCCATCCTCCCCTGGAGGGGGAGGATCGGTTCGCATGGAATGCGAACCGAGGTGGGGTGGCGGTCTCTCCACGTCTGACAGTGCCCGTGTTGAGAGACTGTCACCCCACCCCGTCTCGCATCGCGCTTCGCGCCATGCGAGACGACCCGCCCCCTCAAGGGGCGGGTGAAGGAAGCATGAAGCCGCTAACCCTTCTCGCCGGTCGGCGAGAACAGATAGCCGCCGCCACGAATCGTGCGGATCACGGCGGGCTTGGTCGGATCGATCTCGATCTTGCGGCGGATGCGCATGATGCGCAGGTCGACGGCCCGATCGAACGCTTCGGCGTCGCGCGCATTGGCCAACTCCAAAAGCCGCTCGCGCGACAACACGCGCTTCGGATTCGCCGCGAACACCTTCAGCAGTCCGAATTCGGAGGCCGTCAGCGGATGCTCGTTGCCTTCGTCGTCGCGCAGCGCCTGGGCTTCGAGGTCGAGCCATTTGGTGCCGAACCGCACCAATTGCTCTTTCTCCGCCTTCGCCGGAGCAGCCTCGGCGGCGGCGGCCGTCTTGGCCGGCGTGCTGCGGCGAAGCACCGAGCGGATGCGTGCCATCAGCTCGCGCAGCTCGCAGGGCTTTGCGATGTAGTCATCGGCGCCGAGCTCGAGACCGACGACGCGGTCGATCGGGCTCGCGGTCGCCGTCAGCATGATGACGGGAACGTTGATCTTGCTCTTGAGGTCGCGAATGATCGAAAGCCCGTCTTCCTCGGGCATGTTGAGGTCGAGCACGACGAGATCGGGTGTGTTGGTCTCGATCTCCTTGCGCAGGCTCTTGCCGCCGTCGCACAGCGTGACGCCGAAACCGTGCATCTTGAGGTAATCGCCGACCATCTCGCGGGCCGGTGCCTCGTCGTCGACGATGAAGATGTGCGGGCTCTGGGTCATGTCGTCTCTGTCGCGGGTAGTCTAACCGTAAACGTCGATCCCTGTCCGGGACCGGCGCTTTCCGCGGTCACATGGCCGCCATGCATGTCGATGATACGTTTGACGATCGATAGTCCAAGGCCGGTCGAACTTTCCCCGGCCGTCGGCTTGGCCGATAGACGCTGAAAACGCCCGAACAGCCGGCCGAGATCCTCCGGCGAAAGGCCGGCGCCCTGGTCGGCGATCCGGATCACCGTGTCGCCGCTCTCATGGGTGACGGTCACCAAGATCCTGCCGCCGATCGGCGAGTATTTGATGGCGTTGCTGACCAGGTTGTCGATCGCCTCGCGGATCCGGTCGGTGTCGCACATGGTCACGACATTCGGCGGCGCCGACACCGTGATGGCCTGCTGCTTGTTGACCGCCGAAGGCAGGTTGGAATCGGTAACCTCGGTCACGAGCGCCGCAATATCGACCGGCTCGCGGCGGATGGTGATGTCGAAGGCATCAGCCATCGCATCCGAGATCAGATGATCGACCATCGAGGTCAGGCGCTTGGTGGCGTCCCTGATGTGCTCGACCTGCGCGTTGACGTTCTCCTTGGGCGAGCCGGCGCCGATCAGCTCGGTCAGCATCTCGGTGCGGCCGAGGATCACGCCGAGCGGGTTCTTCAAATCATGCGCGACGGTGCCGAGAATTTCATTCTTGAAGCCGTTGGCACGTTGCAGCCGCAGCCACTGCGCCGACAGCCTGCGGTTGGCCTGCATCAGCGCGCGGGTGCGCTGGGCGACGCGGTCCTCGAGCTGGGTATTGGCCTCGTGCAGTTGCCGGTAGAGGATCACGTTGTCGAACGCGATCGACAGCCGGCTGGAGAAAATCTCGACCAGCGCACGGTCGGTGTCGGAAAGCTGGCGCTCGGCCTGCAGCAGCACCACCACCTCGCGGCCGCTTCCGGTGCGCAGATAAAGCACGCTGCGGTGGTCGGCGAATTCGTTCTTGCGGCGCTGGAAGGCGGCTTCCACCATCGCCCGCAAGTCCGGATCGAGCGCTTTCGAGCTGGTGGTGCCGATGAAGCGGCTGTAGCAACCCGAGCCCGCCAGCACCGAGAATTCGCTGCTCGCGACGCCGTCGTCGCGCAGCACCAGGATGCCAGCGCAGTCGACATTGAGCAGCGAGGCGAGCTGGGTCAGCACGCCTTCCGCCAGCCGCTGCATCGATTTGAAGTCGTAGAGCGTCGAGGCGGCGTCGATGATGATTTCAAGCCCGCGCCGGGTCTGCACCATGCGCTCGAGCTGCTGGTAGCTGCGCAGCGCCGCGGTCAGCGAGGTGAACAGCTTGTCGGCCGTCAGCTCGGTCTTGGCCTTGTAGTCGTTGATATCGTACTGGACGATGACGCGGCGCTCGGGCGCCTGTCCGGGCTGGCCGGTGCGCAGGATGATGCGGACGGTCTCGTTCTTGATCTCGTTGCGGATGTATTCCACGAGCTCCAACCCCGCGACGTCGGTCTCCATGATGACATCGAGCAGCACGGCCGCGACATCGGGATTGTCGCGCATCAAGGTGCGGCCTTCGGCCGCGGAATAGGCCGAGAGGATCTCCAGCGTCGCGCCGTTGAGGCTGTAGTCGCTCAGCGCAAAGCGGGTGCCCTCATGCACGGCGGCATCGTCGTCGATGACGGCGATCTTCCATTTGCGGGCGGACGAGTCCTCCGGAGCGGCCCCGGTATCGTCGATCAGGTGGAGGACATCGTCCTGTTCGGCCATTGCGAAGTTCCGTCGGCTGCTGTCTGGTCTGTACTTGTCGATCCGCCCTTGGCGGTTTTCGGCATGATAATGCGGAATGTGGTGCCTTGTCCCAGCCTTGACTCCAGCATCATCCGGCCGCCGAGCTGTTGAGTGACAAGATTATAGACGATATGCAAGCCCAGTCCGGTGCCGCCTTCGTTGCGGCGCGTCGTAAAGAAGGGGTCGAATGCCTGCCTTTGCACGTCCGGCGTCATTCCAGCCCCGTTGTCGGCAAAGATGATCTCGACATCGTCGCTGCCGCGCGCCCGCGCCGAGATCGAGATTGCGCCGGAGCGGCCGCCTGCAAAGGCATGGTTGGCGGCGTTAAGGAAAAGATTGGTTAAAATCTGGCCGTAGGAGCCGGGATAGCCGTCGATCACGAGGCCTTCCGGCACGTCGACCGACAGCGTGATCGCCGCCTTCTTCAATACCGGCCGCAGGCTCGCGACGATCTGGTCGGTGGCTTCGCTGAGATTGAACTGCCGACGCTCGGCATGTGAGCGGTCCACCGCCACCTGCTTGAATGACTGAATCAGCTCGGCAGCGCGGTGCAGGTTCGCGACCAGTTGCTGGGCTGCATCGCGCGAACTCTTGATGAAATCGTCGAGCTTGGAGCGCCGGAGCGGCCCGCTGCGCAATTCAGCCTCGAACATGTCAGCCCGCCGCGCAAAGCTCGACGCCACCGTCAGGCTGATGCCGATCGGGTTGTTCACCTCATGGGCGACGCCGGCGACCAGCCCGCCGAGCGCGGCCAGCCGTTCGGCGTCGATCAGGTTCTGCTGCGCGGTGTTGAGCTCGAGCAGCGCGCTCTCGGCTCGCTCCTTCGAGGCGCGCAGCTCGTCCTCGGTCTCGCGCTTGGCGATGGCGTTTTCGCGGAAGACGTCCACAGCGCGGGCCATCGCGCCGACTTCGTCTCGCGCGGTGGTGCCCTGCACGCGGCGATCGTAATTGCCCGACGTGATGGCATGCATCGCGGCCAGGATCTGCTGCAGCGGCAAACGAATCGAGAGCGCGATCAGCACCCCGGCGGAGAGGATGATGCCGAGGAACATCACGGCGATCGACAGCACCCGGCGCGAGATGCCGGACAGCGTCTTGTCGAAGGTCTCCTGCGCCTTCTGCTCGCGCTGGCGCATCTTGACCGACAATTCGTCGATGACGGCGATGGCGTCGGCCTGGCTGGCGTCGATGGTATTGCGCAGCAGCTCGGTCCTGACAGTGAGTTGCTCGGTCAGCTTGGCCATGCCCTGGCGCAATGCCACCGTCCGGGCCTGCAGCCGCGACAACGCCATGCGCTGCAGATCATTGTCGGCGAGGTCGATCATCACGGGGATGGTCTTCTCGATCGTCTCGGTATGCCTGCGGGCGTCTTCGGCGGAGGCCGAGCCCGGCGACAAATAGTAGGCGTTGGCGGCGACCAATAGCGCCGTAAACGCTTCACGCGATCTTCCGAGCGACGGCCAGATCTGCGCGTCGCGATGCCCGGTCGCACCCTCGATGACCGAATAGAGCCCGGCCATTTCCCTGGCCGGCCCCAGCACCTGCTGCTCATAGGTCTTGGTGATGGTGGCCTGCACCGCGCGCAATTCGCCGAAGCCGTTGAGGAAGCGGTCGGTGACCTGTTCGAGCCGCTCGACCGATCCCGAAAGAATCCGGTCGTTCGATGCGCGCGTGGTGAGCGTGCCGAGCACGGCCTCGCGCAGCAGCAGGATCTCGGCGAACAGCTCGGGGCTCGGCTGGTTGATGTAGCGATGGATCAGATTCTGCAGCCGGCTGGTTTCACTCTCCAGATGCGCCAGGATCTTGTCGGACTCCCGCACCTGCCGGACATCGTCCCAGGCCGAACCCAGCACGTTGGCGCCGTTCCAGATCAGGACCGCGAGCACCACGACGACGGCCGAGTTCAAGGCTGCAATCGAGAGAATGCGCCAGCGGATCGGGACTGCGCGCAGCCACTGGACCACGTGAAACCGGCCGCGCGCGGCGAAGCTCGCCGGCCGTTCCGATGTTCGTGGCTGTTGCGGTGCGTCGGTCAAATTCGCTCCGTCTTGCGAAGGGGCCCGACCAATAGCGGCACCATCGTCCCGATCAATGCAACGTTGGTACGGTAGAGATTGGGTGCGCCGGTGCGGGTCCGTTCGAGGGGGGCGCTTTCTGCGCCTGACAGACGGGACGGGAACCCGTCGGTGCGATGTAACTCGCCCCGGAGATCGGCGGTGCCAGACTCGCGCGCAAGCGCGCCCGTTGAGACCGCCGTAAGCAACAGCGCGACAACAAGCACGAAGACCCGCGAAAGGTTGGCGCGGCGGCGGTACACAGGCGACAAATCCCCTTAGAGAAGGAGTCTGCAGCGGCGAAAAAAGGTTCAACGCAATTTTAGCAGAATTTGCCGATGCTTGGCTATTGGTGACGCGGCCGGCGCGGGGTAGCCTGGGGTTATCCTGAGAAATTCGTTACAATCTTGAATTGTGCGTTGCGGCGTTGTCGGCGGATTGAAACCGCGATTGCAGGGATTTATGAGGGGGCAGGGAACAGGCACGTCGCTGACGCGGCGGAGCGAGGTAATCACCGGTGAAACTGGCCTTGAGATTCTTGCAATTCGCGGCGCTCGCCGTCATGGCGCTGGCGTCTCCGGCCCGGGCGGCCACCGAGATCATGTGGTGGCACGCGATGTCGGGGGAGCTCGGCAAGCATGTCGAAAAGCTGGCAGCCGATTTCAATGCGTCGCAGTCCGACTACCGGATCGTGCCGACCTACAAGGGCAACTACACCGAGACGGTGACGGCGGCGATCTTCGCCTTCCGCTCACGCAGCCAGCCCGCCATCGTTCAGGTCAACGAGATCGCCACCGCCACCATGATGGCGGCCAAGGGCGCGATCTATCCGGTGTTCGAACTGATGCGCGACCAGTCGGAGCCGTTCGCGCCGGAAGCGTATCTGCCTGTCGTGACCGGTTATTATTCTGATGTCGCGGGCAACATGCTCTCGTTTCCGTTCAATGTCTCGACGCCGATCCTTTACTACAACAAGGATCAGTTCCGCGCCGCGGGCCTCGATCCGGGGGTGGCGCCGAAGACATGGGCCGAGGTCGGCGCGGCGGCGAAGCGCCTGCGCGCGGCGGGCTCGGCTTGCGGGCTCACCACGTCCTGGCCCTCCTGGGTCCATGTCGAGAATTTTTCCGCCTTCCACAATCTGCCGCTGGCCAGCAAGGGCAATGGCTTTGGCGGTCTCGACGCCGAATTGACCTTCAACAATCCGAACGTGGTGCGGCACATCGCGCAACTGGCGGAATGGCAGGCGACGAAAGCTTTCGAGTATAGCGGCCGCGGGCAATCGGCCGAGCCGCGCTTCCAGAAGGGCGAATGCGCCATCTTCATCGGCTCGTCCGGAACGCGCGCGGACATCAAGGCCAATTCCAGGTTCGAGGTCGGCTACGGCATGATTCCGCACCGGCCTGAAATCGCCGGCGCCCCGCAAAACTCCATCATCGGCGGCGCCACGCTATGGGTGCTGCGCGACCGGCCGCGCGCCGAATATGCCGGCGTCGCGCGGTTCTTCGCCTATCTCTCGAAGCCCGAGGTGCAGGCCGCCTGGCACCAGCACACCGGCTATCTGCCGATCACCCGCGCCGCCTTCGACCTTACGCGCGCACAGGGCTTCTACGATCGCAATCCCGGTGCGGCGATCGGGATCGAGCAGATGACCCTGAAGTCGCCGACCGAGAACTCGAAAGGAATCCGGCTCGGTTCCTTTGTGCTGATCCGCAGCGTGATCGACGAAGAACTCGAGCAGGTTTTCAACGGCAAGCAGTCCGCGCAGGCGGCCCTCGATCTCGCCGTCGAGCGCGGCAACCGCCTGCTGCGCCAGTTCGAGCGTGCAAATCCGGTGCAGTGAACTCCCCGTCATTGCGAGCGCAGCGAAGCAATCCATCTATCCCCGCGTTGAGGCATGGATTGCTTCGCTCCGCTCGCAATGACGACTGATACGTTCAGCATCACCATGACCGCATCCCTGCCGGCATTCACCGACTACGAATCCTTCAGCCCCTGGCGCGCCGATGCGGCGCAATGGCTGCCGATCGCGCACGATATCGCCCGCGGTCACGGCCTCGCGTGCACCGCGCCGCACGTATTCGCCACCGGCACCAATCTCGTCCTTGCCCTCGACGAAAACCTCATCCTGAAGATCTTCCCGCCGCTTCTTCGCGACCAGTTCGTCTCGGAACGTGGCGCGCTGGCGCAGCTTCAGGGGCGAATTCGGTTGGCGATCCCCGAAATCGTCGTCGAAGGGGAGCGCGACGGATGGCCATACCTTGTCTTCACGCGGCTGTCAGGCGAGCTGGGCGCGGATGTCTGGCCGTCACTGCCGGAAGCGGACAAGGAGCGCGTGCTGGCCGAGATCGGCGAGACCATCGCCGAGGTACAGCGCGCCCCTGTCGGGCCGCTGGGGCAGATCGAGCCTGGCTGGAACGTCTTCATGCGCCGGCAGATCGACGGATGTCGCGCCCGGCACGCGCGGCTCGGATTGCCGCAAAAATTTCTGGATGGCTTCGACGACCTTCTGCGCGATGCGGTCGCGTTGACGGCGCTGGACGGGTCGCCGGTGATCCTGACCGGCGAATACATCCCGGAGAATTTTCTGCTGAGCCGCGGCACTGCAGGTTGGCACCTCGCAGGATTGTTCGATTTCGGCGACGTGATGACGGGGAGGGGTGAGTACGACCTGCTGGGTCCAAGCGCCTTCATGACCGCAGGCATGCCGCGGCGGGTGCGGAGCCTGTTCGAGGGCTTCGGATATTCGGCTGCGGATGTCACGCCCGACCTGAAGCGGCGGCTGATGGCGCTGATGCTGCTGCACCGCGCCAGCGATCCGCTCAGGCACTTCTGCATCGAGGGCTGGCAACAGAAGGCCACCGATCTCCATGAATTGCAGGACCTGCTCTGGCCGATCTGAGGCCGCACAGCAATAGAGCGCTCAAATTTTCTGCATATTTTGTGGGCAAATCTACCGCTTTGTATGCAATTCGACAGGATGTCGCATCCCGGCATGGCGTCCATTTGGTTCTGAATTCCAAGCCATATCAATCGGTTAGGGTAGGAGAAAGCTTTCCTTAAGGGTTGGCACAAACCTTGCGATTCCAGCTTCAGGCCGTTTCCCCTCAGGCGTTGGAGCATCACCCATGAAGCGTCGCGATTTCCTCAAATCCGTGTCGGGGCTGGCGGCGGCCAGCGCGCTCACGCCGGCGCCGGCGATCTGGTCTTCCGCCAAGGCGCAGGCGCGGTCGGAAACGCTGCTGATCGTCTCGGAGAGCGGCCCCAACAATCTCGACATTCACGGCGTCGGCACCAACGTGCCCGGCTATGAGGTGTCGTGGAATTGCTACGACCGCCTGATCAGCCACGAGATGAAGAGCGGTCCCGGCGGCGTGCCGTATTACGACCGCGACAAGTTCAAGCCCGAGCTCGCCGAGGACATGAAGGTCGGCGACATGTCGGTGACCTTCAAGCTGAAGAAGAACGCCAAATTCCATGACGGCGCGCCGGTTACGGCCAAGGATGTCAAATGGTCGCTCGATCGCGCCGTCAGCGTCGGCGGCTTCCCGACGTTCCAGATGGGCGCGGGCTCGCTGACCAAGACCGAGCAGTTCGTCATCGTCGACGACAACACGGTGCGGATCGATTTCGCCAAGAAGGACCGCCTGACCCTCCCCGATCTTGCTGTCATCGTGCCCTGCGTCGTCAATTCCGAGCTGGTGAAGAAGAACGCCAGCGAGAAGGATCCGTGGGGCCTCGAATACACCAAGCAGCAGACCGCGGGCTCCGGCGCCTACAAGGTGACGAAATGGACGGCGGGCACCGAAGTCGTCATGGAGCGCAACGACGAGTGGGCCGGCGGTCCTTTGCCGAAGGTCAAGCGCGTGATCTGGCGCATGGTGCCGCAGGCGGGTAACCGCCGCGCGCTCCTGGAGCGCGGCGATGCCGACATCTCCTATGATCTGCCGAACAAGGATTTCGTCGAGCTGAAGGACAGCGGCAAGCTCAATATCGTCTCGGTGCCGTACTCCAACGGCGTCCAGTATATCGGCATGAACGTCAAGATCGCGCCGTTTGACAACCCCAAAGTACGCGAGGCCGTCGCCTGCGCGATCCCCTACCAGAAGATCATGGATGCGGTGCTGTTCGGCCTCGCCAAGCCGATGTTCGGCGCAGCCGCCGACAAGGCGACCGAGGTGGCGTGGCCGCAGCCGACCAAATACGTCACCGATATCGCCAAGGCCAAGGCATTGCTGGCCGAGGCCGGCCATCCCAACGGTTTCGAGACCACGCTGTCGTTCGACCTCGGCTTTGCCGGCGTCAACGAGCCGCTCTGCGTGCTGGTGCAGGAGTCTCTGGCGCAGATCGGCATCAAGACCACCATCAACAAGATCCCGGGCGCCAACTGGCGCACCGAGCTGAACAAGAAGGTGCTGCCGCTCTATACCAACGTGTTCTCCGGCTGGCTCGACTATCCCGAATACTTCTTCATCTGGTGCTACGACGGCAAGAACTCGATCTTCAACACCATGAGCTACCAGTCAAAGGCGATGGACGAGTACATCGCCGGCGCTGTCGACGCAGCCGCGATCGGCAATACCGCGAAGTACGATACCGACGTGAAGGGTTTCGTCGACCTCGCCTTCAAGGACATCCCGCGCATCCCGCTGTATCAGCCCTACGTCAACGTCGCGATGCAGAAGAACGTCTCCGGCTATCAGTACTGGTTCCACCGCCGTCTGGATTACCGCGCGCTCGTGAAAGCATAAGAGGCGAGCGCCATGCTGACCATGATCGGCAAGCGGCTGATGTTTGCGATCCCGTCGCTGATCGGGGTCGTGATCGTCACCTTCCTCCTGACCCGCGCGCTCCCCGGGGATCCCGCCGCCTATTTCGCCGGACCCGCGGCGAGCAAGGAAGCGATCGAGCAGATCCGCAAGAAACTCGGCTTCGACAAGCCGCTGATCGAGCAGTTCTTCCGCTACACCAATGATCTCGCGCATGGCGATTTCGGGACGTCGCTGACCACGGGACAGCCGGTCGCAACTGAAATCCGCAACCGCCTGCCGGCCTCCGCCGAACTGACGCTGCTCGGCCTCATCGTCTCGGTCACGATCGCGATCCCGCTCGGCGTGCTGGCTGCGACCCGCCCCGGCTCCTGGATCGACCATCTCTGCCGCGTCACCACGACGGCGGGCGTGTCGCTGCCGGTGTTCTTTACGGGGCTGGTGCTGGTCTATCTCTTCTATTTCAGGCTCGGCTGGTCACCGGCGCCGCTCGGCCGGCTCGACGTGTTCTACAGCGCGCCGACGCATGTGACGGGCTTCTATCTGATCGACACCTTGATTGCGCGCGACCTCGAAGCGTTTCGTTCCGCACTGAGCCAGTTGATCCTGCCGGCGGCGACGCTGGCGATCTTCTCGCTGGCGCCGATCGCGCGCATGACGCGCGCCTCGATGCTGGCGGTGCTGGCCTCCGATTTCGTCCGCACCGCGCGCGCCAGCGGGCTTTCGCCCTCGACCGTGATCGTCACCTATGCGTTTCGCAACGCGATGCTGCCGGTCATCACCACGCTCAGCATGGTGTTCTCGTTTCTGCTCGGCGCCAATGTGCTGGTCGAGAAGGTGTTTGCCTGGCCCGGCATCGGTTCCTACGCGGTGGAAGCCTTGATCTCGTCGGACTTCGCGCCGGTGCAGGGTTTCGTGCTGACCATGGCTGTCATGTACGTGCTGCTCAATCTCTTCATCGACATTCTCTACGGCGTGATCGATCCGCGCGTGCGGCTGGAAGGGTGAGGTTGGAAGATGAGTGCCGTTCTGCCTGCCGTTGAACCCGTCACTCCCGCACGCACTTCGGGCGTGGCTGCGATGTTCGAGCACACCCGCTATGTGCTCGGCGAAAACCGCGTCACCGCCTTTGCCTTCGGCCTGCTGGTCGTCATCCTGTTCGCCGCGATCTTCGGGCCCTACATCGTGCCCTACGATCCGCTCGCCAGCGATACATCAGCGGCGCTGAAACCGCCCTCGGCGGCGCACTGGTTCGGCACCGACCAGTTGGGCCGTGACATCTTCAGCCGCGTCGTCGTCGCCACACGGCTCGATACCTTCATCGCGGTTGCCTCGGTGGCGCTGGTGTTCCTGATGGGCGGGCTCGCCGGCATCGCCGCCGGCTATTTCGGTGGCTGGACCGACCGCATCGTCGGGCGCATCGCCGACACCATCATGGCGTTTCCGCTGTTCGTGCTGGCGATGGGCATCGTCGCGGCGCTGGGCAATACCGTGCAGAACATCATCATCGCCACCGCGATCGTGAACTTTCCGCTTTACGCCCGCGTGGCGCGTGCCGAGGCGAACGTGCGCCGCAACGCCGGTTTCGTGCAGGCGGCGCGGTTGTCGGGCAATGGGGAGCTGCGCATTCTCCTGGTGCACATCCTGCCCAACATCATGCCGATCATGATCGTGCAGATGTCGCTGACCATGGGCTACGCGATCCTCAACGCCGCCGGCCTCTCCTTCATCGGTCTTGGCGTGCGGCCGCCGACGGCGGAATGGGGCATCATGGTTGCGGAAGGCGCGACCTTCATGGTGTCGGGCGAATGGTGGATCGCGCTGTTCCCGGGGCTTGCGCTGATGATCGCGGTGTTCTGCTTCAACCTGCTCGGCGACGGTCTGCGCGACATTGTCGACCCGCAGCGGAGGACGTGATGGCTGATTCAGGCTTTGCCCGTCCTGGTCGCATACGGGAAGGAAACGGGACAGGAATGCTGACCGTTCTACTTTGCATGGGGTTGTTTTCGATATTTTTGCGGAGGCTGTCATGACGGCCCAGCCCCTTCTCGACGTCCACGACCTCACCGTCGAGTTCTCGACCCGGCGCGGCATCGTCAAGGCCGTGCAGCACGTCAACATTTCCGTCGCCAAGGGCGAGACGCTCGGCATCGTCGGCGAGTCCGGCTCCGGCAAGTCGGTGACCTCGTATGCGGTGATGCGCATCCTCGACCGTGCCGGCAGGATCGCCGAGGGCTCGGTGATGTTTTCCGGCATCGACGTCAAGGCCGCGACCGAGAACGAGATGCGCGATCTGCGCGGCCGCGAAATCTCGATGATCTTTCAGAACCCGCGCGCCGCGCTCAATCCGATCCGCAAGGTCGGCGACCAGATCGAAGACGTGCTGCGCCAGCATGTGCAGAGCGCGGCAAGTGACCGCGGCGAGAAGGCGATCGAGGCGCTGGAGCAGGTCAAGATCGCCCGCCCCCGCGAGCGCTATCACGCCTATCCGTTCGAACTGTCCGGCGGCATGTGTCAGCGCGTCGTGATCGCGCTGGCGCTGGCCTGCAATCCGCAGCTCCTGATCGCGGACGAGCCGACCACGGGGCTCGACGTCACCACGCAGAAGGCGGTGATGGATCTGATCGTGGAACTGACAAAGCGCCGCCACATGTCGACCATCCTGATCACGCACGATCTCGGCCTCGCCGCCGCCTATTGCGACCGCGTGGTGGTGATGGAGAAGGGCCGGGTGGTGGAGACGGCAAAGTCGGCGGACATTTTTGCCAATCCCCAGCACGCCTATACCAGGAAGCTGATGCGTGCAACGCCGAGGGTCGGTGTGTCGTTGCGGGATCTGTTGCCAGAGGACGAAGGCGCGCAAGCACCGCCGCCTCCATCCGTCATGGCCGGGCTTGAGCCGGCCATCCATCAATCTTCGAACGGCTCTTCCTCAGAAGCGATGGACCCCCGGGTCAAGCCCAGGGGCGACGAGAACAAATCGCCCCTTCTGCTCGTCGAAAAGCTCGTCAAGGAATATCCCCGCCAGGGCGCCAGCGCCGTTCTCACAAAACTGTTCTCCCGCAGGCCACCGGTGGAAGCCGAAATATTCCGTGCCGTCGACGGCATCAGCTTCACGGTCGGCCATGGCGAGAGTGTTGGCCTCGTCGGCGAATCCGGCTGCGGCAAATCGACCACCTCGATGATGGTGATGCGGCTTCTCGACCAGACCTCCGGCCGCATCGCGTTCGACGGCGAGGAGATCGGCGCCATCATGCCGCAAGCCTTTGCGCGGCTGCCGCTGCGCAAAAGCATCCAGATGGTGTTCCAGGACCCGACCGACAGCCTCAACCCGCGCTTCACCGCGGCGCGCGCGATCGCCGATCCCATTATGCAACTCGGCGATATCAGGGGACGCGACGCACTGCGCGCCCGCTGCGAAAAGCTTGCCGAACTGGTCGGTCTTCCCGTCGATCTGCTCGATCGTTTCCCGCACCAGCTATCCGGCGGCCAGAAGGCCCGCGTCGGCATCGCGCGCGCGATTGCGCTGCACCCCAAACTCGTGATCCTCGACGAGCCGACGGCGGCGCTCGATGTCTCCGTGCAGGCCGTCGTGCTCAATCTGCTGCAGGACCTCAAGCAATCGATGGGCATGAGCTATTTGTTCGTGTCGCATGACCTGAATGTCGTGCGTTTGCTATGCGATCGTGTCATCGTGATGCGTGCGGGGCGAATCGTCGAGCAGGGCTCATCCGAAAGCGTGCTCGGCGATCCCAAGGATGCCTACACCAAGGAGTTGCTGACGGCGATCCCGCATCCGCCGTTGCCGGTTCACTAGAAAGTTGAGTACGAGCAAAATGGCTGCCGAACCCCTGGACGATTACATCAATGCCGTTGCGAAAGCGCTGGCGCTCCCGGTCGAAGAGGCCTGGCGGCCGGCGGTGCGCGCCAATCTCGAAGTGTCGCTGAGGCTGGCGCGGCTGGTCGATGAATTCCCGCTGCCGGATGAAACCGAGCCGGCCAGTGTCTACACGGCCTGATAGCACCATGACCGTAAGCACCGATGGGCTGTCGGCCCAACAAATCGCGCAGGCCGTAACGGACGGCAAGCTTTCCGCGCTAGATGCGACCGAGGCGGCGCTAGCGCGGATCGCCAAACATGATTCCGTGCTGAACTCGTTCACGGACGTCACCGCCGAGCGCGCGCGCGCAAAAGCCCGCGCGGTCGATGTCGCGATCGCGGCCGGCGAAAAGGTCGGCCCGCTGGCCGGCGTGCCGTTCGCGGTGAAGAACCTGTTCGACGTGAAAGGTCTTGCCACCCGCGCCGGTTCGAAGATCAACCGCGACCTCGCCCCCTCGACGCGCGATGCCACTCTGATCGAGCGCATGGAGGCGCAGGGCGCGGTGCTGGTCGGCGCGCTCAACATGGGCGAATACGCCTATGACTTCACCGGCGAGAACGTGCATGACGGCCCGTCGCGCAATCCGCATGATCCGACGCGGATGACCGGCGGCTCGTCGGGTGGCTCGGGCAGCGCGGTCGGCGGCGGCCTTGTTCCGATCGCGCTGGGGTCGGATACCAATGGCTCGATCCGTGTGCCGTCGTCGTTCTGCGGCGCCTTTGGTCTGAAGCCGACCTACGGCCGGCTGTCGCGCGCCCGCTCGTTTCCCTTTGTCGCAAGCCTGGATCATCTCGGCCCGCTCGCGCGCAGCGTCAGCGATCTCGCGCTGGCCTATGACGCGATGCAGGGACCGGACGCCGATGACGCGGCGTGCACGACGCGGCCGGTCGAGCCGGTAACGCCGCTGCTGGCCCAGGGCATCGACGGCCTGCGGGTCGCAGTAGCCGGCGGATATTTTCAGAAGAACGTCTTTCCGGAAGCCGTCGAGGCCGTGGCGCGCGTCGCCAGGGCCCTGAACGCGACGCAAACGGTCGAAATCCCCGAAGCCGCGCGCGCCCGCGCCGCGGCCTACGTGATCACCACCACCGAGGGCGCTTCGCTGCATCTCGACCGGCTGCGCAAGCGGCCGAACGATTTCGATCCGGCGGTGCGCGATCGCCTGATCGCCGGCGCGATGGTGCCGGCGCCGCTGGTCGATCGTGCGCAGAAATTCCGCCGCTGGTATCGCGCCAAGGTGCTGGAGCTGTTCAAGTCGGTGGATGTGATCATCGCGCCCGCCACGCCCTGCATCGCGCCGAAACTGGGCCAGGTGAACTTCGTGCTCGACGGCGTCGAGCTGCCGGTGCGCGCCAATATCGGCATCCACACCCAGCCGATTTCGTTCATCGGCCTGCCCGTGGTCGCGGTGCCGGTTCCGCTGGTGCCGATGCCGATTGGCGTGCAGATCATCGCCGCTCCCTGGCGGGAAGATATCGCGCTGCGCGTTGCGCATGCGCTGGAGCGCGCCGGCGTCGCCACTGCGCCGATCCCGAGAGGATTGTAACGATGGACATCGATCTTTCGGACGTGCTCGCCGAGGTGACCGCGCAGTTCCAGCGTTACGAGAAGGCGCTGGTGTCTAACGACGTCGCCGTGCTCGACGAGCTGTTCCGCAACGATCCCCGCACGCTGCGCTATGGCATCGGTGAAAACCTCTACGGCTACGAGCAGATCATGGCCTTCCGCGCCGCGCGTTCGCCGGTCGGGCTGATGCGCAAAACCGACAAGACTGTCATCACGACCTATGGCCGCGATACCGCCGTCGCCTCGACGCTGTTCTACCGCGAAAGCACGCCGGGCAGAGTAGGTCGGCAGATGCAGACCTGGGTCCGGTTTCCGGAAGGATGGAAGATCGTCGCGGCGCATGTCAGCGTCATCGACGAGCCGAAAGGGCAATAGCAATGAGCCTTGATGATCTTCCGGCACGTGGATCGCAGGCCGTCGCCCAGCCGGAGACAGCGGTCCGCCGCGTCGATCGGCCTTCGCCGCTACGGGACAAGGTCACGCGCGCGGAAGAACTGCGGCTGCAACTCGCCGACGAGATCGTGCGCGGCGTGCTGCCGCCGGGATCGGGGCTCGACGAGACCGACATCGCGCGGCGCTTTTCCGTATCGCGCACGCCGGTGCGCGAAGCACTGCGGCAATTGGTGGCGAGCGGCCTGGTCGAGGCGCGCGCCCATCGCGGCGCCGTGGTGGCGCAGCCGTCGCTGGACCGTTTAACGGAAATGTTCGAGGCGATGGCGGAGCTGGAAGCGCTGTGCGCGGGGCTCGCCGCCGAGCGGATGCCGCCGGGAGATCGCCAGAAGCTGGAAGCGATCCACGAGGAATTGCGCGTGCTGAGCCATGCCGGCAATCCCGAGCGTTTTCACGCAGTCAATGAGCGCTTCCACAACGCGATCTATGCCGGCTCGCAGAACGGCTACATCGCCGAGATGGCATTGGCGACCCGGGTGCGGGTTCAGCCGTTCCGCCGCGCCCAGTTCCGCAACCTCGGGCGTCTCGCCAAATCGCACGCCGAGCACGACCGCGTCGTGGTTGCGATCATGCGCGGCGACAAGGCGGGCGCCGCGGCCGCGATGCGCGCGCATATCGAGCTGGTGCGCGGAGAGTACGAGATTTACGCGGTGTCGGTGTAGGCGCAAAACCGTAGGGTGGGCAAAGGCGCGCAAGCGCCGTGCCCACCATCTTCCACCTTTGCATGGGATGGTGGGCACGCTTCGCTTTGCCCACCCTACGAAGTGACGGCTACACCGTCGCTTTCTCCGCCATGAACGCCCGCCAGCCGCCGTATGCTGAAATATCGCGCGCGCCGTCGGTTGCGATGGGCTCGACCACAAATCCCTTCACGCCTCTGCCATCAGCCAGCCGCACTGTGCCGATCCCGAGCGGCGGCGGGATCGCGGCGACGAATTTGCCGAACGCTGCCGCCGACAATGCCCAGAGTTCCAGCTTGATCGAATGTCCCGCGTCCGCATCCACGCGCAGCATGCCGGGTTTTGGCGGCACCGTGTCGAGCGCGTAGAGCTTGTAATCCGGCGCGGTCGTGGTCGCCTCGAGCAGGCGGGCGCCGAGCGCCTGCAGTTCGCCGTTGAGCGCCATGCCCGAGAGATGTGCTCCGACCACGGCGATGATGATTTCGTCACCACTTGCGCCGACGGGCAACGCGGCGAGCGCGGGCTGCATCGCACTCCTGGCCCCCATCGCCAGTTTGGTGTCGGCATGAAACACCCGCCCGATACTGGCGAGCTGCGCGTCGCGCCCCGCGGGCGCCAGCAGCGTGATGCCGAACGGAATGCCGTCGCCGCGCATCGCGGCCGGCAACGCCAGGCCGCAGAGGTCGAGCAGATTGACAAAATTGGTGTAGGTGCCGAGCCGGCTGTTGAGCTCGATTGGATTGGCCAGCACCTGCGCGGTCGAATAGGCCGTCGGCGCCGTCGGCAGCACCATCGCGTCGAAATGGGCAAAGGTGCGTTCGGCCGCGCGCCGCAGCGCCTGTAGCCGATAGAGCGAGGCAAACGTGTCGGCGGCGGTCAGACGCGCGCCGGCCGCGGTGATCTCGCGCGTGACCGGATGGATCGCATCCGGCGAAGAGGCCAGCAGATCGCGGATCACGAGATAACGCTCGGCGACCCAGGGGCCCTCGTAGAGCAGCCGCGCCGTCTCATAAAACGGTTCGAGGTCGAACTCAACCAGCGTGGCGCCGAGCTGGGTCCAGCGCTGGAGCGCTTCGCCGTGGGCTTTCTCCGCGGCGCGGTCGCCGAAGAAGATCAATTGGCCGTTGCGCGGTACGCCGAGCCTGAGCTTTTCGGGAAACGCCGATATCGGCGCCAGCGGCCGGTCGCGCGAATAGGGATCGGTGCCGTCGGGGCCGGCCATCGCCGTCAGCGCGGTCATCGCATCGTCGACGGTGAGCGAGAACACCGAGATGCAGTCCAGCGTGCGGCACGCCGGAACAAGTCCGGAGTTGGAAATCAGCCCAAGGCTCGGCTTCAGGCCAACGATGTTGTTGAGCATCGCCGGTACGCGGCCGGACCCTGCGGTGTCGGTGCCGAGCGCCAGCGGCACCAGGCCGGCGGAAACCGCGACCGCCGATCCCGAACTCGATCCGCCCGGAACGAGATCGCCGCGCACCGGATTGACGGGAATGCCGTAGGGCGAGCGGACGCCGACCAGGCCGGTCGCGAACTGGTCGAGATTGGTCTTGCCGATGATGATCGCGCCGGCCGCGCGCAGTTTTTTAACCGCCGTCGAATCCTGCGCCGGCGAATAGGAGAAGGTGGGGCAGGCGGCCGTGGTCGCTAAACCCAGCGCGTCGATATTGTCCTTTACCGCGACCGGGATGCCGAACAGCGGCAGTGCTGCCGCGTCTTTGCTCGCCAGCACTTCGGCTTCCCTGAGCGTATCCTGTTCGTCGCGCAGGCTGATGAATACGGCGGGATCGTTGTGGTCGCGGATGCGTTGGTAGGAGCGGGCAACGGTTTGCGCCGGGGTCATGGTGCCGGCGCGGTGCGCGGCGACGATGTCGGCAACGGTTTCAGGCGTGTCGGACCCCATGGCGAGCAAAACTCCAGCGAGCAAGGATTACCGGAAGTGAAGCAAGCGATGTGCCATTGTGTACAATGGCCCGGTCGGGCCGGCATTCAAAGATAGATACGTAATTTCATGCGTTTATGACGTCATTGGACGTGCGCTGCGTTGTAGTAGCGGTCACGCTGCTGCCTAAAATTTAGGCTGTCCGGTCCCGGGCGAGGCGATCAGGTGAACGCAGAGAGTATCTGCAGCAGCCGCTCCCGATTTTCCTTGCCGATCTTCTCGGCCACATGGCGCTCGTGTTCGGCGGCGAGCCGCTTGAATTGTGCCAGCGCCGTCCGGCCTCGCGCGGTCAGGTGCAGCGCGTGGGAGCGGCGGTCGGTGGCGGATTTGATGCGGCTGACGAGATCGCGATGTTCGAGGCTGTCGAGGAGATGCACCAGCCGGGCGCGCTCGATCCCGAGCCGTTTTGCTACTGCCATCTGGCTCAGGCCCGGGTTGGCGCCGATCACCGTCATCACCGAATACTGCGTCGGGCGGATGTCGACGGCGGCAAGCGTGCGAATAAAGTCCTGAAAGATCCAGATCTGGAAGCGGCGCACCGCGTAGCCGGCGTGACCGGCCAGCGCGTCGAGGCCGATCTCGTCATTCATGAGATCGTTGTGCACGCTGCCGTTTCCACTTCGCGTGCGGCCGGGGCGCGGCCGGATACCGGCGCGTGACTTGGTAATTCTGGCTGCCTGACTGTTCCTCGCCATCCTTCCCTTCTAGCGCCTTGCGGGCTCAAGGGGAAGATTGTTGTTGACGACAACAATTGTTGTGCTCAACATTAGCGTCAAGCCAGCCCGTTCGAGGCTGCCAGGAGGGAAGCCCATGACCATCGCCGCCACCAGCGGTGCCGATTCCCAACATCTTTTCGCAACGCCCGCGATCGCCAGCGATCGCCGGGGCGATGGCAGCATTATCCTGAAATCCACGACGCCGCTCGGAGCGAGCGCACGCTGCATCGGCGACTGGCTGGAGCACTGGGCGCAGCGGGCGCCGGACCGGATCTTTCTCGCCGACCGAGCCAGCGCCGATGCGCCGTGGACGACGGTCACCTACAAGGACGCGTTGAAGCAGGTGCGCTCGGCGGCCGCGTGGATTCTGGCGCAAGGCCTCAGCGCCGAGCGTCCGCTGGTGATCCTGTCCGACAATAGCGTCGAGCACGCGCTGTTCGCGCTGGCAGCCCAGCACGTGGGCGTGCCCTCGGCCGCGATCTCGCCGGCCTATTCGTTGATGTCCAAAGATTTCGACAAGCTCAAGAGCATGATCACACTGCTCGGGCCGGGCGCGATCTATGTTTCCGGCGCCAAGCCGTTCGCGACGGCGTTGGCGGCGATCGCGCCGCTGCATTCCGCCGTGATCGTCAGCGGCGATGCCGGCGACATCAATGCAATTCCGTTCCGCACCATCGCGGCTACCCCCGAAACATCAGAGGTCGCAACAGCCTTTGCGGCGATCACGCCGGATACGATTGCAAAATTCCTGTTCACTTCGGGCTCGACCGGCACGCCAAAGGCCGTCATCAACACCCAGCGCATGCTGACTTCGAGCCAGCAGGCCAAGGCGCAGACGTGGACGTTCCTCGAAGATGGTGGCGACAACCTCGTGATCCTCGACTGGCTGCCCTGGAGCCACACCTTCGGCGCCAACCACAATTTCAACCTCGTGCTGCGCAACGGCGGCACGCTTTACGTCGATGGCGGCAAGCCCGCGCCCGGGCTGTTCGCAACGTCGCTCGCCAATCTGCGCAGCGTGATGCCCACGGTCTATTTCAACGTGCCGCGCGGTTTTGACATGCTGATCGCGGCGCTGCGCGGCGATGAGGCATTGCGGACGAAATTCTTCAGCGAGGTCAAGTTCGCCTTCTACGCCGGCGCTGCATTACCGCAAAATCTCTGGGACGCGCTGGAGGAACTCTCGATCAGGACGGTCGGCCGCGCGCTGCCGATGGTGTCGGCCTGGGGCTCGACCGAGACGTCACCGCTGGCGACCGATTGCCATTTCCTCGCAAAACGTTCCGGCAATATCGGCGTGCCGATCCCCGGCACCGAACTGAAGCTGGTGCCCTCGGGCGACAAGCTGGAGGTGAGGGTGCGCGGCCCGAATGTCACGCCCGGCTATTGGAAAGCACCTGAGCTGACCGCGCAGGCATTCGATGCCGAAGGGTTCTATCTGATCGGCGACGCCGTCACCTTTGCCGATCCGGCGCACCCCGAACTCGGACTGTTCTTCGACGGCCGCGTCGCCGAGGATTTCAAGCTCAATTCCGGCACCTGGGTCAACGTCGGCACCTTGCGCGTTGCCGGCATCGCGGCTCTCGCGCCGCTGGCGCAGGATATTGTGGTCACCGGCCACGGCGGCGACGAGGTTCGCTTCCTGGTATTTCCGAACGTCGCGGCCTGCCGGGCGCATGCCGGACTATCAGACAATGCCGATGTGAAAGACGTGATCGGCCACGACAAGGTTCGCGGTGCGATCGCGCAGGGCCTTGCGAAGCTGAAGGCGCAGAGCGGAAACTCGTCAGGCCACGCGACGCGGGCGCTGCTGCTGGCCGAGATCGCCTCCGTCGATGGCGGCGAAATCACCGACAAGGGCTACATCAACCAGCGCGCGGTGCTGACACGGCGTGCAAGCGCGGTGGCAACACTGGACAGCGATACGTCAACCGACTGGATCGGCTGTGCCGGATGAGATGCGTTCGAACCCTCAAAACCCGTTCTTGTGCGCGTCCACCAGCCGCACCAGCATCTGAAGGAAAGCGGTTTGCTCTGATTTGCTCAGCGCGGAAAGCGTTTTCGCATTAAAGCTCTCGCCGAGCCGGCTGGCTTCGTCGGCGCGCCTCTCGCCCGCCGCGCTGAGGCTGAGTTCGACTGCCCGCCGGTCCCGCGCCGATCGCTTGCGCTTGAGGATTCCGGTCTCCTCCATCCGCGACAGGATCTTCACCAGATTGGGCAATTGCATTTTCAGCACGGCAGCGAGCTCGCTCTGCGTCACCGTCTTGTTGTCTCTGACGGCGACGAGGATGGCGTATTCAAGCGGCGAGAGCTTCAGCGATTCGAAATAGGGGTAAAATGCCTCGAAATTCTGCAGTTGCAGGATCCGGATCATGAAGCCCGGGGTCCGCTGCAGCGCGGTCAGATCCAGCTTCCGATCTGCATTCGGCTCGGCCGGCCTGGTGGCCCCGTTACCCCTGCGCGTCGAAACTTTCCCGATTCTTCCCATGGCAATAGCTCGCACGGCATGACGTGAATTGACAATCCAAAAAATGATTATAAATTATAAGTAATTTAGAAGCGGCCACAAAGGCCCGCCTTTCCATTCAAGAGGGAACGCATGCGACAGATCTTTCGTACAGCAATGCTCGTTGCCGCCCTCGGCGGCTCGCTTGTCACCACCGCGCACGGCCAGGAACGCGTCCGCATCGGCGTGCTCAACGACCAGTCGGGCGTGTTCTCGACCTATCAGGGCGTAGGCTCGGTCATCGCTGCACAGATGGCGGTGGAGGACTATGGCGGCAAGGCCGCCGGCAAGCCGGTCGACGTCATCACCGCCGATCACCAGAACAAGACCGATGTCGGTGTGGGCATCGCGCGGCGCTGGTACGACACCGAAAGCATCGACGCCATCTTCGACCTGCCGAACTCGGCGATTGCGCTGGCGGTTGCTGCCATGAGCGAGCAGAAGAACAAGGTCTTCATCGGCTCCGGCGCCGGCACCGCGCTGCTCACCGGCGAGAAATGCACGCCGAATACCGTGCACTGGACCTACGACACCTATGCCTATGGCCGCGGCCTCGGCAAAGCCGTGGTCGCCCAGGGCGGCAAGAAATGGTTCTTCCTCACCGCCGATTATGCCTTCGGCCATGACCTGGAAAAGCAGGCGATGGAGGGCGTCAAGGCGTCCGGCGGCGAAGTGCTCGGCGCCGTGCGCCATCCGCTCGGCACCGCCGATTATGCTTCCTTCCTGCTGCAGGCGCAGGCTTCGGGCGCCGACATCGTCGGCGTCGCCAATGCCGGCGACGACACCATCACCTCGATCAAGCAGGCGGCGGAGTTCGGACTGACGCAGAAACAGCGGCTGGTCGGGCTGATCCTCGGCATGAACGGCATTCCCGCGTTGGGCCTGAAGGCCGCGCAGGGTGCGCAGATCATGAACCCGTTCTACTGGGATCTGAACGATGGCACGCGCGCCTTTGCCAAGCGTTTTGCAGAACGCCATCCGCAGAAGAATTATCCCAACGACATGCAGGCCGGCGTGTACGCCTCCGTGCTGCATTACCTGAAGGCCGTCGACAAGGTCGGCGGCGCCGTGGACGGCAAGGCGGTGGTCGCGGCGATGAAGGCAATGCCGACCGACGATCCGCTGTTCGGCAAGGGAACCATCCGCGCCGACGGACGCAAGATCCATCCGCTCTATCTGCTCGAGGTGAAGAAGCCCGACGAATCCACGTCGAAGTGGGATCTCCTGAAGGTCGTTGCAACCATTCCCGGCGATCAGGCGTTCCGGCCCGAGAGCGAAGGCAACTGCCCGCTGGTCAAGAAGTGATCTGACGGCGAGGCGGTCGGAACAATCAAACTCCGTCATGCCCGGGCTTGTCCCGGGCATCCACGTCTCCGTCTCCGTGCGAAAAGACGTGGATGGCCGCGCATAGGCGAGCGGAAGCGACGCCGTCCTTCCGACGGCTATGCCCGGCCATGACGATGCGGAACTCGCATGCTATTTATGTTGCCAAGGCAACTAGTTTGTGCGAGCCTGTTTTTCGACAGGCGGCCGACCGCAGAGCACGAGAGTGCCGGGCCGCACAGGGAGAAACGGATGTTCGGGCGTGTCGGATCGGTACGACACAATGTGGTGCTGCGCGCGAAGCGCGATGGCAGCGGCGTTCAGTGCGGCGCGACTAGCGCTCGCCGCTCACTCTCGCGTATCGATTTCGCCCGCGCCCTTTACGGCGTCGAGATTGCCGTGCACCCGCAACAGCAGCGCAATCAGGGTCTCCCGCTCCGGCTTGCTCAGGCAGCCGAGCAGGCGGCGCTCGCGTTCGAGCGCGACGGCGATGACCTGATCGTGGGTGGTATATCCCTTCGCGGTCAGCGAGATCGAATGGGTGCGTCCGTCCTCACGGTCGGCCCTGATGTTAACCAGCCCGCGCTCCTCCATGCCGGCCAGTGTCCGGCTCACCGGCCCCTTGTCGAAACCGATGACATGGCAAATGCGCGCCGCCGAGATTTCCGGCTCGATTGCCAGCAGCGACAGGATCCGCCATTCGGTGACGTTGACCCCAAAGCGCTTCTGATAGACCACGGTCGCGCTGCGCGACAATTTGTTGGCGATGAAGGTGATGAGCGCCGGAACGTAACGGTCGAGGTCGAGCACCTGTTCGGCCCGTCCGTTCCTGCTTGCCGCACCCGCGCGAGGGACGCGCGCCTGTCTGTTCCTGCTCATGCTCTTCCGAAGCCGCTTCAGCGTTCCAGACATAGAGACTGCGCATACCGCTCTGCAAGAACATTATGCAGGAGACCCACATGAGCGCGACCTCCCGGACCGATTCTGTCACCCCGGAGCATGGCGTGCCGGCCAGCGTGCCTCACCTGGGCGTGGACCCGTTCTCGACCGAGTTCTTCGAGGAGCCGCACCCGATCCATGAAGCCTTGCGCGAGGCCGGGCCGGTAGTTTGGCTCGACAAATGGGGCGTCTATGGCGTGGCGCGCTATGCCGAGGTGCACGCCGTCCTCAACGATCCCATGACCTTCTGCTCCAGCCGCGGCGTGGGCTTAAGCGATTTCGCCAAGGAAAAGGCCTGGCGTCCGCAAAGCATCATTCTGGAGGCGGACCCGCCCGCGCATACGCGCACCCGCACGGTGCTGAATCAGGTCCTGTCAGCGACCGCGATGAAGCCGCTGCGCAGCCATTTCACCGCGCTGGCCGAAGCCAAGGCCGACGAATTGCTGGCACGCGGCAGCTTTGATGCGATCACCGATCTGGCGGAAGCCTATCCGTTGTCGGTTTTCCCCGACGCGCTGGGACTGAAGCAGGAGGGGCGAGAGAACCTGCTGCCTTATGCAAGCCTCGTATTCAACGCCTTCGGGCCGCCGAACCAGTTGCGCCAGGATGCGATCGAGCGCTCGGCACCGCATCAGGCCTATGTCGCCGAACAATGTCAGCGCGAAAATCTCGCCCCCGGCGGCTTCGGCGCCTGCATCCACGCCCGCGCCGATGCCGGTGACATCACCCATGAAGAGGCGCCGCTACTGGTGCGCTCGCTGCTGTCGGCGGGACTAGATACCACCGTCTACGGCATCGGCGCCGCCGTCTACTGCCTGGCGCGCTTTCCCGACCAGTTGGCCAAGCTGCGCAGCGATCCGACGCTGGCGCGCAACGCCTTCGAGGAGGCGATCCGCTTCGAAAGCCCGGTGCAGACCTTCTTCCGCACCACGACGCGGGAGGTCGAGCTATCAGGCTATCGCATCGGGGAAGGGGAGAAGGTCCTGATGTTCCTCGGCGCCGCCAACCGCGATCCGCGGCGCTGGGAAAATCCTGACAGTTACGACATCACCCGCCGCACCACGGGGCATGTCGGATTTGGCTCCGGCATCCATATGTGCGTCGGCCAGCTTGTCGCCCGCCTCGAAGGCGAGGTGATGCTGGCGGCGATCGCCCGCAAGGTTGGAAAAATCGAGATCACGGGACCGGTGAAGCGCCGGTACAACAACACGCTGCGCGGACTCGAAAGCCTTCCCATCACGATTTCTCCGGCCTGACGGACCCCAATGCCCAGCATCACGTTTGTTCACCCGGACGGCCGCGCGCAGCGCATCGACGCCAGCAATGGCGAAAGCGCGATGCAGGCCGCGACGCGCCAGGACGTCAACGGAATTCTCGCCGAATGCGGCGGCAGCGCCATGTGCGCCACCTGTCATGTTTACGTTGACGAAGACTGGCTCGCCCGCCTGCCGGCGATGGGTGACGACGAGGACGCGCTGCTCGACGGCGCCGCTGCCGAGCGGCAGGCCAACAGCCGCCTGTCCTGCCAGATCCAGCTTGGCGCGGACCTTGACGGCCTGGTGCTGCGCCTGCCGGACCGCCAAACGTGATGGCGTAACCGGCGGCCATCGCCTGCATTGAAATCAAAAACCCGGCGAAGTTCGGGAACATCAGAGATCAGATACAGAGGGAGAGAACGATGAGGGCTTTCAGGTTCGGTCTGGCGCTTGCCATGTCCTGCGCAATAGCAGGCGCGGCACGTGCGGAAATTTCCGACAACGTCGTGCGCGTCGGCGTGCTCAACGACATTTCCGGCATCTTCCAGGACACCAACGGCATGGGCTCGGTGGAAGCCGCGCGCATGGCGGCGGAAGATTTCAACGGCGGCGGCAAGGGCATCAAGGTCGAGATCGTCTACGCCGATCACCAGAACAAGGCTGACGTGGGTTCTGCGATCGTGCGTAAATGGCTCGATGTCGACGGCGTCGATGCCGTGGTCGATGTGCCGAACTCGGCGGTCGGCCTCACCATCAATTCGCTGCTGCGCGACAGCCGGATGACGTTCCTCGCGTCATCGACCGCGAGCTCCGACCTCACCGGCAAGGCCTGCTCGCCCAACACCATCCAGTGGGTCAACGACGCCTGGGCTACCGGCAACTCGACGGCGGCGGCGATGATGGCGCGCGGCGGCAAGGAATGGTATTTCATCACGGTGAACTTTGCCCTCGGCCAGGGCATCGAGGCGGAAGCCACCAATTACATCGAAAAGCACGGCGGCAAGGTGCTCGGCTCGGCCAAGCATCCGCTCAACACGGCGGACTTCGCTTCGCTGTTGCTGCAGGCGCAGAACTCCAAGGCCAAGGTGATCGGGCTTGCCAATGCCGGCGGCGACACCGTCAACGCGGTGAAGCAGGCGGCCGAGTTCGGCCTCCAGCAAAGCGGTCAGACCATGGTGGCGTTCCTGCTGTTCATCAACGACGTCCACGGCATGGGGTTGAAGGTGGGCCAGGGCCTGCAGTTGTTCGAGGCGTTTTATTGGGACATGGATGACGACACCCGCGCGTTTGCAAAACGCTTCGCGACGCGTCCGGGCGTAAATGGCAAGATGCCGAGCGGCAACCAGGCCGGCGTCTATGCTTCCACGCTGGCCTATCTCAACGCCGTGGCGGCCACCGGCAGCGACCACGCCAAGGATGCGGTGCCGCAGATGAAGAAGTTCAAGGGCAAGGACAAGCTGTTCGGCGACGTCACCATCCGCCAGGACGGCCGGGTCATTCACCCGATGTACCTGTTCGAGGTGAAGAAGCCGGAGGAGTCGAAATATCCCTACGACTACTACAAGCTGGTTTCGACCATTCCCGCCGACCAGGCCTTCCGTCCACTCGCCGACGGCGGCTGCTCGCTGGTGAAGTGAAGGGCGGTGCCCTCCCTCTCCCGCGTGCGGGGGAGGCCGGGGTGGGGGTCTCGCCGCATAAAGGGTGGCAAACGTGACCACCGCTCGTTCTTATTTCGATTGACGCCAACGTGGCGTGAACCATTGTAATTCCCGAACGGCCGGCCCAAACGCGACCGTAAAACGATAGCCAGGGGGAAGCGATGCAACACCTCAAATGCGATATGCGCGTGTGGGCTACTGTGCTGGTAGCGGCAGCCTCGCTCTTCAGCGCGGATGCAATAGCCGCAAAGATGACCGGCGAACCAGCCACGACCTGTGGCGACCTGATCAAACCAACCGACAATGTCGTCCGGATCGACTCCGCCTCGATCGTCGCACCCACACCACTCGCCGTCGCCGAACGGGGACCAACCCCCGCGGCGCGCGTCACGCCGGCCAATCCGGAATTCTGCAAGGTGCTCGGCCAGATCGCGCCGGCAGATCCCAATGCGCCGCCGATCAAATTCCAGGTCAATCTTCCGATCGAGTGGAACGGCCGCTCGCTGCAATATGGCGGCGGCGGCTTCAACGGCGTGCTGATCACCGGACTTGCTCTGCCGCCGGCCTTTCCGTTCGGTGCGCCTTCGCCGCTGGCGCGCGGCTTCGTCACTTACGGCACGGATTCCGGCCATGAGACCAAGCCGGGCGAGCCACCGCAATTGTTCGCGCTCAACGACGAGGCGTTCGAAAATTTTGCGCATCGCTCCTACAAGCGCGTGCGCGATGCGGCCGTAGCCCTGATGGTGCGCGCCTATGGTAACCCGCCCTCAAAACTCTATTTCATGGGATCGTCGGAAGGCGGCCGCGAGGCGCTGACGATGGCGCAGCGTTACCCTGAGGATTTTGACGGCATTTTTGCCCGCGTGCCCGTCATCAACTGGGTCGGGTTGCAGCATGCCGGAACGCGTGGGGGCCTCGCCACCATGGGCGAGGGCTGGATCCGCCCGGCGCAGGTCGAACTGGTGGCGAAGGCGGTGCTTGCCGCCTGCGACAAGGCCGACGGCGCCGAGGATTCGCTGGTGCTGGACCCGGTCGGCTGCAAGGCAAAGTTCCAGCCTGAAACGCTGCGCTGCGCGGCGGGGCAGAGCGGCGACCAGTGTCTCAGCGATCCGCAGATCGCGGCGATCAAGACGCTGCATTCGACGTATAAGTTCTCGTTCCCGCTGGAGAACGGCCTCGATGATTATCCGGGTTGGGGCGTCTCCGGCGAAAACATCCCGGCCTTCGGTCCGACCGGCGGCTGGGTCTCCTGGTGGCTCGGCAAGGCAGCGCCAGCGCAGCCGCCACAGCCGACCAACGGCATCGCCTGGATCTACGGCGCGGGCGGCATCCAATATGTCTTTGCGCGCGATCCGAAGCTGGATGTCACGACCTACAAGCCCGAGGAGCACAAGGAGCGCCTGCTGCAGGTGTCGCGCCTGATGGATTCGACCAATCCGGACCTCAGCCGTTTTGCCGCGCGCGGTGGCAGGCTCGTGATTCTCGAGAACATGGCCGACTACGCCCAGAGCCCCTATGCGGGCATCCGCTACTTCGAAAACGTGCAGCGCACCTTGGGCAAGGAGAAGACGGCGGAATTCGCCCGTCTCTACACCGCGCCTGGCGTCGATCATGTCGGCTCGGGTGCGCCTGCCAATGTCGACATGCTGGCCGTGCTGGTCGACTGGGTCGAGAACGGCAAGGCACCGGGCAATCTCGAGGTGATCGAGCAGAAGGTGGAAGCGCCAGCGTTCGAGACGACGCGTGTGCTGCCGCTGTGCCAATGGCCGGCATGGCCGCATTACAAATCGGGGTCGACGAATAGCGCCGCCAGTTTTGCCTGCGCGCCGTGAATCTATCCCGTGACCTTGCTCGACCCTTGCGTGATCAGCCGCGCGGCGCGCTGATCACGGGCGTGAATCCATAGCCAGCTCAGCGCGACGCTGAGCCGGTTGCGCAGGCCGATCAGGAAGTAGATGTGGGCGAGGCCCCAGATCCACCACGCGAGATTGCCGCGCAGCTTCATCCAGCCGAAATCGATCACGGCCTTTTTCTTGCCGATCTGCGCGAGACTGCCGGCGTGCTTGTAGCGGAACGGCGGCAGCGTGCCGCCGGAGAGGCGCGTCTTGATCAGCGCGGCCACATAGCGGCCCTGCTGCTTGGCGGCCGGCGCGATGCCCGGCACGGGATTGCCGTCGGGGCCGGCGATCGTCACGGTGTCGCCGATCGCAAAGACGTCGGGATGGCCGGGCACGGTGAGATCAGGCTCGACTTTCAGGCGATAGGCGCGATCGGCGGGTGCGTTCAGCCATTCCGCCGCGCGCGAGGCGCGCACGCCGGCGGCCCAGACGATGGTTCTGGCCTCCAGCTTGTTGCCGCCATAGACGACGCCATCGATGGCGCATTCGGTGACGGGCTGCCCCAGCACCACCTCGACGCCGATCTCTTCCAGCGAGCGCTGCGCGTAGGCCGAGAGGTCTTCGGGGAAGCCGGCGAGCACGCGCGGCCCGGCCTCGACCAGCACGACACGGGTCTTGTGGGTGTCGATGTTGCGAAAGTCCGGCGGCAGCGTGTCCTTGGCGAGATCGGCGATGGTGCCCGCCATTTCGACGCCGGTCGGGCCGGCGCCGATGATGACGAAGGTGAGCAGCGCCGCGCGCCTGACAGGATCGGTCTCGCGCTCGGCGCGTTCGAAGGCGACGAGGATACGCCGCCGCAGCGTGGTGGCGTCCTCCAGCGTCTTCAGGCCCGGCGCGAACGGCTCCCATTCGTCGTGACCGAAATAGGCGTGGCGGGCGCCGGTGGCGAGGATCAGCGTGTCATAGGTGATCGTATCGCCGTCTTCGAGCAGCACGCGCT
The DNA here is from genome assembly GCF_001440395.1 of Bradyrhizobium jicamae. Lineage (GTDB taxonomy): Bacteria > Pseudomonadota > Alphaproteobacteria > Rhizobiales > Xanthobacteraceae > Bradyrhizobium > Bradyrhizobium jicamae. The sequence continues at coordinate 43,261 of NZ_LLXZ01000191.1, read as the reverse complement.
TGCCCGCGGCATCGACGCCGCTGACATTGGCGAACAGCGTCGTCACCTCCTTGCGTCCGCGCAGCAGATAGCGGATCGGCCAGGCGATTTCTGACGTCGCCAGCGAAGCGGTCGCGACCTGGTAGAGCAGCGGCTGGAACAGATGATGGTTGCGGCGATCGATCAGCGTGATCCTGACCGGCGCCCCGGCAAGGCCGAAGGCCGCCTCCAGTCCGCCGAAACCGGCGCCAACGATCACGACGTGATGGAGTTCTTGCGGCACTGCGGTCATGGGAACGCGACCCCGGTTTCAGATGTCTCGACGCATTGGATTATGTAGCCATTTGCGCCATCGGTCCAAGGCGCCTTTGCCAATCGGCCGATAGCGAAAGCGCATCACGCAACGGGAAAATATTTTCGTTGAGACTGCATCTTTTGCCTGCGCCCAAACGTCCTTGGGTCGAGATAACGGCAAAGGAGAAAGCCATGAAACGGATCGTAATCAGGTACAGGGCGAAACCGGAAATGGCCGACCGGAACGCGGAACTAATCGCGGCGGTGTTTGCGGAACTGAAGGCGGCACAGCCGAAAGGTCTCCGCTATCTGTCGCTGCGATTGGAGGATGATACCTTCATTCATGTCGTCGAGAGTGCAGCCGATGACGGCTCCAGCGTCTTGCCGAAACTGGCGGCTTTTCAGGCATTCCAGAACGGCATTCGCGAGCGTTGCGCCGAGCCGCCGGTGCCCAAGGGCGCTACCGTCGTCGGCAACTACCATATGCTGGGCGAGACCTGACACTGCGCCGGAGGCAGAATGACCGCGTTCCCCGAAACGCCCGCCGTTTCCGACATCGAACGCCTGCTGGTCACGATGCGGCCAAAGCTGCATCGCTACTGCGCGCGCATGGTCGGCTCGGTCATCGACGGCGAGGACGTGTTGCAGGACGCGCTGATCAAGGCGGTGGAGGCGCATCCCTCCGCCGGTCATATCGGCAATCCCGAAGGCTGGCTGTTCCGGATCGCGCACAACACCGCGCTGGATTTTCTGCGCCGGCGCAACCGCCAGGAGACGCTCCGCTCGATGGAGGAGGCGGACATGATCGTTGACCAGCTCGATGCCGTGGAAAGCCGCCAGATCGCCGCCGCCTCCTTGCGCACCTTCATGCGGCTATCGGTGCCGCAGCGCGGAAGCGTGATCCTGATGGACGTGCTCGGCTGCTCGCTGAAAGAAATCTGCGAGGCGATGGATTGCAGCCTGCCTGCGGCCAAGGCCGCGCTGCATCGCGGCCGCGCCCGGTTGCTCGAGTTTGCCGCCGAGCCGGACGACACGCCGCAACAGAGATTGTCGGATGCCGATAGCGCGCGCCTCGGCGCCTATGTCGCGCATTTTAACGCGCGCGATTTCGACGCGATCCGCACCATGATTGCTGATGACGTGCGGCTCGATCTCGTCAGCAAGACTTATATGCGCGGCAAGGCCGAGGTATCCCGCTATTTCGGCAACTACGCGAAGGTCAGCGATTGGCGTCTGGTATCCGGCCTGGTGGAAGGACGTCCCGCCATTCTGGTGTTTGACCCGAACGCGCCGGGTGCACGGCCGAAATATTTCATGCTGCTGGGCTGGTCGGCCGGCAAGGTCGCAACCATCAGGGATTTCCGCCACGCGCCCTACGTCGTCGATGGCGCGGAGTATCTGATCTGAAGCTAAAGCCCGCGGCGGCCGAATCCACCATTGGCAGGCCGCGACATTTGCGGCGCGGCCGGGGTCTCCACGACCGGGCGGGGCGGCGGCGGATCGGGCGTTCGAAACCGATCGTCAAGTGTCGGCGCCGGGCTGTCATCGGCGCCGCTCGGACAAAACAGCAAGGCCAGAAAGAGCGAGAGATTGATGAGCGCGCCGACCATCGTACCGCGCTCATGGCCCAGTGACATGGCCGGGAATTTGGCGGCGACCAGCCCGTCGACGATCACAACCGCGATCCACGCCGGCATCACGCAAACCGGATCCCATCCGATATCCCTGCACCGCATCGACTGCAGCGTAATGGTGAGCCACGCGAAGAAGATGGCGGCGGCGAAGATCGGCCCCGAGGTGGGGCTTGGCACCGTTCCCTTGGGCGCGGTCTGAAAGGCGTAAGCGATGGCGGCGGCGTAAACCACGACCATCATGATGGTGACCACGAGCGTGCTGCAGAAAAAATGCAGTCGGCCGATGCGCGCGTTGAAGCCGAACAGGAAACCCAGCATGGATCCATCCTCTTCGGCGCAGTTGGCTACAGATTGCTTTCGGAGCTGTGAACCGCGGAGGTTGCAAGCGGAGTTTGGCTTCCAGCCGCTTTAGGGAATCCCTAAAATCCGAGCGGCCGGCGCACACCGCGGTGCGACAATTGTTGCCCCGGCAACCGGCATTATAATTCTTGCCATTCCCGCCATCTGCGAATTATGGTGCAGGCTACAGGGGTATGAGCCGAAGGTCCAAAGCCGGGCCGGCGGTTCATGCTTGCCGCTGACCGGCCATTTCGCGCACAAAATAACCTCACCTGATAATGAGGCGCGCGAGACAAGCGTGGTCGCCCGGGTAGACCCGGGTCTGGTTCGATAACGAGGAGGGGAGTGATAATGAAAAAGGCATTCTGGCTGGCGGGCGCAGCAATTCTGGCGCTGGCGCAGCCCGCGTCCGCTGGCGATACCATCAAGATCGGCTTTGTCTCGACCTTCAGCGGCCCGACCGCTGTGATCGGCAACGACATGCGCAACTCATTCGAGCTGGCGCTCGACCATCTCGGCCGCAAGATGGGCGGCAAGCCGGTCGAGGTCATCTATGAGGACGACGGCCAGAAGCCGGATGTCGGCAAGCAGAAGACCGAAAAACTGATCCAGTCCGACAAGGTCGATTTCATCGTCGGCTATATCTGGTCGAACGTGCTGCTGGCTTCACTGAAGACCGCGGTCGATTCAAAAACCTTCCTGATCTCGGCGAATGCCGGTCCCTCGCAGCTCGCCGGCGAACTCTGTTCGCCCTACGTCTTCTCGACCTCCTGGCAGAACGACCAGACCCCACAGGCGGTCGGCACCTACATGAACCAGAAGGGCGTGAAATCGGTGTTCCTGATCGGCCCGAACTACGCCGCCGGCAAGGACATGCTGGCCGGCGTCAAGAGCACCTTCAAGGGCCAGGTCGTGGGCGAGGAATACACGGTGTGGCCGAGCCAGCTCGACTTCTCCGCCGAGCTCACCAAGGCGAAGAACTCCAAGGCCGAGTCGATCTTCGTGTTCTATCCCGGTGCTGCCGGCGTGCAGTTCCTCAATCAATATGCCCAGGCCGGCATCAAGGGCCAGATTCCGCTCTACACGGCGTTCACGATCGACGAATTGTCGCTGCCGCTGCAGAAGGAAAACGCGATCGGCGTGCCCGGCGCGCAGCAATGGGTCAACGATCTGCCCAACGCCGAGAACAAGAAGTTCGTCGAGGACTACCGCAAGAAGTACACTGGTTTGCGCCCGACCTTCTACGGCGCGCAGTCCTATGACGCGGTGAACCTGATCAACAGCGCGGTGGTCGCGGTGAAGGGTGACACCTCGAAGAAGGACGAGATGAAGGCCGAGATGGAGAAGGCCAACTTCAAGTCGGTGCGCGGGCCGTTCAAATACGGCAAGAACCACATCCCGGTGCAGAACTTCTACCTGCAGGACGTGGTCAAGGACGCCGACGGCCAGCTCTCGCTCAAGACGGTGGCGACCATCGTCAAGGACGACCAGGACCGCTTCGTCGACAAGTGCCCGATGAAGTGATTGGCATGACCGGTGCATGGTCGCCGTTCGCACGCCCTCGGGCTTGACCCGGGGGCGGTTAGCGACCGATCATCCACCCAACAAGAAAATGGCGGCGGCGCAGATGTGCTGCCGCTGTTTTTTCAGGCCTAGAGCTTTTAGGGATCCATGCTCGTCCTCGTAGAACAATCGCTGAACGGTTTGCAGTTCGGTCTGCTCCTGTTCCTGCTGGCGGCCGGCTTGACGCTGGTGTTCGGCATCATGGACTTCGTCAACCTGGCGCACGGGTCGCTCTACATGATGGGCGCCTATTTCGCCGCGACCTTCGTGGCGTGGACGAACAGCTTTGTGCTGGGCATCCTGCTGGCGCTCGGCGCGACGCTGCTGCTCGGCATCTTGCTTGAATTCGTGGCGCTGCGGCATCTCTATGGCCGCGACCATCTCGACCAGGTGCTGGCGACCTTCGGCCTGATCCTGTTCTTCAACGACGCGGTGCGGCTGATCTGGGGCCCGGCCGGCCTGTCGCTGCCGCTGCCGAGCTGGCTGACGGTGCCGGTGCAGATCGTGCCCGGCGTGTTCTATCCGGCCTACCGTCTCTCCATCATCGTGGTCGCGCTGGCGGTCGCCGCCATGCTCTATATCGTGGTGATGCGAACCAGGATCGGCATGCTGATCCGCGCCGGCGCTTCCAACCGCGAGATGATCGGCGCGCTCGGCATCAACATCAAGCTGCTGTTCACGCTGGTGTTCGGGCTTGGCGCCGCGCTCGCCGGCCTTGCCGGGCTGATGCAGGCGCCGATTCTGACCGTGCAGATCGGCATGGGCGAGAACATCCTGATTCTCGCCTTCGTCATCATCGTGATCGGCGGCATCGGCTCGATCCGTGGCGCGTTCCTGGCCGCGATTTTCGTCGGCATGATCGACACGCTCGGCCGCGCCTTCCTGCCGGATCTGTTGCGCACCGTGCTGAGTTCTGCTGCAGCCTCCACCGCAGCGCCCGCATTGTCATCGATGCTGATCTATCTGCTGATGGCCATCGTCCTGGTGGTGCGGCCGGAGGGGCTGTTTCCGGCCGCCAAACGATGAAATCTCGCATCAACGTCCGCAATGTCGTCGTGGCGCTCACAGCGCTTGGCCTGCTGTTATTGCCGGTCTATTCGGCGCTGACTGGCAATATCTTCATCCTGACGCTGTTCACCCGCATCGTCATCTTCGCGCTCGCCGCCGCGAGCCTCAATCTCATCATGGGCTATGGCGGCATGATGAGCTTTGGCCATGCCGCCTATCTCGGCATCGGCGGCTATGCGGTGGGCATTCTCGCCCATGAAGGCATCGGGTCCGGTTTCATCCAGTGGCCGGTCGCGCTGGCGCTGTCGGCGCTATATGCGCTCGTGATCGGCGCGCTGTCCTTGCGCACCCGCGGCGTCTATTTCATCATGATCACGCTCGCGTTCGCGCAGATGGCCTATTACATCGCCTCGGGCCTGTCGCGCTATGGCGGCGATGACGGCCTCACCATCTACAAGCGCAGCACTTTCGGCGGCCTTATCGACCTGTCGAACCGCGTGCAGTTCTACTATCTCTGCCTCTTCTGCCTGTTTGGTGGCGTCTACCTGATCTGGCGCATCGTCAATTCCCGCTTCGGCATGGTGGTGCAGGGCGTTCGTTCCAACGAACAGCGCATGCAGGCGATCGGCTTTCACGCCAACCGCTATCGGCTGGTCTGTTTCGTCATCTCAGGCACGATCTGCGGCCTCGCCGGCGCACTTCTCGCCAACAATACCGACTTCATCAGCCCGGCCGGGATGTATTGGACCCGCTCCGGCGAGCTCATGGTGATGGTGGTCTTTGGTGGCATGGGCACGTTGTTCGGTCCCGTCCTGGGCACCATCGTGTTCCTGCTGCTGGAAGAAATCCTGTCCCAATTCACCGAGTACTGGGCGTTGATCATGGGCCCGCTGTTGCTGCTGATCGTGCTGTTCGCGCGTGGCGGCATCATGGGTTTGCTGGGGAGGTTGAGCCGTGGCTAGTCCCTTGCTCCGCGTCGAAAACCTCGTCCGCAGCTTCGGCGGCATCAAGGCCACCGACAATCTCTCGCTCGACGTCGTGCCGGGCGAACTGCACGCCATCATCGGCCCCAACGGTGCCGGCAAGACCACGCTGATCAGCCAGTTGACCGGGCAGCTGATGCCGAATTCCGGCGCCATTCACTTCGCCGGCCGCGACGTCACCGCGGTGCCGGCCTATCAGCGCAGCCGGCTTGGGTTGGCGCGATCGTTTCAGATCACGTCGCTGCTGAAGGATTTCAGCGCGATCGATAACGTCGCGATCGCGGCGCAGGCGCATGATGGTCACTCGTTCCGCTTTTGGGGAGCTGCCCGCAAGGAGAAGCATCTGCGCGACGCGGCGCAGGCCGCGCTGACGCGCGTGGGACTCGGGCAACGCGCCAACGTGCTGGTGTCCGAACTGAGCCACGGCGAGCAGCGCGAGCTCGAGCTTGCGGTCGCGCTCGCGACCAAACCGCAATTGCTGCTGCTGGATGAGCCGATGGCCGGCCTCGGCGTCACCGAATCCGCGCGCATGGTGGCGCTGCTGAAGGAATTGCGGAAGGAAGTCACCATCGTGCTGGTCGAGCACGACATGGAGGCGGTGTTCGCGCTGGCCGACCGCATCACCGTGCTGGTTTATGGCCGCGTCATCGCCTCGGGCGATCCCGACGCCATCCGCAACAACGAGGAAGTCAAGCGCGCCTATCTCGGCGACCAGCATGCGGTGACGCGTCATGGCTGAAACATTGCTCGAAATCGACGGGATCGAGACCTGTTACGGCCTCAGCCAGGTGCTGTTCGGCCTGTCGCTCAAGGTCCAGTCGGGCGAAATGGTCGCCCTGATGGGCCGCAACGGCATGGGCAAGACCACGACCATCCGCTCCATCATGGGTATGACGGGCGCGCGCGCCGGCACCATCCGCTTCGCGGGCGAGCAGGTGCGCAGCCTGCCGTCGTACAAGATCGCAAAGCTCGGCATCGGCCTGGTGCCTGAGGGACGCCAGATCTTTCCCAATCTCACCGTCTACGAAAATCTGGTCGCGGCCTCCGGCAACCGCCAGGGCGCGTCCGATCCCTGGACCATCGACAAGATCCACGCGCTGTTTCCCCGTCTGGCCGAGCGCGGCAGCAACATGGGCGTGACGCTGTCAGGCGGCGAGCAGCAGATGCTGGCGATCGGCCGCGCGCTGATGACCAACCCGAAATTGTTGATCCTCGACGAAGCCACCGAAGGCCTCGCGCCCCTGATCCGCGAGGAAATCTGGAACTGCCTGTCGATGCTGAAGGGCCGCGGGCAATCGGTATTGGTCATCGACAAGAACGTCGCCAACCTCTCCAAGATCGCCGACCGCCACTACATCATCGAGCGCGGCCGCACGGTGTGGACCGGGACGAGCGAGCAGTTGATATCAGAGCCGGATCTGCAGCACCGGTATCTGGGGATTTGAGGGAGCAGGCTGCCACGCCTCACCGCGAAGGGCTGCGCAGCAATCGTTTTGCTGCGTCGGCCGCGGCCGACGCATAGGCTCGATCACCGTGCACCAGCATCAAGGAGATTGCGCCCTCGGAGAGCAACCAGATTTCGCGTGCGCGGCGGTGAGCCTCGCGGACGCCAGCCCGCTTCAGTAAGTCGCCGAGATGGGTTTCAAGCAAGGCCTTGTGCCGGCGTGCAATTGCGCGTGCGGGATGTCCAGGTAGATCGGCCAGTTCGATGACGAGCCTGGTAAAACCCGAACCGGCCCATCGTGGCCTGTCCGCCCAGACGGCGAGGTCACGGAATAGGACGTCAACAATCGCTGTGGGCGAGCCGGACAGCTGATCGCCGAACGTCGCGAACGCAGCCAAGGCCAATTCATTCTGGGCTTCAAGCACGCAGGCGAGCAGCTGATCCTTGCTTTGAAAATGATTGTAAAGCGTTCGCTTCGTAACCCGTGTCGCTGATGCAATTTCGTCCATGCTGACGCGGCTATATCCGCGCTGACGAAATAACACGTAAGCGGAAGCAAGTATGCGCTGCCGTGTCGGCTCTGCAGATCGCGCCATGCAGTCACCTTTTTAAATATACCAGGTAGTGAATTTACATCGGTTGAAAAACCAATTGGAATGGCATCCGGGATTTTTTTGCCCTTGTATTTCAGCTTCCATCGAGCCTCGAAAGCGATCGTCATGCCCGAATCATTGACGCTCAGGGAAATCAAGGCTCGTCCCGTGGTGCTGAAGCTCAGGCGGCCTGTGGTCGCTCGCATCGTCACGATATTGGAGTGGCCGATCATTCTCATCGATCTCATGACGGAGGAGGGCATTGTAGGGCGGAGCTATCTCGAGCCGTACATCGTGAAATCGATGCGATATCTGGTCCCGGCACTTCATGATCTCAGCGAACTGCTTAGAGGTCGATGCGTGGCGCCTGTCGAGCTCTTCGAGGTAGCGCGCAAGTCCCTCCACTTCGTCGGCTATGAGGGATTGTCCATGATTGCCGCGTCCGGCCTCGACATGGCCGCGTGGGATGCGTTGGCGAAAGCTGCAAACAAGCCGCTCTGCGTGCTGTTGGGCGGAACGGTCGGCGCCGTGAGATCATACAATAGCAACGGCCTTTGGCTGAAAGAGCCGGCGGCCGTCGCCGCCGAAGCTTTGGAGTTACGGCACGAAGGAGGGTTCTCCGCCCTGAAGTTGCGGCTAGGCAGAAGCGATCCGCGCGATGATTTGGCTACACTCGACGCTGTCCGCAAGGCGGTCGGCGATGGCATGCATTTGATGGTTGACTACAACCAGGGACTAAATCTCGCTGAAGCCATCGAGCGGTGCCATATGGTCGATGACCGTGGCCTCGACTGGATCGAAGAACCGGTGGTCTACGACAATCTCGACGGACATGCCCAACTGGCGGCAGAACTGAAGACGCCGATCCAGATCGGTGAGAACTTCTATGGCCCACGGGAGATGTACAAAGCGATCCAGAAGAAGGCTTGCGATCTGGTGATGCCAGATTTCATGCGCATTGGCGGCGTGACCGGCTGGATGCGAGCAGCAGCTATCGCCGGTGCTGCGGGTGTACCGATATCCACGCATCTTTACCCTGAGGTTGCCGCTCACGTCATGCGGGCGACGGAAACCGCGCATTGGCTGGAGTGGCAGGATTGGGCTGATCCGATCCTCCTTAATCCCTATGAGATCAAGGATGGCATGTTGCAGATTCCCGATGTGCATGGGGTCGGCCTGGAATGGGACGAGAAAGCTGTGGCGTCCCACCTGGCAAGTCTCTAGCGGCAATTCCCCTCGCTACGCTCCGTTGCCTCAGCCTGTCAGCATGCGCTTATTCGATATATGAGCCAGTCGATCTGACGATCGCGCCCCATTTGTCGGTTTCGTCTGCGACCAATCTTGCATAGTCTCCAGGCGTTCCCGGCCGTGCCTTCGCCCCGAGCTCTGCGAGGCGTGCGCGCAGTTTCGGGTCGGTAAGCCCTTCGTTGATGGAGCGGTTGAGTGCCGCGACGATCGGCTCCGGCGTGCCTTTCGGCGCGCTGATGCCATTCCAGATGGTGGCGTCGTAGCCGGGCAGGAATTCAGCCAAGGCTGCGACTTCGGGCAGTGCCGGCGAGCGCTCCGTTGCCGTCACCGCGAGCGCGCGCAGCGCTCGGGTGCGAATGAATCCGATCGAGCCGGGGAGAGTGGCAAAGTAGACATGCACGCGTCCGCCGACCAGGTCGCTGATCGCCTCCGCATCGCCGCGATAGGGAACGTGCTGCATGACGATGCCGGCCATCCTCTTGAACAACTCGGTTGCGACATGCGGAGGGCTGCCCAGTCCGCTCGAACCGAAGTTCAGTCGGTCTGGATTCGATTTGGCGTATTCGATGAATGACGGGACGGACGTCGGAGGAAATGAAGGATTGACGCACATTACCAGCGGTGCGCCGGCGATGGCTGCGACGGGCTCGGTGTCGCGGATGAAGTTGAATTTGAGATTGCGGAACAGCGTTGCGTTGATGGCGTTCGCTGCCGAAGCGACGAGCAAAGTATAGCCGTCGGGAAGCGCGCGTATCACCTGTTCGGTGGCGATGTTGGTCGCCGCCCCCGTGCGGTTCTCGACGACGAAGGGCTGGCCGAATTGTTGCCCGAGCCATTGCGCGAGGATGCGCGCTACAATGTCGGTATTGCCGCCGGCCGAGAAACCGACGATCAGATACACGGGCCGGGCCGGATAGGCGGCTGTCGCGAGCGCAGGACTTGCGGAAGCCGCGATCGCGGCCGCGCCGAGCTGCAGGAACTTGCGGCGGTTGAGCATGGCGCTCTCGCCCTCTGGCGGCCGGACAAGGGCGGCTTGCCGGCAGCGCATTTCCCCAGTGATTGGTCAGGTCCGGTGACTGACCGGCCGAGGATATCTCAACGGCGATATCGGCGGCAGTAATCAACTACCGTGTCCATGAACACCTTGGCCGCCGGCGACAGTGACCGGTCGCTGCGTGAGCAGATGCAGAAGACCAGGGATTCCGACGCAAACTCGCGCACCGGCACGGTTTTGAGCGATCCGCCGGCCAGCTCCCGCTCGACGGCGAAGCGCGGCAGGAGCGTGCATGGTCTGCCGATGGCGGCCACTTCCTTCACCAGCGCGAGCGAGTTAGTGACACAAAACGGCTTCGGCACGAATCCGTGTCTGGCGAACACCCTGTCCATCTGCTGGCGGAGGCCGAATGATGGCTCGGTCAGCGCGAACGGAAACTCCTTGAGCTCCGCCAGCGATATCACCTTGCGTCCGGCAAGGGGATGCGCGGGTGAAAACGCTGCGACCATCTTGTCGCGGAAGACTTCGAGCCGCGTGATGGCGTCGCGCGCAGGGGCGTTGAGAACGAGGCCGATCTCCGCCGCGCCCGCGATCAGCGCCTCAATTGCTTCATCGGTGCTGCTCATCCTGATGTTGAAGGTCACGTCGGGATATTGCGTGTTGAAGCGGTTGAGCACCGGTGCGACGAAACTCTCGATCGCGGTCTGGAAGCAATAGACGTCGACGTTGCCCGCCTGCAGGTCCTGCAGCGCCGCGATGTGCGATTTCACGCGCGAGAATTCGCGCATCACGCCGTCGATCTTCGACAGCAGGATTTCACCTGCCGCTGTCAGCTTCATGCCCTGCGCGCGCCGGTCGAAGATCGGCGCACGCAATTCGTGTTCGAGCTTGGCGATCTGGCGGCTGATTGCCGACGGCGAGACATGCAGTCGGTCGGATGCGGCACGGATCGATTGGGCGTGGGCGGTGGCGCTGAAATAGCGAAGGGCCGTGAAATCCATCGGATTGCCCTCTCCGCAGCCGTTGCATTTACGGCAATGGAATGGTGCCGAGATTGATATGGCATCAACACCGGCTTGGGTCAATTGTTCGGCGCGCGACTAAATCCATTCAACGGAGCGAACACAATGCCCTTCATCCATATGTTGCCCGACCTGGGAATGAACTACACGTTCAACCGGCCGCTGCTTGACGGCAAGTCACCAGCGCGCCTCAAGGAGCTCGGCGCCATCGCGCCGCGCATCAAGGATTACGATTCCTGGTACACGGTTTGGCTTGAGGTCGCCAAGAAAGCGGAAGCCGAGAAGCGACATCTGGACGCTGCCTCCTACTATCACGGCGCCGAGTTCTATTTGCCGGCCGGCGACGTACGCAACGGGCTCTACGACGACTTTGCGCGAAACTGGGCTCTCGGAATGAAGGGTGTCGCCGGATATGAACGCATCGCCATTCCATATCCCGGCGGACATCTACCGGGCTTCAGGCTGCAGGCAAGAGGCAAGGAGCGCAGCACGCTGATCTTCACCGGCGGATACGATTCGTTCGTCGAGGAGTTCTACACCTTTCTTCTCCCGCTGACCGAGATTGGAATTACCGTCATCGCCTTCGACGGGCCCGGCCAGGGCGGCGCCCTGCGTCAGGGGATCTACCTTGATCACGCGTGGGAGAAGCCGGCCAAGGCGGCGATCGATTACTTCGGGCTCGATGCGGTCGATTGGCTGGGGGCCTCCTGCGGTGGCTACATGTCGATCCGCGCGGCCGCGTTCGAACCCCGGATCAAGCATATCATCTCGATGCCCACGTCGTATTCGGGTCTCGATATGACGCTCAAGCAAATGCGACCCGGCAAGGCACAGCAGTTGATCTCGCTGTTCAAGGCCGGCGACCGCAAGGGGACCGAGGCCGTCGTGGCCGAGGAACGCGTGCCGAGCTCCGTATTCGAATGGTGCGTTGTCCAGGGAATGCACATCACCGGCACCAGGACGCCATACGATTTCCTTAACGAGATCGCGAAGCACTCGCTCGACGGAATCCTGCACAACGTCAAGCAGGATATCCTGCTTACGGAGGGCGAGCAGGATCATCTGTTCGACGTCGGCTGGGTCCATCGGACCATGCGCGAACTCGTTTGCGCCCGGTCGGTGACGACGCGGATATTCACCGCGCGCGAAGGAGCGGAGCAGCATTGCCAGCTCGGAAACTCGGCGGTTGCGCGTCACGCAATCGTACATTGGCTTGCGAGCTTCTACCCCGGCATGCCGGTTGGCGAGAGCACGAAAGCAACCAGCGTCGCTGCCTGACGAACGGTGGAAATCGCGAAAGGCCGGGGCCGCTGCTTGCGGTCCCGGCCGAGGGTCAAGAGCTGAAGACACGTCACGCCTTTCGAACGCCCATACCTCAAACGGGAGCAAGCCATGACCGAGACCATGACCATATTGGCATCGCTGGCGCCCGTGTTCCTTGTGATGGCGCTCGGCTATTCGGCCGGAAAAACGAAGGAATTCGACAGCCATAACACGGGCTCGCTCAATGCATTGGTCATGGACTACGCGCTGCCGGCAGCGCTGTTCACGGCGATGGCGCAGGCCTCCCGCAGTGCCATGATCGATCAGGCGGAGCTTGCCTTGGTGTTGCTGGCGGCGATGCTGATTGCATACGGCGCTACTTATATCGTGCAATCACGCTGGTTCGGCGGTGACCGGCGCGAAAGCGCTCTCATTGCGCTGACCTCGTCCGGACCGAATGTCGGTTCGGCGGGACTGCCGATCGTCGCAGCACTGTTTTCCCAATCGGCCTCGATCTCGGTCGCCGTGGCCGTGGCGGTGGCGGCCATTGTCGTGACGCCACTTTCGCTCCTGATATTGGAATCCGCTGATGGGAAAGGAGCGAGCGCTGCCACGGTCATGAAGAGGGCGCTGTTCAAGCCGATCGTGATCGCACCGGTGTTCGGCCTGTTGTGCTCGCTCGCGGGATTTCCGATACCACCCCTGCTCGACAGCACGCTGACCCTGGTCGGGCAGGGTGCATCAGGAACGGCGTTGTTTCTCACCGGCCTGGTGCTGTCAGCGCAACCGGTCAAGCTGTCTGCCAATGTCGGGTTGACGGTCGCGGTGAAGAACGTGCTTCAGCCGCTGCTGACCGTGCTCCTGGCGCTGCCGTTGCTCGACGGCGCGGAGACGCGTGTCGCGGTCATGCTGATGGCGGTGCCGTCAGGCGCGTTCGGCGTCCTGTTTGCGGTTCGTTATGGCGTGGCATCGGCCCAGATCGGCACGATGCTGATCGCAAGCACACTTCTCAGCACCGTGACGCTGACCGCGGCGATCCTGCTGTCGGCCGGCTGGAGCTGGACCTGATCTCAGAACATCTCGAAATATTCGCGGTGCTCCCAGTCCGACACTTCGGCCTGAAACCGCTCGATCTCGGCGTTCTTGATGTGGACGTAATAATCCACGAACTCCGCGCCCAGTGCCTGCCGGAAGAACGGATCGTCCTGCAGCGCAAACACCGCCTCACGAAGACTCTTCGGCAATAGCGCCGCCTTGGTCTCGTACGGCGTGTCCGCCGACGCACCCGGATCGAGCTTGCGGTCGACGCCGTCGAGGCCGGAGAGAATCTGCGAAGCCATATAGAGATAGGGGTTCGCCGCAGGCTCGCCGATGCGGTTCTCCAGCCGCGTCGCGGCATCGCCGGGGCCGCCGAGCACGCGGATCATGACGCCTCTGTTATCGCGGCCCCAGATCGCGCGATCCGGCGCCAGCGAATAGGAGCGGTAGCGCTTGTAGCCGTTGATGGTCGGCGTCGTGAACACGGTGGAGGCGCGGGCGTGCTCCAGCAGCCCCGCGAGATAGTGTTTTGCGAACGGGCTCAGCGCTTCACCCTTGTCGCTCGCCATGAACGCGTTCTCGCCGCTTCCGCGTGACACCAGCGATTGGTGGAGATGCCAGCCGGAGGCGAACACGTTCGGCAGTTTCGGCCGGCACATAAACGTCGCGTGATAGCCGTGGCGGCGCGCGATCTGCTTTACGGCCGAGCGGAACAGCACCATGTTGTCGGCGGGCACGAGGCCTTTGGTCGGCTGGAAGGTAAATTCGCACTGGCTCGGCCCGAACTCGACCTCGACCGATCGCAAGGGAAGCCCGAGCGCCAGTACGTCGCGGCGGATGATTTCCAGCGCCGGCTCCATCTGGTCGTAACGCTGTTCGGTGAGATACTGGTAGCCGTGCGACAGCAGGCTGACGGATGGCGGCCGCCCCGGCTGGCCGGCATCCTCCGGCGCCATGTGCGCGTCGTCGAGCTTGAAGAGATGGAATTCGACTTCGAGGCCGGCCACGAAATCGTAGCCGCGTTGCCCAAGTTGATCGATCACCTTTCGATAGAGATGGCGTGTGGCGAACGGCACCGGACGGCCGTCGTTGAAATAGAGATCGCACAATAGCCAGCCGGTGGTCGGCGCCCACGGCAGCACGCGAAACGTGGTCGGGTCAGCCACCATCAAGACGTCGGCGGCGCCTTCCATCTCCTTCATGCCGAATCCGCCGCCTGATGTGAACACCGGAAACACCGTCTTGTGCGAGGTGTCCTTGGCGAGCATCGTCGTGGTGATGGAACAGCCGCTTTCCAGCGAGGCAATCGCCTCGCTCGCGATCAGCGTCTTGCCGCGGAGGATTCCGTGCTGGTCGGGGAATGAGAGCCGGATGACTTCGAGGTTTTTCTCCGCGACGCTTCTGCGCAGACGGCTGGCCGCGTCTTGCTGATCTTTCGACCACAGTCCGTGACGTTCGACGAAACTCAACGCGTCACTCCCGCGAGTCTGAATTGGAATTGAGGTATCTCGGTCGTCATTGCGAGCGCAGCGAAGCAATCCACATCTCGACGCGCGGCGCGATGGATTGCTTCGCTGCGCTCGCAATGACGCGGAGAGGACATCACTCCGCCGCCGTCAGGTGCGGTACCTTGCCGGCGATCTCGCGCGGCACCGGCGCGGCCCAAGGCGCGCTGCGGCGGCGCTTGACGTCGACTTCCATCCAGTAAAGCTCCCAGCCTTGGGTTGGCCCGATGCCGTCCATCGTCGCCGGCCCCTGGATGCTCCGCGCATGCGCGGCATCCAGGAACAGCATCGGCTTTTCGCCGCCGCCAACCTTCTCGATCTCCTGCCGCAGCAGGCGGCGATACTGCACGATCGCCTTGTCGGACTGGCCGAGATGCTCGTTGGTGCGGTCCTGGATCGGGCCCATCGATTCCACCGCCCACTGGTCGTGGACGTTGATGTCGTTGCCCATGCCGGTATAGGTCGCGGTCGCCTGTTCGTGCGGATCGAAGCCGTAATCGTTGCTCTTGTTCTTGCGCGATTTGTAGTCCGGCAGTTCGTAGAGTTCGAGGCGCTGGTCGCGCATCTTCTTCCTGTCGACCGGCGTCGTGTAGGAGGTGAAGATCGCGTACCAGTAGCAGTTCTCGTCATCGATCGGCACATGCCACTGCGTGATCGTCATCTCCTGACTCATCGGAATGACGAAGCCGTGCGGAAAGAGCTGGTTGGTGACGCGCACATGCGTGCGCTCTTCATCCAGCTCGCGCAGTGCGATCAGGCGCAGGCCATATTCGGTGTGCTCGACATTGATGATCGGGTTGTCGTACTCGCGCAAAATCTTCGTCATCGGCATATCGCTGCCGGCGGAGGCGCCGCGGAACTGCTTGCCGTAGGCCGTGGACGTATCCTCATCCTCGAAGAAGCGGTGCAGGAAGGAGGCGTGCGCCGGATCGATGCCGACTTCCAGCGCCTGCAGCCAGTTGCAATTGATGTGGCCCTTGAACGCAAAGGTATGACTGTCGGGCGCGACGAAGCAGTCGATCTCCGGAAACGCCGGTGGCTCGCCTTCGCCGAGATAGGCCCAGAGGATGCCGCTCTTCTCGACCACGGGATAGGCGCGCTGCCTGATGCCCTGGCACAGTTTTGAGTCTCTCGGCTCGGCAGGCGTCTCCAGGCATTGGCCACTTACATCGAACAGCCAGCCATGGAAGGCGCAGCGCAAGCCACCATTCTCAAGTCGCCCGAAGGCGAGGTCGGCGCCGCGATGCGCACAGTGGCGATCGATCAGGCCGTAGCGTCCTGCTTCGTCGCGAAACAGCACCAGGTTTTCGCCGAGCAGCTTTACGGGGCGAACCGGCCGCGATCCCTCCAGCTCGTCGACCAGTGCGGCCGGCTGCCAGTACATCCGCATCAGCTTGCCGCAGGGATCCTTGCGGCCGGTGCGGGTAATCAGGTCGTTCGCTTCCTGGCTCATCATGGCGAGGTCTCCGCAAATTAGATTTGTTCGCCTATTGAACTTTTGTGCGATTTTAACGTAGGCTATGCATTAGGCAAGCGGATTATGGAGGCAGCAATGCCGAAGCTTAAGCGCGCCGGCGATGCAGACAACCGCGGCGCCACCGATTTCATCGAAAGCCTCGACCGCGGCCTGCGCGTGCTGGAGGTGTTCGGCGGCAGCGGGCAGCCGATGACGCTGAGCGACCTCGCCAAGGCGGCCGACCTGCCACGGGCCACCGCGCGGCGCATCCTGTTCACGCTGGAGCGCGCCGGCTTCGTCACAACTGACGGCAAGCTGTTCCGCCTGATGCCGCGCGTGCTGGTGCTGGCCTCGAGCTATCTCGCTTCCAACCACGTCGTCTCCGTGCTGCAGCCGGCGCTGGATCGATTGTCGAGCGAGGCGCAGGAAATTTCGTCGATGGCGATCCTCGACGGCAATGACGTCGTCTTCATCGCGCGCGCCAGCCCGACGCGGATATTTTCCGCCGGTATCGACATCGGCTACCGCCTGCCGGCGTTCTGCACCTCGGTCGGCCGTGTGCTGCTGTCGCGGCTTTCAGATGATGAACTTGCGAAAGCGCTCGGCGCGATGGACCTCGCGCCGCTGACGCCGTTCACCGTCACCGACAAGAAACTGCTGCTGAAGACGATCACCGGAGATCGCGCGGCAGGCTATTCACTGGTCGATCGCGAGGCCGAGCCGGGCTTCCGTTCGATCTCGGTGCCGGTCCGCCGTTACGACGGCGCCATCGTCGCCGCCATCAACATGGGCGCGCATGTCGATCGCGTATCGTCAGCCGAAATGGTCGAACACTTCCTGCCGCGGTTGCAGGAGACGGTGGCGTCGGTCAAATCGATGCTGGTGTGATGCGATGATCGTCCGGTCTGAAACGCACGAGGACATTGCGGCGATCCGGATCGTCCAGGAAGTGGCGTTCGGCCAGCCGGACGAAGCGCAACTGGTCGACGATCTTCGCGCGGCCGGCGATGCGATTTTCTCGCTGGTTGCCGTCGATGACGGAACGGTCGCTGGCCACATCCTGTTCTCCAGGATGAAAGCACCATTTCCCGCGCTGGCGCTTGCACCCGTCGCGGTGCTACCCGAATACCGTCAGACAGGTTTTGCCAGCCGGCTGATCCGCCAGGGTATCGCCCGCAGCGAGGCCGCCGGCTGGCTCGGCATTTTCGTGCTCGGCGATCCCGCCTTCTATCGGCGCTTCGGCTTCGATGCCGGCAAGGCGAGCGGTTTCATCTCGCCCTATGCCGGGCCGCATCTGATGGCGCTTCCGCTTGGCGGAAACGAGTTTCCGGCAGACAGGGGAGTCATCGAGCATGCTCCTGCCTTTGCGAAGCTCGGTTAGGGCGTCGTCATTGCGAGCGAAGCGAAGCAATCCATTTCACCGCTTGCTGTGGCATGGATTGCTTCGTCGCGTTGCTCCTCGCAATGACGGGGTTGGCGCCTTGGGATGGCGCGACCAGGCGAACATGCTGTTCGACCTGCGCTCTAACGTTCAGCCCGCCGGCGCGCCATGGAGGAAAAGCAGTTTCATGCGCACTCAGTATCACGGCTGAGCCCTAAGGCGGCAAGCGCTTGAGCGCGGCTTCGATCGCTTCAAACTTGGCGACGATTTGCGGTGTCACCAGGTAGCGCAGCATCGCCGCGAGCGACAGGCCGACAACCGTCGCGATGATCGCGTACTGCGTCACCAACGCCAGCAATATCGCGCGCAGCCGGCGCCGCCGGACTTTCGGCGGCTTGGCCGAAGCGAGGAGGGCGTCTTCGCCTTCAACGCTGCTCATCGACCCTAGAACTCGTTCAGAAGCTGTTTGAGCCGCGACTTCAGCCGCCGGTTGGATCGCTCGCTGGCGCGGAGCTTGCGTGCCCATTCCAAGGGAACGATGCTGCTCATGTCGTGCTCGCCGCAGAACATCAGGCCGGCCGTGTTGTGATCGCGCCAGACGGGGCGGGCCACACAGGAAAGCCCTCGGCGCACGACTTCGAAATCGATCCGGTCGGGCAGGATGGCCGAGTTCTCGAACTCGATCTTGGCGCCGCCCTGGCTGAAATTGCGCACGATGCAGTCGAGCGTCGAATTACGCGCGTTGAACGCGATCATTCCGCCGTAATAGACGCGGCCTCTCGGGTGTTGGCGGCGCTCCAGCACGATTTGTCCTCCATGCGATTAACGCTTTAGTAACACTCCTTCAGGGTGTGTTGTAGCCATTACTCGCATGGAACTTGTATGCTGGTTAATGGTGGCGCCCGGTTCGGATTGCAACCGTCGAGCCGCCGCGCGCCCGGAAATCAGGCCGCTGCGGCTTGCACTTTCGCGAGATAAAGATCAGGAGACCGCGCTGCGCAGCCCGAACGCGTGCTTGTCGTGCAGCACCGGCGCCACCGCATCGCTGAGCCGCGTCGCCGCCGCATCGACGGAAAGGCCTGCGGTATCGACCACCGCCGAAGCGCGCGCATAGAGCGGCTCGCGGCTGATCAGGATGTTGCGCAATTCCGCCATGGCGGAGCGATCATCCGCCATCGGGCGTAGATCGCCCTGGCCGCGGACGCGGGCCATGTGCTCTTCCGGCTCGGCCTTGAGCCAGATGGTGTAGAACGACGACAGGATCAGGTCGAAGGTCAAGGGCTCGGAGACGATGCCGCCGCCGGTCGCCAGCACCATCAGCTCTTTTCGCGCGAGCAATTGCGACAGCGCCGCCTGCTCCATGCGGCGAAAGCCTTCCTGGCCGTAGAGCGCGATGATCTCGGCGACGGACAAGCCGTTCTGCGCCTCGACCTCCTTGTTGAGCTCGACGAATTTCCAGCCGATCTTCTTCGCCAGCATCCTGCCGAGGGTGGATTTGCCGGCGCCTCGCAGCCCGATCAGGGCGATGCCGGCAAAGCTGATCCGCCGCTGCGCCGCGATGCCGCCGCCGGCCAGCGCATCCTTGGCCTGCGCGATCTGCGCCGGGGTCGCCTTGCGGAGGAGATCGCGAATAACAGCCCAATCCGGCGCGGGCTCGGCGGAAGGAATCATGTCTTCGAGATGCGCGCCCATCGCGTTGGACACGCGCCTGAGCAGCACGATCGAAACATTGCCCTTGCCGCTTTCGAGCTGCGCGATGTAGCGCTCGGAAATTCCGGAAACCTTGGCGAGCACTTTGCGCGACATGCCGCGAAGGGCGCGCATGGTGCGCACACGCTGGCCGAGCTGCTCGAGAAAGCCGGATTCGGGGTCGCTGGCCTCGGTCATTTCCTCGTTCGGCTTTACCTGCGGTTGAACGGATTTCGGAAACATAATGCCGATGAGGATTGACAGCAAGCGCAGCCGGTGTCTTTGTATGAATTATAATTCTTAAAAACTGAGGGGAGAAGCGTCGTGAGCGGCACGTCCGGTTCGTACAATGCGGTGACCTGGCTGCTCGACCGCAATGTCGAGGAGGGGCGCGGGGCAAAGCTCGCCTTCACCGACACCGTCACCGAACTCACCTATGGCGATCTGCAGCGGCAGACCCGCCGCGTCGCCAACATGCTGCGCCGGCTCGGCCTCCGCCGCGAAGAGCGTGTGGCGATGATCATGCTGGATACGGTAGACTTCCCCTGCGTATTCCTCGGCGCGATCCGCGCCGGAATCGTGCCGGTGCCGCTGAACACGCTGCTGACCTCGGAGCAGTACGCCTACATTCTCGGGGATTGCCGCGCGCGCGTGCTGTTCGTCTCCGAAGCGCTGCTGCCGGTCGTCAACGACATTGTGGCTCGGATGCCCGATCTCGAGCACATCGTTGTGTCGGGCAAGGACGCCCACGGCCACAAGAAACTGTCCGATGAACTGGCGCGCGAGAGCGATACGTTCGCGACCGCCGCGACGCATCCCGACGAGCCCGCGTTCTGGCTCTATTCGTCGGGCTCGACCGGCATGCCGAAGGGCGTGCGGCACCTGCACGCCAATCTCGCCGCGACTGCCGATACCTATGCCAGCCAGGTGCTCGGCATTCGCGAGAACGACGTCTGCCTTTCGGCGGCAAAACTGTTCTTCGCCTATGGCCTCGGCAATGCGCTGACGTTTCCGATGTCGGTCGGCGCCTCCACGGTGTTGCATACGGACCGGCCGACGCCGGCCGCGATGTTCGCGCTGATGAATAAATATAACCCGACGATCTTCTATGGCGTGCCGACGCTGTTCGCCGCGATGCTCAACGACGAGACGGTGAAGGATGTCCGCGCCGGCACGCGCCTGCGCGTCTGCACCTCGGCCGGCGAAGCGCTGCCGGAGTCGGTCGGCAATGCCTGGAATGCGCGTTTCGGCGTCGACATTCTCGACGGCGTCGGCTCGACCGAACTCTTGCACATCTTCCTGTCCAACGCGCCCGGCGATATCAAATACGGCTCATCGGGGCGTCCCGTGCCCGGCTACAAGGTGCGGCTGGTCAATGAAGCAGGCACTGAGGTACCTGACGGCGAAGTCGGCGAACTCCTGGTCGATGCGCCCTCGGCCGGCGAGGGCTACTGGAATCAGCGCGCCAAGAGCCGCTCGACCTTCGAAGGTCACTGGACCCGCACCGGCGACAAGTACATTCGCGACGCCGACGGCCGTTACACTTTCTGCGGCCGCTCCGACGACATGTTCAAGGTCTCCGGCATCTGGGTATCCCCGTTCGAGGTCGAGAGCGCGCTGATCACCCATCCGGCGGTACTGGAAGCCGCCGTTGTGCCCGAATCCGATCCTGAAGGATTGTTGAAGCCTAAAGCCTTTGTCGTATTGCGTGCCGGCGCCAAAACCGATGATCTGCACGAAGTGCTGAAGGAGCACGTCAAGCAGAAGATCGGTGCGTGGAAATATCCGCGATGGATCGACGTGGTGGACAGTCTGCCGAAGACAGCGACGGGTAAGATTCAGCGGTTCAAGTTGCGCGAACATAATTAACGTCGTCATTCCGGGGCGCGCGAAAGCACGAACTACGATGTGCAATTGCACACCACGAGAATCTCGAGATTCCGGATCGACTCGCTTCGCGATCCGTCCGGAATGACGGAGCAAGATCAGGACATGACAACCCTTACCCCCTCGGGCTTCCTCACGATCGGCGCTTCCCATCTCGAATACCGCATGATCGGGCCTTCGCCCGAGAGCGCGCCAACGATTGTGATGCTGCATGAGGGCCTCGGCTCGGCCGGGCTGTGGGGCGATTTCCCGGACAAGCTGCAAGCCGCCACCGGCGCCGGCGTGTTCGCCTATTCGCGCGCGGGCTATGGCGCATCGACGCCGGCAAAACTGCCGCGTCCGCTCGACTATATGCATGTCGAGGCGCTCGACGTGCTGCCGAAGCTGCTCGACAAGATCGGTTTTCGGCGCGGCCTTCTGCTCGGCCATTCCGACGGCGCCTCGATCGCGACGATCTATACCGGCTCGCATCAGGATCACCGCGTGCAGGGGCTGGCGCTGATCGCGCCGCATTTCATCGTCGAGGATATTTCGGTCGCCTCGATCGCCGAGATCCGCAACACCTACGAGACCACGAACTTGAAGGGGAAGCTGTCGCGCTGGCACAGGAACGTCGACAACGCCTTCTATGGCTGGAATGGCGCCTGGCTCGATCCGGATTTTCGCAACTGGGATATTTCGGAATACCTCGCCTATATCCGCGTACCCGTGGCGATCCTGCAAGGTGTCGACGACCAGTACGGAACCATGCGTCAGGTCGAGATCGCTACGGAAGAATGCTACTGTCCGGTCGATGTGACTGTGATCCCGGGCGCGGGACATCAGCCGCATCGCGAAGCACCGGAGGCGACGCTCGATGCGATTTTGGATTTCGCAAAGGCGGTGTTGCAGGTCGAAAACGGTTCGCAGGGGCGGGCCGCGTAACGCTTTTGCATCTTCCGGGGCCGCGCCCCGATGACCGCCCCACCCTCAGGCGCAGGTAATCTTCCGCTGCCGCGCTGGGCCTATGTGCCAGGCGACCCCGGTGCTGCGAACGCCGACTACGAAACGCTGAGGCAAATCGCAGCGCTGGTGCCGCCGCGCTTTCGCGGCTACGTGCCGGCACGGCACCCGGCGCTGCGTTACGGCATCGCGCTCAATGATCGCGGCTATTTCTGGGAGGCGCAGGAAATCCTGGAAGCGGTGTGGGCGGCTGCGCCGCAGGGCGGCCGCGAGCGGATCCTGCTGCGCGCCTGCATCCTGATCGCAACCGCGAATCTGCGGCTGCGCATGCAGAAGCCGCATGTCGCAGCGCGGATGCTGGGGGAGGCGCTCGTCGAACTCGAGGCGCTGGGCCTGCGCCATGCCGGCGGCGACGGTTTTGCCGATTGCTTTCCGGCCGCGGCCCTGGCGGCCCTCATCAAGGCCAAACTGGAACGACCACAGCTCGCCAAGGCCGATTGGGTGACTTTTGCCGCCACGGGCCGAACATGAAACAAAATGCATGTTCTGGCGTTTTAGGCTAGACTCAATCAAAAACATGAATTATTGTGCATCTAACGAACCAAGCAAATCCTGAGAAAACGACAGAGGGTGGCTCATGGCCGGTGAAGATCGCGTCCTCGCAGGCGGCGCGAAATACATCGATTTTCAAACCGAACCGTCGCGCTATCGCCACTGGAAGCTGGCGGTCGAGGGCGATGTCGCGACGCTCACCATGGACGTCGACGAGAATGCCGGGCTGTTCGAAGGCTATCAGCTCAAGCTGAATTCCTACGATCTCGGTGTCGACATCGAGCTGGCCGACGCCGCGCAGCGGCTGCGCTTCGAGCATCCCGATGTGAAGGTCGTGGTGATGCGCTCCGGCAAGAACCGCGTGTTCTGCGCCGGTGCCAACATCCGCATGCTGGCCGGCGCGACCCACGCCCACAAAGTCAATTTCTGCAAATTCACCAACGAGACTCGCAACGGCCTGGAAGATTCATCGGAGAATTCCGGCCAGCGCTTCATCACCGTCGTCAACGGCACCGCGGCCGGCGGCGGCTATGAGCTGGCGCTGGCGACCGACCACATCATCATGGCCGACGATGGCGCTGCCGCCGTGGCGCTTCCGGAAGTGCCGCTGCTCGCGGTGCTGCCGGGCACCGGCGGCCTGACGCGCGTCGTCGACAAGCGCAAGGTGCGCCGCGACCATGCCGACTTCTTCTGCACCATCGAGGAAGGCATCAAGGGCAAGCGCGCCGTCGCATGGCGCCTCGTCGACGAGATCGCGCCGAACAGCAAGTTAGAGGCCAAGGTCGCCGAGCGCGCCAAGGAACTCGCCGCCGCCTCGAAGCGCAACGGCACCGGCAAGGGCATCACGCTTGCGCCGCTCAACCGCACCATCGACGAGGCCGGCATCCGCTACGGCTTCGTCAGCGTCGACATCGACCGCCCCGCACGGATCGCGACCATCTCGATCAAGGCACCGGAAGCGGCTCCTTCCGCCGATATCGACGGCCTGATCGGGCAGGGCGCTTCGTTCTGGCCGCTGCAGGTGGCGCGCGAGCTTGATGACGCGATCCTGCATTTGCGCATCAACGAACTCGAAATCGCGATGCTGGTGTTCAAGAGCCACGGCGATCCCGCCAATATCGTCGCCTGCGACGCCTTCCTTGACGCCAACAAGGCGCACTGGCTGGTCAACGAGATCAGGCATTACTGGAAGCGGGTGCTGAAGCGCATCGACGTCACCTCGCGCACGCTGGTGACGCTGGTCGAGCCCGGCTCCTGCTTTGCCGGTACGCTCGCCGAACTCGTGTTCGCCGCCGACCGCTCCTACATGCTGATCGGCTCGCGGCAGGGCGACAATCGCCAGCCTCCCGCGATCCAGTTGACCTCGATGAATTTCGGTCCCTATCCGATGAGCCACGGCTTGACGCGCCTGCAATCGCGCTTCCAGGCCGATCCGTCCGATCTGGAGCGCGCGCAAGGAGCCATCGGCAAGGCGCTCGATGCGGAAGAGGCAGAAGAGCTCGGCCTCGTCACCTTCGCGCTTGACGACATCGACTGGGACGACGAAGTGCGCGTGTTCCTGGAGGAACGCACGTCATTCTCGCCCGACGGTCTCACCGGCATGGAAGCGAATTTGCGCTTCGTCGGTCCCGAGACCATGGAATCGAAAATCTTCTCGCGCCTCACGGCGTGGCAGAACTGGATCTTCCAGCGCCCCAATGCGGTCGGCGAAGACGGCGCGCTGCGCCGCTACGGCACCGGTCAGAAGGCGCAATTCGACATGACGCGGGTTTGATTTCGTGTCCCGGGCGCCGTGCGGCGCAGGTGGCGCGGCCCGCAGAACCTTAACAGGTCCCAGATCTGCGGCGCATCGTTTCGCCTCGCATCGCGTCCCGGGACACGAGAGCCATAAAGGAGTACGGCGATGAATTACATGAACGTCGACTATTCGACCAAGATTCCCAACAACGTCAATCTCAGCGAAGACCGCCAGGTGCTCAAAGCCCTGGAAGGCTGGCATCCCGGTTACATGGACTGGTGGGGCGACATGGGGCCGGAAGGCTTTCAGCAGTCGCTGGTTTACCTGCGCACCGCCTATTCGGTCGATCCGCGCGGCTGGGCCAAGTTCGACTACGTCAAGATGCCGGAATATCGTTGGGGCATCTTGCTGGCGCCGCAGGAAGAGAACCGCGTCATTCCGTTCGGCGAGAACTACGGCAAGCCGGCTTGGCAGGAAGTCCCCGGCGAGCACCGCGCCACGCTGCGCCGCCTGATCGTGATCCAGGGCGACACCGAGCCCGCTTCCGTCGAGCAGCAGCGCCATCTCGGCAAGACCGCGCCGTCGCTCTACGACCTGCGCAACCTGTTCCAGGTCAATGTCGAGGAAGGCCGCCATCTCTGGGCGATGGTCTATCTGCTGCAGAAATATTTCGGCCGCGACGGCCGCGAGGAAGCCGATGACTTGTTGCGCCGCCGCTCCGGCGATGCGGATAGCCCACGCATGCTCGGCGCCTTCAATGAGGCGACGCCGGACTGGCTGTCGTTCTTCATGTTCACTTACTTCACCGACCGCGACGGCAAGATGCAGCTGCACTCGCTGGCGCAGTCCGGCTTCGATCCGCTGTCGCGCACCTGCCGCTTCATGCTGACCGAAGAAGCCCATCACATGTTCGTCGGCGAGACCGGCATCAGCCGCGTCGTGCAGCGCACCTGCGAGGCAATGAAGGAAGCCGGCATCACCGATCCGACCGACATCGCAAAAGTCCGCGCGCTCGGCGTGATCGACCTGCCGACCATCCAGAAGAAGCTGAACCTGCACTATTCGCTGTCGCTCGATCTCTTTGGTTCGGAAGTCTCGACCAACGCGGCGAACGCCTTCAACGCCGGCATCAAGGGCCGCTACAAGGAAACCCAGATCGACGACGACCATCAGCTCAAGAACGCCACCTATCCGGTGTTGAAGCTGGTCGACGGCGTGATCAAGCGGGTCGACGAGCCGGCGCTGACCGCGCTCAACATGCGCCTGCGCGACGACTACACGCAGGATTGCGTCAAGGGCATGCTGCGCTGGAACAAGGTGATTTCGACCGCCGGCTATCAGTACAAGCTGACGCTGCCGAACGTCGCGTTCCACCGCAATATCGGCGAGTTCAAGGACATCAACGCCACGCCCGACGGCGTGCTGATCGACGACGCCACCTGGAACCAACGCAAGAGTGAATGGTTGCCTTCAACGCAGGATGGCGACTTTATCGCCTCGTTGATGAAGCCGGTGACCGAAGCCGGCCAGTACGCCTCCTGGATTTCGCCGCCGAAGGTCGGCATCGACAACAAGCCCGGCGATTTCGAGTACGTGAAGATCGAAACCTGAACCGCCCCGCAAATCGGGGAGCCGTCAACATGGACCCCGACAGCGATCTTGAAGCACTGAACCGCGACCAGCTGGTCGCGAAGGTGAAGCGTCTAAGGGCAGGTATCCGCACGCACAGGGACAGCACCGGTCACGACCTGTGCTGGCACCACCCCGATCTCTGGGGGCTGTTGCCCGAGCGCGTCACGCCAGATGTGGCCGTCCCACCCTGGCCGAAATTCCTGCGCGGCTGCCTGCGCTATCGCGAGGCGCTGGAGCGCGAATTGCCCAACGCGCCGAAGGCGGATTTCGAATACGGGAAAGAGTGACAAGTGAGAGGTCTAAACCTCGCCCCGCTTGCGGGGAGAGGTCGGATCGCGCTTGCGATCCGGGTGAGGGGGTACGGGTCTATCGATAGACACAACTCGCGGTGAGAGCCCCTCACCCCAACCCTCTCCCCGCAAGGGCGGGGCGAGGGGGCACACTGCCGTTGCCGTCGTTACCCCGCGATCTCAAGCCCCGCATTTGCGTAGACCACGCCGCCATCGACTGCGATGGTGTTGCCGACCACGTAATCGCCCGCGCGTGAGGCGAGATAGATCGCCACCCCCGCCATATCCTCGTCGGTACCGATACGCTTCGCCGGAATGCGCTTTGCGACTTCGTCCGAATGGTCGCGCGCGGCCCGGTTCATGTCCGACTTGAACGCACCCGGCGCGATCGCGGTGACATTGATATTGTCCTTGACCAGTTTCGTGGCCATGCGCCGCGTCAGATGGATCACGGCGGCTTTGCTTGCGGCGTAGGAATAGGTTTCCCCGGGGTTGACGAAGATGCCGTCGACGGAGGCGATGTTGATGACCTTGGCCGGCCGTTCGTGCGAGGCCGCCGCGCGCAGCGGTTTCGCCAGCGCCTTGGTCAGGAAGAACAGCGACTTGACGTTGAGATCCATGACCTTGTCCCAGCCGTTCTCCGGGAATTCGTCGAATTCCGCGCCCCATGCCGCGCCGGCATTGTTAACGAGGATGTCGAGCTTTGGCTCCAGCTTGATGATTTCGCCAGCGAGCTTGTCGCAGCCTTCGACCGTTGAGATATCGATCGGCAGCGCGATGCATTCGCCGTCATAGGCGGCGGTGAGTTCTTTCGCGGTGGCTTCGCAAGGTCCCGCCTTGCGCGCGGTGATGTAAACCTTCGCCGCGCCCTGCGCGAGAAAACCGGCCGCGATCATCTTGCCGATGCCGCGCGAGCCGCCCGTCACCAGCGCGATGCGGCCCTGAAGCGAGAACAGATCCTTGAACATTGCGTTTCCTCCATTGCTTTGCCGGAGGTTTTGGGCGTGGCAGCGGTGCGAGTCAAGGAAGCTGATTTCTTCCTTCTCCCACAAGGGGAGAAGGGAAGAAAGGAGACTGCTGTCGAGTTTAGACTACGCCGCGTCAACGCGCCTGAACCCGTTCCACATCGCCGTGGCGGCACCCGATGTCAGGACCGGGAGGATGCGTGCGTCCTGGTAGTTGCCGTTCAGCGAGACCCGCTGCAGCGCGGTCATGTGGTCGGCGCTTTCCGGGAACAGCATGCCCGGCCGCGTCGTGACCGCGGTCTTGAATCCCACCGCTTTCGCCAGGGCGAATTCGCGCCGGCCGGCCGCGATCCGGTCGCCATAGGGATAGGCGAGATGCAGTGCGGGCCGCTGCAATGCCGCTTCGATCCGCGCACGGCTGGTCGCCAGTTCGAACGCGGCGGTGTCTTCGCTCTGCCGCGCCAGATTGCAATGCGTGATCGTATGCGCGCCGATCGTCACCAGAGGATCGTCCGCGAACGTCTTCAATTCTTCCCAGGACATGCAGAACTCGCGGGCGATCGGGGTCTCGTCCACCTCGTGACGCGTGCATAGCGCGGAGATTTCGCGCTGCATGTCGTGCTCGCCCGGTAGCGTACGCAGCCAGCCGTGCAGCCGGTCGAAGGCGGCCTGCTTGGCCGCCGGCGTCGACGTGTCGAGGCGGGTCGCTGTGCCGCCGATCGGGACTTCGATCGACGACGCTTTGGCGATTGTCCTCTCGAGCGAGACCCACCACAACCTTCCGGTGCCTTCGGCGAAATCGCTCGTGACGTAGACGGTCATCGGCGCGTCGAATTCGCGCATCACCGGCAAAGCGTGATCGCGGTTGTCGCGATAGCCGTCATCGAGGGTGAAGCAGGCGAAGCGCCGCGCAAAGTTGCGCTCCTGGAGTCGCTGATGGGCTTCATCCATGGTGACGATGTCGACGTCGAGCGCGCGAAGATGCGCCAGCATCGCCCGCAGGAATTCCGGCTCGACCTCGAGATGATGATTGGGCTGAAACGCGCCGTCGCGGCGGGGACGGACATGGTGCAGCATGAAGATCACGCCGACACCTGCGAAGATTGGTCGCAGCAGGTAATGCGCCCCGGAGAAGTACAGCGCTTCCAGCCCGGCACGAATAACGGTGTTGCGAAGCAGTTTCATTTTGTGGTTGGGGGTCTACCCGGTTGTATTGCGGTTCGAAACTAGCGACAGACCGCTGAACAAACAGTTAGCCGGACCGATAACAGTACCGTTTCGGACCTGCGACATTTCGGGTTTGACAGCCCTGCAAGGGTTTGTTTTCTCTGCCTTCCGGACCCTGCGGGAACTCGAATGCGCGGACTTTTCAAGTGGAGTAGCAAATGGTGGCCGGGCGTTATTCCTCTGGTCATCTTTTGGGCGATCGCGGCCTGGACGAGCACAGAACCGCTGGAAGCCGATCTGGCGCAGCGTTCGGCCGCCGCGCTCAAGGATACCGTCCTCAATAAAACGCGAATCTCGGTCGCCGGCCGCGACGTGACCCTGGCCGCCGATGCGTTTTCGGAAGACGGCCGGCAGAGCGCCGTGGCGTCGGTGGAGACGGTGCCGGGGGTGCGGCTGGTGAACGATGAAACCCGGCTTGTTCCCGAAGCCAAGCCGTTCGTCTGGTCGGCCGAACGCGATGTAGTCCGGGTGACGCTGTCGGGAAGTTCGCCGCTGCCGGCAACCAAGAGCCGGTTGACGGAGGCGGCGCGCGCCAATCTCGGCGGCGTCGAAGTGGTCGACCGGATGGATCTGTCGCGCGGCGCGCCGCCGCGTTTCGACAATGCCGCGCTGTTGCTGCTCGACCAGATCGGCAAGCTGAAGGAAGGCAAGATCACGCTCTCGGACACCCAGGTCAGCCTGTCAGGCATGGCGCGCGAGCTCGGCGGCCGGGAAGCCATCGCCGCCGCGCTGAAAAATCTGCCCGAAGGTTTTTCGGTCGCAGCCAACGAGGTCAAGGCGCCGCCCTATATCTTCCAGGCCTATAAAGACCCGGTCGCGCTGACGCTGACGCTGACCGGCAACGTGCCTGACAATAATGCCCACGCTGCGCTGGGGGCATCGGCGGGACGCAGGTTCTTCAGCGAAAAAGTCGTCGACAATCTCAAGGCGAGCATCGGCGCGCCGTCGGGCTTTGCCGCCGCGGTGGTGCCGGCGCTCGGCGCGCTGTCGCGGCTGTCGACCGGCACGCTCGTCGTCTCCGACCGGGAAGTGAAGCTGTCGGGCGATGCGCTTTATGAGGCCGCCGCCAGTCAGATCCGCGCCGGCCTCGGCAAGGACTTTCCGCAGGGCTGGCAGTTCAAGCCGGAAATTTCAGTCAAGCCGCCCGCCGCGCCGGTCGATGCAACGGTGTGCCAGCAGCTGTTCACCGATCTGCTCGGCAAGGCGCGGATCCGCTTCGAGCCCGGCAAGGCCGACATTGTCGCCGACTCCGCCGGCCTGCTCGACCGCCTGATCGAAACCGCACTGCGCTGCCCGACCGCCAATATCGAGATCGCCGGCCACACCGATACCGACGGCGACGATGCGGCCAACCAGGCGCTGTCCGAGAAACGGGCACAGGCGGTTGCCGACTATCTGGTCA
Source organism: Bradyrhizobium jicamae (assembly GCF_001440395.1). GTDB lineage: Bacteria > Pseudomonadota > Alphaproteobacteria > Rhizobiales > Xanthobacteraceae > Bradyrhizobium > Bradyrhizobium jicamae. The sequence continues at coordinate 13,193 of NZ_LLXZ01000191.1, read as the reverse complement.
AGGCGGGATTGCCGGCCAGCCGGTTCAGCGCGGTCGGCTATGGTTCGACGCAGCCGATCGCCGGCAACGATACCGACCAGGGCAAGGCGCAGAACCGCCGCATCGATTTCGTGGTGAAGTGAGCATGGGCTATCTGACCACATTCTACTGGGGCTGGCTGTTGGGATCGGTGCTGCTCGGCTTCGCCATGGGCTGGATATCCGTGGTTCAGCACGGCGACGGTGTGCCGCGGAAATGGCGGTGGTGGCTCGCGGCGCTGGTCGCGGCGCTGGTCGCAGCCGCGGTCGCGCGCGTTGTGCCTGGCCGTTTCGGCTACTGGCTCGATCTCGGCCTGATCATGTTCGGTCTTTATCTCTGTGGTTGTGCGGTCGGATCATGGCTGCGGGACTGGGTGGTCTCGCGTACGGCACCGCCGGCCTGATTGCCTCATGCACCGGTCAACTTTACCGCTGTCGTTGTCACGGGTTGTTGACCAGTCCCTTCTATGGTCCGGAACCGCCGTCGGGCGGCGGGATTTCAGGAAAACCGTGCTAGTGCCGTCATGGATCACGCCTAATATGTTGAAGGGGCGCGTTTTATTGTCGTCAGGCGAATTCCACTCCGGCTCAAAACGCGCTACCAGAGGGGTCAGGGAGCAGCGTAGCGTCGGCGGGGTTCGCGCCATTGCCGTCGTCGCAGAAGCGCAATTCGAGGTGTAGATGCTGGAAGCAATACGCAGGGCAATGTCGTTTCTGCGCCAGAAACAGGTCCTGCATAAGCTCGGGGTTGTCATCAGCATCACGGTCATCGCCGTTGCGTGCTACGTGCTCTATCACATGCTCCGCGGCATCGACACCAACGAGGTGATCGACGCCATCAAGGGCACCGAACCGAGCCAGATCGCGCTGGCGGCGCTGTTCGTGGCGGCGGGCTATTTCACGCTCACCTTCTATGACTGGTTCGCGGTCCGCGCCATCGGCCAGACCCATGTGCCCTATCGCGTCAACGCGCTGGCGGCCTTCACCTCCTATTCGATCGGACACAATGTCGGCGCAAGCGTCTTCACCGGCGGCGCGGTGCGCTACCGGATCTATTCGGCCTGGGGGCTGAACGCGATCGACGTCGCCAAGATCTGCTTCCTCGCCGGGCTCACCTTCTGGCTCGGCAATGCCGCGGTCCTGGGACTGGGCATCGCCTACCACCCGGAAGCCGCCGCCGCGATCGATCAACTGCCGGCTTGGCTCAACCGCATCGCGGCGTTCGCCATCATCATCGGACTGGTCGGATACGTCACCTGGGTCTGGGCCCAGCCGCGCAGCGTCGGCCGTGGGCCGTGGACGGTCACGCTGCCGGGCGGCCCACTGACGCTGCTGCAGATCGCCATCGGCATCGTCGATCTCGGCTTCTGCGCGCTGGCGATGTACATGCTGGTGCCGGACGAGCCCCAGATCGGCTTCGTCGTCGTCGCGGTGATCTTCGTTTCCGCGACCCTGCTGGGCTTTGCCAGTCATTCCCCGGGCGGGCTCGGCGTGTTCGATGCCGCCATGCTGGTCGGCCTCTGGCAGATGGACCGGGAGGAACTGCTCGCCGGCATGCTGCTGTTCCGCGTCCTCTATTATATCGGGCCCTTTGTCATATCTGTAATCTTGCTGACGCTTCGGGAGATTATCATCGGTGCGCGATCGAAGCGCCTGCGCCAACTGGCGTCTGCTGCCGATCCCGAGCCGAGGCGTGAAGCCCCCGTCTATGTGCGCGAGCGTGGAGACACGGGCGCCTGATGACGCGGTGGGCGCCTCGCCAGTAGAGGAGGACGGCCTGCGCCATGGCGATCGACGATTCCCACGCTTCCTCGTTCTTCGCACCGTGGCCGGACCGGTTGCGGCATTCGGCCATCATTCTGCTGGCCGCCGGCCTCGCGCTTTGCGCGCTCGTGCTGCTGGCCGATCTCTCGCTGCCGCGTGCCGTCGCCGTTTTCATCTGCATCGCGGCCGCAGCGCTGGTGCCGTGGCGGCTGCATCATGTGGCGGCCTCGCGAGATGATGTCCGGGCGGTCAGCCCGGTCGAGTCCGCGGCCGTCAGTGCGGTCGTGGCCGGCATGCCGGATCCGGCCGTGCTGCTCGACCGCGCCGGGCGCGTCATTCACCTCAATGCGGCGGCCGCCCAGCTTGCGCCTGCGCTGCGCAAGAACGAACTGGCGCAGTTCGCGCTGCGCTCGCCCGAGATCATTACGGCGCTGCGCGAGGCGATCGCGACCACCGAGCCGCGCCGGGCCAGCTATCTCGATCAGGTGCCTGTCGACCGCTGGATGGAACTGATCATCACGCCGGTGCCGGTCCCCACGCTGTTCGGCGGCACCGAGAAATGCCTGCTGCTGACCTTCCACGACCAGACGCCACTGCGGCGGGTCGAGGAAATGCGCGCCGATTTCGTCGCCAATGCCAGCCATGAACTGCGCACGCCGCTCGCGGCGTTGTCGGGTTTCATCGATACGCTGCAGGGCCCCGCCAAGGACGACGCCAAGGCGCGCGAACGCTTTCTGTCGATCATGCATACGCAGGCGACGCGGATGGCGCGGCTGATCGACGATCTGCTGTCGCTGTCGCGGGTCGAATTGTCGGCCCATGTCCGGCCCGACGCCTGCGTCGATATCGTGCCGATCATCCGACAGGTCGCCGACGGGCTGGAACCGCTGGCGCGCGAGCGGCAGGTTGCGATCGAAATCGATCTGCCCAGCGCATCGGCGACGATCGCAGGCGACCGCGAGGAACTGCTGCGGCTGTTCGAGAACCTGATCGAGAATGCGCTCAAATACGGCGCGTCCGGCGAGCGGGTGGTGGTCTCCCTGAAGGAGTCCACATCCGGCGACGGTGCGCCGGAACTCCGCGTCATGGTGCGGGATTTCGGCCCCGGGATCGCGCCGGAACATCTGCCGCGGCTGACCGAACGGTTCTACCGGGTCGATGTCGGCGACAGCCGCGCGCAAGGTGGAACCGGGCTCGGTTTATCCCTAGTGAAACATATTCTTAACCGTCATCGCGGCCGGCTTTTGATCGAAAGCGTGCCCAAGAAAGGGGCGACCTTTACCGCCTGTTTTCCCCAGGCGAAAACCCCCGTGGCGCATTGAACATAAGCGATTTCAATCGCTTAAGGCTGTCATCCAACTGTCATCGAACCTTCGTAAAAGCTCTATCGACCGCCCCTACACGGGCGGTGTGAGCGCTATCGGGCGCACCGGCGCTTCGCTCACAGGATGGAGACCACCCCATGAATTTCATCAGGACAATCGTCGCCGCCGGCCTAGTTGCCGCGTCGACCTCGGCCCTTGCTGCCGACATCACCGGCGCAGGCGCGACCTTTCCGTTCCCGATCTATTCGAAGTGGGCCGACGCCTACAAGAAGGAGACCGGCAACGGCCTGAACTACCAGTCGATCGGCTCCGGCGCCGGCATCAAGCAGATCCAGGCCAAGACCGTGACCTTCGGCGCAACCGACGCGCCGCTCAAGGCCGAGCAGCTTGAGAAGGACGGTCTGGTACAGTGGCCGATGGTGATGGGCGCGATCGTGCCGGTCGTGAACCTCGAAGGCATCAAGCCGGGCGAACTGGTGCTGTCGGGCGAAGTGCTCGGCGACATCTATCTCGGCAAGATCAAGAAGTGGGACGATGTCGCGATCGCCAAGCTCAATCCGAAGCTGAAGCTGCCGGGTGACGCGATCACCGTGGTCCGCCGTTCTGACGGTTCGGGCACCACCTTCAACTTCACCGATTATCTCTCGAAGTCGAGCGCCGACTGGAAGGCCAAGGTCGGCACCGGCACCGCGGTCGAGTGGCCGGTGGGCGTTGGCGCCAAGGGCAATGAAGGCGTCGCCGGCAATGTCGGCCAGACCAAGAATGCAATCGGTTACGTCGAATACGCCTACGCCAAGCAGAACAAGCTGACCCATACGGCGATGATCAACAAGGCCGGCAAGACCGTGCAGCCGACCATGGAAGCCTTCCAGGCGGCCGCGTCAAACGCCGACTGGGCCAAGGCGCCTGGCTACTACGTGATCCTCACCGACCAGCCCGGCGAAGCCTCCTGGCCGATCACGGCCGCGACCTTCATCCTGATGCACAAGGCTGCCACCGACAAGGCGGCCTCTCAGGAAGCCATCAAGTTCTTCAAGTACGCCTTCGAGAAGGGCGACAAGATGGCTGAAGATCTCGACTACATCCCGATGCCGGACTCGGTCGTCAAGCTGATCGAAAAGACCTGGTCGGCCGAGATCAAGAGCTGACGGCGGCGACGCCTCGCAACGCGATTGCTCAACCCGGACCGTCCGGGTTGAGCACCCCTCTCGGGACAAGAGAGGTAACAACAAATGCGCGAGCTGAAAAAAGCCGTGCACCGCAGTCCGGGTCATTGGGCTATAGTACAGGGGATTGGGCGTGGCAGAAATGGCGGTTGAAAGCGACGTAATGGAAGCTGCCGGACCCTATGATCGCGCACGGGCCCTCAGCGCTTTCAAGCTTGGCGATGTCACCTTCTACTGGATCACGCGCGCCTGCGCGATCTCGGTTCTGCTCATCCTTGGCGGCATCATTATCTCGCTGATCGTCGGTGCCTGGCCCGCGATCCGCGAATATGGCGCCGCCTTCCTGTGGACGCAGCGCTGGGCACCATCTGCCGATCCGCCCGTACTTGGCGCGCTCGGCCCGATCTACGGCACGCTGATCACTTCCGTCATCGCGATGATGATCGCCATTCCCGTCGGCCTCGGCATCGCGATTTTCCTCACCGAGATCTGTCCGCTCTGGCTGCGCCGTCCCATTGGGCTTGCGGTCGAGCTGCTCGCCGGCATCCCCTCGATCATCTACGGCATGTGGGGCTTCTTCGTGCTCGGCCCGTTCCTGGCGAATACGTTCCAGCCCTTCATGATCAGCATCTTCGACGGCGTGCCCGTGCTGGGGACGATCTTTGCCGGTCCGCCATCCTATCTCAGCCTGTTCAACGCCTCGCTGATCCTTGCGATCATGGTGCTGCCCTTCATCACCTCGATCTCGGTCGACGTCTTCAAGACGGTGCCGCCGGTCCTGAAGGAGGCCGCCTACGGCGTCGGCTGCACCACCTGGGAAGTCGTCCGCAACGTCGTGATTCCCTATACCCGCGTCGGCGTGATCGGCGGCATCATGCTGGCGCTCGGCCGCGCGCTCGGCGAGACCATGGCGGTCACCTTCATCATCGGCAATTCGTTCAAGATCCAGTCCTCGATCTTCGCGCCGGGCACCACGATCTCCGCCGCGATTGCCTCCGAATTCGCCGAAAGCGACGGGCTGCATCAGTCCGGCCTGATCCTGCTCGGCCTGCTCCTGTTCGTGCTGACGTTCTTCGTGCTGGCGGCGGCGCGGCTGATGCTGATGCGGCTGGAGAAGAAGGCGGGGAACTGAGATGAACCCGATTTACGCCTCCCGTCGCCGCAAGAACGTCGTCATCAAGTTCCTGTGCCTGGCCGCTGCCGCGTTCGGCGTCACCTGGCTCGCGCTGATCCTGTTCACGCTGTTCTACAACGGCCTGACCGGGCTTTCGCTGCAGGTCTTCGCCCAGGACACGCCGCCGCCGGGATCGACCGAGGGTGGCCTGCGCAATGCCATTGTCGGCTCGATCATCATGACGGTGATCGGCGTCGGCATCGGCGCGCCGCTCGGCCTGTTCGCCGGCACCTACCTCGCCGAATACGGCAAGCACGACAAGCTCACCTCGGTGATCCGCTTCATCAACGACATCCTCTTGAGCGCGCCCTCGATCATCATCGGCCTGTTCATCTACGGCGCTATCGTGGTGCCGATGGGCGGCTTCTCGGCCTTCGCCGGCTGTCTGGCGCTCGCCGTGATCGTGATCCCCGTCGTGGTCCGCACCACCGAGGACATGCTGGGACTGGTGCCCAATCCGCTGCGTGAGGCGGCGTCCGCGCTCGGCCTGCCGCGCTCGCTGGTGATCCGGCGGATCGCCTACCGCGCGGCACGATCGGGTCTGATCACCGGCGTACTGCTGGCGACCGCCCGCGTCGCCGGCGAAACTGCGCCGCTGTTGTTCACCGCGCTGTCGAACCAGTTCTTCAGCCTGAACCTGACCAAGACGATGGCGAACCTGCCGGTGACCATCAACAACTTTGTCCAGAGCCCCTATGCCTACTGGAAAGAGCTCGCCTGGAGCGGGGCCTTGCTGATCACGCTCACCGTATTGGCCCTGAATATTGGCGCGCGCATTCTCGGCGCTGAGAGGACATCCAAATGACCGACCTTTCCGTATCCGTGAGTACTGCCACCGGTCCCGTTCCGCAGGCGCCGCTGCCGGAGGCTGCGCCCAAGGTCACCGCGCGCGGCCTGAACTTCTACTATGGCGAACATCATGCGCTGAAGAACATCAACCTGACGCTCGGAACCAACCGCGTCACCGCCTTCATCGGCCCGTCCGGCTGCGGCAAGTCCACGCTGCTGCGCATCTTCAACCGGATGTACGACCTCTATCCCGGCCAGCGCGCCACCGGCCAGTTGCTGCTGGACCAGACCAACGTCCTCGACTCCAAGCTCGACCTCAATCTGTTGCGGGCCCGCGTCGGCATGGTGTTCCAGAAGCCGACGCCGTTCCCGATGACGATCTATGAGAACATCGCCTTCGGCATCCGCCTTTATGAGAAGATCTCGAAGTCGGAAATGGACGGCCGCGTCGAGAAGGCGCTGCGCGGCGGCGCGCTGTGGAACGAGGTCAAGGACAAGCTCAATGCCAGCGGCCTGTCGCTGTCCGGCGGCCAGCAGCAGCGGCTTTGCATCGCCCGCACGGTCGCTGTCCGGCCCGAGGTGATCCTGTTCGACGAGCCCTGTTCGGCGCTCGATCCGATCTCGACCGCGAAGATCGAGGAGCTGATCCAGGAACTGGCGGAGGACTACACGATCGCCATCGTCACCCATAATATGCAGCAGGCGGCGCGCGTCTCCGACAAGACCGCCTTCATGTATCTGGGCGAGCTGATCGAGTTCGACGACACCAACAAGATTTTCACCTCGCCGAGCGATCGACGTACCCAGGACTACATCACCGGCCGGTTCGGCTGAGGAGATTTGAGAGATGGCTTCCGAACACACCGCCAAGGCCTTCGACAGCGATCTTCAGGAATTGACCCGCCTCGTCGCCGAGATGGGCGGCCTGGCTGAGCGCATGATCACCGAATCCGTCGACGCGCTGGTCCGCCGGGACGTCGCACTCGGCAAGCGCGTCGTCGCGTCAGACGTCGAGATCGACCGCCTGCAGCACCTGATCGAGGAGCGTGCGGTGCTGACCATCGCCCGCCGCCAGCCGATGGCGATCGACTTGCGCGAAATCGTCGGCGCCATGCGCGTCGCCACCGATCTGGAGCGGATCGGCGATCTCGCCAAGAACATGGGCAAGCGTGTCGCGGCGCTGGAGAACGATTTCCAGCCGCTGAAGCTGATGCGCGGCCTCGAACACATGACCGATCTGGTGCAAACGCAGGTCAAGTCAGTGCTGGACGCCTATGCCGCGCACGACCTGCCGGCGGCGATGGCGGTGTGGAAGGGCGACGAGGAAGTCGACGCCATCTGCACCTCGCTGTTCCGCGAACTGCTCACCTATATGATGGAAGATCCGCGCAACATCTCGTTCTGCATTCACCTGATGTTCTGCGCCAAGAATATCGAGCGGATTGGCGACCACGCCACCAATATCGCCGAGACCGTGTTCTACATGATCGAGGGCCAGCAGATGCTCGACAAGCGCCCGAAGGGCGACATGACGACGTTTGCCACCACGGTTCCGAATAGCTGAGGGTAATGAGGATGAGCGCACGCATTATGGTGGTCGAGGACGAGGAAGCGCTGACCACGCTGTTGCGCTACAACCTCGATGCCGAAGGCTATGAGGTCGAGACCGTCGGCCGCGGCGACGATGCCGATACGCGGCTGAAGGAGCGCGTTCCCGATCTCGTCGTGCTCGACTGGATGCTGCCGGGCCTCTCCGGCATCGAACTCTGCCGCCGCTTGCGGGCCCGCCCGGAAACCAAGCAGCTGCCGATCATCATGCTCACCGCGCGCGGCGAGGAGAGCGAGCGCGTGCGCGGGCTTGCGACCGGCGCCGACGACTACATCGTCAAGCCGTTCTCGGTGCCGGAACTTTTGGCGCGGGTGAAGGGCCTGTTGCGGCGGGCAAGCCCGGAGCGGCTCGCTACCGTCCTGACCTATGGCGACATCGAACTGGACCGCGAGAAGCGCCGCGTCGCGCGCTCCGGCCGCCAGATCGATCTCGGCCCGACCGAGTATCGCCTGCTGGAATTTTTCCTCGAACATCCCGGCCGCGTCTTCAGCCGCGAGCAATTGCTCGACAGCGTCTGGGGCCGTGACATCTATATCGACGAGCGTACCGTCGACGTCCACATCGGCCGCCTGCGCAAGCTGCTCAATCCCGGCCGCGAGCAGGACCCGATCCGCACCGTGCGCGGCGCTGGTTATGCGCTGGATGATCGGTTTGCGAAGGTGGAGCCGTAGCGCTTCATCGCGGTTTCACGCGCCATCGTCGTCCCCGCGAAAGCGGGGACCCATAACCACCGATGCTGATTGTTGAGAGCCGCGGCAGCTCTAGCGAAACATAACCACGCACAATGGTGGTTATGGGTCCCTGCGTGCGCAGGGACGACCTCGTTGAGATAGTTCGCCCCTTACCGCGTCTGCTTCGGCGCCTGCCTGCGCCGGTCGGCGGCGGGCTGATACGCGACGCGCGAGTGATGCGCGCAATAGGGCAGGCCGGTGAGCGCCTTGCCGCCGCAGAAGAAGAATTCCGGGCTCGAGGGATCGCCGACCGGCCAGTGGCAGGTCGCCTCGTTCAGCTCGAGCAGCGACAGCCGCTGGCTCATCGGCACCACATTGTCGAAGGCGACCGGATCGGCTTCGATCTCCACCTCGAAAGCATGCGCCAGCGCGGTGTTGCCGCGCGACACCGGGCGCGACACCCGCATCATCTGCTGGGCGGCGGGGCGCGGCTTGCGCTGCCGCGGGGCAGCCGACGAGGGGCTCTTGGCGCGGCCGGACAGACCCAGCCGGTGCACTTTGCCGATCACGGCGTTTCGCGTCACATTTCCGAGTTCCGCGGCAATCTGGCTCGCCGATAATCCGGCTTCCCAGAGCTTCTTCAGCTGCTCGACGCGATCGTCGGACCAGGTCAAAACCGTCATCGTAATCTTCCCTTCGCATCGCGCCGGCCAATCGAGGGCAGCGCTGGCGATGTCATTCGTCTCAAAAATCCCTGCGGTCAGAATCCCTTAGCCCTCGCCGGGCGCGGAAAGAGCGCCCGAACGTTTACGCTTGCACAAATGGACTCTTAGGGATCAGAACTGCCGCACGAGATGTCGTACCCGACAGCCCAAACGCTACAATATGGCGTGACTCGGGCGCAAGAGTCCGCGCCCCAACGTCCACATGTTCTAACATCTAGGCGTTTCACTGCGTGTTTTCCACCACACCGCAATCCTACGGATTTTTACCATCCTGCACTGCAGGAAAGGCCGTTCCATGGCGTGTTGACAGCGCCCCCGGCCCACATAGAATACCTCTTACGTGCCGCCCTTAAGAGGCGGCACGTTTCGTTTTCGCAAGACCGGCTGTTGCCGCGTTCGCGCCGCTGCCTGCGTGTCCCCGGCCGGTCAAACCTTCAGTGCAAACCTTTTGTGATCGCCATGACCAATAGCGCCACGTCGCATCTGCTCCCCGTCTTCGCCAGGGTCGATCTCGGCTTCGAAAGCGGCGAGGGCTGCTGGCTGACCGCAACCAATGGCGACCGCTATCTCGATTTCACTTCGGGCGTCGCGGTCAATGCGCTGGGCCACTGCCATCCGCATCTGATCAAGGCGCTGCAGGAACAGGCGACGAAGCTCTGGCACATGTCCAACCTGTTCAAGTCGCCCGACGGCGAGAAGCTTGCCGCGCGGCTGTGCGAGCAGAGCTTTGCGGACTTCGTGTTCTTCTGCAATTCCGGCGCGGAGGCGATGGAGGGCGTGATCAAGGTCGTGCGCCGCTATCAATTCTCCAAGGGCCATCCCGAGCGCTATCGCCTCATCACCTTCGAGGGCGCCTTCCACGGTCGCACGCTGGGCACGCTCGCCGCCACCGGCTCCGCCAAATATCTCGAAGGCTTTGGCCCGCCGATGGACGGTTTCGACCAGGTACCGCATGGCGATCTGGAAGCCGTGAAAAAGGCGATCGGTCCGAACACCGCGGGCATCCTGATCGAACCGGTGCAGGGCGAGGGCGGCGTGCGCTCAGCGCCGCAATCCTTCTTCAAGGCGTTGCGCCAACTCTGCGACGAGAAGGGCCTGTTGCTCGCGTTCGACGAGGTGCAGACCGGCATGGGCCGCACCGGCGAACTCTTCGCCTACAAGCGCGTCGGCGTGACGCCGGATGTGATGTCGCTGGCGAAGGCGCTCGGCGGTGGTTTCCCGATCGGCGCGGTGCTGGCAACGGCGGAAGCGGCCAGCGGCATGACGCCGGGCTCGCACGGCTCGACCTTCGGCGGCAATCCGCTGGCGATTTCGGCGGCGAATGCCGTGCTCGACGTGATGCTCAAGCCCGGCTTCTTCGATCACGTGCAGAAAATGTCGCTGCTGTTGAAACAGAAACTCGCCTCCGTGGTCGATCGCTATCCCGCCGTGCTCTCGGAAGTGCGCGGCGAGGGGCTCCTCGTCGGCGTCAAGGCCGTGGTGCCCTCGGGCGATCTCGTCAATGCGCTGCGCGACCAGAAACTTCTGACGGTCGGCGCCGGCGACAATGTGGTGCGATTCCTCGCGCCCCTGATCGTGACCGAGGCCGAGATCGATCAGTCCGTCCAGATGCTGGAGCGCGCCTGCGCCGCGCTGGCGGCCGCGCAGTTGCAGAAGGCGGCGGGATGATGAGCAAATCCGTCCGTCACTTCCTCGACATCAACGAGCTGCCGCCGAAGGAGCTGCGCAACATGCTGGCGCTCAGCGCCGACATGAAGGCGAAGCTCAAGGCGCACGAGAAGGGCAGGAAGCCGCTCGAAGGCAAGACGCTGGCGATGATCTTCGAACGGCCCTCGACCCGCACGCGGGTGTCGTTCGACGTCGGCATGCGCCAGCTCGGCGGTGAAGCCATCATGCTTACAGGCGCCGAGATGCAACTCGGCCGCGGCGAAACCATCGCCGATACCGCGCGCGTGCTGTCGCGCTATGTCGATGCGATCATGATCCGCATCCTCAACCACGATGCGCTGCTGGAACTCGCCGCGCACGCCACCGTGCCCGTGATCAACGGCCTGACACGGCGCTCGCATCCTTGCCAGGTGATGGCCGATCTGATGACCTTCGAGGAGCACCGCGGCCCGATCGAGGGCAAGACGGTGGCCTGGACCGGCGACGACAATAACGTGCTGGCGTCGTGGGCGCATGCGGCCGAGCGTTTCAAGTTTCAGCTCAATGTCGCGACTCCGCCCCAGCTCGCGCCGAACAAGGCGATGAAGGACTGGATCAAGGCGACGCAGGCGCCGATCGTGCTCGGCACCGATCCCGAAGCCGCCGTGCGCGGCGCCGATTGCGTCGTCACCGACACCTGGGTCTCGATGGGCGACAAGGACGGCGAGCATCGCCACAATGTGCTGAAGCCCTATCAGGTCAATGCGAAACTGATGTCGCTGGCCAGCAAGGACGCGATCTTCATGCACTGCCTGCCCGCCCATCGCGGCGAGGAGGTCACCGATGAAGTGATCGACGGTCCGCAATCGGTCGTGTTCGACGAGGCCGAAAACCGCCTGCACGCGCAGAAGGGTATTCTGGCCTGGTGTTTCAACGAAGTGGCGTAGCTCTCTTCGTCGTCCCTGCGAAAGCAGGGACCCATACCGCGTGATCTATCGATAAGGCGCGGTGGCAGACGCTCTGCGCTACAATGAAAGCCTGTGGTTATGGGTCTCTGCGCCGAGTGCGCGATTGCGCACGGAGGCAGGGACGACTCGTGGAGAGATTTCGCGCCCTCCAACCCCCTTTCGCTTTGCTCCTTCCGACCCCAGATAGAGCGCCATGGTCTCAGATTCCCCCGACATCAAAATCACACCCGAGGCGCCCGTTCGCGCGCCCTCGTCTGTTCCCGTCGATGACGCGGTGCTGCCGTTCGAGGTCGCCTCGCTCGATCTGCGCGGACGGCTGACCCGGCTCGGCCCGGCGCTCGACGACATCCTCACCAAGCACGATTATCCGGCGCCGGTCGGAAAACTGCTCGGCGAAGCGATCGTGCTGGCGACGCTGCTCGGCACGGCCTTGAAATTCGAGGGCCGCTTCATCCTGCAGACGCAGACCGATGGGCCGGTGTCGTTCCTGATCGTGGATTTTCAGTCGCCGGACCGGCTGCGCGCCTATGCGCGCTATGACGCGCGGCGATTGAAGGATGGCCAGACTTCAGGCGCGCTGCTCGGCAAGGGCCATCTTGCTATGACCATTGATCAGGGCGCGGACATGAGCCGTTATCAGGGCTTGGTGGCGCTCGACGGCGGCAGCCTGGAAGATGCAGCGCATGAATATTTCCTGCGCTCCGAGCAGATCCCGACCCGCGTGCGCATTGCGGTCGGCGAGGAGTGGCGCGGCGGCGACGGCGGCAAGCATCGCTGGCGCGCCGGCGGCATGCTGCTGCAATTCCTGCCGAAGTCGCCCGAGCGGGCGCGGCAGGCCGATCTGCATCCGGGCGACGCGCCCGACGGTACGGTGACGCATACCGTTGCCGAGGACGATGCCTGGGTCGAGGGCCAGTCGCTGATCGGCACCGTCGAGGATGTCGAGCTGATCGATCCCGACCTGTCCGGCGAGCGGCTGCTGTATCGCCTGTTTCACGAGCGCGGCGTGCGCGTGTTCACGCCGCTGCCGCTGCGCGCGCAATGCTCCTGCTCGCGCGAGGCGGTGTCGTCGATGCTGAAAAGCTTTTCGCCGAAGGATCGCGCCGAGATGGTCAAGGACGACAAGGTGGTGGTGACCTGCGAGTTCTGCTCCTCGGTCTACCAGTTCACCCCGCATGAAGCGGGCGTCGAGTAGCGCCGTCGTTCGGTCCGTAGGGTGGGTTAGCGAAGCGTAACCCACCATTCATCCGCGCGCACCGGCGGCGGGTTACGCTTACGCTAATCTTACTGCGTCATAGGCGTCCGCGACTTATCGAAGCTGCGTGGCCGCCACAGCAC
>NZ_LLXZ01000190.1 GCF_001440395.1 Bradyrhizobium jicamae | reverse complement strand
CTCCGCGCGCGCCGCGCGCGCCGCGCGGCGCTTCCTGTCACAACGGCCAATCATTCGACCGCTTCCTCGCCGACCTCAAGCAGCAGGCTGTCGCGGATGGCGTGTCGCAGCGCGCGTTGGCCGAAGCCGCGCCGTACCTCGTCTACGACCAGGGCATCGTCAGCCGCGACCGCGGCCAGCGCGTGTTCGGCCAGGTGTTCACCGAGTTCGCGCGGAACCGGGCGTCGGACGGCGCGGCAAAAAATGCGCAGGCGCGCATCCGCATGCATGCGGCCGCGTTCAGCCGCGCCGAGAAGGAATATGGCGTGCCGCCGGCCGTGATCGCCGCGTTCTGGGGGCTGGAGAGCAGCTTTGGCGCCGAGCTCGGCAATCTGTCCACGCTGCGCTCGCTGGTGTCGCTGGCCTATGACTGCCGCCGCTCGGAGATGTTCCAGAAGGAGACCATCGCGGCGCTCAAGATCGTCGACCGCGGTGACCTCGCGGCCAGCGAGATGATCGGCGCATGGGCCGGCGAACTCGGGCAGACGCAATTCTTGCCGACGCATTATTACACCTATGCGGTGGATTATGACGGCGACGGCCATCGCAATTTGCTGCGCAGCGCGCCCGACGTGATCGGCTCGACCGCGAACTACATCGCCACCGGATTGAAATGGCGGCGCGGCGAGCCGTGGCTGCAGGAGGTGCGTGCGCCCACGAATTTCCCGTGGGAGCAGGCCGACCTCACCACCAAACTGCCGCGCGCCAAATTCGCGCAGCTCGGCGTCACCTATCCCGACGGCAGGCCGCTGCCGAACGACGACCTGCTGGCCTCGCTGCTGCTCCCGATGGGCCGCACCGGTCCGGCGTTTCTGGCCTACGCCAATTTCGCTGCCTACACCGAGTGGAACAACTCGCTGATCTATTCGACCACTGCGGCCTATCTCGCCAGCCGCATCGCCGGCGCCCCGCCGATGCGGCAGCCGGCCGCGCCGGTGGCGCAATTGCCGCTCAACGAGCTGAAGGAGCTGCAGCAGCTCCTGGTGCGCGCGGGCTTCAATGTCGGCAAGGTCGACGGCATCATGGGACAGTTGAGCCGCACCGCGGTGAAGGCGATGCAGATCAAGTACGGTCTCCCGGCGGATTCCTGGCCGACGGCGGAATTGCTGGCGCGGATGCGCGGGCCCAGCGCGCAGGCGCAGCCCGCGGGCATGGTGATGCCGGCGGCGCGGTGAACTGACCCCTCGTAGCCCGGATGGAGCGCAAGCGAAATCCGGGACTGCGCCGCACGCACAGAACCCCGGATTGCGCGGAGCCTGTCATCGGGCGCGCATTCGCGCGACCCGTAGGCTCCATCCGGGCTACGAGGGTCGCGCGCCTTGTATTTTCTCGCGAGCCTCCCATCTCGCAAAACACCTCATCCTCTTGAGGCGTTATTCCACTTCACGAAAAGAGCATCGCATGTCTTTCCACGACTTAACCGTGCCCGCCTTCCTGCAAATTCTCGGCGGCCTTTCCGGCCTGCTTCAGAAAGCGGAAGCGCATTGCAAGGCGAAGAACATCCAGCCCGAGGCGCTGCTCAGCGCACGGCTTTATCCAGACATGTATCCGCTGACGCGGCAGGTGCAGACGGCCTGCGATTTCGCCATGAAGACCTGTGCGCGGCTCACGGGCAACGAGGTGCCGACGACGCCGGACACCGAAACGAGCTTTGAGGAATTGCAGCAGCGGATTGCGAAAGCGACCGACTACATCAAATCGTTCAAGCCGGCGCAGTTCGAGGGCGGCGACACGCGCGAGGTGACCTTCCCCGTCGGCCCGAACAACACGCGCACGCTGAAGGGCCAGCAATATCTCGTCAACTTCGCCTTCCCGAACTTCTACTTTCACGCCGCCACCGCGCACGGCATTTTGCGTCACAACGGCGTGGAAATCGGCAAGCGGGATTTTCTCGGGGTGAAGTAGTCGTCAGCGCAAGGCGGCCAGTTCGCGCGCGAGATTTTCGCGGGCCTGGCCGTCATATCTCGCGGCAAAGGCCGCGTCGGGAAAAATCACCTGCCGCGCGGCGAACTGGCCAAGCACTTTGGCGCGGCCGGCGCGATAATCATGCTCCGGCACATGGATGAATTCCTGCCGGATCGCGGCGGCGTAGGCGTCGTAGCGCGCAGGCTCCGCGCCCAAAATGCTGAGGTCGATCGAGATCAGGATGGCGCCCAGGTGATCATCTGATTGCACCGCGTGCGTCTTGGTCAGACGGATCAGGCGGCCGACTTCCTGGCTGATGTCAGCGCGCACATGCTGCTCAGCCAGTTGCGCGCTGAGTTCTTCATTGTCCGATCGCGTCGCGTCGTAGACGACATCATGCCACCAGATGGCTTCGGACAGGATTTCGCGCTCATGCGCTGAAAGATTTTCGACGCGCGCGAGTGCGGCGAGGCCGTCTTCGATATGTGCGAGGTTGTGGTAATGGCGGCCGGGTGCGGTGTAGGCGGCGATCAATTCTTCGCGGTTCATTGGCTCTTTCCCGAACACCGCCGCTGTAGGGTGGGCAAAGCGAAGCGTGCCCACCCTCCTGTTCAGCGCACTGAATGGTGGGCACGGCGCTTCGCGCCTTTGCCCCCTAGAAGCTTACCGCATCGTGATGGCGAGGCCGGAAAGGTCCGCGTTCGCCATCAACCCGACCTGGTGACCGGTCAGTTCCAGCACCGCGCCCTTCTGGTTGGTCAGCACGATCGCGCGCGCGCCGCGGCCGACTGCGATGCCCGCGCCGGCGGCGCCGTAGACGCCGGCGACATCGGAGGCGCGCCAGATGTTGCTGACGCGACCGCGCAGGATCGTCTTCGAGCCGCCGAACACAAAACCGTAGTCGAGGCCGCCGGTCGAAAGTCCGTATCGCCGTCCGCGGAAATCCAGGACGCCGCTGCCGCCGGAACCGCCGATCACCCAGCCCGCCTTGTAGATCGTGAGCTGCACGAAACCTTCATCGGCACGCGCGGCGGAGGACAGCGTAACGCCCGCAAAGGCCGCAAGCGCGAGCACGGCGGCACGGAGGGCGGATGGCATCTTCATGGATATTTTCTCCAGGGAATTGGCGGCCTGCGGCGCCGATTGAGTCGTGACCGGCCGATTGTACCCGATCGAGGTAATCCGGAAAGCGCGTTGATGGCCCGCGCAGGGACGCAGGCACGACACAATTTCATCAAAATCTGCCGGTCCCGTGCGAAAGATTTCGGTGCAGGCGCATGATAATCGTACCGCCTGTGAACTGCATTACCTTTGCCCCGATCATCTTGCGCTAGTAATCCGCCCGACAATTCTTTCCCGCGATCACACGCATCGCACCGTTCCAAAGCTATCGGCGGGTCGAATGGCGCAGCGCCGCTGCCTTTCCAGCGAGGCAGCGGCGCGTTAGGCTTCGGACGCCAAACCGTTCACGAAGGTGTCCCATGTCGCAGATCCAGCATTTTGCGCCGCCCGCCGGCATCAAGGCCCCGCCCCTCTCCTTCGCCACACGCGTCGGCGACCTGCTGTTCGTCTCGGGCATTCCGGGCTTTGACGACAAGGGCGCGCTGGCCGATGGATTTGAGGCGCAGTTCGGCCTCGTCGTCGCCAATATCAAGCGCGTGCTGGATGAAGCGGGCGCGACGTTCCGCGATCTCGTCAAGGTCAACGTGCTGCTGACGCGCGCCTCCGACGTCGCCCCCATGAACGTGCTGTATGCATCCGCGTTCGGGCCCGCGCCCTACCCGGCCCGCACCACCTGCGTGGTGCACGCGCTGCCCGATCCGAAGATGCTGATCGAGATCGAATGCGTCGCACAGGTTTCCGGGCGGTAATCGATGCTGACCCTCTACTCCTATCCCGAGCTGTTCGGCGTCGCCGACAATAACGGCTATGGGCTGAAGGTTTACGCCTTCCTCAAACTCGCAGGCGTCCCCTTCGTCCATGAACACATCTTCGATGCCTCGTCCGCGCCGCGCGGGCAATTGCCCTATATCGTCGATGATGGCGAGACGATTGGCGACAGCGAGACCATCATCGCCCATCTCGTCAGCAAGTACGGCCTGACCATCGATGCCGATCTCACGCCCGCACAGCGCATCGCCGACCATCTCGTCACGCGGATGCTGGACGATCTATACTGGGTGATGTCGTATTCGCGCTGGAAGGACGAGCGCTATTTTCCCGCGTTTCGCGACAGCTTCATGGCGCAACATTCGCAAATCGACGAAGCCGGCATGAACAAGGCCAGGGAATACAACGCCCAGCGCTACTATTTCCAGGGCATCGGCCGTTATGCACCCGATCAGGCCTATGCGCGCGGGCTGGCGGATCTGCAGGTGTTGGCCGACCTGGTTCCTGCCGATGGCTATGCGCATGGCCCGAAGCCGACCAGCATCGACGCCGGCATCTACGGCTTCATCGCCAACATCCACTTCTTTCCGATCCCGACGCCGCTGAAAGCTTTCGTCACGGCCCATCCCAATCTCGTGCGCCATTGCGAAGCCGTCCACGCGGCGGTCAGCCGCTGAAGGTTGCACCGGATCATGTAGGGCGGATTAGCGACACGTAATCCGCCGTCTTTCCACGCGGAGAGATCGCGGTGGGTTACGCCTTCGGCTAACCCACCCTACGATCGTTCACGGCTTCGGCATGGTTTCCTTCAGCGTATCGCTGACGAAGTTGGCGGCGTGGCGATAGGCGGCATCGTTGTCGCCGCGGAACGTCACGGTTCGCCGCATCAGCAGTTTCTCGGCTTCGAGATCGAGCAACTGGATTTCGCCCCATTGCACCAGCGTGCTCATCTTGCGGATGCCGCCATAGACCAAGAGCCGCGCGCCGGCCTTGCGCGCAGCGGCGATGAAGACGTCCTGCGACATGCTGGTGGCGGTGCAGGGATGATCGCGGCATTCGATCGTCACCACGCGATAATCGCCTTGCGCCGCCAGATTGTCGCGCAGCAGCGCGGCAAACGACGCCACACGGGCGCGATGCTCCGCGCTCTGGTCCACGACCTCGCCGGACGTGTCGAAATAATCGAAATCCGCCACCGCCACCGCGATCGGCGCGGCGGCGGACGATCTGCCTGCAAACGACAAGACAGCCAGTGCGCACAGCATCATCAGCACATGGCGAACGCGGTGGCGCCGGTGCATCGCGCGCCGCGGGACGATCGTCTGCATCATGCTTCGTATCCTCACCACCAGGACGTTGCCCCGCCGCCCGCGGTTTCGACCATAACTTAAGCATTTCGCTAACCCACCGCGTATCCCGCTTTGAACCTTCTCGCGCGTCCCGCAACTCACTCGGGTAGCCGGGCCAATGCCCCGTGACCCAAACAGGAGATTGAAGATGCGTCATATTTTTGGCCTTTGCGCCGTTGCCGCTATTGGTTTCACCGCACTTGCCGCGTCGAGCCCGGCCGAGGCCTCGTACCATCTGATCCGTTGGCAGGACACCGGCTTCTGCCAGATCTGGGACCAGAGCGTCCCGACCGCGCCCTATCCCGGCAATTTCACCGTGATCGTCGGCTCCGATGTGCCGACCTTCAGCCACGCGCTGGCGTTCAAGGATGGCCTGCTGCGCAACGGCACCTGCGCGTTCTGAGCTGGTTTTCTGCGTAGCCTGGATGAGCGAAAGCGATATCCGGGATTCGCGAACTCGAATTTTCCCGCATGTCGCTTTCGCTCATGCGGGCTGCGGGAAAGGGCCCGGCGAGAGGATTGATCGCCGGCCTTTTTCGCAAGCCTCATTGAACCAATCACGTATCAGTTACAACAAAGGGATGCCCGGTCATCCCCGGCCGGGGGCCGCTTCCTCACATTCGTTGCGGGAAGCGCGGACATGCATTTCCACGACAGGAGTAATTTTTCCCATGCTTCGATTGACTGCCCTTGCTGCCACCGCTGGTATCGCCTTCACTGCGCTCGTCGCAGCGAGCCCCGCCGAGGCCGCGTTTCATCTGATCCGCTGGGAAGGCACCGGCGTCTGCCAGGTCTGGGACCAGAGCATTCCGACCAAGCCGATCCCGTCGAACTACAAGACCGTCAGCAAGCCGGTCCCGACATTTGTCGCCGCGCTGGCGGTGAAGGACGGCATGCTCAAGAAGGGCACCTGCAAGCTGTAAGTGGCGCATTTGTAGGGTGGGCAAAGCGCAGCGTGCCCACCATTCAAACGATGACGCGACATAGTATGGTGGGCACGGCGCAAGAGCGCCTTTGCCCACCCTACGAAACCACCGCCCTTTCTCCCACCTTGTGCAAGCGGGCTCACTTGCTATCCTCTGGCAAAACCAAGCAAGAGGAAACGCCCCATGCCCCTTCTCCAAAATCACATCGCAGTCGTCACCGGCGCAGGTTCCGGCATCGGGCGCGCCATCGCGATCGGTTATGCGCGCGAAGGCGCACGCGTCGTGCTGCTCGACAGGGACGAGAAGGCGGCAGCCGAAGCGGCCAGGGAAATCGGCGACAAGGCCACAAGCTTTGCGCTCGATGTCGCCAGGCGCGAGGATTGCGTCGCGATGGCAAGGCAGATCGCCGACAAGGTCGGCGAGGTCTCGATCCTGGTCAACAATGCCGGCATCGTGCGCCGCAACGGCATGCTGGGCGCGGCGGAGGCTGTTATCAGCGACTGGGAAGACATTATCGCCATCAATCTCACCGGCGTGTTCAACGTGACGCATGCCTTCCTCCCCGCCTTGCGCGCCAGCAAGGGACGCATCGTCAATATCGGCTCGATCCAGTCTTTCGTGCACGTGCGCACGCCGAGCTCGCCGGCCTACACCGCCTCCAAGCACGGCGTGCTCGGCTTCACCAAAGCGCTCGCCGCCGAACTCGGCAAGGAAGGCGTGCGCGTCAACGCGATCGGCCCCGGCTTCATCGCAACGCCGCTGAACGCCAATGCCCGCGCCAACAATCCGGAGCTGGTGAAGACATTCATGGACCACACCCCGCTCGGCCGCGCCGGCACTGCGGAGGATATCGTCGGCCCCGCAATCTTCCTCGCCTCCGATCTTTCGGCCTACGTCTCCGGCTCGATCGTGATGGTCGACGGCGGCTACCGGGCGGTGTGAGCCAACGCGTCCCGCGCACGCGATCGTTCCTCGCCTTACGCGCCCGCAACGCCTCGATCAGGCCCTCGCGACATCCGCGCGGGCCCCCTTTCCTTGCGCCGACCTCAACCTTGAGCTGATCGCTGAAAGTTGAACGCGGGTGTGTGAAATCTAAGATTGCACACCATAGTACCACAATTATCGTTTGTGCCGTTTCCTGGCCGTTATTTTCCATCTCCGGAGCCTCATTTTCCCGGAGCTCCTTTTGCTGAAGGCATCGCGCGGCAATCGAAGGCGGATTGTTGCGCCAAGAACGCGGATTGCCGCGCAAAGCGGCCGGGCGACTGACCTCGACGCATTGAAATTTCTCACACCAAACCGAGAGGAGACGAGCATGGCGAGGCGAAGCACCCCGAAATCATCCGATGCCGGAACGCAGCAGACGATCGCTGCGAGTCCCGACGAACTGCTGCTGGCAGCACTGGCGCAGGGCGGCGACACGACGAAGACCGGACGTTTCCTGATGACATTCAAGGAAGGCGCCACGGCCGCCGGAATGAAATCTTTGCAGTCAAAGCGAGGTCTGCGTGTTGCGAACGCGCGCGACTTCACAGGTCAGGCCGTCGATCTAGCAGATGCCGGAGACGCGCAGGCGATGGTGTTTCCGGAGATCGGCGTCGCCCTGGTCGGCGGCGGCGCCGCCGCCGAACACGGCATCACGACGGCCGACTTCGCGGCGGAGGACAGCGCCACGCACTCGGTCGATCCGGAATATTTCATGTTCGCAGCGCAGGTGAGCCCGGGCGACTATCTGAAAGGCGTGCTGCGCACCGCGGAGATGATCTACCAGGATCTCGGCGCGTTACACGGCGAGGAGGCGTTTGGCGACGTATCTGCAGAGGCAGTCGGCGCGACCTGGGGGCTCAAGGCCTGCAAGGTGCCGCAAAGCAATTTCAACGGTAACGGAATCAAGGTTGCCGTTCTCGATACCGGGTTCGATCTCGGACATCCGGAATTCGCGGGACGTCCGATCGTCAGCAACACATTCGTCGGACAACCGGTGCAGGATCTCCACGGTCACGGAACCCATACCGCCGGCACGGCGTGCGGACCGCAATCTCCTCCGGGCCCGCTGCAGCGGTACGGCGTTGCATTCCGTTCGCAGATGTTCATCGGCAAGGTGCTGACCAATTCCGGCTCCGGCACCCAGGCGCAGATTCTCGCCGGCATGAACTGGGCCATTGCCAACCGATGCGCGGTGATCTCCGTGTCGCTTGGCGCACAGATACCGCCCCAGCCATCCTATATGGCGGCCGGTGCAGCGGCGCTGGGCGCCGGATGCCTGATCGTCGCGGCCGCGGGCAATGCGAGCAACCGTCCTGGCACGATAAGGCCCACGATAGCACCGGCAAATTCGCCCACTATCGTATCGGTCGGCGCGCTGGACAGCTCGCTTCGGGTGGCCTCCTTCTCCTGCGGCGGCAAGGTCGACATCGCCGCTCCCGGCGTCAACACATTCTCGTCGTGGCCGCGCCCGCAGCTGCACAACACCATCAGCGGCACCAGCATGGCGACGCCCCATGTCGCGGGCTGCGCCGCCATGTGGGCGCAGAGCAGTGCAAGCCTGCGGGGACTTGCCTTGCGCGCGAAGCTGACCGCAACCGCCAGACATCTGCCGTTGCCGGCCACCGATGTCGGCGCCGGCCTGGTGCAGGCTCCGTAACCGCCTTGCGCACCCCGCATCGGAGCCTATGCTCCGGTGCGGGACAGGCTGAAGCCGAAGCCGTTGGCGGCGCCGCAGCATGTGCAGGCCGTGCATGACCGAATCTGCAACGACACTGAAACTGATCCCGCTGGTGCCGAACGTGGCGCTGCCGCGCGTCGCGTCGGCCCGGACGCGCATGTCGGTCCCGCCGGGGTACGGCGTTCAGGAGCAGTGCCTGCCGTTCACCGCGGCCAGCGCGCTCGGTGTCATCATTCCATCCCCGATCCGATTTGGTTTCTGCACCCTTGATGAGCTGCCGAACGGATGCCGGGCGTTCCGCTCGCCTGCGAACAAACCCGACGCCGCCGGCAACTACGCCGAGCCGCGGGTGTTCTACGTGTTCGACAATCCGGAAGTCCGTTTCGCCGGCAATGCCTATGAACTAAGGGGCGTCTCCGGCCAGGACTCGTCCGCATCCGTCCAGGAACCGGGCCTCAGTTTCTTTGACCGCGACGATCAGTCCGGCGTGATAAAGCTTCATCTTCCCTACATCTGGCGCACGCCTGAGATGGTGGACACGCTGTTTCTGCCGCTGCTCAACCGCGCTGGACCCGGACTCGAGGTCAAATGCGGGCTGGTCGAAACCGACTGGTACGCCAGTCCGGTCAATCTCGCGCTCGGCCTGCCGCCGGGGCCGATTCACGTCGGAATTGGAAATCCGGTGGCGCAGGCTATCTTCATCCCGCGGGCGCTGCGCCGGCCGCACCTTGAATCGGTCGCCGAACATGACCAGCTCCATCTGGAGGCCCGCAACGGCCTGGCCGATTGGGACAAGCGGCATGCCGAGGATCGCAGCCTGTATAAAGTCTTGGCGCGAAGCGCGGTTGGTCGTATCGAGCGAGAGGTATCGTCAAGGCCGGACGAGCACCGATGATGGCAAGCCACAGCGCTGGCTTTGATCACTTGCGGATTCGCGTTAGATCGGGTGGACCGGCCGTCGTTACGGCAACGAAATTTGGAGAGCGCAGTTTTGGAGAGCGCCATGGCAAAGAAACAGAAACAGGCCTTTGTGGTCACGGTCTCGGAAGACCACGGAATTGAAAAGGTGGCGCGCGAGCTCAAGGCGAAGGGATTTGAGGTCGACCAGGTTCTGGACGCGATCGGCGTCGTCACCGGCTCCGCCCTTCCCGACAAGGTCGCAAAGATGCGGGAGATTCCCGGCGTCAAGGATGTGTCCGCCGATCATCCCGTCGACATCGGACCGCCCGGCGCCCCGATATCCTGAAGCTTCGCAGGCCGTATCGCTTTACCCGCACGGCATTTGACAGCCGCGCTTCCCTTGGTCACCCTGCTCAAAAAGCCGGCCCAAGGGAAACGCACCATCCATGTCCAACGCTCCGCATTTTGATATCGACGTCCCCGCCTTCTGGGCCGATCCCTATCCGGCCCTTGCAAAGATGCGCAAGGAGACCCCGATCGCCTTCGTGCCGCAGCTCGGCTCGACGGTGTTCACCCGGCGCGACGACATCTTCACCCAGGAAAAACGCATCGACGTGTTTTCCTCGCACCAGCCGAACGGGCTGATGAACGTGCTCATGGGCCACAACATGATGCGCAAGGACGGCGATGCGCACATGAGCGAGCGGCAGGCGATGTTTCCGGCGGTGTCGCCGCGCACGGTGCGCGACACCTGGGTCCGCCAGTTTCAGGCCCATGCCGACCGCATCCTTGACGAACTCGCGCCGCAAGGCGCCGCCGATCTCTGCAAGGCGCTGGCGCTGCCGCTGTCGGCCGAATGCCTGAAGGACGTCACCGGGCTGACCAACATGCGCTTTCAGGACATGGATGCGTGGTCGCAGGCGATGATCGACGGCATCGCCAATTACACCGGCAATAAGGAGGTCGAGGCGCGCTGCCATGCGGCGACCGCAGGCATCGATGCCGCCATCGACGACATGATTCCGGTGGTGAAGAAGCACCCCAACACCTCGATCCTCAGCGTGCTCTTGGCGTCCGGCCAGAACATGGACAGCATCCGCGCCAACATCAAGCTGGCGATCTCGGGCGGTCAGAACGAGCCGCGCGATGCGATCGCAGGGGCGACCTGGGCGCTGCTGACGCACCCCGAACAGCTCGCGCTGGTGCGCGAGGGCAAAGCGAAGTGGATCGATGTGTTCGAGGAATATGCGCGCTGGATCGCGCCGATCCAGATGTCGCCGCGCCGCGTCGCCAAACCCTGGACGTATGGCGGCATCGACTTCGAGCCGGAAGACCGCGTGTTCTTCATGTTCGGCTCCGCCAACCGCGACGAGGCCTGCTTTGCCGAGCCGGATCGTTTCGACATCACCCGCGATACCCAGAAAAGCATCGCCTTCGGCGCCGGGCCGCACTATTGCGCCGGCGCGTTCGCCTCGCGCGCGATGGTGGCCGACGTCGCGCTGCCGAGCCTGTTCGCACGGCTGAAGGGTCTGCGGCTGGACGAAAACGAGCCGGTTCGGATCGGCGGCTGGGCGTTTCGCGGCCTGCTCAATCTGCCGGTGAAGTGGGACGCGGGCTGATCGAACGACGAAAGCGTCACGGCGTTTCCCGGCCCGCGCCGTTGTCGCCGTTGCGCGGCAGCAGGTGCATGTGCCGAAACACCCAGCGCATCGCCAGATACCAGAGGTAGCCTCCGAGTGTCCCGCAAACGGCAAGAAGGATGATGTGGGCGGGATGATACTCGCCGCTCCACCACAGCATCCCGCCGATCCAGAAAATGGCGAAGAAGACGGCGGCGAGCTTCAACCGCTTTTCCTGATCCATGACATGCCTCTGATGGCTGATGATGGATGCCATCATGAAGCGCCACGCCCCTGCCGCACCGTGAGGTGCATCACGTCGCGCAGGAACAGGTAGCTAGCCGAACCGCCGGCGTGAGCGCTCCTTTGCCTTCTCGGCTTCGATCTCGCGGTCGCGCGGCGGGGCGTTGGTCTCAAGCGAAGCCAGCAAGCGCCGCGCGCTGTCGGAGACTTCGCAAACCGCGCGGTTGAACGCCTCGGCGTTGGCCTGCGACGGCGAGTTGAAGCCGGAGAGTTTTCGCACGAACTGCAGCGCGGAGGCATGGATCTCCGCATGCGTGGCCGGGGGCTCAAAGTTGAACAGGGTCTTGATGTTGCGGCACATGGTTCTCTCTTCTGCAGGGGTCGTCGATCAAGGACGAACGGCCGGTGCAAAATCCGACGGCGTGCCCTATTCTGTCATGAATCTCGTGGCACGTTCACCCCTGTCGGCACCTGCAAACAGCGAGTTCCCGATGACCCACGTGACCTACAAGATCGTCGAGCATGACGGCGGCTGGGCCTACACCGTCAACGGCGTGTTTTCCGAGCCGTTTCCGAACCGCGCCACGGCGCTGGCCGCCGCCCGGCGCGCCGCGGCCGAGCAGCGGGTGCCGGGTCGCACGGAGGTGATCGAATACGAGACCGCTGATGGACGATGGCTCTCCGAGACCGCCGCCGGCAACGACCGGCCGGAGACCGAGGTGGAGGGTTAGGCGGCGCATTACAGGCGATCTGGTGACGGAAATCGCCGCTGTGATAAGGTCTCCGCAAGCGGCGCACGAGACAGCCGCAGCATCGGGGAGGCAATCATGAATTTCTCGCACGCCGCGCTGTCGGCCGCCGCACTGGCGCTGACCACCATCACCGCTTTCGCCGCCGATTATCCCACACCGAAACAGGGCGAGTGGATCGCGAGCGATTTCAAATTCCACAGCGGCGAGACGATGCCGGCGCTGCGGCTGGCCTACACCACCATCGGCGAGCCGACCGGGCAGCCGGTGCTGGTGCTGCACGGCTCGGGCGGCTCGGCGGCGAGCATGCTGACGGCGACCTTCGGCGGCGAACTGTTCGGCCCCGGCCAGCCGCTCGATGCCGCGAAATACTACATCATCATTCCCGACAGTGTCGGCCACGGCAAATCGTCAAAACCCTCCGACGGCATGAAGACCGCGTTTCCGAAATACAATTACGACGACATGGTCGACGCGCAATATCGCCTGGTCACCGAAGGCCTCGGCGTCAAGCACCTGCGGCTCGTGATCGGCAATTCGATGGGCGGCATGCACACCTGGATCTGGGGCGGCAAATATCCGCAATTCATGGACGCGCTGGTGCCGATGGCCTCGCAGCCGACCGAGATGGCGGCGCGCAACTGGATGCTGCGGCGGATGATGCTGGAGACCATCAAGAACGATCCCGACTATAATCGCGGCAACTACATCACCCAGCCGCGCATGATGAAATACGCCATCAACGCCTACGGCATCGCGACCGGCGGCGGCACGCTGGCCTATCAGGCATTGGCGCCGACGGCAGCGAAGGCCGACAAGATGGTCGATGATCGCCTGGCAACCGCTGTTACCGCCGACGCCAACGACTTCATCTACCAGTGGGAAGCCTCGCATGATTACAATCCGGCACCTTCACTCGAGAAGATCGCGGCCACGCTGCTCCTGATCAATGCCGCTGATGACGAGCGCAATCCGCCGGAAACCGGCATCACGGATGCCGCGATGAAGCGCGTCAAGAACGGCCGGCTGTTCCTGATCCCGGCCTCCAGCGAGACGCGCGGCCATCTCACGACGGGGAACGCGAAATTCTACAAGAAAGAGCTGCAGGAGTTGCTCCAGACCGCGCCGCAGCGGGCGATGTAGGGGCCGAAGAGCGCGCGATGTCTGCAAGCCGATTTCGCCGGATCGCGCTCGCGCTGCCTGCTGCAGTCGAGAGCGCGCATCAGGGCAAGGCCGATTTCCGCGCCGGCAAACGCATCTTCGCCACCCTCGGCTATCCCGATAAAGACTGGGGCACGTTGAAGCTGACGGCCGAACAGCAATCGATGCTGGTCGAGGCGGAGCCCGGTATCTTTCGCCCGGTGCCGGGCGGATGGGGCAGACAGGGTTACACCAATGTGTGCCTCGCCAAGGCCGATGCGACGACCCTGAAGAGCGCGCTGACGATGGCGTGGGAGAATGTTGCGCCGAAGGCTCCCGCGAAGCGGCGCGTGACGAAGCAGTCCTGATCTTGCACGGATCGACCTGCAGTCCCGCAGTTTGCGTTACGCAATCCGATCGTCCATTGCGAGAGGATCATCGGAATTCGGGACAACTCCCCCATGGCACGTTGCGCGCGCGATTTTTGTCGGGGCTGCCTTTCAGCCCGGCGAATAGCGTGTTCACTTCTTGCAACTCGTAGCGGTCGGCGGCGAGGTCTCGAGAAAAGATCACGTCGATGGTCGTGTACGACCATATCAGGCAAAGAACGCACGCTGGCGCGAAGCGCACCTGCGGCAGGTAGTATGTGAAATGAACGCTCGAAGCGCCGCGATCCCGACGTGCATCAGGCACTTCTTGATTCTGGACGTATTCTGCGCCCATGCTGCGCATGACGGCGTGACTTGACGCCAGTTGGCGATCAATGGACGCGGCGGGTCCAGCAAGCTCTCTGACGTGTGACAGAAGCTGATCATTGATATTGCTGTTGAAGGATGCTGTCGGGCCCCGAAAACCATTGTCCGACGGCCAGAACGCCCCATTCGACAGACCGGGCCATACTGTCCAGCGTTGCGCGCCGGCCCGAACCAGAACGCGCTCGTATTCGACGGCGCTGATGGAGCCGATGCGGCATTTCTCCTGCCCGAGGAGCTCGGTGAAGCTGAAAGCCCAAAGCATGATGGGGAGCGCAAACAGCAGTCCCACGGGCGAAAGCAGGCCTATCGCAATCTTCGGGTTCGTGCCCAACGCTTTTCCAATCGTGACAATGACCGCAGAGCCGCTCCTTCCACCAAATACCGGCGGTTAGATTGCATGGTTGGCAGCTTGCTGCGCAAGGCAGCAGACCCACGAATCCATGCAGGATCGATAGCACGCGCGTGATGCCGCTATTTCAAGGCAGAAACGCTTCGGTGCGACGGTTGAGCCAGTCGCAACTCGCACCGACTGTGTACAGGACAACCGATTTCGCAGCGCATCAAAAAACTGCGTCCCGAACATCGCTCATTGCTCGAAGAGCAAATGCGGATAAATCGCTTCGCACGCGATGACGGACTGGAAGCCTTCCCAACTGGGGATGACGCAAAACCGGCGGGATGGTAGCGTTGGCGCGAAATCGAAAGGAGCCGCCCTTGTCCGATCTTGCCCCGTCTGATCTCGCCACGATCTATCCCGCTCCCTCGCCCCGCGTCATCGCCAAGGCGCGGCCGGAGATCGATACGCATGCGAAGAAATTCATCGGCATGTCGCCGTTCTGCGTGCTGGCGACCTCGGGCTCGGACGGCAGCGTCGATGCCTCGCCGCGCGGCGGCAATCCCGGCTTCATCCATGTTGCGGGACCGAACGAGCTTCTGATGCCGGACCGTTCGGGCAACAACCGGATCGACAGTTTTCGCAACATCGTCGAGGGCTCGGGCTTCGTGCAGCTGATCTTCTTCGTGCCAGGGATCGACGAGACGCTGCGCGTCGGCGGCAAGGGCAAGGTCTCGGTGGACCCGGAGTTGATGGCGTCGATGATCGAATTCGGCAAGCCACCGCGCGCGGTGCTGCACATCGAGGTCAGGGAATCGTACTTCCACTGCGGCAAGGCACTGATGCGCTCAAAACTTTGGGGGGCGACGCAGGTCGAGCGCTCGGTGATGCCGAGCATCGGCGAGGTCATCCACGACCAGACCGGCCTCGGCGCGCGCGAAAGCCAGGCGGAAATCTACGAGCGCTACAAGGAGGGGTTGTAGGGGAGATTGTCTCGGCGGGACGGATCACCCTCCCCTGGAGGGGGAGGGTCGACGCTCATGAAATGAGCGGCGGGGTGGGGTGACGGTCTCTCCACATCCAACAGTGCCCGAGTGGAGAGATCACCCCACCCCGTCTCGCATTCGCTTCGCTCATGCGAGCCGACCCTCCCCCTCCAGGGGAGGGTAAGAGAAGTCAGTCCCCGTTCTCCAAACCGCCGACGTGCTTCTGGGTGTAGAGCTCGAGGCCGATGCGCTGGATCAGGTCGAGCTGGGTTTCGAGGAAATCGATGTGGTGTTCCTCGTCCTTCATCAGCTTCTCGAACAGGTCGCGCGAGACGTAGTCCTTGACGCTGTGGCAGTAGGTTGCGGCCTCCTGGTAGAGCGTGCGCGCGGCGATTTCGGAAGCCAGATCGCATTCGATGATTTCCTTGACGTTCTGGCCGATGCGCAGGGGATCGAGCACCTGCATGTTGGGGAAGCCGTCGAGGAACAGGATCCGGTCGGTAAATTTGTCGGCGTGCTCCATCTCCTCGATGGATTCCTTGCGCCAGACCTTGGCCATGTCCAAAAGGCCCCAATTGTTCAGGAGCCGGTAATGCAGCCAATATTGATTAATCGCGGTGAGTTCGCTGCGCAGGCCCTTGTTGAGATAGTCGATGACTTTGGGATCGCCCTGCATGGTCCACTCCGATTTTTTCAGGCCAAAAGCGGCCCGACCTGTATTTAGAACGCTTCTAAAAACGGTTCTAAATCAGTTTGGAGCCAAGAGCAACCGTCTCGCGAAGAAAGCGGGGGAACGGCACAAAATCGGGGGATTTGGAGGGCTTTAGCAGGCCGCGAGGGCGAACGCCGGGGCGGCTTCCTGCGCCGGCTCGTCGTTGGCGGCGTGACGGCTGTGCGGGCAGCCGGAGCAGCATTCCTTGGCGCAGGCGCCGAGTGCTTCGTCGATGATCGTCTTGATCGTGCGCGCGCAGCGGCCGCATTCGGCGCTGCAGCCGAGGCAGCCGTAAATCTGCTTGGGATTTCGCGGCAGGTCCGATGCTGCACTCACGGCATTACGGACATCGTGGTCGCTCAGGACGTTGCAGGAACAGACAATCATGAAACCGTTAAGACCTTGAGTGATGCGGCTTCATCGATATGGAAGAGCGAAGCGAGATGCAAAAGGAAAAGCCGCATTTTCAAGCAATTCCAAACTGATGCCGGGCAAACACTGGAATGAATCTAAAGTGGCGGCGTTGCTGTAGATCAATCCGGTGCTGATCTGCCGGGATTTCCGCGATCAGTCGCTGCCGCCACCTCCGCCTCCGCCGTCGCCACCGCCTCCTCCGCCGCTATCGCTGGATGAAGCGGAATCATGGGACGAAGAACTGTCGCTGCCGCTCCAGGAAAACAGGCTCCAGCCACCGTCGCCGGAACCGTCGCTGGAAGTCGTGCCATAGCTGTCGCCACCCGCGTTCTCGCGCCGTGGCTTGCGGTTTTGTGCCCGATTCATCAGCAGGTAGCAGATCAGCGACGTTCCGCCGATCGCCACCATCATTGCTGCCATTCCGCTCATCGTCGTCATGTCCTGCGTTCAATGACCAATACTAGCGTTTCGGTATCTTCACACCGCGAACTGCCTTACCTCCCGATTTCGTCATCGCCGAAGGCCTTGGCGTTCATTGATTATTCAAGTGAACCGTGGAACTTTTGCAGCGACTAAACCGTGATGTACTTCACGTTGAGAAAAGGTGAGCCCATGAAGAAGACATTGATGGCGCTCGGCGCTGCCGCCGCGTTGACCATTTCGGCCGTGGCTGTTCCCGCTCCGGCCCATGCGCAGCGCGGCGTGGCCGCGGGCGTCGCTGCCGGCCTGATCGGCGGCGCCATTGTCGGCGGCGCGATTGCCTCCCAGAACGGCTATTATTACGGCGGCCCGGGCTATTATGCGCCTGGCTATTACGGCGGCCCGGCCTATGTCGCCGATCCCGGCTATGGCGAATCCTGCATCTGGCAGCGGCAGCGGTTCTGGGACGGCTATGGCTGGCGGGTCCGCAACGTCAGGGTTTGCGACTAGCCAGAGCCCGTTCCCGCGTCGCTCGAAACGAGCTGGCGCCCGTTCATCTTCATTAAATCACGGCCCGATCATCCCGGAAAAGCACTGCTGTTCCGGGATGTTTGCCACCTCTGGCCCAAAAATACCGTTTTTTTCGGTCACTCATTGCGGACGTTTACTTTCGATTGACCCATGTGCGCTTTTTAGCGAAACGGCAGTTCGAAACAGCGTGTGAGTCATCCTTAAAACCCGGCGCCTGAAGGCGTCACTCCAGGAGAGCCCAGGACATGAAGAAGACATTTGCTGCCTTCGTCGCGGTCGTAACGATTGCCGGTTCGCTTGCCTCGACGCCCGCCAGCGCCCAGCGTGGCGTTGCCGCAGGCGTGGCGGCCGGCCTGCTCGGCGGCGCGATCATCGGTGGCGCGATTGCCTCCAGCCGCCCCGCCTATGGCGGCCCGGTGTATGTGGAAGAAGCGCCCTACCCGGCGTGCCGCATGGTTCGCGAGCGCTTCTGGGACGGCTACGACTGGCGCTATCGCCGCGTCGAGGTCTGCAACTGATCTGATCGATTGGCGCGCGAGTTGCGCGTCCTGATCCAAGGCCCGGCCGATAATCTCGGCCGGGCTTTTTGTTTGTGAGTTGGTCTTCATCCTCCCCTGGAGGGGGAGGATCGGTTCGCATGAAATGCGAACCGAGGTGGGGTGAAGCTCTCTCCACGCGTACACTGTTGGATGTGGGGAGACCGTCACCCCGCCCCGTCTCACATTGCGCTGCGCTCCATGTGAGCCGACCCGCCCCCTCGAGGGGCGGGTGGGTTCCTCTCTCACCGTCCTCCACTCATCGAGCGCAGCACCGCCTCGCTCGGCCAGCAATCGACCTTCAGGCCGGCGGACTTCTGGTACGCCCCCAGCGCCGCGCGCGTGAGCATGCCGGCCTTGCCGTCGAGCTTGTCCTTGTAGAGACCGATGCGCGTGAGATGACGCTGCATCGCTTCGACATCGGCCGAGCGCAACTGCGTCGAGGCCGACCACGCCGTTGCGAACGGCTGCGAGTTGACCATGCGGTCGGCGAGGTGGCCGACGAACAGCACATAGAGATCGGAGAAATTATATTCCTTGATGACGAAGTAGTTCTTCGTGGTCAGGAACGCCGGGCCGTAGATGCCCTCCACCTGCAACAGCGAAGCCGGCTGCGCCTGCTCGGCCGCGCTCAGTCGCTGCCCGCGCACCGGAACGAATCCTGCGCGCAGCCATTCGGCGATCGGCTTGGTCACCTCGGGCACGCCCATGGTGCAATCGACATTGACGGGCGCCTTCACCTCATAGGCCCAGCGCACGCCCGCCTCCCAGCCCTTGTTGACGAGCTGCTGCGCGGCGGAGGCCAGCGCGTCCGGCACCGAATGCCAGATGTCGACGCGGCCGTCGCCGTCGAGATCGATGCCGTGCTTGTAGTATTCGGACGGCAGGAACTGGGTGAGGCCGGTCGCGCCGGCCCAGGACGAACGAAAATCCCTGCGTGCCACCGCGCCCTCGCCGAGAAGCTTGAGTGCCTGAATGAACTCGGTGCGAAACTGTTCCTTGCGCCGGCCGACATAGGCCTGCGTCGCGACCACGCGAAGCGTATCGTAAGGCAAGCGGTGGCGGCCGAAATCAGTCTCGCGGCCCCAGATCGCGAGCACGATCGTGCCGGGAACACCAAAGCGCTTCTCGATTTCGGTGAGCGCCGCGCGATGCTTCTGCATCAGCCTCTGCCCTTCGGCCGCCAACCGGGCGATGGAAGCTTCCTTCACGTAGTCGGCCGGCACCTGCACGAACTCGGCCTGCGACGGTGCGCCGGTGGCGGGCCGACCGGGCAGCAGGAGATCGGGCAATTTGTAGTCGGGCTCGAGGCCGCTGGTCTCACGATCGAATGTCGCGCGCGACACGCCGGCGGCCTGCGCCTCCGGCCACAGCGAGACGATGAACTGAGTGAAGGCCGCGTCGGCGGAGAACGCCGGATGCGCCGTTCCGAGCGTCACCGCAGTCGCTATCAGAATTGCGGCGATCGCTCCCGTTCGCAAGGTCGGAACTCCATCTGATTTACACGCCGCCCATCAATGCGAGATCGCTTGCTTGGCATGTTCGGTGGAAACGTTCGACAGCTTGTCGACATAGGCAATGCCGATCGCCGACAGGATGAAGACCGTGTGGATGATGGTCTGCCACATCACGCCGGTCTCGGTGTAGGACGATTTTCCCGACGCCAGGCCGCCCGCCTCGATGAAGGTGCGCAACAGATGGATCGACGAGATGCCGATGATGGCCATCGCGAGCTTGATCTTGAGCACGCTGGCATTGACGTGGCTGAGCCATTCCGGCTGATCGGGATGTCCTTGCAGATTGAGACGGGAGACGAACGTCTCGTAGCCGCCGACGATGACCATCACCAGCAGGTTGGAAATCATCACCACGTCGATCAGGCCCAGCACCGCCAGCATGATCTGCTGCTCGCTGAAATCGAAGGCGTGGGCGAACAGATGCCACAACTCCTTCAGGAACAGCACGACATAGACGCCCTGCGCGACGATCAGACCTATATAAAGCGGCAGCTGCAGCCAGCGGGAGCTGAAGATCAGCAGCGGGATCGGACGCAATGCCTTCCTCTCAGAGACGGGCGGCAAGGGTGTTTCGGGAGCAAGGGACATCAGAGTGGCTCGCAGCAGGGATTCGAATTGCGGAAGGATAGCATATCTACGCAATGTCGCCGCTGTGTGAAGCGACAACTGGCCGCAGCACGGATGCTGCGGCCATCATGCAAACGCCGCGATTGGCGCTAGCGCGTCAGCTTCTTGTACTTCACGCGGTGCGGAATGATGCTGTCCTGGCCGAGCCGGCGCATCTTGTCCTTTTCGTAATCCTGGAAGTTGCCCTCGAACCATTCGACATGGCTGTCGCCTTCGAAGGCCAGGATGTGGGTGGCGATGCGATCGAGGAACCAGCGATCATGGCTGATGATGACGGCGCAGCCGGCAAAATCCTCCAGCGCCTCTTCCAGCGCGCGCAGCGTGTCGACGTCGAGGTCGTTGGTCGGTTCGTCGAGCAGCAGCACGTTGGCGCCGGATTTCAGCATCTTGGCGAGATGCACGCGGTTGCGCTCACCGCCTGACAACGCGCCGACCTTCTTCTGCTGGTCGGCGCCCTTGAAGTTGAACGACGAGCAATAGCCGCGCGAATTGACTTCCTTCTTGCCGAGGAGAATGAGCTCGTTATTGCCTGAAATCTCCTCCCACACCGTCTTCTTGCCGTCGAGCGCGTCGCGCGACTGGTCGACATAGCCGAGATGCACGGTCTCGCCGACGGTGATCGTGCCCTTGTCAGGCTTCTCCTGCCCCGTGATCATGCGGAACAGCGTGGTCTTGCCGGCGCCGTTGGCGCCGATGACGCCGACGATGCCGCCCGGCGGCAGCTTGAAGGTGAGATCGTCGATCAGTTCGCGATCGCCGTAGCCTTTGCTCAGTCCCTCGAAATCGACGACGTTGGCGCCGAGCCGCTCCGCGACCGGAATGATGATCTGCGCGGTCTGGGTCTGCTTCTCGCTCGCCTGCTTCAACAGCTCTTCATAGCGCTGGTAGCGGGCCTTGGACTTGGCCTGACGTGCCTTCGGCGAGGACGCGATCCACTCCTGCTCGCGGGCCAGCGTCTTCTGGTGCGCGGCCTCCTCGCGTCCCTCCTGCTCGAGGCGCTTCTGCTTCTGCACCAGCCAGGACGAATAGTTGCCCTCATAGGGAATGCCGCGGCCGCGGTCGAGCTCGAGGATCCAGCCGGTGACGTTGTCGAGGAAGTAGCGGTCGTGGGTCACGATCAGGATGGCGCCGGGATAGTTGCGCAAATGGCCTTCGAGCCATGACACCGACTCGGCGTCGAGATGGTTGGTCGGTTCGTCCAGCAGCAGCAATTCCGGCTGGTCCAGCAGGAGACGGCACAGCGCGACGCGGCGGCGTTCGCCGCCCGAAAGCTTGGTGACATCGGCATCGTCGGGCGGGCAGCGCAGCGCGTCCATCGCCTGGTCGACCTTGCTGTCGAGATCCCACAGGCCTTGGGCCTCGATCTCGTCCTGCAACTTGGTCATCTCGTCGGCGGTTTCGTCCGAATAGTTCATCGCCAGCTCGTTGTAGCGATCGAGGATCGCCTTCTGCTTGGCGACGCCCAGCATGACGTTTTCGCGGACGTTGAGCGCGGGGTCGAGGTGCGGTTCCTGCTCGAGATAGCCGACGCGGGCGCCCTCGGCGACCCAGGCCTCGCCGGTATATTCCTTGTCGAGGCCGGCCATGATCTTGAGCAGGGTCGACTTGCCCGAGCCGTTGACGCCGAGCACGCCGATCTTGGCATCCGGGTAGAAGCTCAGATGGACGTTATCGAGCACCTTGCGGGTCGGGTAGCTCTTGGTCAGACCCTGCATGAAATAGACGAACTGGCGAGCCATCGCGCTTCCTTGAAACCGGAGGATTTATGGAAATTTTGCTGTCGCTGATGTAGCGGCGTGGCTCCCAAAGGGCAACCGCAGGAACCCGTTTTCCATCCGTTCACCACGGGTGAATACGGGTTGGTCACCATCCGGACCGAGATCCCGACAATTGTAACCATCTTTTAATAAATCGGGCGAAAACTCGTTCTCAGCGCCGAAAAAGGCGTCTCAGAACAAGGGCCCGCGTCATGGCTACGATCGGTTCGGCATCCTTTTCCGCTCCGGCTCACATACACGCCGGACTGGCAAAACCGCTGGCAGAACTCCGCGCCTTCTGGCGGAAGTTCATCGCCATGGCGTTCAACCCCTACCGCCCGGAACTGCACTACATGCGCGGCCCCGGACCGGCCTGGCGCGCCAAGCATCCCGGCCATAAGAACTGAGCCGTTCCGGTTATTTGAGCCTGCCCTGCGTTTAGTCCGCTTGCGCCTTCACTGATTGCGCGCAACCATGGCGATCTTCCTCGACGGCTATCCCGCCGTCATCCTCGCCATTAACGGACCTTCCCCATGACGCGGCTGCGCTGTGCAATCCTCGACGACTATCTCAATGTGGCGCTGACCGTCGCCGACTGGTCCAAGGTCAAGGACCGCGTCGACATCACCGTGTTCAACGAGCCGTTTGCGACCGCGGAAGCCGCGGCCAGTGCGCTCAGGGATTTCGAGATCATCTGCGCGATGCGCGAGCGCACCCCGTTCCCGCGCACCATGTTCGCCGCACTGCCGAACCTGAAGCTCCTGATCACCTCGGGCCTGCGCAATGCCGCGATCGACATGGAGGCCGCCAAGGACCACAAGGTCACGCTGTGCGGCACGCAATGGGGCCGCGATCCCACGGCGCCGCTGACCATGGGCCTGATCCTGGAACTGACCCGCAATATCGGCCGCGAGAACGCCCGCATGCATGCCGGCGAGCCCCTGCAGGCCCATGTCGGCATGGAGATCGAGGGCCGCACGCTCGGCGTCATCGGCCTCGGCAAGCTCGGCACCAAGGTGTCGAAGCTGGCGCAGGCGTTCGGCATGCACGTGATCGCCTGGAGCCCGAATCTGACACCCGAGAAGTGCAAGGAAGTCGGCGTTACCTATGTGAGCAAGGACGAGCTGTTCTCGACCGCTGACATCGTCACCATCCATGTGGTGCTGAGCCAGCGCTCGCGCGGGCTGGTCGGGGCCGCCGAGCTGGCGCGGATGAAGCCGACCGCCTACCTCGTCAACACCGCGCGCGGGCCGATCGTCGACGAAGGCGCGCTATTGGAAGCGCTGACGCACAAGAAGATCGCCGGCGCCGGCGTCGACGTGTTCGCAGTCGAGCCGCTGCCGGTCGACCATCCCTTCCGCAAGCTCGACAACATGGTGCTGACGCCGCATCTCGGCTACGTCACCGAGGACAGCTTCCGCAACCACTACCAGCAGATGGTCGAGGGCATCGACGCCTGGTTCAAGGGCGAGCCGAAGCAGCGGCTCGCCTAGTTGAACTCAGTCAGGCTGCATGCTGTGCGGTTGCGCCGCTGGCGACTTCCGCAAATCCCTGACGCCACGACGGATGCGCGGGCTGCCAGCCAAGCTCTCGCCTCGCCTTGGCGTTGGAGCCGGCCCGCACCTCGGTCATCATTGAAACCAGGTGCTCGCCGGCGAACAACCGGCCAAGCCAGGCCGGCACGCGTATCGGCGGCCTGGCGCCGAGCAAGGCGGCAAGGGCGGGCAGCCATTCGCTGACATCAGCCGGTTCATCGTCGACGATGTTGTAGATTTCGCCTGGTTTGCCGCGCTCGATGGCGGCAACGGTCGCGGCGGCGGCATCCTCGACATGGATGAACGACCACCGTCCACCACCGCCGCCGATCAGCGGCACGCGGCGGCGGCGCACCTGATCGATCATCGCGCGCGATAGCATGCCGGTGTCGGGGCCGTAGAACGATCCATATCGCAGGATAATCCCCTCAGGGCTTGCCGAGCTGATGACGGCGTCCTCCAGATGCTGGATCGCCTGCAGCGTGCGACGCAGTTCCTCCGGCGGATCGGAGTCCAGCGCATCGGCCTCCGTCTTGATCTCTTCGCCGCCGCGGCCGTAGGTCCAGCCGCAGAAGCTCTGGGCGATGAAGCGCCTCACGCCGGCTTCCCGTGCGGCCGCCAGCAGGAAGTCGGTGCCTTCAGTGCGCAACTTGTTGGTGGTGGCGAAGGCGCGATCGAAATGCCGGAGGTCCGTAACCGCAGCGAGATCGGTCATCTGATCGATGATGATTTCGGGCTTCGCCGCGATCACAGCCGCGCGAATGGCCGGCGCGTCGAGCCCATCGGCGATCGCAGGTTCCGCGCCCATCCGCCTGATGAGTTCGACCTTCGCTGCCGTTCGCGTCGTACCGACGACGGAATGACCGGCTGCAATCAGTTGCGGAACAAGCTGGAGGCCGACGGCGCCGGTGGCGCCCGCAACAAGAATTCGCATGGCGTGATCCCTGATGTTCGTTGCGACTGGCGGCAGGTAGTCGGAGCGAACGTGAAATCAAGCGGGCGCGGCGGAGGAAAACTTTGCGAGCCGCGGAACTTGTGCGGCCAGGGCGGCCTGAGGCCGATGATCCCTAACGACTCAACAAAAAAGGCGCGCCATCGGCGCGCCTCAAATGCTTGTCCGGCAAAAGACCGTTCAGCGAATCGTGACCGGTGCGGGCAGCGGCGGAACGACGGTCTGCTGGGTGCCGGGAACAGGCGCCAGCTGGGCCTGCGCCGGTCCGGGGGCGGTTGCCCCAGCGGGAGCCGGGCCAGCAGCGGCAGCCGG
>NZ_LLXZ01000189.1 GCF_001440395.1 Bradyrhizobium jicamae | reverse complement strand
GGCGGGCCCAGCCGCAGCGCCTCGGCCGCGAAGCGTGCCGCGGCGTGATTGCGCGCCGATGTCGCGATGCGCAGCAGCCGCTGCGGCTGGGCATCCCATAGCGCGGGGAACGCTTCCTCACGCTGCGCCGACGCCCGCGCGCCGACATGGCGATGCGTGAGCGCATTGGGATTGAAGCGGCTGGTTTCGGCGGCTTCATGCAGCAGGTGGCTGACGCTCCAGACCCGGCTGAGCGCCTCGGTGGCATGGGGGGCGGGCTGATAGCGGCCGTCGATGCGGACATACTCGGTCCATGTCGCCGGCTTGACGCCGTCGGCGTCGGTGAAGGCGAGGAGGAGCTCACTTGCCATCGCCGTGAAGGCGTCCTGTCCGAGTTCGGCGCGCTTGCGCAGCATGCGCCAGGCGCGCCGCTTGAAGTAGAGCAGGGTCTGGTCGGACAGCGCGATGCGCGGAGTTGCGCTCCGCAATTCCTCGCTGAGCTTCAGCGCCTGGCGCGAACCGGGCACCCAGACGCGGTCGTTATAGACTCGGCCGCGACGGTACATCGGCGTCGCCAGTTCGAACTGCCGCGCCGTTGCGGCGAACAGCGGGCCGTCGTCGGTGAGATCGGCATATTTGAACAGGCGCCGCAGCACCTGAACATAGGGCGGGCGTGGACTCATCGCGCGCACCGCCGCGAGCAGCGTCTTGCGTGCCGCGCCATCGGCGAGCGCATGGTGGGCGAGAGCGATGAGGAACTGATTGGCGAAGCCCGGATGTGCCGAGCTCGCCGCCAGCAGGGCCTGCAGCAGCCCCGCGCCGTCGCCGCGCGTCAGCGCCATCTCGATATCGCGTGTCGCCGCAGTATCCGTCGTTCGCGGCAACGACAGACGTGGCGGCGGCCGCCGCTCGCCCATCAGTTCGCTGGCCAGGGCATAGGCAGCGTAGTCGCGTGTCACGAGACTGACATTGACGTCGGCGCAGCTGCGCAGCAGATCGACGGCGTTCGCGCCGCCACAGCGCGCCAGCGCATACACGAGGCTGTAACTTGCGTTCGCCGCGCCGATCTTCTCGGCGATGGCGGCGAGTTGAGGATAGGCGGGAGCCAGCCGGATCAAGCCGAGGCGCCAGAACAGGCGGTCGCGTTCGTTGTCGGGCCATGCACTACGCGCACAGATCGCGAGCTTCTTGAGTAGCTCCGTGTCGCGTCCATTGGCAGTGGCGGCTGTGTCGAGAACCGCCGGCTGCGGTGCGTCGCCATCGACGCGGCGATAACCGTCGTTGATCTTGGACACCACGACACTGTCGAACAGCTTTTCGGCGGTCGAGCGGGTGACCGGAGACGAAGTCTTCGTTCCATCCCTTAACGACGTGCCGCGACGGCCATATCTGAAATTGACGAGATAGCGTGCATCGACGTCTGCGCGCTCGAGATCGACCAGATCGACTTCATAGAGCTTGTCTGAACGGCCCTCCTTCATCCAGAGGCGAACGGAACGAACGACTTGCATGCACGACCCTGGATTGTCGGGGCGGCCAACATGGCAAGACGGGCGCGCCGGGTCAATGGCGATCGGTGCAACGGAATATGCTGTAGGTCGCAGGCCGTGGAATGACGACGTCGCCGGTTTGACCCATCAGCGATTCGCATCGTGCCGGTATTGGCGGAAAAGCCAAGATCAAGCGCGCCTCACTCAAGCGTCCCGATCCATGGGTTACACCGGCCCGAAAAGCATCCATAGCCGCGAACCGTACCTAACGTCTTTGCCCATCTGAATAACGTACTGAAATTGCAAACGTCATCTCCGCCTTCCGAGTGCACCACCCCCACTTTACGTGTTGATCTTACTCATTTTTTGGTTTGTTTCCCAAGAACGTCACCCGTTCATGGTGGCCGGGGTCGTGACCTCGTCGATGTTGTGCGAGCGCGCCAGGGTGCGGTTGTCAACTGCGCCAACGGACGCGACGTGATCTGCGACATTTGCGGTGTCGGCCCGTGGCTGATGACGATAACTATTGGGACACCGAGGCACGCCTGTTGGCCAAGACGTGCTTCAGGACCCAGCGGCCGTTACCGCACGGACCACAAAGGCGCAGTGCCGAACGGCGAATCGATCTGACGCCAGCGCCGCGCGAACGGATCGGATTGTCAGGCAAAGGCACCGTGGACTAAGGTCACGTCCAGATCTGAAGGCGGCTATTGAAACTCTGCAGCGTGAACAGTCCCTGCGCCGTGGCCAGGGCTGCGGGGGAGGCGTCGTTTCCGCGGCTTGCGATCGTTCGCGAAAACAGTTCGGCAAGCGGCGTCAGCGACGCGAGCTGATAGGTCTTCGCCAGCGGCGTCAGCAGCCTCTCCTGGGCGGAGGCGTGCAGGCCGGCTTCCGCAAAGCCGATCAGCGCATCGACGCCGGTTTGCAGCAGGTGCGACGTCTGGCGCACGACAACGTCGGCCGGCGGCGGCGGTGCGAACTGGGCTGCTCGCCTGCGCAGGCCCGCCATGATGCGGGAAACGACGTCGCCGCCCTGTGCGGGGATTCGATCAGGAAAATCGAGCAACGTCTGGGTCTCGCCCCAGAGCGCGATCGGCTCCAGCACGATCTTCCCGCCATCGGGCCTTGCGATCGCGACGATGGCAAACGGCCGCTTGTTGCCGCCGTCGCCGAGCGCGGCCTCGAGCGCCGCGATGCGGCTGGCGCCGAGCCCACGTCCTTC
This sequence comes from Bradyrhizobium jicamae, assembly GCF_001440395.1. Lineage (GTDB taxonomy): Bacteria > Pseudomonadota > Alphaproteobacteria > Rhizobiales > Xanthobacteraceae > Bradyrhizobium > Bradyrhizobium jicamae. The sequence continues at coordinate 22,282 of NZ_LLXZ01000189.1, read as the reverse complement.
GTCGTCATGGTCGAGCGAGAGCGAAATCCACGCGCCGCTCATGTCCATCAATGGCCAGCGCAGACGCTGGGTCAGATCGTCAAAGGTCACGGGCGCGATGCGGCTCGGCAGCAGGATGACCGGCTGTGCCGAAAGCGGCGGCGCATCGAGCGAAGGCGCGAAGCAGCGGGCAAGATGGTCGGCAAGGATCGGCCAGGACATATGGGCGAGATCGGCGAGCGGGCCACTGCGATCCCGCGCCCAACCGGCGATTTCCTCCTGGCCCGGCTTGAACGGCTGGATCGCTTCGGCGCGGCTCGTCTGCGACAAGGAGAGCTGGCCGGTGGACGAAGCCTGCGCGCCGGAAAGATGGAAGGTGGCCGACGAAAGCCGGGCCAGCGTGTGGCCCCAGATCGACTGGGTGCGATGGGCCGCGCGCGGGTCGAAGCGCGTGTCGTGGGTGGTGCCCCTGGCCAGCGTGGCCGTGAACCGACGCCCTGTTGCCGGTTCGACGAAATGGCCGGTCACGCCGACCGCGCCGGCGAGCGTCTCGAACAGCGTCGCGCCGAGGCCGATCAGGCCGAGATCGCCGATGGGTTCGTATTCCGCGCGCACCGTACCCGCAAGTCTGCGCAACCGCGCGTCATCGCTGGTGTGCGAAACCGAATAGAGCAGGGCGTGGGCAAAGGCGATCTCGCGCAGCAACTCCACCGGGTCATGATTGACATTGCGCGAGCGGCGCTGCTCCAGCCCCTCGGCGATGCGCCGCAGGCTGGCTGACAGACGCGGCATCGCCTCGGCGCGGCTGGAAATCGCCAGCAGCATCAGCCGCTCTTCCAGCGCGCGCGATGGGACGGCAAACCCTTGCGAATAGGCGCGGCACACCGCGTCCCGCATGGCGGCAAGTAGCGGTCCGTCAGGTACGAACACCTTTTGATCGGCGACAGCTTCCGCCTCGTCGATCTCGATCGTCTCGTGGCCGAAATGGCGGCGCGCCGCGAGGATCGCTGCGGCATGGCCGGCCGCCCGGCGGCGCTCGGGCAGGCCGGAAACGACGGCGCTGAAACCGCCCTCGGCCGGCACCGCGATCTCTATCTCCTCCACGCTCAAGCGCAGCACCACTCTGAGCGAGAGACCGCCGGGGTGGATCGTCGCAGCTTCCGCCAGGGCAAACAGCCGGATGGCCTCGCGCAGGCCAGTCTTGCCGACGGCGCTCAGCAAGGTCTTGCGGTCGAAGGTCGCAAGCCGCGCCGGCCAATCGATCTCGACCGCCGGCGCGGCCGGTTGCTCGCCGGCCTGGGTCCGCAGCGCGAAGACAATCGCGATCTTGTGCCGGCACGTGGTGGCAGCCGGGCAGGTGCAGCGCGCCTTGGCGAGGCCCTTGTCGTCGAGCCGCACCGTGGCGCCCTCGATGTTACAGACGATCTCGTCGGCGCCGATCGTTTCGAACTGCACATTGGCCGCATCGGCGCGCCCGCGGCGAACGATGCCCTTGGAGGCCATGGCCTCCAGGGTGGCGTCGTCAATCTGGGCGTAAAGCGGGATGAGCTTCGACATGATCTAGTCCATGATGCCGACCAGCCATTCCGCGAAGCGGTCGGGCGTCATGGCTGCGATGTGCATGCCGAGGCCTGCCAGCTTCGCGGCGGCGGAGCGGTCGAACACGGCCGCGCCGTCGGTGTCGAGCGCGGCGAGGCCAATCAGCCTGACGCGGGCTTCCGCCAGGCGCCGCACACAGCGCAGCAGGTCGGCGAGCGAGCCGCCTTCCTCAAAGTCGCTGATCAACGCAATGACGGTACGGCTTGGATTGACGACAAGGCTCTCGCAATAGGTCATGGCGCGCGCGATATCGGTGCCGCCGCCAAGCTGCACGGAGAGCAGGAGATCGACCGGATCGGCAAGCTTGTCGGACATATCGACGATCGAGGTATCGAAGGCGACGAAGCGCACGTCGACAGCCGGCAGCCCCGCCAGGATAGAGGCCATCACGGTGGCGTGGATCAGCGAGTTGAGCATCGATCCGCTCTGGTCGACGCACAGGATGATCGTCCATGGCATGCGTCGCTTGTTGCGGGCGACAAAATGCAGCCGCTCGGCGATGACGGCCTTATGCTCGGGGCTGTAGTGCCGCATATTGTCCCTGATAGTGCGGCGGAGGTCGAGATTGGCCGTCGATCGCAGCTTGCCGCGGCGGAAGCGATCGCGCCGGCCCGACAACGCGCGTTCCATCTCGGCCTTCAGTTTCCGCTTGAGCTCCTCGACCACCGTATCGACGACCCGGCGGATCGCCTCGACCAGATTCTTGTCCGCCTTGCCCTTGAAGGCGAGCAGCACCTTCATCAGGTCGAGATTGGGTTGCAGCTTCTGCAGCGAGGCTGGATCGGCGAACAATCCGGCCAGGCCGAGGTCGTTCAGCGCATGGCCCTGAATGGTCTCGAACACCGAAGCGGGAAACAGCCGGCGGCTGTCGTTGAGCCAGTCGGGAATGGTGATCTGGCTCGGATCGAGCGAGCCCTTGCGGCTCGCGCCGCCCAGGCGCAGGCCGCGTTGGCGCGCGCGCTCCGCATAGATGCGTTCGAGCAATTGATCACGGCGCAGCTCTTCAGCCGAGAGGCCTGAACTGCCGAGCTGATTGTCCGCATAGCGCCCCAACGCCATGCGCCAGCGCAGCAGGCGCCGTGTCTGCTCCGGGGACAATTGAGCGGTCTTGTCGTTAGGCGGCGTCATGGCGAGGGCTCCAGCCACGCAGCAAGACCGTCCTGGAGCCATTGGCTGCGCAGCCTTTCGCCGAGAGCCAGGTGCTCCGACAGCACCCGCGCATCCGGGACTTGCTGCAGGATGGCGATGTCGTCTTCGCCGGCCCCATGTGCCGCCGCGACGGCGGCGGCGACCCGATCGGTCTCCTGCGGGCTGAGTTCCGCAAATGCCATGCGCAGTTGCGGCAGCAGCGCGAGAAATCCCTGGTCGTCCACGGCGCCGAACAAACCGTCGATCGCCGCGATGACGCTGCTTTCGTTGACGAACAGTTGCGGCGCCAGCGCCATCACGCCCGAAAGCGTGCGTACGGCATCGCCGGGGCGCTCGAATGCTCCTGCCAGCGCAGCCGACAGACGTCGTCCCGCTTCGGCCTCCTCGATCAGGCCGATCAAGGCGGCAAGCGCGATGACGGCGCCGGTCAGTTGCGGATCGAGCTGGACGGTCATCAGATGCTGCAGGGCATCGCGGAGCGGCTCTGTCGGAAATGGCGGATCGGGATCGGCCATTGCCTCCGCCAGCGCCGCCAAGCAGCCTATCGCTTCACCGACATTGTCGGCGTTGACGGCGGCGAGGTCGTACAGCAACTCGGCGATGCGCCGCGCCAGCCGATCGAGCAGAGGAGGCAGCAGGGATGAGAAAGCCCGGATGCTCGTATCGGACTGCATCATCCTGGCGCGGCTGTTGAGGGCCTGACCGATCACCAGGGCGTTGGTCAGGCGCGCCAGATTGGTGTCCTCGTCCACTGCGACGCCAACGGCGGCAACCAGCGTGTCGGCGGCGCTGCCGATGCCGGCATCGAAGGCGACACTCAACAGGTTGAAGGCCGCCTCGGCGTTGTTGCGCTGGCCTTCTTTCTCGAGATCGGCAAGGCGCCGGATCAGGATCGTGGCGGCAGCATCCCGGACGGTTTCGCCATCAGCCGCCCGTTCGATCAGCGAGGCCTCGACGGCGGGCGACCAGGCGTAGGTCCAGGTCTCCATCAGCATGTCGGCGCGAAAGCCATGCACCCTGTCGGGGCCTTTGTTGCGTTGGGCGAAGGGGGGCGCGACCAGCCGCATGGCGTGCAGAAACCGGCTGGTCTGACCGTGGCGGGGCTTGCGGTAGATATCGAGCTCGCGTGTCTTGGGCACGGCGTCTTCGAGCGACAGGCCGAGAGATTTGGCTTCGCCCCTGGCTCGCTCGACCAATGGAGGCAGCCGGCTGCCGGGCGGCAGATCGCCCAGCCGGTCGCCCTGAAGATATGTCGTGAAGGCGGCCAACAGCGGATGAGCACCGACTTCGATTTCCTCCTTGATCGCCGAAGATCGCAGCGCGTCGAACAGCTCGGTCCGCCCGGGCTCGGACAGCCCGCGCAGCTCGGCAAGGCGCCTTGCCGCCTCGACCATCGAGCGAAGGGTCGGGAACGCGAACGCCAGCGCCGGTTCGTTCGCGATCAGATGCGCGCGAAAGCCAACCAGGATCTCCTCGGTCAGCGAGCTGTTGGCATCATTCGTTCCGGTCAGGCGTTCCCACACCCGCTCGTAGAAGCCCGGCAGTGGAAGACCGGCGCCATAGCCGTTGAGGCGATCGAGGGCGCGGAAGTCGTAGCGAATGAGCCAGGCATTCGAGCGGGTGGCGGCGCCGGCCGGCGGCGGCGTTTCCGGTTTCGCGTCGATCAGCGCGGGCGTGTGAAAGCCGCCTGTCACGACAGCGATCGGTCCGGAGCGAGCTGCAATCGCGTTATCGATGCAGGCGCGCATCATGGTTTCGCGCGCCAGCGTCCCGTCAGCCTGCAATTCATTCTCGTCCGATGCCGCACGCAACGCCGAGCAATAGGCGCCGACGCTGGCAAAGAAGCCGCGCCAGTCGGTGTTGCGAGCGCGCGATTCGAACAAGCCGTCCCATAACGCCAGGCCATCGCGAAAACCGGCTCGTGCGCACATCGCCTCCACATAGGCGCCGCGATCGAACATGGTCTCCCGCATCGGCAGCAGCGGCTGGTCCTGCCTGTCCCGATCGTCCGAGAGCATCGAGGGGTGACGGGACGGCAGGTCGATGAAGCGGACGGTGGCGCCGAGTTCGGTCGCTTGCTGGATCGCGACATATTCGGGCGAATGCCGGCAGATGGGATAATAGGTGGTGCCGCCGCGGCCTTTCTCGCGCGCCTCGCTATCGGGCAACGCCACCATCGCAACCGGCGGTACGACGCCCGGCGCGAGCAACTCGCCGATGAGAGGTTCGAAATCGACCGGCCCCTCAATCAGGACCGCGGCGGGGCGGATGGCGCGCAGCGCCTCGCGCAAGTGCAATGCGCAGGCAGGGGAGTGATGACGGATCGGGAAGAAGTGAAGATTGCGTTCGGCATCAAACAGGCGGATGGCGGTCGCGGCCGGGTCGAGTACGCTCATGCCGTGAGCCTCAGCTCTCGTCTTTCATGGCCTTCACTGCGCCGAGAAAATCCGACCACACTTTGCTGCGGCGGGCGCGCTCCTTGACGATGTGGTCGACATAGGCGCGAACCTTCTTCACGTCCTCCGCATTGTCCTTGACGATGACGCCGTGCAACTGGCGCCCGATATGGCCGCCGCCGACATCGCCATTGCCGAGGAACGCCGCCTCGAGTGCCGCCGCATGGGCGATGTTCACGGCCTCCGCCGTCGACATCACGGCTGACGGTTTTGACAGCGGCACCTGGTCCTTGGTCTGACCGCGGCGCAAATCCTGAAAGGTGGTGACGAGGAGATCGGTAACCTCGTCGGGAAAGTTCACGGCGATGTCGGCCTGACCGAGCCGCTTGTCGACTTCCTGACGGATCAACTCCGTTTCCAGCGCCGGATCGGTCAGTGGCGTCACGGTTTCAAAGTTGAAACGGCGCTTGAGCGCGCTCGACATCTCATGCACGCCGCGGTCGCGGAGGTTGGCGGTGCCGATCACCGAGAAACCCGGTGCGGCGTAGACGCTGGCGCTCTCGCCGAGCTCGGGTACCGCCATCACCTTTTCCGAAAGCACGGAGATCAGGACATCCTGAATCTCCGGCGGGCATCGCGTCAGCTCCTCGATGCGCACGACGCGGCCAAGGCGCATCGCTTCCATTACCGGGGAGGGGACGAGCGCGCGCGGGGTCGGTCCCTCCGCGATCAGCAGCGCATAGTTCCAGCCGTAGCGAACATGATCCTCGGTGACGCCAGTCGATCCCTGCACCACCAGCATCGACGAGCCGCTGATCGCTGCAGCCAGCAATTCCGACAGCATCGACTTGGCCGTGCCCGGTTCGCCCACCAGCATCAGGCCTTGCTCGCTCATCAAGGCGACCAGGGCCCGTTCGACCAGCGCGTCGTCACCATAGAATTTGCGCCTGACAGAGAGCTTGCTGTCGCCGAGGATGAAGCTGCGGACCGCGCGTGCGGAGAGCGCCCATCCCGGCGGCCGTCGCCCCTGATCGGCGGCCTTCAGCGCCGCGAGTTCGTCGGCGAACCGGATCTCGGCGCTGGGGCGCAGTTGCAACGCATTTCGTTGTTCCATTACCAGCCCACCTTGTTGCGCCAGTCCTCGGCAAATCCGCTGCCAGCGCGTGCAATCTGATGAAGGTCGTTCCAGACTTCGCTCAGCAGCACCGGGGGCACCTCGTTGAGCGCAATCTGCACGCCGTATGCTGACCGCCCGCCCTTGCGCGCGCGCACGAACTTGGCCGCAACCAGCGCCACCGCCCGGTTTTCTTCAGGCAGCGGAGAGCCCGTGAACTCGATCACGGCGTTGATCGCAACGCCGGCGAAGGGCTTGATGTATTGCGTGAACCAGCCGCCATCCTCGGCTTGCGCGCGCTCATAGCCGAGCTTCTGCGCCGCGCTGCGCAGCTTGAATGCCTCGATGATGTGGCCGGCCCGGTCGTCGATGGAGTTGCCAACAGCGGTCGTGAGCACCGGGCGGTCGAGCTGATTGAACAGCGGGTCGACCTTGTAGTCGGCGAGATGCTGTTTCCAGGCTTCGCTTTGTTCGGCCGTGAACAGCGAACGGTGCGCGAGCTGGACCGCCGTGAAAGAAGCGGGATCGACGGCATTGTCGCTGCTATCGGTCAGCGACAGATCCTCAAGCGGCCGGAACGCGGCGACGATTTCGCCTTGTGCGTCCAGGCCCAGCCAAACCAGGCGCTGCACCAGCCGTCCGACGATCGGGTGCTCGAGCAGGAAGCGCTGCCAGTCGGCAACCTGCCAGCGCCGACCGACACAGAGCGCCTCGTACAGCCGCTTGGCCTGAAATTCGTGAACCTGCTTCAGTTCCTTCTTGGCGTTCGAGAGCGCCTTCTTGGCTTCCGCGGCACTCTCCTTGTCAGGTCCGTCGCTGACCTGGGGCAGGCTCTTCACCACCTTGCCATCGGGATTGTAGAGCGTGAGCACGTCTTCGGCATCGAGTCTCGCCTGATAGACGCGGCTGCCGATCTCGAGGTCGAGCGTGCCGCGCTCATCGAGACCGGCAGTGGGAATGGTGCGGTCGGCCAGCTCGTCGGTGGTCCAGTTCCGTTCGTCGGCAAGGCGTTCGACCAGCGCTTGCGCCAGCACCTGGACCGCATTGGTGCGATGACGGCGGGCGATCGACAGCAGCAGTTGCAGCGCGGCCGAAGACGTGTTGCCGCTCAGATATTCCGTGAGCGCCTTGACCTGCGCGGTCCTCTTGTAGTGATCGCGCATATAGGTGCGGACCATCTGGACCGCGAAGGTACCTTCCGCGCGTGTCGCGAGCCCGAGGATACCGCGATCGGCCTGGGCGTTGTTCAGATAAACGGCAAATCGCTCGGCACGGAGATCAGCAAATGCTTTCTCATACGTATAGGAACGGTAGAACTCGTTGTCCCAGCGCTTGGCGTAATCCTGATACGTATCGTAGCGCTGCTGGGCATTGGCCTTGGCGTAGGCATTTGCCTCGTCTTCGGTGCAGTGCGTTGCATCGTAGCGCAGGAAACTGCCGAGGATGTGACGGCCGAGCGCCTCGGCACTCTCGGGCGCGAGCTGATCGAGCCAGAGCGAGAACAGCGTATTGCCGCCCGCCTGCGCCAGCTTTCCCGCTGACGCGATCCACCAGCGTGGAACGTCTGACGGCACGGCGCCGCCGCTTGCCCAACTGAGGGCGGGGAGGGTATCGAGCGGAAACCAGCCGATATCCTTGGCCTTCTTGCCTTTGAGGCCGGCGGTGGCTTCCTTGATCAGGATTTCCGGCGAGACGTAGCTGGAGGTATCGACATTGAGCCTGCGCAACGCGCCGAGCACGGCAGCTCGCACCAGTTCGGACTTCTCCTTGCCCAGCGCCTTCTTGAGCGGTTCGATGGCGCTCTCGGCACCGATGGCGCCAAGCATCTGGGCGACGCCGGAGCGGACATCCTGCTTGCTGTCCGAAAGGAACGGCAGCAGGCGTTGCTCGATTCCATCGATCCCGAGCAGCAACGCGCGGGCCGGCTTGTTGACGGATTTCTTCGACGACAGCGCGTGGATCAGGACGGTGTTGAAATAGCGTGCCGGCAATTTCGGGAACAGGCGCAGCAAGCCCAGCGCGTTCAAGATCGGCGGATCGCGAAAATCCGTTGACGCCACTTGCCCGAGCGCCTGGTCCAGCACGTCGAAATGAGCCGCGAGATAGGGCCAGACCGCTTCCGCAGAGAGGTCTTCGGAGATGCCGGTGTTCAGCGCGTGCAAGGCCAGCGCCTTGGGGTCCAGGTTCGGCATCGACGCCGTCACGGTGCGCAGATCGACGCCGTTGATCAGTCGGGCATGAATGGCGGCGGGGATGGCTCCGCGGCCATCCAGCAGATTCCCCAGGAACCAGCGCGGGTTATTTGACACGCATTCTTCCATGGAGCGCGCACGGCAGAGATGCCACAGCGTCAGTTCCGGATTGTTGAACGGCGGATCGGCCGCGGCCTCGCTAAGGTAGGAAGTGAACAGGGAGATGTTGCCAACCTTGGTGACCGCGGCTTCGTTGATCGGCGCGTCCGAGCCCAAAAACGCGCAGTACCGGTCGGCAATGGAGCGGTCGAATGGCTTGGGCGGTGTTGGAGGGTTCGCCTTCCACCAGGCTTTCCGTTGCTCGGCCGTCGCCTGCTCGTAGCTCGCCTTCTGTTGTTCGTAGTACTTCACGGAGTTGGCGTAGACCTTGTCGAGCATGCCGTAGTAACCAGCCTTGACGCTATCGGACAGCGGCGTCGGTTCCGGCAACGCGGCGAGTGGCGGCGAAAGCACTTCTGTGCCGTCGGCGGCGAGGTAGCCGTCGGCGCTATCGCCTTTTAATGTGCGCGTAGTCTTCGCTGCGTCATCGCTGACAAACGCCGATCCCAGCCCGAGCTCGATGACCTTGCGGACGGTCTTCGATGTTTCCTTGGCAAGATGGTTTTCGAGCAGCGGCCGCGCCCGTTCGCCCATGACGAGCGGCAGGATCTGCGCTGCCTGCGCACGCGCCGTCGGGTTGCCGTCGGCCAGCGTCTGGGTGGCGCTTGCGGCCAACGTTTCGGGCGGTGAGGCGAGCAACGCGTTCTGGGCCGCCTCGCGAACGGCCTTGCTGGTTGTCAGCAGGTACTGCTGGTAGATGAAGTGAAAATACTCGTCCTTGACCAGGTCGAATTGCTTCAGGATGTGAATGACAATGGCCTGGCCCGGGCGGTCGTATTTTGCAAAGGCCGCCATGACCGCCTGCTTCTCCGCGAGCAGGCCGCCCTTGAAATCAAACTTCGATCCGATGTCGTGGCCGCTAAGGTAATATTGGTTGACCTTCTCCAGAACGAGCAGGTCCAGCGCGAAAACCGTCGCGCTGTCTTCAGCATCGCGCCAGCTCAGAACCGTATTGAAATCGGTTGCCAGCTTCGTCTGCAGGCCGAGCTCGTTCTGGGCAAAAAGCCCCCGAAGCCACGATGGGCTCGGTCCCTGATGCGAGAACATGCCCCAGCGCGCGCCCTTGTGAGGCAGCGCGAGCACCTCGAAATAGCGACGTATCCACGTCGCTTCGGGTCCATGTTGACGCCCAAGAACATTGCTGCGCGCCTTCATCGCGCTCTCCGCCTCTTTCTGGGCGGCAGTCGTCGGAGTCGCATAATAATGATAGCGGCCGAGGGCATTCTGGACGGCGTTTGCCTGTTGCTCGATCTGAAGCAGCACGGAGCTGCCTTCGCCCGTCAGGACATAGGCGATGGCGCGCTTCGCGAGATCCGGGCTGACCGTCTCCAGCCGCTTGAGGTCCGTTACGATTTCCCTGGCCGTGGCGTTGTCGGCCTCTGTCGTAATTCCTGCCGGTTTGCCGACGCCGATCACCGATTTGAGAAAGTCAAACATGCATGAATTTCTTGATTGAGGCCGACGCTGGGATCAGCGCGGCTTGATGAAAGCGTCTCGCAAGCCGGTAGGATCGATTCGGATCATGGTAGCGGCCGCAGATCACGGCTGCACGAATAATCAATTCAACCAGAGTTGGAGCAGACCGGGCGAGCTGCAATATCGACGGCATTCCGCAATATCATTTAAAGAACATGGCTCAATTCCGGTCCGAGGCTTTAGGAATATCGCAAGGCTCCCAACCGCCTTTGCGATAGACACGAGACTGGACTTCCCGCTCCGGCCCGCAGCCTGCCGTTGGGACGAGTTGCCGCGCTCGAGCGCCGGCGCCGAGATACAGCGCCGTCTGCCATCTAGACAAGCCGTTGAAGTTGCTGACGTCTTCTTTTCCCTTTGAGCGCGCCACCCCCGGAGATCAGCTTTGTTCTTGTTGGTTTTTTGGCTCCGCCTATCGCGTCGCGGGCTGCTGAATCTCCGAGGGACAAATCTGTCACGGCTTGGGCTGGCTCAACCGAGGTTTGAGCGGGACTTGAAAGGTCCTGTATCGCGCGAGCTCCGGAAAACTATCCGCGGCGCCGGCAGAGACCAGCCCGACGATGGCGGCCGGAACTTCTTTGCTGACCAGCCGATTGATCGCCGTGGTTTGGCCTTTGCTCACCTGGACCTCGAGCGCGCCCGCCGCCGCTATCGCGGACCGGACGCGGCTGATCGACTGTTCGGAATATCGATCGTCGATCGCAATTGTCTTGCCGGTCAGGTCGGACACCGACGTGACGTTCGTATCAGCCACGAGGATGGCCACGAGCGAGTCCAGCGACGCGTCCAGCGTCGGGACCGACATTCGCTCCGCAACTGCAGAAGCCGCCGCCATCTGCTCCTCAATCGTGCGGGCCTGCAGAGCGTCGGTCGTTGACTGCGGATCGGTGGCGCGTGCTGATGTCGCTTGTGCGGCAAGGGCATTGCCCGTCGTCTGCTGGCTTGTTTGCGGCGAAGGAAGCGGTATCGGAACGGGAGAAGCGGCTTTCGCCGCGACCTTGATTGGCCTCGGTGTCCGACGGACTTCATGGTGCGCGTGGGATCGCGGCGGCATATCGCTGCGCGAGGCGACGGCAGGCATCGGTCTGATTGCGGCAGCATCGCCGTCATGCGCTTCAGGCTCGATCGGAACATGAACCGCGGTCAGGCAGGCCAGCGGGTTCAGTCCAACGCATGATGGCTGGGCTGGTTGTTGGCTACTGCAACCGACCAGGGTCGTAGCCATCGCGCAAACAAGAAGAAGCGTCCTCAATCGATCCTCCTGAAGAGGTTGAGTTCGGCCCCGCAATTCTTGCGGCTTTGAAGGATGTTGCGCTGGAACCTCAATCAATGAAGCAAAACTGTTAATCGCCCCTTAAGTGCAGGCCGCGCGGCGGCGGCCTGCACGGCGTGGCGTCGCGTGAACAGAGTCACTTCGGCACGACTCGTGCATTCACACGTTCGCCTTTTAGTTGCTTTCTTTGACTCAGGTTTCCGCCACGAATCGGTCGCTATGCTCACGCGTTGGGGGTTGTTCATTGAGTTATGGAGAATTACCGATGGCGAGTGTCGAACGACTACACAGAACTGCGCCGCTGGATTTAGCCAAGCTTGAAGAGGACGTCGTAGGGAACGTTCCTGCGATCAGGGTGGCTCCATCCGGGACGATGCCTGACTATGTCGAGCATGAAGAGGGCGTTACGCGCGTCGGCGCACTCTCGGCCGAAGCCGTGGTCCGTGACTACGAAGCCGCCGCGAAGGAAATCGAAGCCATGGGCGCCGAGCTGATCAACGCGGCGAAGAGATGCGAGGCAATGACCGCCGAAGTGCATAATGCCATTGCCTTCATGCGCGATACCGCAACGTCGTACCGCGAGGAAGCCAAGAAGATTTTCAAGCGCATCGAGGAGTGCTCTATCTTTACCGAGCAGGTGCGCAAGACCTGCGAGAGCGTCAAGCTCAAGATGATCGACGGCAAATTGTAGCCGCCGTGAGATATCAGGAACATCGATCAGATTTGCCGTCCCGACGGGGGCCATGAGTTTCCAATAGCGTGTGTGAATTGCGGTACACGTCCGCGCCGCGAATCAGCTTAGTTTGTAGTCCTCCCTAGACCTGCACCCGTCGCAAATGGCGGGTTCTCTTTCTGATGTCAGGTAGTCGCTGAGAGCGCCGCTGCGGTGGCCGCAGCCCTGATCGGCAGGATCGTACCCGTATCACAAGTAGCGGTGTCGGCTTCGTACAATCGGCAGCGAGGGCTGTGCGTGTCCGCAATGACACGGCGCGCAACTCCTTTGGAGGCGGGGGCGGGTTGGATGCCCTACCGTCGCACCGTTCGCGTAGAGTGCGCCAGCCCGCCGGCCGGTGATTCCGAATCCGTGCGCCTGCCGCAGTTCGGCGCTTCCAAGAGTTCGCGCTACTTGAGACCACCCGGAGCATCTTCATGCTGTTTCTGAGCTATGCCTATCGATTCCTCTCCAACTTCGTGTTCCTGGCGCTGGTCTATTTCGCTCTGAACTTCCTCGAAAAATATCAGCACCGCGTGGTCGTCGCGGTCCTGGTGCTGGTCTATGCCGGCATGCATGCGGCGTCCGCGCTGCGCTCGTTTCACTTCTTCCAGCGCATCGAGCGGCTGGAGCTGGAGGCGCGCCGTCTGGTGGCGGCGCTGGGCGAGGGGCCGAATTCGACCTCGACGCGCAAGCAGGTCATCTCCGAGGTCAGCGGGCTCCGCCATGCCGGCGAGATAAAGGCCTATATCGACCTGCTGTTTCTCGCCATCGTCATCCTGCTCTGCCTCGCCAAGATCGTGACGAACTGAGTTGGCCGGATTGCGGGCAGCACGAGGGGGCAGGCGTCAGGAAAATGCATCGAAACAAATGATTGGAGCGCGGTCCTGATCCCTTCGATCAGGACCGGCCGATCAGCGCTTCTTCAGGCCGGCCACCCGGACCGAGCGCCCGTTCTTTCTGGGCGCGGTTGCCGCTCCCTGTGGGATTGGCGCGGCCTGAGCGGCTGATGCCGGCGGTTGTGCCGCTGTCGTGTGCCCGTGGCGGTGCGACTTGCCGGCCAGCTTGGCGGAAACTTCAGTGGCCCGGGCATTGGCCGTGTCGACGCGGCGCACGGGCGAGGTCAGCATCAACGGATCCGGAATCCTGAAAACGCTCGCGGCCGGCACCGGCAGCGTGGCCAGCACGCTGGTCGGCGGCAAGGCGATCTGCCGTGGCCACAGTGCGATCAGCGGCAAGGGAACGGCGCGTCCCCGCCGTTGTGCGCGCGCAACGGCATCCGGATTGCGCCAGACAAGATCGGACAAGGCCGGGACAGGAAGCGCGGCCGGGCCGGCCGCAGCGAATTTCGGAACCTTCGGCCAGCGCGAAATCGCCACCGTCTCGGACGGCGGATGCAGCAGCCATTGCTGCGGCTCGGTCGGCGTCGCCGGCCGGCCTGGCGTCGCCGGCACCACATGGACGATGCGATAGCCGCGCACCTTCATTTCGTGCAGGATTCTCGGCAGCGCCGTCACCGTGCGCGGCTGAATGTCGTGCAGCAGCAGGATGCCTTTGCCCTTTTGCTCCAGCCGCTGCATCGCAAGCTCATAGACGCGACTGGCAGAGACGTCGCGCCAGTCGTCGGCCGGGAAATCGGCGCTCCAGAGCTGAAGTCCCTTGGAAGCGGCGAATGCCTCGATCTCGTCGGTGCGGCGCAGGCCGGGAATGCGCAGGAACGGCGCCGGGGCGGTGCCGTCGCCGAGCGCCGCGGTCACCGATGCGATGCCTTGTTCGATCTCCTGTTTGGAGCGGTCGAACGGCAGGCGGTCCATGCCGCCAGGATGATTCTGGGTGTGGGTTGCCACCGTGTGGCCGGCATCGCGTACCTTGCGCACGCCTTCCGGATTGGCGCTGGCCTGGCTCCCGACCATGAAGAAGGTCGCCTTCGCGCAATGCGCGGCCAGAATATTGAGGATCAGGTTGCTGTATTTCGGCAGCGGGCCGTCATCGAAGGTCAGCACCACCTCACGGTCCTGCAGCGGCAGCGTCTTGCCATATTGCATGGTGCCGATGATGGGGTAGGCGCGCGGATCGACCACGATGGTGCGCGACGTGCCGATGGCGTCGGGATGGCCTTTGCAATCGGCGGACGGCGCAGCCTGTGCGGCCACGGAGGTTACGAGGCCCACGCACAAGGCGGTCCACGACCACCGCAGCTCCCCAAATAGGCTAGCGATCATTGAACCCCGGCTTCATTCCAAGAGCACGCAACGGCTTACAACTGGCATCATGAATGCCGTCTTAATCATCTGAATTCCAGACTTAATTTGGCCATGGCGCCCGATCGGGGCGCAAGAACCGCGGTGGCCAAACAGATCGTGATCTATTGTGCTTTGCCGGACACGGTTTTGGCATCCGCCGGAACCAGGTGAACCACGCGGTAATGGTTGTCGCGGAGATAGCGCAGGAAGGCCGGCAGCATGGCGGCGGTCTGCCCCTTCGGATCGTGCAGCAGGATGATGCCCTTGCGGGCGAGCTGTAGCCGCTCGGTGAGCAGCTTCAACTGCTGGGCCGGCGTCATCGGATTCCAGTCGCTGGCCCAGAGGTCGGCGCCGAACACGGCGATGCCGCGCTTCTGCAAGACCTCCAGCGTGGCCGGTGACATTGCAAAATAGGGGAAGCGAAAGAACGGTGTGCTTGGGGTCGTGGTGGCTGTCCCGTGCAGCGCCGCTTCGACCGCGGCAATACCCTTGTCGATCTCGCCGATGGCCGCTTCCGGCTTCATGAATTTCAGATTGCGGTGGCTCCAGGTGTGGTGGGCGACGGTATGACCCTCCGCCGCCATTCTTCGCACCCATCCGGGATGGGCGGAGGCCGACCTTCCGATCAGGAAAAAGGTGGCGCGCACGCATTCCTGCGCCAGCGCCGCAAGGACCTTCTGGTCCGTCGCAGGCCATGGCCCGTCGTCGAAGGTCAGCACCACCTCGCGGTCTTGCAGCGGCAGCGTCTGTGGAAAGCTCTTGAGGCCGACGCGCGGGTAGGTAGCGGCGTCCACCGCGAGAACGCGCGACGTGCCGAGCGCGTCCTTGCGAGGACATTCGGCGGCCGATGCCGCCGCAATGAAGGTCATCAATGTCGCGACTGCCACGCACAGCGCCGCGGTGAATTTTCGCATCATTTGCGGTTGGCGATATTTGGCATTGCGCATGGCGCAGCCGATTGGGTAATGCGGGGCGATAGCTCAGACATTTCTCTCATTCTGTCAAACCGGCGAGGGCGCGGCATGGCCGAGAATATCGACATTGCCCAAGCCGCCGAAGCGCGGCTCACAGAAGGCTCGCTGCTCGACCATCTCCCGATGCGGGATGAGGAGGGGCAGCTCCGTCACGAATTCGTCGAGGAGATCGCGCGCGCCATTCATGCCGCCGACCGGCCCCTGCTGTGCGAGGTGGTGGCGGAACTGCACGAGGCCGATCTCGGCGATTTGATCGCGGCCCTCGAACCCGAGGACCGCGTCACCCTCGTCGAAATCACCGGCACCGATTTTGACTTCTCGGCGCTCAACGAGGTCGATGACGCCGTCCGCGAGGAGATCCTCGAGGAGCTCGAGCCGGAGACGGTCGCCGAGGGCGTTCGCGAACTGGAGTCCGACGACGCCGTCCAACTGCTCGAAGGCCTCGACCAGGAGGACAAGGAAGAGATCCTCGACAAGCTGCCACCGGCCGAGCGCGAGCCGCTGGAGCGCAGCCTGCTTTATCCGGAGAATTCCGCAGGCCGGCGGATGCAGTCGGAATTCATTGCGGTGCCGCCGGACTGGACCGTCGGCCAGGCCATCGACTACATGCGCGATACCCCCGATCTGCCCGACCGGTTTTACGAGATCTACGCGGTCGATTCCGACAAGCACTGGCAGGGCGCGGTTTCGCTCGACACGCTGCTGCGCGCCCGCCGGCCGGTACAGCTTTCCGAACTGATCGAGGAGGACCGCCGTCGCGTTTCGGTGCTCGACGACCAGGAAGAGGTCGCGCGGATGTTCGGCAAATATAATCTGGTCGCCGCTCCCGTCGTCGATACCACCAACCGGCTGGTCGGCGTCATCACCATCGATGACGTCGTCGACGTCATCGAGGAAGAGGCCGACGAGGACCTCAAGGCGCTGGGCGGCGTCACCAGCGACGAAGAACTGTCCGACAATGTCTGGACCATCGCGCGCGCCCGTTTCAACTGGCTGCTGGTCAACCTCGCGACCGCGTTTCTGGCATCCTCCGTGCTCGGCCTGTTCGAGGGCCAGCTCGAGAAGATGGTAGCGCTGGCGGTGCTGGCGCCGATCGTGGCGAGCCAGGGCGGCAACGCCGCGACCCAGACCATGACGGTGGCGGTGCGGGCGCTGGCCACCCGCGAACTCGGCTCCAACAATGCGTTCCGCGTCGTCATGCGCGAGGCCATGGTCGGCCTCGTCAACGGGCTCGCCTTCGCCGTCATCACCGGCGTCGCCGCGGTGGCATGGTTCAAGATCCCGGGCCTCGGCGTCGTGATCGGCCTCGCCATCATCTGCAACCTGGTAGCCGGCGCGCTCGGTGGCATCCTGATCCCGATGGTGCTGGAACGGGTGCGCGCCGATCCGGCGGTGGCGTCAGGGACCTTCGTCACGACCATCACCGACGTGGTCGGCTTTTTCTCGTTTCTCGGCATCGCCACGCTGTGGTTCGGGCTGAAGTAGCCGAGCGTTTTCAAGTGGCTGCCAGCTCGTGTGAAGAAAACGCGTCAGGCAAGCGCCGCATTTATCGTTAAGCGGACCTTAAGGCGCTTGGCCGATGATGGTGGCCCACGAGGTCAACATGCAGCGCTTGCGGCTGAAAGCGGATGGACGGATTGTCGAGCTGCGGGACGGGCAGGAGTTCCCGCTCGCGCCTTCGATACCCGGGCCCGAGACCGCGCCTGCCGTCCCGGAGGCGAACGAGACAGCGCCGCTGCCGGCGGTGCGCGATCTACGCCGCCGTGCCCAACTGACGCAGCTCGAATTCGCGGCAAGGCTTGGCGTGCCCGTCGAAACCATCCGGAACTGGGAGCAGGGCAAGCGTGCGCCGCGGGGACCGGCGCGGGCGCTGCTCGCCGTGATCGCGCATTCACCGGACACCGTTTTCGCAGCGCTGGCCACGGAGCCGTCGCCCGCCTAGTGCTGCGTTTGACGCGTTTTCTTGCGCGATGCCTTTCGCGTCGAACCGCTATCTGTTGGCACGGCTGTTCCCGCAGCCCATAATGCGGCCGGTCCGCGGATACAACCAATGCTGTTTGTCGAAGCCAATGGCGCAAGAATTCCGGCGATCGGGCTGGGCACCTGGGAGTTGCGCGGGCGCACCTGCGCGCGGCTCGTCGAGCAGGCGCTGCGGCTCGGCTACCGCCACATCGACACCGCGCAGATGTACGACAACGAACGCGAGGTCGGCGAGGGGCTGCGGGCGGCGGGCGTGAAGCGCGATCAGATTTTCCTCACCACCAAGATCTGGCCATCGCATTTCGCGCCCCATGATCTGGAACGCTCCGCCAAGGAAAGCCTGGTGCGGCTGCGCCTGACCGAGATCGACCTGTTGCTGCTGCACTGGCCGAACCCGCAGGTGCCGCTGGTGGAGACGCTGGGGGCGCTGGCACGGGTCAGGCAGCAGGGGCTCGCCCGCCATATCGGCATATCCAATTTCACGGTGGCCCTGATCGAGGAGGCGGTGGCCGCCTGTCCGGAGCCGCTGGTCTGCGACCAGGTCGAGTATCACCCCTATCTCGACCAGACCAAGGTGAGGGAGGCCTGCGCGCGTCACGGCATGGCGCTGGTGGCCTACAGTCCCGTCGCCAAGGGCCGCATCAAGAGCGACCGTGCGCTGCAGCGGATCGGCGAGCGTTACCGCAAAACGGCGGCGCAGATCTGCCTGCGCTGGCTGGTACAGCAGGGCGTTGCGGCTATCCCGCGCACCTCGAAACTTGAGCGGCTCTCGGAGAATATCGAGATCTTCGATTTCGAGCTGTCGGACGAGGAGATGCAGCAGATATCCGACATGGGCAGCGCCGGCGGCCGGCTGACCGATTTTGGCTTCGCGCCGAAATGGGATTGAGCAGCCGCGCCGCCCGACGCTATGCTGGCGGATATTGTGGAAATAGCTGACTTCGTTTCGATCCGATGGACCTGCGGCGGATCATACCTTCTGAGATCACGGCGTCGGCGATCGCGCACGTGTCGCTGCTGACGCTTCTGCTGCTGTTTTCGGAGGTGCATCCGTTCGGCACGGTGACCGCCGAGCAGATCCCGGTCGAGATCGTGACGCCGCAGGAGATTCCAGATCAACCGAAGCCGGCCGACCAGGCCGTCGCCGAGACCAGGCCCGAACCTGCGCCAATCCCAAAGCCTGATCTTGCGGTGCCGGACAGGACCGCCGCTGCCAACGCGCCGCCGCCGTCAGGACAGCTACAGCCGCAACCGCAGGCCGAACTGGTGCAGCCGGCGGCTCCTCCGCCATCGCAACCGGCGGCGTCGTCCTACAAGCCGCCCGAGCCGGACGTCTCGATCAAGTACCAGGTGCTGCTTGGCCTGCCGCCCGAACTTTCGCCGCTGCCCTCGGCCACCGCGCCCGGGCGCAGCACGGGTGACGACGATTTTGACGGGCCGGCGATCGAGAGCGCTAAAATCGCGAGCTCGCTGATCGCGGAATTCCGCCGGCACCTCAAGACCTGCTCGAAGCTGCCGGCTTCGCTGTCGGACGCCGACAACGTCGAGGTCAAGCTGCGCGTGCTGATGGCGCCGGACGGCAGGCTCGCCGCCGCCCCGATCCCAATCGAAGGCAAGGCCTCGATGAAGGCGCTGTTGCTGATGCAGGAAGCAGTCCGCGCGCTGCAGGCCTGCCAGCCCTACGCCATGCTGCCGATGGACCGCTACGGCGAATGGAAGGTGCTCGACCTCAGCTTTACGCCGCAGGATTTCAGCGCCTCCTAGCGCGATCATGCCGGCCCGGGAGAGGCGTAGGTCACCCTCTTGGGGGCAAATGGAACTCCGATCGGCGAAACGAGAGCACCGGCCGGACGTTGATAATCGACCAGGAGACGCCGGAGCCTTCGGCCGGCGGCAGCTCGCGGCCATTCACGGGCGGGAGACGAGCATGACACTCATATGGCTTGGTGTGCTTCTTGTTTTCGGTGGGGTATTGCAGATGGCGTTTCAGCCGATCTGGCATGGTCGACTAAGCGGTAGAAGGCGACTTCGCACCGGACAGCCCAGCGGCACCCTGGAACCCGAAAGACCGGCCAGCGGTTTCGGACTCAAATCGAACTGGCCCGGTCTTGTGCTGCTTGCGCTCGGCGCCGCTTTCCTGCTTGCCGGGGCTACCGTCTGAATTTTGGAAGTGCTCTAGCTCCCCATCGCCCGCCAGGCGTTCGATGCGAACTGCCGCCGCCAGGTGACGACGACGACGAGCGCGGTCGTCGCCAGCAACAGCCAGGGGCTGACGAACCAGCCGAGATAGCCGAGCGCGAAGAAGAACGCGCGCTGGCCGCGGTTGAAATGCCGTCCCGCCGCCTCGAACAGGCGCGTCGTGCGCATCACATGGGCTTCCGCTTCCGCGGTGTCGCGCTGCGACGAGGGCGGCATCGCGCCGAGCAGGATCGCGACATAGTTGAACAGGCGATACGACCAGGCGAATTTGAAGAAGGCATAGATGAAGATCAGGATCAGCCCGACGCATTTGATCTCCCACAGCGCGGGCGAGGGGGTGAGGTCGACCGGCAGCTCACGCAACACGGCGAGCGCATCGTTGGTCGCGCGCAACAGCGCCAGACCGCCGCCGATCGCGATCAGGCTGGTGGAGGCGAAGAAGGCGGTGCCGTTCTGCAGCGAGGCCATGATCTGCATGTCGACCATCCGCGCCTCGCGGTCGAGCATGTTGCGCACCCAGACCTCGCGATAGGCATTCATGCGTGCCGACAGGCTGTCGCGGCCGTAGGCCGTGTGTTCGAGCGTGAAGCCGTAGGCCAGCCATTCGACGACGAAGAAGGCGACGGCGGCGATATCGACCCAGTAGGCGCCCATGTGGCGGCATCTCCGATCATGCTTGCGGCATCGTGATGTACAGGTTGAACGCGTGCAGTGCACTATGGCAAGATGCCGGCTCCAACAGGATTTTTCCCGCAAATGTTGAAACTGGTCATCGGCAACAAGAACTACTCGTCATGGTCGATGCGGCCGTGGCTGGCATTGCGCGCCAACGACATCCCCTTCGAGGAAGTGTTCATCCCGCTCTATACCGACGACAAGGCGGACAAGGACCGGATCCTGAGCTTTTCGAAGGCGGGCAAGGTGCCGGCGCTGATCGACGGTGACCTCACGGTGTGGGATTCACTTTCGATCATCGAATATCTCGCAGAGAAATACCCGCAGGCGAAGCTGTGGCCGGAGGATCGCGCCCGCCGGGCGCATGCGCGTTCGATTTCGGCGGAGATGCATTCCGGCTTCATGCCGCTGCGCAATGAATGCGGCATGAACCTGCACCGTCCGGTCGGCGCCGTCGATCTGTCCGATGGCGCTCGCGCCAACGTGGCGCGCGTTCAGGAGATCTGGGCTGATTGCTATCGCCGTTACGGCAACGAAGGACCGTTTCTGTTCGGCGCCTTCGGCGGCGCGGACGCGATGTTCGCTCCTGTGGTGCATCGCTTTCGCACCTATGCGATCGAGGCGAAAGACGATGCACGGCATTACTTCGATGCGATGATGTCGCTGCCGGCGTTCCAGGAATGGACCCGCGCCGGCCTTGCCGAAACGCTCGTCATCGAGAAGTTCGAGGCGGTCTGATTTCGGGCGCGAGCCTGCGCTGGATTAGCGGGGCTCGGCGGCCCGCGGTATTCGATTAATCCGGGGCCAGCTGTCCTATAATGGGAAGGGCGACCTCGGTGCGGGGGAACCGGGTTTCGCCGGGGAACCCCAGGGATTGCCGGTTATCGCCCTGAAAAACATGCCGAATTGGCGTATTGGCCATGCCTCGATGCCGCTGGCTTTTGGGCCGGCGGCTGTGCTAGGTTGTCGCGGGGTTCTCAAGTCGGCCGAAAGCTAGCGGGACCGTGAGCGCGGCCGGCGTTCTTTGCGTAATGGAGAGGGCGTTGAAGCATAAGTACTCCGTTGGAGAGACTGTCTATTTTACTGCCAGCAACGTTGCCCGTCCGGCCGCCAGCGGCACCTATGAGGTGATACGGCTGCTGCCGACCGATGGCGACGACTGCCAGTATCGCATCAAAAGCTCGACCGAAGCCTTCGAACGGGTAGCCAAGGAAAGCCAGCTCGCGATTTCCTGAAACAGTTGTGTGCAAGCGGCCGGCTGACGGGGTTCCATTGTCGCCGCCGTCAAAAGGCCCCGTTCGCAGAACCATTCTGCCGAAAAGCGAATGCGACAAAGACGCATTCGGCTTTCGATAGCGTTTGATGCTGCGCTAGGGGATACCGCGCATGAACTGGGCATGGGCTGCTTCGCTGGATCAGATCTGGCACTCGCCGAACCTTCCATTCTACCTGACGCTGGCGACCGCCGGATTTGTCGGGATCATCGTTCTGATCACGCTGCTGCGCTCGGAGAGATCCATGGCCAACGGCGTGCTGGCGCTCATCACGCTGCTCGCGATCGGCGTTGCGGGTGTCGTGGCCCTCCGCGGCGTCGGCGCGGCAAGCCCGGTTCAGTCGGCGGAGGCGCCTCGGCCGGTCCCGACCGCCACCGCCGCCTTGCCGCAACTTTCCTGTATCGACGAGCTAGCCGGTGATGCCGTCCTCTCCGCATGCGAGAAGACGCTGTTCGGTTCGGCCGAGTCAGTGGCTGCGGCCGTGGCCTATGCAGCCTCGCAGATCACGTTATTGACCTCGCTCGGCGATGTCGCCACCGCGAACAAGGGCGCCGGCTCGGACCTGCAGGCGCTGCGCCGCGCCGTCGAGCGCGACCGTTACGGGCTGATGGCCTATGTGCTGATGGTCCGTGACCGCTGTACGCCGGCGGCCTGCCGCGCGTTCCGCTCGCTGACCGACACGCGCCAGATCGCGGCCAACATGGAAGAGCGCCTCTACGAAAACCTGATCATGCGCTACGCGGCCTCATGGAACGCGCCTACGCAGACCGCAGCCGGCATGATGGCGGCGCTGCCGCCGTCCATGCCGACAGGGAAGCCGACCAATGCCGAATTCCCGACCTCAGCCTCCACGCCGCCGGTCAGCATCATGAATCCCGAGCCGCCGGTGAA
>NZ_LLXZ01000188.1 GCF_001440395.1 Bradyrhizobium jicamae | reverse complement strand
GCACGGCCGAGGCACGGCGCAGGCCGAGGCTGGCCCGCGCCGGCGGGTCTTGCTCGCCGTCCGCCGCAGCGAGCAGGCGACGGCCGATTTCGACACGGGCGGCCTCGGCCTCGGACACGCCGATCAGCCCGGCGGCAACATCGCGGTCGATTTCGGCGAGTTGATCCCTGTAGACCACCGCCTCGCTGCCGCCAGCCTGTGCAGACGGCCCGCGACTCAACGGCCAGAGCACGGCGAAGATCGCCGCGACGGTCATCAGGGCGAACACAAACCACAGTGTCATCAAGCGGTTCCCGGGGGACGGAACGGCATACTTAGAATTCGACTAAGCGCCGCCGATGCGCCGCTTTACACTACGGGCGGCAAGCCCGGCAATTGACAATTGCGGCAGAAAATCCGGGGGAACAGGCATCCTCAGCCGGGTCCGCTTCGCCGCAGGTCGCCACGGGCGAATACCAGCTCGCTTAAATTGTCCTTGAACGATTCCGCAATTAATGGAAGCACATCCGGTTAGTATTTACACCAAGACGTAGGTAATGCTACAAAATGAGGTAAAGGCATTAATTCCCCCTCAGAGGTAACCGATGCGAGCCTGGAATGCATTTCGACGCGACCTTCGTCGCGGCGCTCCGCTTCTCTCATTTCCGCTGTTGCTGCTGTGCTTTCCGGCCGCTGCCGAGGACGCGACGGAACGGAGTGCGATCGCTGCCGCAATGCTCCCCCGGGATCTCAGCCCCTGGGGCATGTTCATGCAGGCCGACATCGTCGTCAAAGCGGTGATGGTCGGCCTGCTGTTTGCGACGGCGGTGACATGGACGGTGTGGCTCTCGAAGACCATCGAACTGATCAGGGCGCGGCGGCAAGCCCGCATCGCCTTGCGCGCCCTCGCCAACGCCCGCAGCGTGGATGACGCCGTGCAGCAGATCCCCGAAGGCACGGTTGCCCAGTTGATCGAGGGCGCCGTGACCGAGCTCAGATTGAGCACCGATCGAATGGACAAGGAAGGCATCAAGGTGAGGATCGCCTCCCGGCTGCAACAGATCGAGGCGGCGGCAAGCAGGCGGATCGCCCTCGGCACCGGCGTGCTCGCGACCATCGGATCGACGGGCCCGTTCGTCGGGCTGTTCGGTACGGTCTGGGGAATCATGAACAGCTTTATCGGGATCTCGAAATCGCAAACCACCAACCTTGCCGTGGTCGCGCCCGGAATTGCCGAGGCGCTGCTGGCGACGGCACTCGGGCTGGTGGCGGCGATCCCAGCGGTCGTGATCTACAACCTGTTCGCGCGCCAGATCGCCTCATACCGCGCGCTGCTCGGCGACGGATCGGCGGAAATCACCCGGCTGGTCGGACGCGACCTCGATAGCGGCGCCCTGCTCGTGCGGCGGCATCTCGCGGCGGCGGAGTAGCAGCCATGGCCGCCAGTCTGAACCAGGGCAACGGCGACCTCTCCGAGGTCCATGAAATCAACGTGACGCCGTTCATCGACGTCATCCTCGTTCTGCTCATCATCTTCATGGTCGCAGCACCGCTGGCGACCGTCGATATCGCCGTCGATCTTCCGGCCTCGAACGCACAGCCGCAGCCGCGGCCGAACAAGCCGGTCTATCTGACGGTGAAGCCGGACCTCTCGCTTTCCGTCGGCAACGAGACCGTCGGCCGCGGCGCCCTGCCCGGCGTGCTCGATGCGAGCACCAGCGGCCAGAAGGATACCCGTATCTTCCTGCGCGCCGACAAGCTCGTCCCCTATGGCGAGGTGATGCAGGTCATGAACCTGTTGCGCGCCGCCGGCTATCTGAAGGTCGCGCTGGTCGGCATGGAGCAAGCCTCACCGCTATGATCGAGCTTGCGGCCGAAGATCGTTCCGACCTGCGGCGATGGATGTTCAGCAGCCTCGCGGTGCTGTCCGTCTACGCCGGATTGACCGCCACGCTCGCTACCTGGCGCTACGCGGACGATACCGTGGCCGCCGAACCTTCGGGCGCGATCGTGGTCGATCTGGCGCCGCTGGCCGCGGCGCCGGCGACCACGCCGAGCGACATTGCGCCCGGTCCGGAACAGGTGATGTCGGAGGCGCAGCCGGTGGCGAAGCCTGCGGAAACGCCGCCCGACGAAACACCCGAATTGCCGCCCGCTCCCAATCCAGATGCCGCCGTGGCGCTGCAGACCAAGCCGCAGCCGGACGTGACGCCGCAGCAGCAGGCCGCGGCCGCCACGACATCGGCACCGCCGGCGATCAACGAGCGGATCGCCCCGGTCGCCGTGGCGCCGAACCAGGGCGTGCCGAACGACAAGAATTCCGAGGCCGTGGTGACCTGGCGAACGCAGGTCCTCGCTTTGGTCGAAAAGAACAAGCGATATCCGGAGGCCGCGCGGTCGCGGCGCGAACAGGGAACGGCGCAAGTGTCGTTCACGCTCGATCGCAAGGGGATGGTGGTCAACGCGCGCGTGACTCAAAGTTCGGGCTCCAACGCGCTTGACGAGGAGTCCATAGCGCTCCTCAAGCGCGCGCAGCCTTTCCCTGCACCGCCCGCAGCATTTCCCGGCGAACTGGTCGTCGTGCGGCAGCCGATCCGCTTCACCGTAAAATAGCGCGGACGACAGACGCTACCCCACTGGTGGTCTGGTCGCGGAGTATCGCTTCGACGGCTAGTCGACGATGACGCTGCCGCCAAACTTGTAGTTCACCCCGATCCGGACCGCATCGCTGGTCACCCGCGTATTGGCGTCGAACGCAACCGCGGTATTGACGGCCGCAGGTGGCGTCGAACGCACCGAACCGAAATCCATGTGAAGGTATTCCAGCTTTCCGGTCCAGTTGCCTGTCAGTCGCGCCTCGAAACCGGCGCCCGCGGCCCAGCCGAAGCGATACAGGTGCCGATCCAAAGACGCCGTCGTCGCAACACCTGCGTTGTCGAAGCCCGCAACCGAAGTCGACGTCGTGATCTTGCCGAACGGGACGCCCGCGGTGGCGTAGGCAAGCAGGTCCGGCGTCACCAGCGTTCCGACGCGGCCGCGAACCGAGGCGACCCAGCCCAAACGATAATCCAGGCTTGCCCTCACAGTTGCGTCGAGCGGAGCCAGCGCCGCGTTGCAGACATTGCCGGGGCATGCCGTGGCGCCGTGTCCGCGCTGGTTGCGATACTCAAAATCGCCCTCGATGCCGGCCAGAATCCGGCCCGATGTCCAGTTATAGCCGGACTGAACGCCAAAGCTCGCGGTGTTGTGCGTGGACGGCAGGCGGGCTCCGGAAAGCGACGCAGCCGTTGCAGCGTCGTTGAACGCCGCGTTGGTACCCCCCTCGCCTCTGAGATATCCGACGTTGCCGCCGGCATAGACGCCCGTCCAGTTCCAGGCCGCGGCTTCCAACGCCGGGCTCTTGTAGTAGCCGTTGCCAGCCGGCCGCTTCGCACCGATCCAGGTGCCGGGCGGTCCGCTCGGCCGGTCGGCGCCGTATTTGACATTGAGGAATAGCTTGAAGCCCCGCCCGGGCTGCAGGATCTCGTCCTTGTGGAATTGAACGGAGTTACGAATGTTGGCGTTGAGCAGATTGTCGCCGATCAGCCCGGTCGCGACCTCGACGGCGCCCCACGGCGAGTCCTTCCAGAACTTCCGATGTTCGATCTGCAGCTTGACCAGATCATATCCGGGAGTCGTTGTGTCGAACTGCGGAATGTCATTCTGCGCGAATGCATGCAGCCAGCCGGCGCGTACAAACCAGTTGTCGTTGCGCCAGTAGACGCCGCCACCGAGCCGCATCGGAGGAATGCGCGGCACGTTGCCGCCGTCGGTGAATGTCGCGCGCACCACATCATACTGGCCATCGATGCCGAAGGTGCCGTTGGCGAGTTGCGCGGCGTCCCATTGCCAGGCCAGTTCGCCGCCGCGGAAGTTTGCGTCGAGCTGATCGTAATTGACCTGGATGTAATCGGTGCCGGTTCCGCAGGAAGCAAACGTTTCCTGACAGATGATGCCCGTGGCGCGCGAGAAAATGAACTTGTTGTACGCCGTGTAGTAGGCATTCGCGGCGAACCTGAAATCGCCATCTGTGCGTTTCAGGCCGATTTCCGCCGTCTGCGCGGTTTCAATTCCGAGATTCGCGTTGCCGATCTTGAAGGTCTTCTCCGAACCATCGGGACCTTGTGCGAACAGTTCGAGGGCGCGCGGCGCACGCTCGATACGCTGCAGCGTCAGGCTTGCGACCAGCGAGGATGGAAGATCCTTGATGATGCCGAAACTGATGCTCTTCGGCATGAAGTCGAGTTTGGCCGCGGCACTGCTTGGCTGATTCGGCGGCGGAAGAAAATTCGGCGGGAAAGTGAACGCCGTCCCCGCAACATTGACCCCCTCGATACGTCCCGCCAATTGCGTGCGCAGCGTCTCCGTGTGCCTGACTTCATTGAGGAAGTACGCTGCTGCCGTCCTTGTCTGGGCCGGAAGCAGGATCGCCTGGCCCGCCGTATCCAGTTGCTGGTAGGCGCCCTGCGCGCCGACGATGCTGGTCAGCGGACCCAGCGGCGTGGCGAACGGCGTAAACTCGAACTCGAGCTTGCCCTCGGTCTGCTTGTTCTTGAAGGTCGCCGTGATCTCCTGGAATCCGGTCGTGGCGAGCACGGTCTCGTCGTGCCGGTACTCAGAATATCCGGTCCAGTACCTGACGGCCGCCAGCGCGCTCGCGTCAGGACGGTACTCGCCCTTGGAGCTGATCTTGGTTTGCTCGAGGTCGTTGTGCTGGCGGGCATCGGCAGTCGCAATGCCGGGAACGTAGTAGTCGCTGGTGAAGCGCGAGACCGAGATGCCGGCATAACCGCCGTCGAAGAGCCAGGAGCCACCGACGGCCGCGCCCGCGCTCTTCGAGGCTGAATTCGGCTGCTTGCCATTGAAGGCGGGCGCAGGGACCGGCGGAACGAGATAGGGATAGCTCGGGACACTGTAATCGCTGGAGGATCGTCCGTAGATATCGGCATGCACGGCGGCGTTGCGGCCGCCGGCATCCAGCAAGAGCCCGCTCTCCCACCCTCGGTTGACGCTGGTCACGCCCGACCTCAGCTCGGCGGCCACGCCTCCCAGTGGTGCGGCGGTCGGAATCCGGTTGTTGTTGACGTCGACGACGCCGCCGACGGCTTGCGAGCCGAAGCGGAGCGCACCCGGTCCGCGAACGACGTCGACCTTCTGGATGGCGAGAGGGTCGATCGGCACCGCGTGGTCCTGCGCAATGTCAGACACATCGACCGCACCGACGCCGTTCTCCTGGATGCGAACCTTCGCGTCCGTCAAACCGCGCAGGACGGGACGCGAGGATTCCGTGGCAAGGCCTGCAGACGTCGCGCCGGGCATGTTGGTGAACAGGCTGCCAAACCCGCCATTGCTGCTCCC
>NZ_LLXZ01000187.1:62443-67515 GCF_001440395.1 Bradyrhizobium jicamae | reverse complement strand
GACTGTAAATCAGCCGCCGTATGGCTTCGAAGGTTCGAGTCCTTCCTTCCCCACCAGCCTTCGCTCGCTCCGCGAGCTACGGCTCGGCAAGCCCCATCGTAGCGAAGGCTGCCGCGCCGAAGCCCAAAGGGCGTAGGCGGGCTGTATATGCGCGCTACGCCTAGGCAAGCCACGCAACGGTCGTCCTGTTGCCCGTTCTGAATTCTCGATCACTTCCGCCTGCTGGCATGCGCGCAAGTCTCGAAGCTCGGCAAGAACGCCATTCGAGTTGACGCGTGATCGCCCAATCGCATCCGATCACGCCCGTTGGCAACATCCGCGTTGATCTACATCAACCTCACACGCCGCAAGCGGCAGAGGCTCCCGGGCTCGGCAACCTCAGGGAGGGAACGTCATGCTCCGATCTATTCTCGTTGCCCTTGCAGCACTCGTTCTGGTCACGGCAACCCTTATTCCCGATGACGCCTATGCCCGCGGTGGGAGAGGCGGCGGCGGCTTCCGTGGCGGTGGGGGCGGATTTCACGGCGGCGGCATGGCGGCCGGCGGCTTCCGTGGCGGCGCCATTAATGCCGGACGTGTTGGACGGCCGATAGCGGGGCGTCCGATAGCAGGCCGTCCAATCGCGGGTTATCCAGGCTATGGCCGCTATTATCGCCCGGGTTGGGGCGTTGGTGCTGCCGCCGTCGGCGCGGCTGCGGCTTACGGCGCGTACGGCGCCTACGGCGCCTACAACAGCTGCTACTATGACAGCTACGGCCAGTATGTTTGCCCGGGGCAGTATCAGTATCGATATTGATGCAGGCAAAGTGCAGGACGGCGCCTGTTGCCGCCGTCCTGCGTTGGCTTCTTCATCCGGCTCGAAGCCTCAGCCCTGACCGGGTTCGTTCGACGTTTCCGGCAACGCCTCGCCGGGGAGATAAAGCCTGATCGGGCGGATCTCGTAGACCGCGGACGGATTGGCGCGGCGCAGGTCGCGCGCAATCGCGATTGCTTCGTCCTCGTCGGCGCAATTGAGCACGTACAGACCCAGCAACTGCTCCTTGGTCTCGGCAAATGGCCCGTCGATGACCATTCCCGCGCCCGGACCGCGCAAGGTGCGGGCTTCCGCCGTGCCGCCGAGCCGCGCCGCCGGCCCGAGCAACTTCCTTGCGTTCAACCGCTCATGTACCGCCAGCAATTCGGTCATCAGGGCCGCGTCCTCCTGCGGGGTCCAGGACGTGACCTCGGCTTCGACGTGATAGGCCAGCATGGCGTAGAGCATCGATTTCTCCTTCACATGGCGGAATCTGGTGGGCCGGATCGGCCGCCCTTCCGAGGACGTTTCGCCGCAGCCGATTCCGACAAACGAGTGGCCCCAGGAAACAGTCCGGAAACACGATATATCCGTTGCCCCTTGAACGTGCGTTGGCAAGCCCACGACTGATGAGCAGAACGCGAGCCAACGCGCACCATTCACGGAGACGGTCATGCGAAGCAAGCCAGCCACGATCATATGCGATGCCGCAAGGTCCTGCGCCTCGCCGTCATCGTCGCTGTCGGGCGATTGGCACGACGTCACCGGCCATCACCGTTACTACGGCAGTTCGGCGATCAATGGCGGCGAGCGCATCGTCGAAGACCGCCGCGGTCCGCGCCCGCGCTTCGTCAATCCCTGCGGCTTCTGATCGGCAAATAAAAAGCGCGGCGGGATGGTTCCCGCCGCGCCCAACTCTTGTGCTCGCTGGTCCAGGCCTGAGAGCGCCCGGAGCCAAGCCCTCAAACAGGCCTAGCGGGCGATCCCAGCGAGGTGACAGCGCTTGGTATAAGACACTGGATCACCTCCTTTCATTGTTGATGGAAACATCAATATAGGCAGCGAATCGGCCCCTGTTAAGGGGGCGAAACCGGGTCGAACCGGGCCGCACAGGGGCCCGGAGAGGGCCGGCGGGGCGGGTTGAGGCCGCCGACACGGCGTGTTAGGTCATCGCCAACGCGGGTGTAGCTCAATGGTAGAGCAGCAGCCTTCCAAGCTGAATACGAGGGTTCGATTCCCTTCACCCGCTCCAAATTTCCACAAAGATGACAGTGCGTTATCTGAAGGTGAACGTAAGTCACCAGCCATCGCTGGGTGCACTTTCAGATTCGGAAAAGAGGATTTTTTACAGTCCGCAAAGAGAAAAGCCGCTAGGTGCAGCGGCCATGGGTTGACTGCGGATAGAGCGCAAATTCGATTCGGACGCAGCGATGGACTCCAGCAAGAACGGGCACGATAAGGAATATGCGCCGGTCGTGCGGGCGCTCGTTTCAGTGCTCCATAATCTACCGCCGAAGATAATCGCAATCGACGGTCGCCCAGGTTCGGGCAAGACGACACTCGGTAGGTTTCTTGCCTGGTGGTTCAACGTGTCGCTAATCGAAACAGACCTATTCCTGTTCGAAGGTGAGGGCCGGTACAGGCATCGCGCCGACGAAGTTGCACGCATCATCGCTACCAGGTTACAGGGGAATCTGCCTGTTATCGTCGAAGGTGTAACCGTGTTGCGGCAGCTGGCATCAATGAACGTGGATGCCCACTTTCTGATCTACGTCGACAACGCCAGCGCGCCGAAACTTCGCCAGGAATACGAAACACAATTCGTCGAGTACGAAGCAAAGTTTTCGCCACGTCAGCGCGCCGACTTCACCCTTGAGTTAGATCATTGAGCCACGT
Organism: Bradyrhizobium jicamae; assembly: GCF_001440395.1. Classification (GTDB taxonomy): domain Bacteria; phylum Pseudomonadota; class Alphaproteobacteria; order Rhizobiales; family Xanthobacteraceae; genus Bradyrhizobium; species Bradyrhizobium jicamae. Next base: position 64,826 of record NZ_LLXZ01000187.1, on the reverse strand, counting down.
TATGCGACTCACGCTCCTGCGCAGTAGTGATGGCAGTGAATTCGCTTGGGTCCACTACAAGGCGCTTCGGAGGCGAGAAAGCGAGCGGTCCTTGCTTAAAGAGACAGGCGGGCGGCAGGGCTGATGCGGATCATCTACTTCACCTTCGGTTGGGTGATGGTCGCGCTCGGCGTGATTGGCCTCGTGATGCCGCTGATGCCGGGGGTGGTTTTCCTGATCGTGGCAGCGTGGTGCTTTGCGCGCTCTTCGCCGCGGTTCGAGGCATGGCTGCTCGATCATCCGACACTCGGCAAACCGCTGCGGGATTGGCGTGCCGCGGGAGCCATCCCACGGCCGGCCAAGGCCATGGCTTGCGTGGGAATGACGATCGGGTTTGTCGTGTTCTGGTACAGCGTCGATCCATCGCTGCCCCTGGCCGCAGGTGTGGCGCTCCTGTTCCTTGCCTGCGCCGGCTACGTCGTGTCGCGTCCGGCGATGACCGATCCGGATTCCTCGATCTAGCGGGTTGGGGTTACGCCAATCCCGTGCATTCCCCGGTCGAGATACGCACGCGGTAACCATGCCGCCGGGAATGCCTGGACTCGCCACAAAATCAGTCCGATTGAGACACAATGTCGGCGAGTAGGGTTGAAACGCTGCACTCGCACGACGCGCAGCACGTAAACAAAAACAATAAAAATACATTGTGGGGATACAACAGGGGGGCGCCGCTATGCGGGCTGGTATCGATTCACGTGGACAATTCGAGCAAATATCCCGGTCTCCGGCAGGCAGGGCCGTGCGCCGGCTTTTCGCCGCGCCTTTGGGCGGGGCGGCTGCGGCGCTGATGGTGGCCGCGATGGCGGCGCCGGCTTTCGGGCAGGGCGTGGCGGCGAGCCCGGGCGCCAACGAGATCCGGATCGGCAATACCATGCCGTATACCGGTCCGGCTTCCGCCTATGGCGTGATCGGCAAGGTGATGGCGGCCTATTTCGAGAAGGTCAACGCCGAGGGTGGCATCAGGGGCCGCAAGATCAATTTCATTTCCTATGACGACGCCTACAATCCGACCAAGACGATGGAGGCGACCCGCAAGCTCGTCGAGGAAGACAACGTTCTCTTTATCCTGGCGAGCCTCGGCACCAATACCAGCCAGGCCGTTCATCCCTATTTGAACGCCAAGAAGATCCCGCAGCTGTTCGTCGCCTCGGGCGCGACGATGTGGGACCAGCCGCGTGATTTTCCCTGGACCATGGGCTTCCTGCCCAGCTACCAGACCGAAGCCCACATCTATTCGCAGTATCTGCTGGAGAACCATCCGCGCAGCAAGGTCGCGGTGCTCTATCAGGACGACGGTTTCGGCAAGGACTACCTCAAGGGCGTTAAGGACGGTCTCGGCGGCAAGATTCCGATCGTGGCCGAGGCGCCCTACAAGGTGACGGACACCAATATCGACGCCCAGATCGCCAAGCTCAAGGCTTCGGGCGCCGACGTCTTCATGCAATTCACGACGCCGAAATTCGCTACCATGGCGATCAAGCGAAATGCCGAGCTCGGCTGGAAGCCGATCCATTTCCTCGCCTCGGTGTCTGAATCGGTATCATCGGTGATGGTGCCGGCGGGCGTGGAAAACGCCGAAGGAATCATGTCGGCGATGTACCGCCTGGAGGGCGAGGACGCGCAGGGCGCCGGGCCCGCGGTGTTCCGCGAATGGAGCTCCTTCATGGAGCGCTATGTTCCGAGCGTCAGCAAAGCAAACGGCCAAGCCGTCTACGCCTACTTGAACTCCAGGCTCGTTATCGAGGTCCTGAAGAATTGCGGCGACGACTTCTCGCGTGAGAACATCATGAAGCAGGCCCGTTCCATCAAGGGCCTGCAGATTCCGATGATGGTGCCGGGCATCCTGATCAACACCAGCGCATCCGATCATGCGACGATCGAGCAGATGCGGATGATGCGCTTCACCAACGGCCACTGGCAGTTCTTTGGTCCGGTGCGCAGCGGCATCGATCCGGGCACCGTCAGCGAATCCTTCAAGACCATCTTCAAGTACGGCACCGCCACCAAGCGTGATCTGGCCAACCAGCTCAACGCCAACACGGTGAGCTTGATGACGGGTTCGTTCGGCTCGACCTATGCGCAGGTCGGCGCGGATCTCGCGTCCGTGCTCGACAACGGCACCCATCTGCGGATCCTGCCCGTCATGGGCCGCGGATCGGTTCAGGCGGTGGCGGACATCCTGCTGCTGCGCGGCGTCGACGTCGGCATCGTTCGCAAGGACACGCTGGCCTATCTCGACCGCAAGGACTTCGCCAAGGACATCCGCAACCAGTTCGTCTATGTCGCGAAGATGTTCAACGAGGAAATGCACGTCCTCGCGCCCAGGACGATCGCCAGCATACGG
>NZ_LLXZ01000187.1:59704-62433 GCF_001440395.1 Bradyrhizobium jicamae | reverse complement strand
AAGCCGTTGCAATGGCTGAACCAGATCAACGACCGCAACCTGCATCTGGTCCCGGTCGAATACGCCAAGACTCTGCAGGAGGAGTATCTGCCGTCCAAGCTTTCGTCGGCGGACTATCCGAACCTGGTGCCGGAAGGCGGCTCGGTCGAGACGGTTGCGGCCGAAGCGGTGCTGGCGTCGTATAACTGGGCGCCGAACAGCGATCGCTATCGCCGCCTGTCGCTGCTGGTCGATACGATGTTCGACAAGGTCGCGCAGTTGCAGCGTCCGCCGTTCCATCCGAAGTGGAAGGAAATGGCGCCCCGCGCAACGATATCCGGCTGGACCCGCTTCAAGGCGGCGCAGGAATGGCTCGACCGCAACATGCCGCTGGCTGCGGGTTCAGCCGTGTCGTCAGCATCGGGGGCTGCACCGGCGTTGGGGGCTGCGCCGACCGCCGCGCAGGATCCCCTGTATCGCGAGTTCCTGGAATGGCGTGCCAACCGCGCCAAGGCCAGTGCCAACAGGTAGAGGCCAACGCCAGCAGGTAATCAGGCCGGTCAGCACGGTTTGACCACACGACGGCCCGCTTCGGCGGGCCGTTCTTGTTTCTGAAATCCATCGCCCTACGCATGCCGTATTTTGGTCGGTATGTCGGCAGCGGGTGCTCGGGAATCCAATGATAGGTTGTATCGGCACAACCATGCCGCGAATCGACGTTCGCGGGGGTGGCCGATCCCGGTTTGGTAACGCTTTTGGTAACACTAATGTCGGCATTGTCGCGGCGGAACACACGGTCGACTAACTGCGCGCCGCGACTGGGCTTGACACAAAATCAATCCAGTTGAGACACAATGTCAGCGAGTAGCACTGAAACGCTGCCCGTCTCGCTGCTCGAAAAATGGCACAGTTTGTATTGGGGGACAGGTGAAATGTGGGCTTTGATCGACACTATTAGGGCGGCGGTGCAATTGTCCGGGTCAGTGGCCCGTGGCAGCTTGCGCCGGCTTTTCAGCGCGCCGCGGCGCAATGCATTGGCCGCCTTGGTCGTGGCCGCGATGGCTGGTTCGGCGATCAGCAATCAGGCGCACGCGGCGCCTCCGGGCCCCAACGAAATCCGCATCGGTAACACCGCTCCCTATACCGGTCCGGCCTCGGCCTATGGCGTCATCGCCAAGGTCATCGCGGCCTATCTGGACAAGATCAACGCCGAAGGCGGGATCAATGGCCGCAAGGTCAACATGATCACCTATGACGACGCCTACGAGCCCACCAAGACGATGGAGATGACCCGCAAGCTCGTCGAGGACGATCAGGTTCTCTTGACCTTGGGCACCATCGGTACGAACACGAACGCCGCGATCCAGCCCTATCTGAACTCAAAGAAGGTTCCGCAGCTTTTTGCCTTGTCGGGCGCTGCGGCCTGGGACCAGCCGCGCGAGTTTCCCTGGACCATCGGCTTTCTGCCGACCTACACCGCTGAAGCTCAGATCTTTGCGCAGTATCTGCTGGAGAATCATCCGCGCAGCCGGATCGCCGTCCTCTATCAGGACGACGGAATGGGCAAGGAATACCTGAAAGGCCTGAAGGACGGCCTCGGCGGCAAGATGCCGATCGTGTCCGAGGCGCCCTACAAGGTGACCGACACCAATATCGATGCGCAGATGGCCAAGATGAAGGCCTCCGGCGCCGACGTCCTCATCGAGTTCACCACGCCGAAATTCGCCGTCATGGCGATCCGTCGATCCGCCGAACTCGGTTGGAAGCCGCTGCAGTTCGCCGCCTCGATCTCCAATTCGTACTCGGCCGTGATTCAGCCGGCGGGCCCGCAAAATGCGGAAGGCCTGTTGTCTGCGGCCTACAGGCTCGAGGGCGAAGACTCGGCTGCGGCGGGCGACGCGGTGTTCCGCGAGTGGAGCGCCTTCATGCAGCGCTACGTCCCGAGCGTGAGCAAGACCAACGGCCAGGCCGTCCTCGGTTATCTGGTCGGCAGGTTGACGGTCGAAGTGCTGAAGAACTGCGGCGACGACCTGTCGCGCGAAAATATCATGAAGCAGGCCCGCTTGCTCAAGGGTATCCAGCTTCCGATGATGGTGCAGGGCATCCTGATCAATACCAGCCCGTCCGACCACGCGCCGATCGAGCAGATGCGGATGATGCGCTTCACCAACGGCCAGTGGCAGCACTTCGGCCCGGTGCGCAGCGGCATCGATCCCGGCGCCGTCAGCGATTCCTTCAAGACCATCTTCAAGTACGGCACCGCCACCAAGCGCGATCTGGCCAACCAGCTCAACGCCAACACGGTGAGCTTGATGACGGGTTCGTTCGGCTCGACCTATGCGCAGGTCGGTGCGGACCTTGCGTCCGTGCTCGACAGCGGCACCAGCCTGCGGATCCTGCCGGTGATGGGCCGCGGATCGGTGCAGGCGGTGTCGGACATCCTGCTGCTGCGCGGCGTCGACGCCGGCATCGTGCGCAAGGACACGCTGTCCTATCTCGACCGCAAGGACTTCGCCAAGGACATCCGCAACCAGTTCGTCTATGTCGCGAAGATGTTCAACGAGGAAATGCACGTCCTCGCGCCGCGGACGATCACCAGCATGCGCGATCTCGACGGCAAGACCGTGGTGGTCGATCTGCCCGACAGCTCGACCTTCGTGACCGCGATCAACGTGTTCGAGCGTCTCGGGATCAGGCCGCACCTGATCTATCAGGAGCCGCGGCTGGCGCTGGATATGCTGCGCAAGGGC
>NZ_LLXZ01000187.1:0-59694 GCF_001440395.1 Bradyrhizobium jicamae | reverse complement strand
GATCTGCCCGACAGCTCGACCTTCGTGACCGCGATCAACGTGTTCGAGCGTCTCGGCATCAGGCCGCACCTGATCTATCAGGAGCCGCGGCTGGCGCTGGACATGCTGCGCAAGGGTGAGGTCGACGCGATCGTTGCGATCGAAGGCAAGCCGTTGCAATGGCTGAACCAGATCAACGACCGCAACCTGCATCTGGTCCCGGTTGAGTACGCCAAGCAGGTCCAGGAAGAATATCTGCCGTCCAAGCTTTCGTCGGCGGACTACCCGGGTCTGGTGCCGGAAGGCGGCTTCGTCGAGACGATCGCGGCAGAAGCGGTGCTGGCGTCGTATAACTGGGCGCCGAACAGCGACCGCTACCGCCGCCTGGCGCTGCTGGTCGACACGATGTTCGACAAGGTGTCGCAGTTGCAGCGTCCGCCGTTCCATCCGAAGTGGAAGGAAATGGCACCGCGCGCAACCGTGTCCGGATGGACCCGCTTCAAGGCGGCGCAGGAATGGCTCGACCGCAACATGCCGCTGCCTCCGGGCTCGGCCGTGTCGGCGGCATCGGGCGCCGTTCCGGCGCCGGCACCGGCCCCGGTGGCTGCCCCCACGGCACTTGCCCCGCAGGACCGCGATCCGCTGTACCGCGAATTCCTGGAGTGGCGGGCGAGCCGCGCCAAGGCCAGCAGCAACCGGTAGTTACGGCAATTACGGTTTGACAATGGAACGGCCCGCCCTGGCGGGCCGTTCTGTTTTCAGCAACGTCCAGGCTGTTCCTTTGTCTGTCATGCCGCATTGACCCTGCGGTCAGGTTGCCTTGCGTGCCGGCGAGTGTGGCGAACGGATGGCGTCATGCCCACAACGCAGGGCTCAGCCGGACAAAATAGTGTATCGGCAAGCATCAAAGCGCCGGACATGGTCCCGCGCCACCACGCCAAAAAATCTTCGGAGGAAACTCATGTCGGCTCTGCCACTTTCGGGCATCAAAATTCTCGACCTGACGCGGGTGCTCGCGGGGCCCTTGTCGGCGCAGATGCTGGCCGATCTCGGCGCCGAGGTGATCAAAATCGAGCGTCCCGGCGGCGGCGATGATGCGCGCGCCTTCGGTCCGCCCTACCTCGAGGACCCAGAGGGCAAGCAGAACAACAACAACTCGTTCTACCTCTGCGCCAACCGCAACAAGAAATCCGTCACCGTCAATATCGCAAGCCCGGAAGGGCAGGAGATCATCCGCGAACTCGCGAAGAGCTGCGACGTGATGATGGAGAACTACAAGGTCGGCGATCTCAAGCGCTACAAGCTCGACTATGAAACGATCAAGGCGATCAATCCCGGCATCATCTATTGCTCGGTGACCGGCTTCGGCCAGACCGGCCCTTACGCGCCGCGCGCCGGCTATGACGCCATCCTGCAGGCGATGGGCGGGCTGATGAGCGTTACCGGCCATCTCGACGGCGAGCCCGGCGCGGGCCCGATGAAGGTCGGCCCCTCCATCGTCGACTACATGACCGGCATGAACTCCTCGATCGGCATTCTGGCCGCGCTCTATCACCGCAAGGCCAATGGCGGGGAAGGGCAGCATGTCGACGTCTGCCTGTTCGATACCGTGATCGCCTCGCTGTCGCATTATGCGCAGATCTTCCTCGTCAACGGTGTGACCCCGCCGCGGCGCGGCACCTGGGGCAATGGCGGCATGCCGGCCGGCGTGTTTCGCTGCACCGATGGCGAACTGATGCTGGTGGTCGGCAATGACGGCCAGTTCCAGCGCACCTGCGCCGTGCTCGGCGTGCCCGAGCTCGCGACCGATCCGCGCTTCGTCAAGAACAACGACCGCGTCGTTCACGGCAAGGAGATCATGGCGATCTTCGCCGGTCACTTCCTGAAGAAGCCCGTCGCCCACTGGCTGGAAGAGCTGGAGAAGGCCGGCGTGCCCTCAGGCCCGATCAACGATTTCTCGCAGGTGTTCTCCGATGAGCATGTCCGCTCGCGCGGCATGCAGGTCAAGGTCGATCATCCCTTCGAGTCCGACCTGTCGCTGATCCGTAATGCCATCACCTTCTCCGGCACCCCGGTGAAGGAATATCGCGCGCCGCCGCTGCTCGGCGCCGATACGAAGGACGTGCTGGCGACGATCGGCTTTGACGCGGCCAAGGTGGAGGCGCTGAAGGCGCAGAAGATCGTCTAGACTGCGCGCTAGCCAGCGATGCTGGCCTTACTCGGCCAGTTCGCGCATGACCTTGATCAGGTCGGATTTGCCTTCGAAGCCGATGCCCGGCAGATCCGGCATGATGATGTGGCCGTCCTCGACGCGAACAGAGTCGGGGAAGCCGCCATAGGGCTGAAACAGGTCCGGGTAGCTCTCATTGCCGCCCAGGCCGAGGCCTGCTGCGATGTTCAGCGACATCTGGTGCCCGCCATGGGGGATGCAGCGCGACGGTGACCAGCCCTGCTGCGCCAGCACATCGAGCGTCCGGAGATATTCGACAAGCCCGTACGACAGCGCGCAATCGAACTGCAGCCAGTCCCGGTCGGGCCGCATGCCGCCATAGCGGAGCAGGTTGCGCGCATCCTGGTGCGAGAACAGATTCTCGCCCGTCGCCATTGGGCCCGGATAGAATTCCGCGAGCGCGGCCTGCAGCGCGTAGTCGAGGGGATCGCCGGCCTCCTCATACCAGAACAGCGGATAGTCACGCAGCATCTTTGCATAGGCGATGGCGGTCTCCAGATCGAAGCGCCCGTTGGCATCGACGGCAAGCCGCGCTTGCGAACCGATTTCCTCCAGCACGGCCTCGATCCGTGCGCGATCTTCGTCGATTGAGGCGCCGCCGATCTTCATCTTCACCACGTTGTAGCCGCGGTTGAGATAGCCGCGCATTTCCGCTCGCAGCGCCGAATTGTCCTTGCCCGGGTAGTAGTAGCCGCCTGCCGCATACACGAAGACGCGTGGATTGGCCTCGCGGCCCTTCTTTTCGGCGAGAAGGCGAAACAGCGGCTTGCCCGCGATCTTCGCGACCGCGTCCCAGACAGCCATGTCGAGCGTGCCGACAGCGACGGAACGCTCGCCGTGTCCACCGGGCTTCTCGTTCGCCATCATCGCCGCCCAGATGCGATGTGGATCGAGATTGGTGCCGCTGTCGTCGAGAAGGCCTTTGGGGTCGGCCTCGATGATGCGATTGCGGAAGCGTTCCCGGATCAGGCCGCCCTGACCATAGCGGCCGTTGGAATTGAAGCCGTAGCCAACCACGCGGCGGCCGTCGCGCATGACATCCGTCACGACGGCGACGAGGCTCGCTGTCATCTTCGAAAAGTCGATGTAGGCATTCCGGATCGGAGAGGCGATCGGCTTGGTGATCTCGACGACGTCGACAATACGCATGGCATTCCTTCCGTGTGGCTCTCGGATCGCTTTCGCTATGCCGGAAACGACAGTAGCGAAGGCGTCTGCATCAGCAGCAATCTAACGATGGGGTGTTGGTTATTGCTCTGGTTCAAGGATCGTTAGCGCTGGATTTCGCGCCGGGCCAATGCTATTCGCGCAATTGGTTATGTTGATATGGCATTACCAATGGAGCTGATCTGGTTTGAGGATTATCTGGCGCTCGCGGAAACTCTGAATTTTTCCAGGGCGGCGGAACTGCGCCATGTCACCCAGCCGGCCTTCAGCCGCAGGATTCGCGCGCTTGAGGGATGGGTCGGCGCGGCCCTGTTCACCCGCACGACACACGGGGTCGCGCTCACGCCGGCAGGCGAGCATTTTCACGATCAGGCGGAGGTCCTGACCCGGGCCCTGCACCAGCTGCGCCGCGACACGCTCGAGGTTTCCGGCCGGGGCATCAGGCCGTTGTCGATCGCGGCGACGCATGCGCTTTCGTTCACGTTCTTCCCGAAATGGATCCGCAGCAATGACAGGGTTCTGGCGCTCGGAAACCTCAATTTGATCTCCGACAGCATGCGGGCGTGCGAGCAGATGATGTTGCGGGGCGACGTGCAGTTTCTGCTTTGTCATCACCACAGGAACATGAGCAGCCGGATCGGATCCGGCCAGTTCAAGAGCATCGTGGTCGGCGCCGACACGCTGCTTCCGCTGAGCGCGCCTGCCGCAAACGGGGTTGCGCGGTGGCGGCTTCGTCGCGGTGAGCCGGTGAAATACCTTGCCTACGGCGCGCAATCAGGGCTGGGCCGGATCGTCGCAGCTCAATGGGGCGCGAAGGACCGTCCCTTCGCGCTTGAGACGGTCTTTACGTCGCATCTTGCCGCGACGCTGCTGTCGATGGCCCGCGCGGGGGATGGCGTAGCATGGCTGCCCCGGACGCTGGCGGAAGAGGACATCTCGGCCGGACTGTTGGTTGAAGCCGGCAACGTCGAATTCCAGATACCGATCGAGATCCGCCTGTTTCGCCCCGTGGCGCGCCAGAGCAAGGCGGTCGAAGCGATCTGGTCGGCCTTCGAACGGACCTGACGTTTCGGCGGGTCCGACGATCGCCCTGATCTCGACATCACTTGATCGAAGCATGCCGATGTAAAATTGCGCGCATCTTCGTTTGCGTGCCCGAATGGTTCGCGCCATTCGACATCGACATCGAGATCGATTGCGTCGCGCTGTCGTAGGGCCTTCCAATTCAGCGCAGGCCCTGGCGGTCGACGAGGATCCGATGGATCTGGATGAATTCCGGCAGCTCGATCAGGAACTCCGCATCGCGCGCGAGATGATGAACCTTGGTCGGCTCGCCCTTGGTGAAGGCGGTCATCGACTTGAGGTCCGGCCAATAGGAAATGGTCGTGAACCAGCTCTCGTGCTCGCGATCCTCCCGGAATAGCTGCACGCCAAGCGCGGTCTTCTCCAGCGGGGGCATTCCTTCGGCCTTGATATAGGCTTCATAGCTCTCCGCGACGTCGGGCCGTGTCCGGCCGCGCCAGATGCGCGCGATGGTCGGCTGGGTTGGCATCGGCAGTTCCTTCCCGAAAATGTCAGTAGTGATGGAGGCAGGCCCCGGCGCGACAACGGTGGGGCTGGCGCCGTGTTCCCGCCAGCTCATCCTACGGTTGAGCATGTCGACAACAACCGTCCTCACGCGATGGCAGCTATTCGCCCGCCTCAATCCATTCCGCGGCCTCGCGCCACAGCGTGTAGCGATGCTGCGGCCGGAAAAAGCCGAGATGCCCGATCTTGCCGGTGCCGGCATCCGCCGGTCTCACCGTGATGATCTCGGGCTTGATCGAGGTAAACCCCGAGCACAACAGCTCCACCGCGGGCCGCGTCGCCCAGGGATCGTCGGACATGCAGAGCGCGCGCAACGCCCCCCTGTAGTTCGGAAAATTCTGCAAGGCATCGAGCCTGGCATCGTCGAACAGGTAGCGCGGGCTCATCACCCAGCCGACCCATTGCAGGAAGGCATCCTTCGGCAGGTCCATGCCGAGGCCGGCCTTGCCCGGCATGTAGCCGAGCGCGCGGGTGAGGGGCGAGCCTACAAAATTCAGCATGGCGTAGACGCGGTAGCGCTCGGGCGAGGCCATCAGTTTCCAATAGCCGGCCTGCGCGGCGACGAACAGCGCGCGCGAAATTTCCGAATTGTTCGGCAATAGGCCGAGCGCCTGGCCGCCGAAGGAATGTCCGACATAGGCGAACGGCAGCGCCTTGTAACGCTGGCGCATCCAGGCCACCGCGGCGGTGATGTCATGGGCCGCCCAGTCCGACATCGAGGCCTTGAAGCCGACCAGCGATTTCGGCCTGATGGTGCCGGTCGCTTTCTGCCAGCTATCGCCGGTGCCGCGGTAGTCGTAGGTCAGAACCGCGCAGCCGCGGTTGGCGAGGTAGCTGGCAAAGCCCCGGTAAAGCTTGCGGGGGACGGCGGTCGCGGAATTGATCAGGACCGCCTGGCGCTTGGCCCCGCGGGGCAGAAACAGCGTCGCGGCGAGGGGATATCCGTCCGTCGCGGGCACGGTGATGTCGTCGCTAAAAACGTCGTCCAGCCCCGGCTCGGCCACTGCTTCTTCTCCTCAGGTTGCGAGCGGCCATTAACAAAAGCGAAATCGGCTTTTGCCGCAAGGGCTTGTCCGGACTACCGGAAATCTAACTAGCGGTCAGCGAAAGGCCTGTGTATAACGCGGCCTTCACAATCGCTTGTAAGTTGCGGTTTTTGCTCAGGAGTTGAGGTCATGTCCGAGCGGTGGACGCCCGATAGCTGGCGCACCAGGCCGGTGCTGCAGGTCCCCGATTATCCCGATGCCAAGGCATTGGCCGATGTCGAGGCGCAGCTCGCCACGTTCCCCCCGCTGGTGTTCGCCGGCGAAGCCCGCAGCCTGAAGAAGGCGCTGGCGCGCGTTGCCGCCGGTGAAGCGTTCCTGCTGCAGGGCGGCGATTGCGCCGAGAGCTTTGCCGAGCATGGCGCCAACAACATCCGCGACTTCTTCCGGGTGCTGCTGCAGATGGCTGTCGTCCTGACCTATGCCGGCGCGCTGCCGGTGGTGAAGGTCGGCCGCATCGCCGGGCAGTTCGCCAAACCGCGCTCGTCGAACACGGAAAAGGTCGGCGGCGTCGAGCTGCCGAGCTACCGCGGCGACATCATCAACGACATCGCGTTCACGCCCGAAGCGCGCATCCCCGATCCGCAGCGGCAATTGATGGCCTACCGGCAGTCGGCCGCGACGCTGAACCTCTTGCGCGCGTTTGCGACCGGCGGCTTTGCCAATCTCGGCAGCGTGCATCAGTGGATGCTCGGCTTCCTGAAGGATTCCCCGCAGTCGCGCCGTTACAAGGAACTGGCGGACCGCATCTCGGACGCGCTGAACTTCATGCGCGCCTGCGGCCTCGATCTGGAAAGCCATCCCGAACTGCGCGCCACCGATTTCTACACCAGCCACGAGGCGCTCTTGCTCGGCTACGAGCAGGCGATGACGCGGGTCGATTCCACCACCGGCGATTGGTACGCCACATCAGGCCACATGATCTGGATCGGCGATCGCACCCGCCAGCTCGACCATGGCCATGTCGAATATTTCCGCGGCATCAAGAACCCGATCGGCCTGAAATGCGGTCCGTCGCTAAAGCCGGATGAGCTGTTGAAGCTGATCGACATCCTCAATCCCGATAACGAGCCTGGACGGCTGACGCTGATCAACCGCTTCGGCTCCGATAAGGTCGGCGATCATCTCGCACCGCTGATCCGCGCCGTGCAGCGGGAAGGGCGGGTCGTGGTCTGGTCGTGCGATCCGATGCACGGCAACACCATCACCTCGACCTCGGGCTACAAGACGCGGCCGTTCGACCGCGTGCTGTCGGAGGTGAAGTCGTTCTTCGCCATCCACGCGGCGGAAGGCACCCATGCCGGCGGCGTGCATCTGGAGATGACCGGGCAGGACGTCACCGAATGCATCGGCGGCGCCCGCGCCATCACCGACGAGGACCTCAACGACCGCTATCACACGGTCTGCGATCCCCGCCTCAACGCCGAACAATCGATCGACATGGCCTTCCTGATCGCCGAGCTGCTCAAGCAAGAGCGGGCGGGCAAGGAAAAGCCGATGCCGGCCGCAGCGGGACTCTGACTTGCTGCGACTCTGGCGGGCCACCATCAACACACGTAACGGCCTCGCTTTTGCGATCCGCTCGGAGCAGGCCGTCCGCGAGGAACTGTTCGCGCTGGCGCTGTCGGTGCCGCTGGCCTGGCTGGTCGGCGCGACCGTCATGCGCCGCGTGGAACTAGTCGCGGCAGTCGCCTTTGTCCTGGTGGTCGAGATCCTCAATACCGCCATCGAGAAGCTCGCCGACCGGCTCACCACCGATCACGATCCGCAGATCGGGCGGGTCAAGGACATGGGTTCGGCGGCGGTCGGCGTCGCGCTGCTGATGGTCGGGGCGTTCTGGCTGTTTGCCATCGCCGAACGCATAGGCGCGTTCTAGATTTGCGGTCCTGACACCAGCTCAGAACCGCATATCTAAGTTTTTGTTTTGACGCGTTTTCTTCACGCGAACCGGTGTCCACTTCGCTCGAAAACGCTATCAAAGCAAGCAATTGCAGTTTGCTCTTGTGCAAGGCACCATCGCCCCATGACCGACACCTTTACGATCACGCTGGCGCAGTTGAATCCGACGGTCGGCGATATCCCGGGCAATGCCGCCAAGGCGCGCGCCGCACGTGACAAGGCCAAAGCCGATGGCGCCGACCTCATGGTGCTGCCTGAACTGTTCATCTGCGGCTATCCGCCGGAAGATCTGGTGCTGAAACCGGCGCTCCAGGCCGCCTGCCGCGCCGCCGTCGAGGAACTGGCGCGCGAGACTGCAGGCGGCGGCCCGGCAGTGCTGATCGGCACCCCCTGGGTCGAGGACGGCAAACTCTATAATGCCTGCGCACTGCTCGATCAGGGCCGCATCGCCGCGCTTCGCTTCAAGGCCAACTTGCCGAACTATGGCGTGTTCGACGAGAAGCGCCTGTTTGCGCGCGGGCCTGCCGCGGGCCCGGTGACTGTCCGCGGCATCCGCGTCGGCGTCCCGATCTGCGAGGATATCTGGCTCGAAGAGTCCGAAGAATACGAAAACGTCGTCGAATGCCTCGCCGAGACCGGCGCGGAAATTCTGGTGGTGCCGAACGGCTCGCCATACGCGCGCGACAAGAACGATCTGCGGCTGTCGATCGCAGTCGCCCGCGTCACCGAGAGCGGGCTGCCGCTGGTCTATCTCAACCAGATCGGCGGGCAGGACGAACTGGTGTTCGACGGGGCGTCGTTCGCGCTCAACGCCGATCTTTCAGTAGCGGCGCAACTGCCGGCGTTCGAGGAGAGCGTCGTCACGCTGCGCTGGACCAAGGGCGCCGATGGCTGGCGTTGTTCGGGCCCCGTGGTGCCGCTGGTCGAGGGCGACAAGGGCGATTACGCGGCCTGCGTGCTCGGCCTGCGCGACTACGTCCGCAAGAACGGTTTTCCCGGCGTGCTGCTCGGGGTCTCCGGTGGCATCGATTCCGCGCTGTGTGCGGCGATTGCGGTCGATGCGCTCGGCGCCGATAAGGTCCGCGGCGTGATGCTGCCGTTCCGCTTCACCGCGCAGGTGTCGCTGGATGACGCGGCCAAGTTGGCAAAAGCGCTCGGTTTCAGTTACGAGGTGCTGCCGATTGCCGATGCCGTGAACGGCTTCGAAAAGATCCTGTCCGGCCCGTTTGCCGGCCTGCCGCGCGACATCACCGAAGAGAATTTGCAGGCGCGCACCCGCGGCACGCTGTTGATGGCGATTTCCAACAAGACCGGCGCGATGGTGGTCACGACCGGCAACAAGTCGGAAATGTCGGTCGGCTACGCCACCATCTATGGCGACATGAACGGCGGCTTCAACCCGATCAAGGACATCTACAAGACCGAAGTGTTCCGGCTCTCCAGCCTGCGCAACGAGTGGAAGCCGGACGGCGCGCTCGGGCCCTCGGGCGAGGTCATCCCGGTCAACATCATCATCCGGCCGCCGACGGCCGAGTTGCGTGAGAACCAGACCGACCAGGATTCGCTGCCGCCTTACGAGATGCTGGACGGCATCCTTGAGCGGCTGGTGGAGCGCGAGGAGCCGCTGGCGACGATCATCGCGGCCGGATTCCCGGCCGATGTGGTGACGCGGATCGATCGTCTCCTCAACGTCGCCGAATACAAGCGCCGGCAGGCGGCACCCGGCGTCAAGGTGACCGAAAAGAATTTTGGCCGCGACCGCCGCTATCCCATCACCAACCGCTTCCGCGACAACGGCAAGGCGCTGCCCGCGCCCGACGACAAGCTGGTCGCTCGCGCCGGCCGCGCGTCGGCCGATGTATTCGAGGGGTAGTTTCGACGCTATTCAAGCCGGCGACCCGAAGAACAGCACCCGTATGAGGTGCGTGTATTCGGATTCGAATACCATGATGGCCACGAAAACCAGCACCGCTACTGGAGGCAGCAGGATGGCATAGGCAAGAGCCAGCCGCTCCCAGGCCATGTGCATGAAGACGGCGACGATCAGGCCGGCCTTCAACACCATGAACAGCAGGATCAGCGACCATCTGAGATAGCCTTGCAGGTGAAAGTAGTCGACGAGATAGGAGCATGCGCTGAGGACGAACAGCCATCCCCAGACCACAAGGTAGACCTTGATCGGGTGCTGCTGCCCCTCCACGTGCGGAGCTGCAATGGCGTCATGGACATGGGCATGCAGTGAAGGTTGCTGTGCTTCCAGATGTACTGCCACGTTAGCCATGTGCTGACCTCACCACAGATAAAAGAAGGCAAAGATGAATACCCACACGAGATCGACGAAGTGCCAGTAGAGGCCGGTGATTTCGACGACCTCGTAATTCCCCTTCCTGCTCGTGAAAAAGCCGCGCCTTCCGACGTCGAAGTCTCCGCGCCAGACCTTCCGCGCGATGATGATCAGGAAAATCACGCCGATGGTCACGTGCGTGCCGTGGAAGCCGGTGATCATGAAGAAGCTGGAGCCGAACTGCGCCGCTCCCCAGGGATTTTCCCAGGGGCGCACGCCCTCCATGATCAGCTTGGTCCATTCGAACGCCTGCATTCCGACAAAGGTTGCGCCAAGCGCCGCCGTGACCAGCATCAAGACCGCGGTTTTGACGCGATCGCGGCGGTAACCGAAATTGACGGCCATCGCCATGGTCCCGCTGCTGCTGATCAGCACGAAGGTCATGATGGCGATCAGGATGAGCGGGATATGATGCCCCGCGATCTCGAGCGCGAACACCTCACTGGGATTCGGCCACGGCACGGTCGTGGACATGCGCGCCGTCATGTAGGACAGCAGGAAACAGCTGAAGATGAAGGTGTCGCTCAAGAGGAAGATCCACATCATGGCCTTCCCCCAGGAGACATTCTTGAAGGCGCGCTGATCCGAGGACCAATCGGCCGCAATGCCTTCCCAGCCGTCCGGTCGTGCAGGGGATAGTCCGTGGGTTGTCAGTGCCGTCTCCGCCATCTGGCGTCTCCTTAGGTGAGCAACCGGCGACAGATGTCGACGAACTCGTCCGTCCAGCCTGTCAGCAGGCCGAGCAAGGCCAGCCAGATCAACAGCAGGAAGTGCCAGTAGATGGCGCAGAGCTCCACGCTCAGGCGCAGTTGGGGCATTTCAACGCCACGCCATGCCTTGGCAGTCGTTCTGCCCAGCGCCACCAGGCCGCCGATCAGGTGCAGTCCGTGCGCAGCCGTGATCATATAGAAGAAGGAATTGGAGGGATTGGACGCGACGAAATAGCCCGCGGCCCTTAGCTGCTGCCACGCCAATAATTGCCCGACCAGGAATGTAACGGCGGCTACGCCCCCTGCGCACAGGCCGATGACGACATCTTCCATGTCGTCGCGCCGCGCGGCCACGTAGGCCCATTGCAGCGCGACGCTGCTCAGGACCAGGACGGCCGTGTTGAACCACAGCAGTCCAGGCACGGGCAGCGTCCGCCAGTCCGTCATGTTCATGCGCATGGAGTAGGCGCTGATGAAGAGGGCGAACAGCGAGCCGACGACCGCGAGAAATACGCCCAGTCCGATCTTCGCGGCGGGCCACGTCATTTCGTGCGCAGCGGGAAAATCACCAAGCGCACCTTCTTCCAGCCAGGGTTTGGACATCAGCCGTTGCTGCGAGAGCCACCATCCGGCGATGACTGCTATGACAGCCATGAACAGGACAATGGCGCTCACGGCGCGGCTCCCTGAAGGACCGGCGTCGCGCGTGGCTGGTTCTGCGGAATGAAGTCCTGCGGTGCACCCGGCACGCTGTAGTCATAGGCCCATCGATAGACCACCGGGAGCTCCTTGCCCCAGTTGCCGTGCCCGGGAGGGGTCTCCGGCGTCTGCCATTCCAGAGTCGTCGCCCGCCATGGATTGCCGCCCGAAGGCCGGCCCTTGAAGTAGCTCCAGGCGAGGTTGAACAGGAACACCATCTGGGCGAAGCCGACGATCAGGGCCATGATGGAGATGAAGGCATTGAGCGTATGGGTCGATGAGGGGATGAACGCCGCCTCGCCGATGTCGTGATAGCGGCGCGGAACGCCGAGCAGTCCGATATAATGCATCGGGAAGAAGATCAGATAGGCGCCGAGGAACGTGACCCAGAAATGAAACTTGCCCAGCGCGTCGTTGAGCATCCGCCCCGTCATCTTGGGGTACCAATGATAGATCGCGCCCAGCACGACCATGATCGGGGCTACGCCCATCACCATGTGGAAATGCGCGACGACGAACATCGTATCCGATAGCGGGACGTCCACGACCACGTTGCCGAGGAAGAGGCCGGTAAGCCCGCCGTTCACGAACGTAATGATGAAGCCGAGCGCAAACAGCATCGGGACGGTGAGATGGATGTCGCCGCGCCACAGGGTCAGCACCCAGTTGTAGACCTTGATAGCGGTCGGGACGGCGATGATGAGCGTCGTGGTGGCGAAGAAGAACCCGAATTTCGGGTGCATGCCGCTCACATACATGTGGTGCGCCCATACGATGAAGCTGAGCGCGCCGATCGCAACGATCGCCCAGACCATCATGCGATAGCCGAAGATGTTCTTTCGCGCATGGACGCTGATCAGATCGGAAACGATACCGAAGGCGGGCAGGGCGACGATGTAGACTTCGGGATGGCCGAAGAACCAGAACAGGTGCTGGAACAGGATCGGGCTGCCGCCGCCATACTTCATCTGTTGCCCCATCTCGACCAGGGCCGGCATGAAGAAGCTGGTTCCGAGGAGACGGTCGAACAGCATCATGACGGAGGCGACGAACAGCGCCGGGAAGGCCAACAGCGCCATGATGGTCGCCGTGAAGATGCCCCACACCGTCAGCGGCATACGCATCAATGTCATGCCGCGCGTGCGCGCCTGCAGCACGGTCACGACATAATTCAGGCCGCCCATCGTGAAGCCGATGATGAACAGGATCAGCGAGGCCAGCATCAGAACGATGCCCCAATCCTGCCCGGGGGTGCCGGCGAGAATCGCCTGCGGCGGATACAGCGTCCAGCCGGCGCCGGTGGGTCCGCCGGGCACGAAGAACGTCGAGGCCAGCACCAGGACGGCGAGCAGGTAGATCCAGTAGCTCAGCATGTTCACATAAGGGAAGACCATGTCCCGGGCGCCGACCATCAGCGGGATCAGGTAATTGCCGAAGCCTCCCAGGAACAATGCCGTGAGAAGGTAGATCACCATGATCATGCCGTGCATGGTGATGAACTGGAGATACTGGTTTGCATCGATAAAGGAAAATGTGCCGGGAAATCCCAGTTGCAGCCGCATCAGCCACGACAGCACCAGTGCTACCAGCCCGATGGCTGTCGCTGTGAGCGAGTACTGGATGGCGATGACCTTGGCGTCCTGCGAAAAGACGTAGCGCGTCCACCAGCTCCTGGGGTGATAGAGATCGACCTCTGCTACTTCGGCAGGCGGGACTTCTGTAACGGCATCATACGGAACATCGACCATAGAAATACCTCCTCGGTCGCTTCCATCGGGCGCGAAGATCTGGTTTCACGCGCCCGATCTGTCTTCGCTGCGGCGCCTACTTGCCGCCGGATCTGTACGTCGCCTTCGTAACGGCGTTTCGGCCTGACAATTCTGCGAACGTCTTCTGCTGCGCCAGCCAGGCGTCATATTCGCTTTGTTCGTCGACGATGACCTTGGTGCGCATCTGCGCGTGCGCCGAGCCGCACAGCTCGGCGCACAGCACATCGAACGTTCCCGTGCGGATCGGAGTCATCCAGAAATAGGTGACCATGCCGGGCACCATATCCATCTTGGCGCGGAATTCGGGCACATAGAAATCGTGCAGGACATCGACGGAGCGGAGCAGGACCTTGACGGGTTTTCCGACCGGCAGATGCAGCTCACCACTTTCGATCACGACGTCGTCTTGCCCGTGCTTGTCGTCGCGATTCACGCCCATTGGGTTTTCGGGACTGATGTAGCGGACATCGGTCGTGCCCATCCGGCCATCCTTGCCCGGCAGGCGGAAGCTCCACTGCCACTGCTGGCCCATCACTTCGATCTCGGTGGCGTCAGCCGGAACCGTGACGAACTGATGCCAGACGAACAAGCCCGGTGCCAGCATCGCTGCGACGCCGATCGCCGTTCCGATGCTGAGCCACCATTCGAGCTTCTTGTTTTCGGGATTGTAGTGGGCCTGTCTTCCTTCCTTGTGGTGAAAGCGGAAGACGCAATAGGCCATGAAAGCAATCACCGCGAAGAACACCACGCCGGTGATCCAGAAGGTGATGCTGATGGTGTGGTCGATGTAGCTCCAGTTCGTGGCGATCGGCGTCCACCACCACGGGCTGTAGATGTGAAACAGCACCGAGCCGACGGCGACCAGCAGCAGTATGATAGCAACAGCCATCCTCATTCCTCCTTGCCACCAAAGGCAACGGAGACGAATCAAGGGCGGAGCTCACACCTGTCTCGATGGCAGACTCCACACATGCGCCATCGCAGTGCGTCTTGCCTCGCCCACTTTGATCGGTCGCGACATCAGAAACGTGACACGGAACTCACGTTACGACCGCTAGTCATCAAATCGGGGCGTCCCAAATGAAGATGATACGCGTCGAGGCTGGCGTCAATAGAGCAGTAAGGAACCTGCGGCTCATGGATATGCGCAGCATGATGCACAAGCCGCGCGCAATCCCTTGATGATGCGCCGCACCAAACGACCGTGCGTTCACAATTCACCCAACAGTGCTTACCCAACACAGTGCTTACCCAACAGTGCGTGCTTTCTGATTCCAATCGCGCTAAGCTCGCGAAGCAGGTCGCGACAAGTTTCGTCCGGCTAAGCTCCTTCGCTGAACTTGGGTTTGCCGTACCCGGCTCGACCGCGACTTTCGCACATCAGGGCGGAGGCGCGCGGTTGCGGCGCGTCGTTCTGACCGCCGCAACTTGAAAGCACGGGAGGGTGCGCATGGCCACTCTGTATTCCGACAGCATCGCAAGGGTAGGACGGCACGTATTCGGCGAGGCCGCCACATATCCGGTTCGCAAAATCGAACTGTCCGACCTCGGGGAGGCGCTGCGCCTGGGGTGGGAAGACTTCAAGGCAATGCCGAGTCACGCCGTCGTGGTGTGCGTGATCTATCCCGTTCTCGGTATTGCCCTGTTCAGGATGGTGCTCGGCTATTCGATACTGCCGCTGCTGTTTCCGCTGGCAGCCGGGTTTGCCTTGCTTGGACCCTTTGCCGCGATCGGTCTCTACGAACTCAGCCGCCGCCGCGAGCGCGGCGAGGAACCTTCCGTGTCGGATGCGCTTCACGTGCTGCGTGCTCCCGCTTTCGGTGGCATGGTCGAACTCGGCGTGCTCCTGCTGGTTCTGTTCGGGGCGTGGATTGGGGTCGCGAACGCGATCTATGTCTCGATCTTCGGCCATGCGCCGGCTGCAAGCATCCCTGATTTCGCAACGCGCGTGCTGACGACGTCAGACGGGTGGGCATTGATCATCGTTGGTTGCGGCATCGGCTTCCTGTTTGCGGTCGTGGCGCTCTGCGTCAGTGCCGTGTCGTTTCCGTTGATGCTCGACCGGCATGCGACGGCGATCGACGCGATCCGGACCTCGCTGCGCGTTGTGATGAAGAATCCGGTTGCGATGGCCGCCTGGGGCCTGATCGTCGCAGCGCTGCTGGTGATCGGCTCGATACCGCTCTTTGTCGGCCTCGCCGTCGTTCTGCCGGTGCTCGGCCATGCCACCTGGCATCTGTACCGGAAAGCGGTGGAGCCGGATCCCAATCCGCCACAGGAAGAGGAGCCTCACCTGCGCAAAGGGCATCGCTACGCGGCGGATTTCCCGGCCAATCTGTTCCCGTGGAGCCGCGAGCGCGAGCCGTAGCCGCGAAACGAGAGCCTGGGATCGGCGTCCGTCGCCGGACGCCGATCGAGGCGCTATTGCTTCGGTGGGATGAAGGTCGGTCCGACCGTGCGGATCTGCTTGTCGCTGGCCGCGGCGGTCGCATCGGCCGCAGCAGCCGGCGCAGGTGCTGTGGCGGTGCCTGCAGGCGCAGCACCCTTCTTGGGCGGCGGCTGCGAGCCCTTCGACTGCGCGCGCTGCTGCATCCGTTTCGCACTTTCCTCGGTCACGATGATGTCGCCCTGCTGTTCGACCGAGGCCTTGTCATCGACGGATTTCAGCGCTTCCGACCAGGTCTGGCCCGCCGCCTTGCAGGAGCAGGAGGCGTTGAACTCGGTGCGGAATTTGAACGCGTTGGGCAGCGAGGAATAGGGCTGGCCGTTGATCGAGACCGCCTGATTGATGTCCTCGCCGGGATTGCGATAGGTGAACAAATTCGCCTCCGCCGCCGGGCAAAGCGCCTTGCAGGTCCGCTCGTCGTCCTGAAAGCGCGCCTGATAGGTGGCGAACGACACCGGGAAGTAGGCGCCGTCGCAGGTGCGGACGCAGACGGTGCGGAAGGTGCCGGACGGCGGGCCGAGCTCCGCGCTAGGCGGCGGGATCGGGTTGTTGTTGTTGCCGAACAGGCTGTCGATGAAATTGCCGGGGCCGCGGGCGGCGGCCGCATATTGCGGGCCGCAATTGTTCTGCGCCAGCGCCACCAATACCGAGCGGCGCTGGTTTTCGCGGTCGGCGCCGCCGATGCCGCCGCTGCGCAGGCGCTCCAGGCTGGTGGTGATCTGCTCGAGATTGGCGCGCATCTGCTGGATCTGGTTGTTCACTGGACCGCACTCGGCGGAGCGGCCGTTGAACAGCGAGAAGAAGCCCGAGCTTTCGCAGCCCATGCGCTTGGCCTGCAGTGTGACGCGATCGAGTTCGGACTGCTGCTTGGCCTGGGCTTCCTGATAGCGGCGGATCTGCTCATCCTTGGCGGGATCGCCGGTGCCGGCGCCGCGGTCGATGGTCGCCAACTGTCCCTCGAGCCGGATGCAGATCGGATTGGCTTGCGCGCCCTGCTGCGGCGGAGGCGGTACGGCGCCGGGCGGCATCTGCGCCATGGCGTCCTCGTTCGTCTGCGCCAAGGCGGGCGCGGCAATGCCGAGCAGGACGGCGCAGGTCAAAATCCGGAGAGAGAAGGGAATGATGCGAATTTCCAGCATATCCGGCCATTGAGGGCTGATCCGCGCGGCTTGCAAGCCCGGTGGCGCGGCCAAGGCGGCATTCTGCGGCCAAGGCTGCATCCAATACCTGCTTCTCGGGGCAACGTCACGTCGTTTCCGGGGCGCGGATGTGGCAAGCCAGCCCTTGAAATTACGGGAAAAGTACCGCTAGCGCTCGCAGGTAATGGCGACGTAGTCGCCGCAGGCCGGACCTGAGCATTTCTCGCCGCCGCCGGCCGGAATCGCGCCGGTAACCTCGTCGGGCTCGACCCGGCGATAGGCGGTGGCCTGCGCAAATTCCCGTGACTGGCAGTAGGAGCGGGCGGCGTGGGCGCCGCATTTGTCGCCGCGAGCGAGGCACTCGTCCACGCCGTAACCGTCGGCCTGGTTGGCAACGATGAAAACGCGGCTGTCGGCGGACGCGGCCGAGGCGACGAGCAGTAAGGCGCAGGCAACGAGTGCGGAAGAGCGCATGGATGACACCGGCAGGGGGAAAGACCGCGCTCAGGAATAGGCCCAAAGGGTTAACAATGATTAACCATGAGGGCCGAGCAGCGGCGAAAAGGAAGGTTCCGCGGTCTGATCGGCCCCAAATTGGGCGCGAGCAAGGCCTTGACGGCATCCTTCCGATACCGCAATGGTGGAACCATGAACGGTCTCCTCGCCATCTGCAGCATTTGCCGCGAGATTATTAGCTAGCGATTCGCTGGCTGAGGCCGTCTTTTCTCAAAAATGAGATCACTGGACGCCCGGCCGCAAGGGATGGGTATGTCATGCAATTACGCTTGTACGATACGTTGACGAAGGAGAAGCGGCCGTTCGTGCCGATCGATCCGAAGAACGTCGGCATGTATGCCTGCGGACCGACGGTCTATGACTTCGCCCATATCGGCAACGGCCGCGCAGCGATCGTGTTCGACGTGCTGTTTCGCGTACTGCGCCATCGCTATGGCGCCGATCACGTGACGTACGTTCGCAACATCACCGACGTCGACGACAAGATCAACGTTCGCGCCGCGCGCGATTATCCCGGCGTGCCGCTGAACGAGGCGATCCGCAAGGTCACCGAAGAGACCTATCAGCAGTATCAGGACGACGTCACCGCGCTCGGCTGCCTGGCGCCGACGGTGCAGCCGCGCGCGACCGAGCATATTCCGGAGATGCGGGCGATCATCGAGAAACTGGTTGCCGGCGGCTTTGCCTATGTCGCTGAAGACCACGTGCTGTTCTCGCCGCAGGCGATGAACGAGGCCAATTCGGTGATGCCGCGCTATGGCGCGCTGTCGAAGCGCTCGCTTGACGAGATGATCGCGGGCGCCCGCGTCGATGTCGCCCCCTACAAGCGCGACAACACCGACTTCGTGCTGTGGAAGCCGTCGAAGCCGGGCGAGCCGTCATGGGCCTCGCCATCGGGCATCAAGGTGGAGGGACGTCCCGGCTGGCACATCGAATGCTCGGCGATGGCCTGGAAGCATCTCGGCGAAAAATTCGACATTCATGGCGGCGGCATCGATCTGGTGTTTCCGCACCATGAGAACGAGCTCGCGCAGACCTGCTGCGCGTTTCATTCCGATCGCATGGCGAATGTCTGGATGCACAACGGCTTCCTGCAGATCGAGAGCGAGAAGATGTCGAAGTCGCTGGGCAACTTCTTCACGATCCGTGACCTGCTGGCGGATTGGCCCGGCGAGGTGCTGCGCCTGAGCATGCTGAGGACGCATTATCGTTCGCCGCTCGACTGGACCTTAAAGGGTACCGAAGAGAGCGCGAAGACGCTCGACGACTGGTATGCGATCGCGGCCGATGCCGAGGGCGGTGAGCCGTCGCCGGCGGTGGTCGAAGCCTTGTATGATGATCTCAACACGGCGCAGGCGATGGCGGTTCTGCATGGCTTGCGGAACGCCGCGGTGTCGGGCGGTGCGCGTGAACGCGGCGAGTTTGCGGCGTCGCTTCGGCTGCTCGGCTTCCTCTCGGTGAGCGCTGCAGCGTGGATAGGGCGGAAGCAGCAGGCGAGCGGCATCGATGCTGCGGAGGTCGATCGGCTGATTGCGGAGCGCGCAGCCGCTCGGGCGCGGAAGGACTTCAAGGAGTCCGACCGCATCCGTGACGCACTTGCCGCGATGGGCGTTGCCATCAAGGACGGCAAGGACAAGGACGGAAAGCCTGTAACCACATGGGAGGTCGCGTGATGGAAAAACCCGATACCCCGTTCCCGAAACACTGGCGCTACTACATCTTCATCAAATGGGCGCTGATCGTTGCCGCGGTCATCCTGGCCTTGAGATTGTTCGGAGTGATTTGACGCGATGGGACAGGCTCTGCCCAAACCCGGCTTGCGGCCGTTTCTGCCGGCGGATGTTCCGATGCTGGCGGCGATCTTCGTCGCCGCCATCGAGGGGTTGACCGGCGACGACTATAGCGAGGCCCAACAGGAAGCCTGGGCTGCCGCTGCCGAGGACGAGGAAAAGTTCGGCGAGAAACTCGCCGGGCAGTTGACGCTGATCGCGACCATTCAGAACGCCCCGGTCGGCTTCGCCTCGCTGAAGGGCGCTGACCATATCGACATGCTGTTCGTCCATCCGAGCGTGGCGGGGCAGGGCGTCGCCTCGATGCTGGTCGACGCGCTGGAAAAACTGGCGGGCGCGCGCGGCGCCAAAAAGCTCACGGTCGACGCCAGCGACACCGCGGAGCCGTTGTTTCGGAAGCGCGGTTTCATCGCCATGCAACGTAACAGCGTTACCATCAATGGCGAATGGCTTGCCAACACCACGATGCAGAAGACGCTGGCAGACGCCGCGCCGGGAGCGCCACAATGAGCCGCGAACGCCTTTATCTCTTCGACACCACGCTGCGCGACGGCGCGCAGACCAACGGCGTCGATTTTACGCTGCACGACAAGCAGATCATCGCGCAGATGCTCGATGAGCTCGGCATCGACTATGTCGAGGGCGGTTATCCCGGTGCCAATCCGACCGACACCGAATTCTTTGCCGCGAAGCCGAAATTCGAGCATGCCAAATTCACCGCGTTCGGCATGACCCGCCGTCCGGGCCGGTCGGCCTCGAACGATCCGGGACTGGCGGGATTGCTGGAAGCCAAGGCCGACGCGATCTGCTTCGTCGCGAAATCCTCTGCCTATCAGGTGCGGGTGGCGCTGGAGACCACCAACGAGGAAAACCTCGCCTCGATCCGCGACAGCGTCAGCGCGGCCAAGGCCGCCGGCCGCGAGGTGATGGTCGATTGCGAACACTTCTTCGACGGCTACAAGGAAGACGCCGATTTCGCGCTCGCCTGCGCGAAGGCCGCTTATGAGTCCGGGGCGCGCTGGGTGGTGCTGTGCGACACCAATGGCGGCACCATGCCGCATGAAGTCGAAACCATCGTCGGTGCTGTGACAAAACACATTCCGGGCAGCCATGTCGGCATCCACGCCCATAACGATACCGAGCAGGCGGTGGCGAATTCACTCGCCGCCGTGCGCGCAGGCGCGCGGCAGATCCAGGGCACGTTGAACGGGCTCGGCGAGCGCTGCGGCAACGCCAATCTCTGTTCGCTGATCCCGACGCTGCGCCTGAAGAACGAATTCTCCGACGCGTTGGAAATCGGTGTCACGGACGAGAAGCTGGCGACGCTGATGAAGGTATCGCGGGCGCTCGACGACATGCTCAACCGCGCGCCGAACCGCCACGCGCCTTACGTCGGCGAGAGCGCTTTCGTGACCAAGACCGGCATTCATGCCTCCGCGGTCCTGAAGGACCCGCAGACCTACGAGCACGTATCGCCCGATTCCGTCGGCAATCACCGCAAGGTGCTGGTGTCGGACCAGGCCGGCCGCTCCAACGTGATGGCCGAACTCGACCGCGCCGGCATCCCCTACGAGAAGAGCGATCCGAAACTGGCGCGGCTGGTCGAGGAGCTGAAGGAACGGGAAGCGGCGGGCTTTGCCTATGAATCCGCCGACGCCTCGTTCGACCTGCTGGCGCGGCGCACACTCGGCCGCGTGCCGGAATATTTCAAGGTCGAGCAGTTCGACGTCAATGTCGAGCAGCGCTACAATGCCAATGGCCAGCGGGTGACGGTGGCGCTCGCGGTGGTCAAGGTCGACGTCGCCGGCGAACGGCTGATCTCGGCGGCCGAAGGCAACGGCCCCGTCAACGCGCTCGACGTCGCGCTGCGCAAGGACCTCGGCAAGTACCAGAAGTATATCGAGGGCCTGAAGCTGATCGACTACCGCGTGCGTATCCTCAATGGCGGCACGGAAGCGGTGACGCGGGTGCTGATCGAGAGCGAGGATGAAAACGGCGAGAGCTGGACCACCATCGGCGTGTCGCCGAACATCATCGACGCCTCGTTCCAGGCGCTGATGGATTCGGTGGTCTACAAGCTGGTGAAATCAGGCGCGCCGGTGTGAAGTGAAAAAGAACGTAGCCCGGATGAGCGAAGCGATATCCGGGAATCGTTTGGGCACCGGCCCCGGATATCGCTTCGCTCATCCGGGCTACAAGTGACCGTGATGGGAAGAGAGCAGGGGGCATTCCATGATCGACCACATCTCCGTCGGCGTCAGCGACCTCGAACGTTCCGCTCGCTTCTATGAAGCCACGCTCGGAGCCCTCGGCCTCACACGCCTGGTCACTCGGCCCGCTACCATCGGCTTCGGAAAAACCTATTCCGAATTCTGGATCAACCTTCGCGCCGGCATGGCGCCTGTGCCGCCGGAGAGCGGCACGCACATCTGCCTTCGCGCGAAATCACCCGCCGATGTCGATGCGTTTCATGCCGCCGCGTTAGAGTCCGGCGGCCGTTCTGACGGCGCGCCGGGCCTGCGTCCGCATGATCGCGTGAAATATTACGCGGCTTTCGTCGTCGATCCCGACGGCAACCGCATCGAAGCGGTGACGTTCCCGGCCGAGTGAAGGCGTAACGACTACAACTTCCGCGCCAGTTCCGGCGCCAGCTTCTTGCCGCCTTCAGGTGCGCGCGACGCGGCGGCGCGCAGGCGCGGCACGATGTCCTCGACCCGGTCGGCCTTGAGGACGTCGACGTTCAGTCCCGGCCGGATGAATTCGGTCTCGCGCATATGCGAAAGCAGCGCGAGCAGGGGCTCCCAGAAGCCGTCGATATTGGCGAGCAGCACCGGCTTGGAGTGACGGCCGAGCTGCTGCCACGTCATCTGCTCGACCAGTTCTTCCAGCGTGCCGACGCCGCCTGGCAGCGCCACGAACGCATCGGAATGCTCGAACATCAGCCGCTTGCGCTCGTGCATGTCGGGCGTGACGATCATCTCCTGGACGCGCTTCAACATGTGTTCGCGCGATCGCAGGAAATCAGGAATGATGCCGGTGACCAGGCCGCCGTGATCCAGCGTGGACTTGGCGATCGCGCCCATCAGCCCGACCGATCCGCCGCCATAGACGAGGCGGATATTGTTCTCGGCAAAAGCCTTTCCCAAGGCTTGGGCAGCTTCCACAAAGCGGGGGTTGGAACCAGGGCCGGAGCCGCAATAGACACAAACGGTTTTGATTTGATCGGTGTTGATTTGATCCATGGAAATCATGTGGCACTGCACTCGGTAAAGCTCAAGTCCGGTGGAATTCGGTGATGCAGCAGAAATAGGCCCGAAATCCAACCAAACGGGGGAAAGATTTATCTTTCAAGGCTGTACGGCAGAGGTAAACGCTCTATATGACGACCACATGCAGACTGCCAAAAATTCCCTGAAGGCGACCGGTGCGCCACCTTGCCGTGAGCGCGACGCCAATGGCTGATCCTGATTCGCGCTCCGATGCCGTTGCAGCCGAGCCGGCCGGCGCTTCCCCTGACAAGGCGACCCTGATCGGGACGCTGGTGCATCTGTGGCCGTATATCTGGCCTGGCGACCGCGACGACCTGAAGATGCGCGTGGTCTGGTCGATGGTGCTGCTGCTGGCGGCCAAGCTCGCCACGCTGGTCGTTCCGTTCACCTTCAAATGGGCGATCGATGCGCTCAACGGCATGGGCACCGCGCCGGTCGAGCCGTCGAACTGGATGCTGTGGCTGATCGCCTCGCCCTTGCTGATGACGGCAAGCTACGGCGCGGTGCGGGTCCTGATGGCGGTGCTGACGCAGTTTCGCGACGGCATCTTCGCCCGCGTCGCCATGCATGCGGTGCGCAAGCTCGCCTACATCACCTTCGTTCACATGCACGAATTGTCGCTGCGCTTTCACCTCGAGCGCAAGACCGGCGGCCTGACGCGCGTGCTGGAGCGCGGCCGCACCGGCATCGAGGTGATCGTGCGGATGGTGATCCTGCAACTGATCCCGACCATCGTCGAGGTCTCGCTGCTGATGGCGGTGCTGCTGTGGCAGTTCGACTGGCGCTACGTGCTTGTCACCGCCATTACCGTCGTGATCTACATGTACTACACCTATATCGCGACCGAATGGCGGATCGAGATCCGTCGCAAGATGAACGATTCCGACACGGAAGCGAACACCAAGGCGATCGACTCGCTGCTCAATTACGAGACGGTGAAATATTTCAGCGCCGAGACGCGCGAGGCAGAACGCTACGACCGCTCGATGGAGCGCTACGAGCACAACAGCATCAAGACCTATACGTCGCTCGCGGTGCTCAATACCGGGCAGGCGGTCATCTTCACCATCGGCCTCACCGCGACCATGCTGATGTGCGCGATTGGTGTTCGCAACGGCACCAATACCGTCGGCGATTTCGTCATGGTCAACGCCATGATGATCCAGCTCTACCAGCCGCTCAACTTCATGGGCATGGTCTATCGCGAGATCAAGCAGGCGATCATCGACATCGAGAAGATGTTCAATGTGCTGTCGCGCAATCCGGAGATCAAGGACATCCCGGACGCCGCGCCGCTCGCTGTCAGCGCCGGCAATGTGCGCTTCGACGATGTGCGCTTTGCCTACGATCCGGAGCGGCCGATCCTGAAAGGCCTCAGCTTCGAGGTGCCCGCCGGCAAGACGGTGGCGATCGTCGGTCCGTCCGGCGCCGGCAAGTCGACGATTTCGCGGCTGCTGTTTCGTCTTTACGACGTCTCCGCGGGCAAGATCCTGATCGACGGCCAGGATATCCGCAACGTCACGCAGGCGTCGCTCCGCGCCTCGATCGGCATGGTGCCGCAGGATACCGTGCTGTTCAACGACACCATCCGCTACAACATCCGCTACGGCCGCTGGGACGCCAGCGACGCCGAGGTCGAGCAGGCGGCGCAACTGGCGCAGATCGACAGCTTCATCCGCAACTCGCCGAAGGGCTACGAGACCCAGGTCGGCGAGCGCGGGCTGAAACTATCGGGCGGCGAGAAGCAGCGCGTCGCGATCGCGCGCACCGTGCTGAAGGCGCCGCCGATCCTGGTGCTGGACGAGGCGACGTCGGCGCTCGACAGCCACACCGAACACGAAATCCAGGAAGCGCTGGAGCGCGTCTCGCGCGGCCGCACCTCGCTGGTGATCGCGCACCGGCTTTCGACCATCATCGGCGCCGATGAAATTATCGTGTTGGATCAAGGCCGCATCGCCGAGCGTGGCACCCATGTCAGGCTTCTGGCGGCCGGCGGGCTCTATGCCAGCATGTGGAACAGGCAGCGCGAAGCCGAGGCGGCGCGGGAGAAACTCGCGCAGATCGACGACGACAATGAGGCGCCGAACCGCGCCCCGCCACGGGTCGATGACGCGCTCAATGAGCCGTCGCGGGACCCGCCCGCGGCCAAAGATCCCTTGGCAACCGTCGCGGAATAATCCAAATACGGCGTGCTTTCCGACAAGGGAAGTTGGCCAGAAAGCAGTGAGCTTCGATGTCGATTGCGAATTCCATCCGCGCGCAGATCCCGCCAATCCATCCTGAAGGCTATCCCTTCATCGGCGCCTTTGCGCTGGCCAGCCTGATCCTGTTCTGGATCTGGACGCCGCTCGGCTGGATCGGCACCGGGCTGACCGTCTGGTGTGCGCTGTTCTTCCGCGATCCTGTCCGCGTCACGCCGGTGCGCGACGGCATCGTGGTGTCACCGGCCGATGGCCGCGTCTCGATGGTGGCACAGGTGCTGCCCCCGGCCGAACTCGGGCTTGGCGACCGGCCGCTGCCGCGCGTCTCGATCTTCATGAGCGTGTTCAACTGCCACGTGAACCGTAGCCCGGTGGCGGGCCGTATCGACCGCATCGCCTACCGGCCCGGCACCTTCATCAACGCCGAGCTCGACAAGGCCAGCGAAGACAATGAGCGCAACTCGCTTGTGATCTCGACCACCAACGGCCGGATCGGCGTGGTCCAGATCGCCGGCCTGGTGGCGCGACGGATTGTCTCATTCGTGCGGGAAGGCCAGTCGATCGGCGCCGGCGAACGGTTCGGTCTGATCCGCTTCGGCTCGCGTCTGGACGTCTATCTGCCGGAAGGTACGCGGGCGCTGGTTTCCGAGGGCCAGACCGCAATTGCCGGCGAGACGATTCTGGCCGATTTCGGCTCCAGCGAGCAGGGCCGGACGTTCCGCGCCGATTAACCCTCCGAACGGGTGATTTTGCCGCCCGGTCGCCCAATGGCGAACCGGGCGGGTGCTTGCTATATAATAGCTCGCATGCTGATCCCGGACCCCAAAGACCCTGAATTGCGCCGCCGCCGGTTTCGCCCGATCCCGGTGCGGATGCTGGTGCCCAACGTCATCACCCTGCTGGCGATCTGCGCCGGCCTGACGGCGATCCGCCTGTCGATCGAGGGGCGGATGGAGCTTGCGGTTGCCGCAATCGTGTTCGCAGCCGTGCTCGACGGCGTCGACGGGCGCATCGCCCGTATGATCAAGGGCCAGTCCAAATTTGGCGCCGAGCTCGACAGCCTCGCCGATTTCGTCAATTTCGGCGTCGCGCCGGGCCTGATGCTGTATTTCTGGCAGCTCCAGGAATTGAACAATGGCGGCTGGATCGCGGCCATGGTGTTTGCGATCGCGGGCGGCTTGCGCCTGGCGCGCTTCAACGCCAGCATCGACGATCCGAACAAGCCTGCCTTTGCGGCGAATTATTTCACCGGCGTGCCGGCGCCGGCCGGCGCGATCCTGGCGATGCTGCCGTTCTATCTGGCGTTTCTCGGCGTCGCGAAACCGCCGGCCACGCTGACCGCGGCCTATCTGCTCCTGATCGGATTCCTGATGGTGTCGCGGCTGCCGGTGTTCTCCGGCAAGACGGTGAAGATGCGGGTGCCGCCGGAAATGGTGCTGCCGGTCTTCGTCTCCGTCGTGTTCTTCGTAGCACTTCTGATCGGCTATCCCTGGCATATCCTGTCGATCGGCTCGGTGCTCTATCTCCTGAGCCTGCCCTGGGGCTGGAAGTCCTATCGCGACCACGAGCGCAATGCCGCCGCCACACAACCGGCTGCGACCGCAGATGCCGCCGCGCCGTCATCTGCCGCGGCGCCGTTCTCGCCGGCATCCGGCGATAGCGAGGGCGAACGGCCGGCGCGGCTCAACTGAGCGTCCGCGCCACTCTCCGATATAGCTGCCATGAGCCGCGGCCGAGTTGGGTTCTCCGCCAATCTCGGCTATAGGGGCTCAAGCGACGTACGGCCTGAAAGAGCCGGGCCGAATAATCAGGAGAGAACGCCGTGAACAAAGCCGTTACCGCCCCGCTGCCTGCTTCCGTCCTCGAGGCGTTGGCGCGCTATGACACGCCGACCATCTGCAATGCGATGGAGATCGTGGCGCCGGAGCGCCGCCTGATCGGCTACACCACCAAACAACTGGTCTGTCCGTTTCCCGATCTGCCGCCGATGGTCGGCTATGCCCGCACCGTGACGATCCGCTCGGTGCTCAAATCCACGCTTCCGGCGGACGAGCAGGCGCGGCGTCGCATCGCCTATTACGAATATGTCGGCACCGGCTTCGGTCCGCGCATCACCGTGATCCAGGATATCGACGGCGCCGATGTCGGCTACGGCGCGTTCTGGGGCGAGGTGCAGAGCAACGTGCATAAGGCGCTCGGCTGCCTCGGCGTCATCACCGACGGCTCGATCCGCGACATCCCGCAATGGGCGCCGGGCTTCCAGGCGCTGGCCGGTTCGGTCGGCCCGTCGCATGCCTGGGTTCATGCCGAACACTGGGGCGGCGAAGTCCGCGTCGCCGGCATGACCGTGCATTCCGACGATCTCATTCATGCCGACCAGCACGGCGCCATCGTCATCCCGCACGATATCGCGGCCAAGATTCCGGAAGCCGCCGAACTCTGCGGCCGGCGCGAGACGCCGATCCTGGAGATCGCGCGCAGCCCGGACTTCACGCTGGAAAAACTGAAAGAGGCGCTGAAGCGCTCGGCGGAGATTCACTGACGAAAAGTCGGATCTAACAAACAGGCGAGGGGGAGCGTGATGAGAGGGTTCTGGGCAGCACTGACATTATCGTTCCTTCTCGGCCTCGCAGCCGCGCAGGCACAGACCTATCCCTCTCGCCCGATCACGCTGATCGTGCCGTTCCCGCCGGGCGGTTCGACCGATACCGCCGCGCGCATCATGGGCGAGCGGATGCGCACAACGCTCGGGCAATCCGTCGTGATCGAAAATGTCGGCGGCGCCGGCGGCAGCATCGGCGTCGGCCGCGTGGCGCGCGCCGCGCCTGACGGCTACACCTTCGACATCGGCCAGTGGGATACCCATGTCGGCAGCATCATCTACAAGCTCGACTACGACCTCGAAAAGGACTTTGAGCCGATCGCGCTGGTCTCGAACAATCCGCAGCTCATGGTCGCCAAGAAGGACCTGCCGGCCAACACGCTGGCCGAACTCGTGGCGTGGATGAAGGACAATCCCGGCAAGATCAACTTCGTCAACCAGAATGCGGCGGCGAACGTTACCGGCGTCTTGTTCGAGAACCTGACCAAGCAGAAGGTGCAGTTCATTCCCTATCGCGGCGCCGGACCTGCGATGACCGACCTGGTCTCCGGCACGGTCGATCTTTTGGTGGTGCAGGGCGCGGTGGCACTGCCGCAGATTCGCGCCGGCAAGATCAAGGCGCTCGCCAATCTTTCAGCCACGCGCTCGGCCTCGATGCCGGATATTCCGACCGCGGACGAAAGTGGCGTGGCGGGCCTCTATATGTCCGGCTGGTTTGGCTTCTGGGCGCCCAAGGGCACGCCGAAGGAGATCATCGCCAAACTCAACGCGGCGACGACGGAGGCGCTCGCGGATCCGGCGATCCAGAAGCGCTTTTCGGAGTTGGGACTGGATGTCGCCACGCGCGCGCAGCAGACTCCGGAAGGGTTGGCGGCATTCCAGAAGGCCGAGATCGAAAAATGGTGGCCGATCATCAAGGCCGCCGGCATCGGCACGCAGGCGCAGTGAACGCTTGCGGTCAGGGCGACGGCCCAACCGCGTCATTGCGAGCGAAGCGAAGCAATCCATAGGGCAGCTTGCTGAGACATGGATTGCTTCGTCGCTTCGCTCCTCGCAATGACGGCGAGAGAGGCGGGCTCCAACGATAACCGACCGGCGCCATATAGTTAGCAAATCCTTGCGACCGCGCCCCGCAAGCCCCGCAATTTTACGATCCCTGTTTGAGTTTAACCTTTACGGCTCTTTAATTGCGCCGACGTAGGGTTCCTCTTGCGCAAGCTCCGGATGGGGCGCGCGACCGGTCGAATACATGGTGGATGCCGGACGAGACCGGCGAAATCGCGATGGCCGGTACTTCGCGTATGCGTTGGAGTTCAGAATGGATATCACCACGCTCGTAGGCCTGATCGTCGGCATGATCGTCCTGGCGACGCTGATCCTGATGGGCGGTGATTTCCGGATGTTCTACGACATCCACGCCGTCATCATCATTTTCGGCGGCTCGTTCGCCGCGACACTGATCCGCTTTCCGCTCAGCGCCATCCTGCACGGAATGCCGCTCGGCGCCAAATTCGCCTTCACCATGAGCCGCCTTTCGGCGCGCGACCTGGTCGACGAACTGGCGCGCATCGCCGAAATCGCCCGCAAGCAGGGCCCGGTCGGACTGGAAAAGGTCGAGACCGACGAGCCGTTCCTCGCCAAGGGCATCCGCTACGTCGCCGACGGCTACGACCTCGAATTTATCAGAGACAATATGGAGCGCGACCGCGACAACTTCCTGATGCACCTCAACGAGGGCTCGAAGATCTACCGCGCCATCGGCGACTGTGCACCGGCGTTCGGCATGATCGGCACGCTGCTCGGCATGGTGCAGATGTTCTCCAACATGTCGGACCCGTCAAAACTCGGTCCGTTCATGGCGGTCGCTCTGCTGGCCACGCTCTACGGCGCGCTGGTGGCGAACCTGATCTGTCTGCCAATCGCCGACAAGCTGCATGGCAAGCTGATCGACGAGGAAACCAACCGCACGCTGATCATCGACGGCATCCTGATGATCCGCGATTCCAAGAGCCCGGCCTTGGTGCGTGAAATGCTGCTGGCCTATCTGCCCGAAAAGCATCGCCACGAGGAAGGCGAACTGGTTCCGGCCTGATCGGCTGACAGCATCAAGGCACGGACATAGAGCATGGCCAAGAAAAAACGCGAAGAGGCGCATGGCGGTCACGGCTGGTTCGTGACGTTTGCCGACCTGATGGCGCTGTTGCTGTCGTTCTTCGTGATGCTGGTGGCGTTCTCCAGCCAGGACCAGCAGAAGCTCAAGATCGTCGCCGGCTCGATGCGCGAGGCGTTCGGCGTGCAGACCGAGTCCCGGCATTCGGGCATCGTCGAATCCGACGGCCTGCCGACACGGCCGAAGCTGAAGAACGTCGCGCATATTTCGCCCGAGGAAGCCTCCAACACCCCGACGCCCGACGAGAAGGACCGTCAGCGCGAGGTCGGCGCCCGCCTGAAGGTCGACCGCGAGTTCGCGCTCGCCGCGGCCTCGTTGCGCCAGGCGCTGCAGGACATGCCGGAACTGACCGAGATGTCCAAGCACATCATGTTCGAGGAGACCAAAGAGGGCCTCAATCTCGAAATCGTCGACCAGGATGGCCGCTCGATGTTCGCCGACGGCTCCAAGGTCCCGTACGAGCGCACCCGCCGGCTGATCCAGAAACTGGCGGTGCCGCTGAAGGCGACGCCGCTGCGGGTCAACATCGTCGGCCACACCTCTGCCGGCTTTGTGCCGTCGCGGGGCGAATACAGCGCGTTCGATCTGTCGGCCGACCGCGCCAATGCCGTGCGGCAGATCCTTGAGCGCGAGGGGCTGCCGTCATCCCATATCTACGCCGTCGGCGGCCGGGCCGACAGCCAGCCGCTATTTCCCGACGATCCGACATTGCCGGCAAACCGTCGCGTCACCATCACATTGATGCGCGAAAATCCGCCGCTGCCGCCGAATCTGAAGCCGTAGTTGGAGCTACCATAATACCACCATGTCGTTTCGATGGAATCCGCTTTGCGTAAGCTCCGCAACGCAGGTGGTGCTATGCTCGTCCGAGATTGACAGGCAACGCGGAAGCGTCGATAGCCGCGCGGATCAATTCAACGACGAGAACGTTCCTCTTCGATCATGACTGTCAGCGTCACATCTACCGAAGCCCATGAGGGGCATGCGACCTCAGGCTTTTGGGCCCTGACGTTGGGCAGTATTGGCGTGGTGTTCGGCGATATCGGCACGTCGCCATTGTACGCGTTTCGCGAGGCCGTCACGCACGCGGCCGAAGGCCAGCCAGTATCGCGTATCATCGTGCTCGGCGTGCTCTCGCTGATCCTGTGGTCGCTGTTCATCGTCGTAACCGCCAAATACGTGCTGCTGCTGTTGCGCGCCGACAACAACGGCGAGGGCGGTACGCTTTCCCTGATGGCGCTTGGGCAACGGGCACTGGGTCGCCGAAGCTTGCCCTTGCTGGCGCTCGGCGTGGTCGGCGCCTCGATGTTCATCGGCGATTCCATGATCACACCGGCGATTTCGGTGTTGTCGGCGGTCGAAGGCCTCAAGCTCGTTACGCCCGCGTTCGAGCATTACGTCGTGCCGCTGACGATCTTCATTCTGGTCGTGCTGTTCTCGGTGCAGAGCAGCGGCACCGCGCGTGTCGCCTCGGCTTTCGGGCCGGTCATGGTGGTCTGGTTCGCGACGCTGACGGTATTGGGCCTTATCCACATCAGCGACGATCCCACGGTGCTCTACGCGATCAACCCCTGGTACGCGATCCAGTTCATGCTTTCCCACGGCACCATCGGACTTGTGACGATGGGTCTGGTGTTTCTGGCCGTGACCGGCGGCGAGGCGCTCTATGCCGACCTCGGCCATTTCGGGCGCAAGCCGATCCAGACCGGCTGGTTCTATTTCGTGATGCCGGCGCTCCTGATCAATTATTTCGGGCAGGGCGCGCTGGTGCTGGCCGACCCGTCGGCAATCGCAAATCCATTCTACCGGCTGGTTCCCGGCGTGCTGCTGTTGCCGATGGTGGTGCTGGCGACGGCGGCGACCGTCATCGCCAGCCAGGCGGTGATTACGGGCGCGTTTTCGCTGATCCGGCAGGCGGTGCAACTCGGCCTCCTTCCGCGGTTCGAGGTGCGCTACACCTCGGAGTCGCATGCCGGCCAGATCTATCTGCCGCGCGTCAACCGGCTGCTGCTGATCGGGGTCGTGCTGCTGGTCCTGTTGTTCCGCACCTCGAGCGGCCTCGCGTCGGCCTATGGCATCGCCGTTTCCACCACCATGGTGGTCGACGGCATCATGGGCTTTGTGGTGATCTGGAAATTGTGGAACTGGCGCGCGGCGACGGCCGCGGCCGTGATCCTGCCTCTCGTCATCGTCGACACCAGTTTCTTTGCCGCAAACCTGTTGAAGCTGCTCGAAGGCGCCTGGGTGCCGCTGCTGTTTGGCATTGCGGTCGCGGTGATGATCTGGACCTGGCGCCGCGGCGCCGCGATCCTGACCGCCAAGACGCGGCGCATCGAAGTGCCGCTGGTGGACCTGATCAAGAGCCTGGAAAAGCGTCCGCCACATATCGTCAAGGGCACGGCGGTGTTCCTGACCTCCGACCCGAGCTTCGTGCCGACCGCGATGATGCACAATCTCAAGCACAACAAGGTGCTGCACGAGCACAACGTCATCCTGACCATCGAGACCGCGCAGACGCCGCGCGTCGATCTGTCCGAGCGGGTCAAGATGGAGAGTATCAGCGAGAAGTTCTCAACGGTACGGCTGCGATTCGGCTTCATGGAATCGCCGAACGTGCCGAAGGCGCTGGTAATCGCGCGCAAGCTTGGCTGGCAGTTCGACATCATGGCGACGTCGTTCTTCGTGTCGCGGCGGTCGCTGAAGCCGTCGGCGCAGTCGGGCATGCCGCTGTGGCAGGATCACCTGTTCATCGCGATGAGCAGGTCGGCGAACGACGCCACCGACTATTTCCAGATCCCGACCGGACGGGTGGTCGAGGTTGGAACTCAGGTAACCATTTGATATTGCTGGCGATTGGACTTGGGGGCGATTCCCAATCCATGCTTGGGCTGCATACCGGAGGCCTGAATCCGGCCTAACCTATGCGTTCGCGCCGGGAGTATAGCCCTCCCGTTCTAAATTGTGCACTGCAGCAAGCAATCGAGGCGCAGATCCCATGTCAGTCCAGTTTTCGGTCACCGCGGCGGAAACGCCCGCGGCCAACGGTCATGGCGAAGCGCATTCCACCGCTACCTTCAAGGCCCTGATGCTCGGCAGCATCGGCGTCGTCTATGGTGACATCGGCACTAGCCCCTTGTACGCGCTGCGCGAAGCGGTCGTAGCGGCGAGCGAGGGCTCGACCGCGGCGACGTCGCAGGCCGTGCTCGGCGTGCTGTCGCTGATCCTGTGGGCGCTGATCGTGGTGGTGACGCTGAAATACGTCGTCATCCTTCTGCGCGCCGACAACAATGGCGAGGGCGGAACGCTGGCGCTGATGGCGCTGGCGCAGCGCGCGGTGGGGAAGGGCGGGGCTGCGATTGTGCTGCTCGGCATCATCTCCGGCGCGCTGTTTTACGGCGACGCGGTGCTAACGCCGGCGCTGTCCGTGCTGTCGGCGATCGAAGGCATGAAGCTGATCACCGTGTCCTTCGAACATTATGTCGTGCCGCTGACGCTGATCATTCTGGTCGCGCTGTTTGCCGTGCAGTCCCACGGCACTGCCCGCGTGGCTGCGTTCTTCGGGCCGATCATGTGCGTCTGGTTCGCCGTGATCGCGATCGCGGCCGTGCCGCAGATCGTGCGCCACCCCGAAGTGCTTCAGGCCTTCAATCCGCTCTACGCCGTCTCCTTCATGCTCCATCACGGCCTGATCGGATTCGTCACGCTCGGCGCGGTTTTTCTCGCCGTGACCGGCGCGGAGGCGCTCTATGCCGACCTCGGCCATTTCGGCAAGCGGCCGATCCAGACCGCCTGGCTCTTCATCGTGCTGCCGTCGCTGGCGGTGAATTATCTGGGGCAGGGCGCGCTCTTGATCGCCAATCCCAAGGCGATCGAGAATCCGTTCTTCCTGATGTTCCCGGACTGGGCGCTGATCCCGATGGTGGCGCTGGCGACGGTGGCGACCGTGATCGCGAGCCAGGCCGTCATTACCGGCGCCTACTCGCTGACGCGCCAGGCGATCCAGCTCGGCCTGATGCCGCGGTTCGAGATCCGCCACACGTCGGAAGCCCATTCCGGCCAAATCTACATTCCCCGCATTAACCTTCTGCTGTTTCTGGCGGTAATCCTGCTGGTGGTTCTGTTCCGCTCCTCCAGCGCGCTAGCCTCGGCCTACGGCATCTCCGTCACCGGGACCATGGTGGTCACCGCCATGATGGGCTTTGTCGTGATCTGGCGGGTCTGGAAATGGTCGCCGATCGCGGCCGCCGCCCTGATTGCGCCGTTCCTGTTCCTCGACGTCACCTTCCTTGCGGCCAACCTCTTGAAGGTATTCGAAGGCGGCTGGGTGCCGCTGGCGCTCGGCGGCGTCGTGATGCTGCTGATGTACACGTGGCGGCGCGGCAGCCGGCTGTTGTTCGAGAAATCGCGCAAGCTGGAATTCCCGCTGGCCGGCCTGGTG
The DNA here is from genome assembly GCF_001440395.1 of Bradyrhizobium jicamae. Classification (GTDB taxonomy): domain Bacteria; phylum Pseudomonadota; class Alphaproteobacteria; order Rhizobiales; family Xanthobacteraceae; genus Bradyrhizobium; species Bradyrhizobium jicamae. The sequence continues at coordinate 25,696 of NZ_LLXZ01000187.1, read as the reverse complement.
GCGATGCTGGAGAAGCGTCCGCCGCAGCGGGTGTCGGGCACCGCGGTGTTCCTCACCTCCGATCCCGATTGCGCGCCGACGGCGCTGATGCACAGCCTCAAGCATTACAAGGTGCTGCACGAGAAGAACGTCATTCTCACCATCGAAACCGCGCCGACGCCGCGGATCGACGATGCCGAGCGGGTGCGGATGGAGCAGCTCAGCGAGACCTTCTCGCGGGTCACGCTCAAATTCGGCTTCATGGAATCGCCGAACGTGCCGAAGACGCTGGCGATCGCCCGCAAGCTCGGCTGGCAGTTCGACATCATGTCGACCTCGTTCTTCCTGTCCCGCCGCGCGCTGAAGCCGGCCGCCCATTCCGGCATGCCGCGCTGGCAGGACCTGCTGTTCATCCGCCTCAGCCGCTCCGCCAACGACGCCACCGATTATTTCCAGATCCCGACCGGGCGCGTGGTCGAAGTGGGAACGCAGGTCACGATCTAGGGGCGCGAACCCCGCAAGTTCCGCCTGTGTTGTCGCAAGACGGCAACAGCTTGACGGTTTCTGAGGCGGCACGGTACATCTGACTCCACACGCATCCCGGTTTGTATCAGGCTCTTGACACCGGGGGTCGGTGGATCGAAGTTTCGTCCCACCGGCCGCAGGCGCGAATGCTTGCGGTACTTCATGCCAGACTGTGGGACAGTGCTCGGAAGCCCAGGCGGAAGCCTTGAGTGGCAAATTCCGATGCGATGATGTGGTATTGTGAGGAGTAGCGCTAATGAGTTTCATCCGCGCGAACGACCATCCCAACCCCGATGATCCCCAAGATCCGCTGTACTATGCACCGCGCTCAGCGCGCAGCATGGCGAACCCGCGACCTAACGAGACACCGCAAACGGGATCGCACCATTTTCCTGCCGATCCCCCTTTGTCGCGTTTTGATGAGATGCGCGAAAAAGCATTCGCCAAATCCACCCGTCCGCTGGAATCCCAATTCGTTTACGAACGTCGTCCGTCACGCGGACTGCTCGCCACGGGTGCAATTGCCGCAGCGGTCGGTGCAGCCGTCATCGTGGCGCTCGTGTTGCTGAACATGCCTCCGAGGTCGAAAAGTGAGCCCTCGGACCTCGCCGTCTCCATTTCTACCCCTGCATTGGCTACGCCGGCTCAAGCGACGTCCAAGGAAGACTCCGAGGCACTGCTCCAGGGCTTCAAGCAGTTTCAATCAACGCAAGGAAGCGAAGACCCGGCTGCTTCCGAGCCCACTGGAGCGGCCAAAGCAGCGCCCGAAAAACCCTTGCTTGAAAAATTCATGCAGTGGGAGCAACGGAAATAGCGAACCCTGCTATCCGCGGATCGCCGCATTGGCTTTCTCGGCGGCGTTCGTCATCGCAATCTTGGCCGGTTTCGCGCCGGAGACCACTTCATTCACGCCGATCATGAAGGCGTCGAGGATGGGTCTTGAGTGCGGGTGAAAAAGGATCGCCTTGGCGCGGTCGACATCGGCATTCTGCAAATTGGTCAGCGCCGCCTCCGCGGCTAGCGCGCCAAACGCTTTCTTGAAGCCATCGCTCGACCAGGCCGACACGCGCGTCGTCGCCAGTCCCGCCGCGGCGGTCAGCATTGAGGTCGGCTTGCTTGTCGCCCACAGCAGGAACAGGAAAGCCGCCCGCTTGTTGCGTGACCTGGAATTGATGCACGCCTGCCAGTGCGACATGAAGGGCACGGACGTGCGGCCGGCAACATGTGGAAAGGCGGCAAACACGGCCTTGCCAGCAACGTGGCTTCTTGCCGGATTGGAGATGTCGGTGGCGAAATTGCTGCTGTCGATTGCGATCGCCGTTCTGCGCTGCAGGAAGTCGTCCAGCACGTGGTACCATTCGTAGCCGCTGATGCCGCCAGGCCCGGCCTGGCTGAGCAACCGACCGTACATCTCGATGGCCGCGATTGCCTCGGGGCTCGCGAATGCCGCCCTGTTGTCCTTGACCATGTCGGCGCCATAAGAGAACACGAAGCTCATCGCCGGTACCGACGAATTGCCGCCGGCCTGCGCCCGCATGGCGATCCCGGACATCTCATCCGTCTTGATTGCGTTGGCGGTGACAAGCAGCTCTTCGAAAGTGCGGGGAATCGACAGGTTCTTGGCGGCCAATGCATCGCCGTTGATGAACAAGGTCACCGCCTCCGAGGTGATCGGCATGGCGTAGCGTTCGCCGTCGCGCCAGAGCGGAAAGGCTCGGGCCGTCTTGAGAAGGTCGCCCTCGTCATACCAGCCGAGATCGGTGAGCGACTTGTCGGCATAGTAGGCGTTCAGCGGCTCGAGCCAGCCTCCCGAGATACCCTGGCCATAGGTCGTGTACATGAAGACGTCGGGTGTGCTGTCACGACGGTTGAGCTGAATCGGCAGCGCGCCCAGGTACGTGGTCTCCAATCGGAAGTCGGGAACGACGTTGATGCCGGTGAGCTCGGTGAACTCGGGCAAAAGCGGAGTGATCGCGTTCGTCCAGGGATGGATCGCGCCTGCGAGCGTGATCGTCTGCCCGGAAAATTGTTTCCAACCGATCGCAGCGCCGGCATAGTCCGCGGCGGCGTCCTTTGCGAAACCCCGCCGCGGCAGCATGGTGAGGGCACCTGCCGCACCCAACGCCTTGACGAAGCTGCGTCGGCTGGCTGACCCTGAATTACGCCGCGGCTTTTCCGGCAATTTTTCACTTGGAGCCATGTTGTTTGCTCCTGCCAGTGGATCGGCTTTTCGCAACACGAAAGGCCGGGTCGTTGCCGTGACGTTGTGGCCCCTTGCGAGGGGACTGACGGGCCGGTGTAATCTGCGCAGTTGAGCGCGCCGGTTCCCGCGTCATCTACGCGGACCGTTGGCTGTATTTTCATTATACTAGCAATACTCTGCGTCGGCATCAGAAAACAATTGCTCACGCGAGCATCGAAGACTTTAGGCCAATGTCAGTTCCTCTGAGCCAATCCTTTCGGTGGTTTGCTCGCCCGCTGGCGCTGGTGGTTGCGGCGCTTCTAGCTGTGGTTGTCGCGACCGGGATTCTCGGCTTCCGATATTGGCAGGAGCGTCAAGCGGCAAATCTTGTGCAAGAGCGCAACCGCCAGGTGCTCGAGACGCTGGATCGGCTGAAAACGATCATCGCCGACGTGGAGGCGCAAAGGCGCGGCTATCTGCTGACGCTCGATCCGCACTATCTCAAGGCCTATGGCGTCTCCGACGAAAGCGTACGACGGGACGCGCAGGCGCTCCAGGCTCTGGTCGCGAGCGATCCATTGCAGAGCCACCGCGCCGGACATCTGGCGACGACGGTTGCAGCAAAGTTGCGCGAAATCGATGAGATCGTCAAAACGGCCCGCACCTACTCCGGGCCGGCCGCGATGGCAATGATCCGCAGCCTGGACGAGATAAGGTCGCAGATCGACCAGATGGTGGATCACGAGCGCTTCCTGCGCGTGGACCTGGAGAAGCGTGCCGAGGCGCTTGAGCATCGCAAAGCCTGGCTGATCACGATCGCCGTCGTCATTGTCGCAATCCTGGCGGGGATGGCGTTGGCGCTCGCGCGGCTCGAGGCGATACGGCGGCGCAAGGCGATCGCAGAGAACATTGCGCTCCACGGCGATCTGCTGGCGCGCGACAAGATGATCCGCCGCCTGGTCGACGCCAACATTGTCGGCATCATCATCTGGGAAATCGAGGGACGTATTCTCGAGGCCAATGACGAGTTCCTCCGTATGGTGGGATACGACCGGGAGGATCTCGTCTCGGGGCGCCTGCATCGGACAACGCTGACACCGCCGGAATGGCGCGACCGTGACGCGCATACCGTGGCGGAGCTCAAGCGGGTCGGGATGGCCCTGCCGTTCGAGAAAGAGTACTTGCGGAAAGACGGAAGCCGCGTGCCGGTGCTGATCGGTGGGGCGATGTTCGGGGAAGGCACAAGTCAAGGTGTTGGCTTTGTCCTCGATCTGACCCAGCGCAAGCGGGCGGAAGAGGCGCTGCGGCAGAGCGAGGAGCGCTTCCGCACCCTCGTGCACTTCTCCTTCGACGTGTACTGGGAGACCGATGCGCAACATCGCTTCATTCATCAGGAGTTCGCGGACAGCCTTTCCGACGCGCCGGCGTTGGGCTCCGAGATCGGCAAGACACGTTGGGAAGTGCCTTACCTGGAGCCTGATGAGGAGGCCTGGCGCAAGCACCGGGAGACGCTCGATGCCCACCTGCCGTTCCGCGATTTTGAGCTCGCGCGGTATGCTCCCGATGGCAGCAAGCGTTACGTGTCGGTCTCCGGGCTGCCGGTGTTTGACGGGAGAGGGCGCTTCGTCGGCTACCGTGGCGTCGGGCGTCACATCACCGAACGCAGGCGCGCCGAAGAAGCCTTGCGCGCGGTGCAGGCGGAGCTCGCGCACTCCAACCGCGTCACCACGATGGGACAGTTGTCGGCCTCGATCGCCCATGAGGTCAATCAGCCGATCGCCGCGACGGTGACCAACGCCCAGGCGGCGTTACGCTGGCTGCGTGCGCAGCCGCCCAACCTCGACGAAGTCCGCTATTCGCTCGACCGTATCGTCGAGGACGGCAAGCGCGCCGGCAACGTCATCGGCGGCATCCGGGCCCTGATCCACAAGGTGCCGTCCCGGAAGGATTGGTTCGGCCTCAACGAAGCCATCCTCGAAATGGTCGCGCTGACCCGCAGCGAAATGTTCAAGCAGGGTATCGCGCTGCAGACCGAGCTGGCGCCGGGCTTGCCACTGGTAGAGGGCGATCGCACTCAGCTGCAGCAGGTGATCCTGAACCTGATCCTCAATGCCATTGAAGCCATGGACGGCAGCGACGAGGGCGCGCGCGAACTGCGGATCAACACCGAGACGGAGGCGGCCAGCGTGCTCGTCACTATCAGCGATTCCGGGCCTGGCCTCGACCCGGCGGATGCCGAGCGCGTATTCCAGGCCTTCTACACGACGAAGGCCAAGGGCATGGGCATGGGCCTCGCGATCTGCAAGTCGATGGTCGAGGCTCATGGAGGGCGGATGTGGGTGAGCGCGAACGAACCCCGCGGCGCCGTCTTTCAGTTTTCCCTGCCGCTGGTGCGAGAGGAGAGCGTTCCAGCCCCTCGGGTTCGGTCCAATCCCGCGGCATGAGATTGCAGGTCGCGAAAAGCAAAATGATAGTTGAAGATTGTTGGCCGTGTCTCGGCTTCTTCAGGGCTCGAGCGATCTGGCAACACGAAACCCAAAACTGGCAACCCGATTATCCGGCGGCTCTGAAGCGCGCCTCGCCGCACGCAGAGTGTGGGGGGCGTTGTTAAAGGAAGCGCCGCGCAACACGCGAAGAGTGCAGTCTCCCGTGAGACTGGCCGATCCATCCCCGGGGTTGGCAGCATTTTTGGCGTTCCAGCAATCCTCGGTCCATTCCCAGGCGTTACCATGGACGTTGTAGAGACCCCACGAGTTGGCCTTGAAACTATCAACGGGAACTGTCGCCTTGCGCACCTCGCTGTTGGCGCCGCCAGCATACGAGATGGAGCCGTCGTAATTGGCTTGTTCTGACGAAATCGTGCTGCCCCACCAGAACGGAGTGATCGATCCTGCTCGGGTGACGTATTCGCGTTCGGCCTCGGACAGGAGTCGGTAACTTTTTCCAGTCAATGATGAGAGCCACGCAATATAGGCTTTCGCATCGTTCCAGCTCACACAGACCACCGGGTGACGGTCGTCTTGCAGGAATCCCGGAGTACGCCAGTTGCGATCAACGTCCCGCTTCGGTTCCGATAGCCGAAAGCAGCCGCCGTCGGTTTTGTTGTCTGTTGCGGCGACAAATGTCGCGAACTCACCGCGTGTCACGGCAAAACGCCCGACTGCAAATGGCTTACGTATGGCGACCATAGTCTGGTCTTCACGCTCCGTGGCTACTTCCTCGTCCCGGGATGCGCCCATGGTGAAGCTGCCTGCCGGAATAACCACCATCTCCGGGCAATCAGGGCAGTCCCTGAACGTTTCACCTGCGCCCGGCTTGATGCAACGTTGCTCGCGTTCTCCAATCTGGACTTGAACTCCGTCGCAGGGTTGCGCGTTGGCGGGGCTTCCTCCGGTCAACCCAATCATGATCAGCCACATCGCCCGGGTTATATCCATTGGCTCACGTCCAGATTGGGCCAGCCGGCCAAGTCAGTTATGGAATACGACGGCAACTCCGCCAGGTGCCAGGCGCTTCAATCGACCCTGGCTAACGTCATCCTACCTCACTCCAGCGCCAAGAGTTTCGAAGCGAGGTCATTACCAGGTCGGATTATGCCAAGAGTTCCCGCCAGTGAGCCGGATATGCTCGAGACGTCCGCAATGGGCATGCCCGCCAGTGTCCACAATCGGGTTCATGCACTGCAGCAATCTGCATCTCTATCTCTTTTGGGAGAGGCCGGATGACCCGTTCAAGCGTTGGTTCGGCTGAGTGGCTGGTCTGCGTGCTACCATAGGGCTCGATGTCCAATAGGCTTAAACAGTTTCTGTTTGGGATTTGGGGTCTTCTGCTGATCCCGCTGTTCATGCCTATCCTCGAACGAGGATTGAAGGCGGCAAATGTCTTCTCCGATCTTGGTGGTGTGGTCACGACGGTTTTTGGTAACGCTGCGGTCACGACCGTTTCTGACAATCTGGTCGCACTGGGCCAGCAGCGTTGGTTTAAATTTGCGATGGTCTTTTTGACCGGAATGCTGGTCGGCATCGCATTGGAATGGCTGAACCGGAAGTCGGCCGAAAAAAGAGCTTCCGAGCTCCGAAGCCTGGGCGCCAAATTTCGCAGTGTTTCAGACAGCATCAAAATTCGGAACGCCTCGTCAGAATGGCCGGACAATGTACGTGATCTCAAACCAGCAATCCTGTCTGCATTCACCTCCGCCAGGAAATTTGGTCTGTGGGTGCCGAACGAGCACGTTTATCAATTGCCGGATGCGACATTCCTTTGCGAGTATTTCAGGTCTGTCGGCAAGCTCCTGGAGGAGGGGCAATTCGACAAGGCCAACAGCGAGGCGCTTTCCTGGAAACCATTTCTCGATAATGTGACGCTGTCTTGAGTTTTCCGTAATTGCTGCAATCGAAATGGGCGGCGAGGTCTCAGGGAGAGGATTGTGAGGCGACGCGAGTTCATCGCGCTCCTCGGCGGCGCGGCGGCAATCCGGCCGCTCGGCGCGCGCGCACAGCGCTCGCGAGAGCGCATCCTCTATTTCACGCACTCGGCCGGCTACCGGCACGACGTCATACCGCTTTCCAGCGCAGTCCTGACGCAGCTCGGAACGAACTCCGGCGCCTTCGATGTCACTGCAACCGAAGACGTCTCTGAATTCTCGACCGAGAACCTCCAGCGCTATGCCGCGGTGATATTCTACACGTCAGGAGAACTTCCGATGAGCGGCGATCAGAAGGCCGCTCTGCTCAACTTTGTGCGCTCGGGCCGCGGGTTCCTCGGCGTTCATTCAGCCACCGACACATTCTACGCCTGGCCGGACTATCTTGATCTGGTCGGCGGCTACTTCGATGGTCATCCCTGGCATCAGGCCGTGACGATCGACGTGGTTGATCCCAGTGATGCATCGGTGGCGTTTCTCGGAAATTCGTTGCAGGTCGAGGACGAAATCTATCAGATCAGGGACTTCGACGATCGTGGATCACGCGTGCTCCTGCGCCTCGACCCGAACTCGGTGGATCTCGGCAAGACCGGTGTGCATCAACGATCCTATGGCTGGCCTCTCGCCTGGAAACGAACATACGGCGAGGGGCGGGTATTCTATACGGCGCTAGGCCACGAGGCATCGGTCTGGCGCGACGCCCGCTACCAGCAAATCCTCACCAATGCCATCCTCTGGTCGATGCGAAAGCAACCCTCATGATGCGGGCCGCAGCATGGGTGTCAGCACGGGAGATGAGCCGCTTTGGATCCGGCCGACAATCTCGAAGCCATGGCGCTCATAGAAGGACATGTTACGCGGGTTCGAGCTTTCGAGGTAGGCTGCGATGCCTTCCTCGTCGCATCGTCGAAGCGCGTGTTTCATGAGCAATGCGCCGAGCCCTTGCCCGATCCAGTTCGGATCCGCGGCGATCAGGGGCAGATACCAATGCGGGCCGCGGGGATGATGTTCGGCCATGCCTTTCATGACGGCCTCAATATCCTCGGCGATCTCCGGGCGCAGACTCTCCTGCATGATGGCATCCATTTCCGCTTCATCCGGCTCGACGCCTGGCGGCAGCCACAACGCGGCGGCACGAGCCCCTTCGGTGATATAGGCCGTGCCATGCTCGAAAGCCCGGCCGCCAAAAGCATTGGCGAACCGAGGCATTATTCTGAGGTATTCGGAAGGATCAGACCAGACCCAGCGCGCCATCGGGTCGGCCGCAAAACCGAGCACGATGGTGCTGATCGCGTTTGCCCGGATGTTCGCATCCGCAGATCTGACTTCCGGCGCCGCTGACATCGTGTGGTTCCCTCGATCACCCACCGTCAATGTAAGTGCTCGATACCTTCTTTCCAGCCGTCCGAACTTGAGCGCCATTTCCAATAGCGCTCAAGATCTTCGTCCTTTGCGAACGTTCGGCGTGCCGTTCGCATCGGGTGCTTCATCATCGCGGCAGGGAATTTCCAGCCAAGCCTGGAGGCTCATTTCCAGCCAAGCCTGGAGGCTCCGAGCTTCGCGGAGCCCTCACGCAGCGCAGCTTGCTACGCACTCCGGCCCGGCGGCAGGACGACCACGATCGCGCCCGGCTTCACCCGGTTCACGAGATCGATGACGTCCTCGTTGGTCATGCGGATGCAGCCGGACGAGATGGCCTGACCGATATATTCCGGCTGGTTGGTGCCGTGGATGCGGTACAGCGTGTCCTTGTTGCCCTCGTAGAGATAAAGCGCCCGTGCGCCGAGCGGATTATCTGGACCTCCGGCGACGCGCTTCGGGTAGGGGCCGAGCCGGGCCTGGATCTCCGCCGTCGGGATCCAATCCGGCCATTCAGCCGTCTTGCCAACGGTGGCAATGCCGGACCAGGCCAGCGCTTCCTCTCCTACCGTCACGCCGTAGCGGATCGCCTTGCCGCCCGGCAGGACGTAATAGAGATACTTCGAGTTGGTATCGACCAGGATGGTTCCCGGTTGCTCCTTGCGCGTGTAGTCGACAATGTGCCGGCGATAAGTCTCCGGAATGGTCGCCTGCGCATAGCGCGCGTGGGCGAGCAACTGCCGGTCCCTTGCGGTCAAACTGGCATTCGATGACGGCGCAAGCGTTGCTTGCATGCAGCCGCCAAGCAAGAGGCCATGTAGCCCCACCAGTAACAACGCGAGCCCACGCTTCATCATCGCGTGTCCTCCTACCCGTCTTACATGTCTCGATTTGTTGCTCGAAAAGTGCAGAAATCAAGGCGGACGCCGAATTATTTGTTTCACGCGACTCGCCGCGAGCGTGTGAGGCGCCCTGCGGGCCTGCGTCGGCGCCCTTCGAGACCGATAGCTTGCGATGCTTGCTCGAAAGCAGCCGTCAGGCGGCCGATTTCCTCGGAAGCATGCCATCAGCCGGAGCGTCAATTCCCAGCGCATCAATTCTTTGCCGCAGATGGTCGACCAACAGGTCAGCGCCGATAGTCAGGCAGCCACCATGTCCCCCAGGCACCTGAAGCACTTCGACTTGAGAGCTGAGGTGCCGCCACGCCCGGCCGTCATGTTCGGCCGAGTAAAATGTCACGGGGACCTCGAGCGGTGCCGGAAGATATTGCGCCATTGCAATTGAATAGGCATCCCACAACGCGGGCAGAAACGCGCCCTTGACGATCGCATTCCGGTCGCGTCGCCGCGCCTTGGCGTATCGCTCCAGCTGCGCCATTTGCTCGTACATCCAGCGCAGAAAGTGGGGTGAAACGATTGGCTTCATCAAACCGAGGATTGCCCGCGATGCCGGACGGGCAGCGATGGTCGGCGGATCGACCATCGCAACCAGATCAACCTTGTGGCCAGCCGCCATCAGCAGGCGTGCTGCTTCGAACGCCACCATGGCGCCATTGCATTTGCCGCCCAGGAGGAAAGGACCGCTGGTCTGCCTCTCCAGTATATGCGGCAGGCGGTCGGCGGCCATCGCCTCGATCGATGGCGGAACCGGCTCCCCACGGAGACCGTGGGGACCGATGGAGATGATCGGATAATCGGGCCCGAAAAGCTCGACCATTCGCCGCATACCCTCGTGGCCGCTGAGGGTATCTCCATTGAAGAAGTACAGCGGACGCCGATGGCCACCGGCACTGAACTCGAAGAACGGCGTCGCTTGCGCTCCCGTCTGCATGGCGATCTTGGGAGCAAGTTGCCGGATCGTTTCTGCCCCGAACAGGATCGTTTCCGGTACGGGCTGGCCGATGAGTCGCTCGACCTCGATGAGCATTTCCATCGCCAGCAGGGAGTCGCCACCGCGCGCAAAGAAATCATCGTCGATCGTCACGGTCCCGGACTTGAGCAGCCTGCGCCACAGGATCAGCAATTCAGCTTCCAGATCCAATGTCGCTTTTCTCACGCCAGGTAGAGGCTTCGTCGCCTGATGGTTTACGTCGAGCGCCTCACGCAGCCGTCGCCGTTGGACCTTTCCCGTCGCTCCCTTTGGCAGCCGGTCGAGGATCAGAATGCTCCGTGGAATCTTGAACGAGGCCAACTCGCGCTGTAGGAACTGGCGAAGCTCCGCAGGTGTCGTCTGCGCGCCAGAATGGGCAATGACGGCGGCTGCGACGTCATCGCCAAGGCGTGGGTGCGGTATTGCGAAGGCGGCGGCTTCGGCTACGGCCGGATGGCGTAGTAACGCGGATTCCACCTCAGCAGGGGCGATCTTCTCACCCCCGCGGTTGATTACTTCACTCAGGCGGCCGTGCAGGGTCAGGAAGCCGTCTGCGTCGAGGCTGCCGATGTCGCCCGTGCGAAGCCAACCTTCCGTGAAAGCAGCTTGATTGAGTTCCGGCGCATCGAGATAGCCAGACGTCACGGTGGGACCACGAACCCAGATCTCACCTCGCTCACCGGCTGGCACGAGACGTCCATCCTCACCGACAATCGCCACGGTATCAGGCCAGGGTTGTCCGCAAGTCCCTGGCCGGTTCGGCCCGGGCGGCGGCACGTTGGCGGCGATCTGCGCCGCTTCGCTGGAGCCGTAGTGCTCCAGCACCGGCACGCCCAAGATGCGCTGCAGATCGTCCTGCACGTCTTTCAGCAGCGGCGCGCCACCCGATACGACGAACCGCAGAGTGTGCGGCGCCTCTGCATTCTCAAGGTTTCTTGCCTTGTCCAGCAAGGCAGTGTGAAGCGTCGGACCTGCCGAGTACCAGGTTGGCCGCAGCACATCGAGCCACTCATCCAGCGCCACGACGGCACTGTTCGCCGGAAGGGCAATGCTGCCGCCCGTCAAGAGCGGTGTGAAGACCGTGACTTTGAGCCCATGGGAGTAGTGGGGCGATGAAACGCACAGGCAACGGTCCTGGTGTGTGAGTCCAAACCAGGCCTGAAGCCGCGCGGCCGCCGCCAGCATATTGCCATGGCTGAACGGAATGAGCTTCGGCTGCGCGGTCGTGCCCGACGTCTGCAGGATGAAGGCGGGCGAGTTCGGATCAGGCTCGGCGTCGATCGCAGGGAAGTTGGAGACTTGCGCTACGATATTGATTCCAAGCTGACCGGATCCGACCGGAACCACTTCGATGATGGGGAGCTTTCTCCGCTCAGCGGTCCGGCGGGCTTCAGAGGCATTGCCTTTCGGCACGAGAAGTGCGCTCAGGTGTAGCATGTCGAGACGCTGATCGACCTCCGTCTGCGACAGCCGCGGATCAAGAGGAACCGCGATGCTGCAGCAGGCTACGGCAACGATGGTGAGAACCGCGTCCGCGCCGTTCGGCATGAGGATCCCGATCCGGGCGTTGCAATCGAACCCAGCCAAACGCAACTGCCGGCGGATGCCATCCAATTGGCGCTGAAGATCACGGTATGTGAGTGGCGCGTACGTGGAGGAGACAATCGCAGGCCGGTGGGGAAACAGCGCTGCAGTTCGACCGATGATTTGGGCCAGTGTGAATTCGGCTTTAGCCTTTTTCCCATCGCTCATCAGGATGCCCCCTCTGAGATCCAACCGTAGCGGGAAAAAATGGTGAGTGGCGAGAACGAAGATGCCACTAATCCCTAATTTCCATGGATTGTGAAGGTGTGAGGGAACAACCGGCACCGCTCGGTGTTGATGTCGATGCTTCCAGCCGAAAGGTGCCCCCCCGACTGCTGGAAGAAAACCCGTCTCGTTCGGGTTGGCGGCCCCCCGGTTGGGGCCGTTTAATCGAATAGCTCCGGTCTCCCCGTACATCGAAACGAATCGGCCTTAGCGTTCGGCCAATGTTGACAGTCGCCGAGACCGCAGCCACGGATCGCCTGTAGCAAAACAGGACGACTGCTTTCCCATTGACTACGGTTCCGCATCTCCCGATAGCGGACGTTGCCGGTGGCTCGACACCAGAGTCAGATGACATGGAGATCGTTTACCGCCAGGCGGTGTTCAATGACGCGAGACGCCTCCGCGACATTCGGCGACGATCGATCCTTGAACTCGCGCCTCCAACGATGACCGCCGCCGAGGCTCAGGCGTGGGCGTCGAAGCTCACGCTCTCCGGTATGGAGCGAAAGCTGCGCGAGCTGGAAGTGTGGGTTGCCGGGCGGAACGGCATCGTCGCAGGGTGGGGTGCCGTTTCCGGTGACAGGCTGGAGGGCCCGGATACCGCGCCGGAGTTTGCCGGGCAGGGGATAGGTGCCGGATTGCTTGCCATGCTTGAAGGACCGATGCGCGAGCGGCAGTTCCCATCGGTGCATTGCGCGAAATCAACAGACGGATCAAGAAGCCGTCGCCGTGTTAACATCGGCTTGCGCCACTAACGTTCGGCCGCGAACAATCTGACGTTCTCTGTGAGCCCCTTCAGGGAATGACTACCTTCGTCATGAAACCTGATGCTTGATCCCGCGACAAGATCACGGACTGTATTCGACACCAGAACCTGCCCGGGCTTTGCCATCGTCGCGACACGCGCTGCAATGTTGACGGCGATGCCGCTCAGATCATCATCGGTCATTTCGACCTCGCCGGTATGAAGGCCGGCCCTTACTTGGAGCCCAAGAGCTTCAACGCCTTCATTGATCGCCAGAGCGCACCGGATTGACCGGGCAGGGCCGTCAAAGGTTGCCAGGAAGCCGTCACCCATTGTCCTCACCTCATGCCCTCGATGTCGGGAAATCTCCCGCCGCACCAGCGCATTGTGCCGATCAGGCACGTCGTGCCATGCACGATCTCCGATCGTCTCGTACGCGGAAGCCGAAACCGCCTAAGCGTCGTCCCGGCACGCGACCGGCTACCAAACAAGCCAAAAGCCGCCGACGCGCCTTCCGCCGGTCGTGCAACTGATGTAGCCTGATGATGAGCTGCCGAGCGGGACGTGCCGAAGTCCCTTTTGTCTTAGCCGCAGCGATCATGCCGTCGGCAGGCGCGCATCGAAATTGAACCGACGTCTGCGTGTGCGGCCCTGCGGCTCCGCAGAAACTCCGCATGCCGGCAGTTTGGGGAGGCCGCAATGAAAGTTGCACGCCGTCAATTCCTGCATCTGGCAGCGGCCGCTGCCACCGTTCCTGCACTATCCCGTTTCGCCAGCGCACAGAGTTACCCGACGCGACCGGTGCACCTGCTCGAAGGCTTTGGCGCCGGTGGAGCGCCTGACATTGTCGCGCGATTGATCGGCCAATCGCTGTCGGAGCGACTTGGACAGTCATTTGTCATCGAGAACCGCAGCGGCGCTACCGGCAACATCGCCACCGAGGCGGTCGTGCGGGCATCCCCGGATGGCTACACGCTGCTGTTGGTCACCGCAGCAAATGCGATCAATGCGACCATGTTCAACCTTGGCTTCGACGTCATCCGCGATATCGCGCCGATCGCAGGTATCGTTCGTGTGCCCTTGGTTATGGAGGTTCACCCATCGGTTCCCGTCAAGACAGTCGCGGAATTCATCGCCTACGCGAAGGCCAGGCCCGGCAAGGTCAATATGGCGTCAGCCGGAACCGGATCTACGACCCACTTGGCCGGCGAAATGTTCAAAGCGATGGCCGGCGTCGATCTCTTTCACGTGCCTTATCGGGGCGCGCAGGTATTTCCGGCGCTTCTCACCGGCGAAGCGCAGGTCTATTTTGGCCCGCTACTCTCATCGATCGAATATGTCAGGGCCGGCAGTTTCCGCGCCCTGGCGGTAACGACCGTGGCGCGCTCGCCGATATTGCCGGATGTTCCAGCCTTGGACGAAACCTTGCCCGGTTACGAGGCAAGTTCATGGTACGGCCTTGGCGGTCCAAGGCGCACGCCGGAAGAAATCGTCGAAAAACTGAACAGGGAGGTCAACGTCAGCATCGCCGATCCGAAACTCCAAGCGCGGCTTGCCGATCTGGGCGGCACGGCTCTCGGCGGATCGCCCGCCGATTTCGCCAAACTGATCTCGGATGAGGTCAAGAAGTGGAGCAGGGTGGTTTTGGCGGCTGATATGAAACGGTGATAAGCAGCAAGGGGGCACTGCCGAACTACGGGTTCTTCTTTGCCCGCCGCCAGTGCTTGCTGCTCGGTGGGGAGGAAGGGTTGATGCCGGGGTCGCTGGGGGAGAAGATCGGCGAGGGCGTCTTTGCGGACGTTCATGCCTGGGCACCCGGTCAGGTCGTGAAGCTGTTCAAGGCCGGCATTCCGAAGCGGGTGAGCTGGTGGGAGGCGCGGATGACCCGCGCCGTCTTCGCCGCCGGCGGCCCGGCGCCCGAGGTCCTCGACGAGGTAACTTTGGCGGGGCGCTTCGGCATCGTGCTGCCGCGCCTCGACGGACCGACCCTGCTGCAACTGTCGCGCAGCGGCGCCCTGACCTTCGGGCAAGCGGGCGCGATCCTCGCCTCCCTTTACCTATCCGTTCACAAGACGCCCCCGCCGCCGGACGTCCTCTTTCTGCGCGACTTGATGGAGGGCTCGTTGCGACTTTTCGATGGCGTTGTTCCGAAGCACATTGCCACGGGCATCCTCGCCCTGATCGAACGGCTACGGCCCGGGGACGGGCTGTGCCACTGCGACCTCCACCCCGACAACGTGATCATGACGGCGGATGGTCCGAGACTCATCGACTGGGGCGGCGCGGTCCGGGCGCCCGTCGGCCTCGACCTTGCGCGCTGCCACGTCATGCTGTCCGAGATCGCTGCGGAAATCGCCGATAATCCGCAGCGTCCGCGCGCCGTCAATGCGGCCGCGCAGTCCGAGTACGCGCGGCTGGCCGGCATGTCCCAACCGGCGCTAACGGCGGCGGTGGAGCCCTACCTGCCGATCGTCCGCGTATTCGCCCTCCACGGGCGACCGGCGCCTGCCCAACGGGAGCGCCTGATCCAGCGGATCGAAGCAGCCCTGCTCTCGAAGGACTGAGCCGCTCGCGAGCCGGCGTGCCCCGTCGAAGCGACTCGTCACGTCTGAGATGGCGTCATTCTCAGACATCGGTGTACGCAGTAACTACGTCTGCTGATCTTTCAGGCGCGGAGGTTTGCGCCACGCTGGTTTGGCCGGTCCGTTTGACGCGAGGCAGGTAACGATGGGTGCCATTTACCGTCTGGCGAAGCGCACGGACGCAAGTGATCTTCACGACATTCGACGCCGGTCGATCCTCGAGCTTGCGCCGCCCAAAATTTCCGTTGCCGAAGCGCAGGCGTGGGCGTCGAAGCTCACGCTATCAGGTATGGAGCAAAAGCTGCACGAGTTGGAAATATGGGTGGCCGAGCTGGACGGCATCGTTGCCGGATGGGGGGCCATTCGGGCCGACAGGCTGGAGGGCCTGTATACGGCGCCTGAATTTGCCGGGCAGGCGTGGGGGCCGGATTGCTTGGTTGGCTGGAAGGGCTGCTGCGCGATCGCGAGTTCCCTTCGGTGTACGCAGAGGCAAGCTCAAACGCCCACGATTTCTACCTTCGTCGCGGCTATCGGGCAGCCGGCCCGCAAACGCCTAATGGCGCCTGGCCCATCATGAAAGAACTTCTGACCTGAAATCAGGTGTGGGGGAGAATAACCGCGTCGGGCGGCGGCACGGTTTGACGGCCATTCAACCCGCTCGCGGCGCTTGATTTTCGCCCCGCAAGGGGCGACTTTGGCGCCCGCTTGGCGGGGCCTGTTGGCGTCCTCGCAGCGGGTTGTCAGGAGGATATGTTGGCGGACCATCAGGTGCACGATTTAACCCCGGAAGACGTGTCCAGCGGGATCGCGGAAGGGCGCTATCTTCTGGTCGACGTCCGCGAGCCCAATGAAGTGGCGGTGGAAGCCTATCCGGATGGCGTGGTCGTTCCGCTCCAGAGCTTCGATCCGGCGGCGATTCCGGACCCGAAGGGGAAGCAGGTGGTGTTCGCCTGCCGCTCCGGCAAGCGCTCGGTGACTGCATCGCTGGCGGCGCAGGCGGCAGGGCTGCCTTACGACAAGCATCTGGCCGGCGGTATCATCGGCTGGAAGGCTGCGGGATTGCCGACAAAGACCGGCGGCTGATCTCCATCATGACTTCCATGAACAAGGTCTTTGCCGACCTTCCCGTCACCGTCTTCGAGGCGATGTCGCAGGCCGCGCGCGACAACAACGCCATCAATCTCGGCCAGGGCTTTCCTGACGATCCCGGCCCGGAGGACATCCGCCGCGCTGCCGCCGATGCCACCGTGAACGGCTACAACCAGTACCCGTCGATGATGGGTATCCCGGAACTGCGGCAGGCGATCGCCGCCCATTACGGCCGCTGGCACAAGCTTTCCCTCGATCCGATGACGGAAGTGATGGTGACCTCGGGCGGCACTGAGGCACTGACGGCGTCCATTCTCGCCGTCGTCGAGCCCGGCGACGAAGTCGTGGTGTTCCAGCCGGTCTATGACAGCTATCTGCCCATCATCCGCCAGGCCGGCGGTATTCCGCGCCTGTTGCGGCTTGAGCCGCCGGGCTGGCGGCTGACGGAAGAGATGCTGGCCAGCGTCTTCAACGAGAAGACCAAGGCGGTGCTGTTCAACAATCCGCTCAACCCGGCCGCCGTCGTCTATCCCCGCGAGGATCTGGAACTCTTGGCGCGGTACTGCCAGAAGTTCGACACCATCGCGATCTGCGACGAGGTCTGGGAGCACGTGATCTTCGACGGCCGCGAACATATACCGCTGATCACGATCCCGGGCATGCGCGACCGCACCATCAAGGTCGGCAGCGCCGGCAAGATATTTTCGTTGACAGGATGGAAGGTCGGCTTCGTCTGCGCCGCGCCGCCGCTGTTGCGGGTGGCCGCAAAAGTGCACCAGTTCCTGACCTTCACCACCGCGCCGAACCTGCAGGCCGCGGTGGCCTACGGCCTCGGCAAGCCTGACGAGTATTTCTACGACATGCGCAAGGATCTGGCGCGGAGCAGGGATCGCCTCACGAAAGGGCTGGAGAGCATCGGCTTTCCCGTGCTGAAATCGCAGGGCACATATTTCCTCACCGTCGACCTGTCGCCGCTGGGCTTGAACGAGACCGACGTCGAGTTCTGCAAGCGGATCGTGACCGACTACAAGGTCGCCGCGATCCCGGTGTCGGCGTTCTACGAGCAGGACGCGGTGACCTCGGTGGTGCGGTTCTGTTTTTCCAAGAAGGACGAAACGCTCGACACCGCGCTGGAACGGCTGTCGGACGCGGTGCACGGCCGGCGCAAGAGGTAGGACATGCGCGATTCGACTGGAGCTTCACTGCGCCTTTTCGGCGCGATCGCGCTCGCGCTGACGCTCTCTCCTGTGTCGGCGCAAGAGCGCACGGTGAACTTCTACAACTGGTCGAACTACATGGCCCCGGGGGTGCTGGAAGCCTTTACCAAGGAAACCGGCATCAAGGTGGTCTACGACACTTTTGACGCCAACGAGACGCTGGAGACGCGGCTCTTGGCGGGGAAGTCGGGCTACGACGTCGTGGTGCCCACAGGCTATTTCCTGCAGCGCCAGATTACGGCAAAAGTCTTCCTCAAGCTCGACAAGGCGAAGCTGCCCAATCTCGCCAACGCCTGGCCGGTGGTGACCGGCCAGCTCGCCACCTACGATCCCGGCAACAACTACGCCGCCAATTACATGTGGGGCACCACGGGCATCGGCTACAACGTCAAGACCGCGCAAAAAATCCTCGGGGCCGACGCCAAGATTGATAGTTGGGACATCGTCTTCAAGCCGGAGAACCTCGCGAAGTTCAGGGATTGCGGCATCCACATGCTGGATTCCGCCGACGACATTCTGCCGGCAGCCTTGAGCTATCTCGGCATCGATCCGAACTCGACCAAGCAGGCGGACCTCGAAAAGGCCGCCGAGCTCGTCAGCAAGATCCGGCCCAACGTCCGCAAGTTTCATTCCTCCGAATATCTGGGCGCGCTGGCCTCCGGCGAAATCTGCTTCGTGGTGGGCTGGTCGGGCGATGTCATGCAGGCGCGCAGCCGCGCGGCGGAGGCCAAGAACGGCGTCGAGATCGGCTACACGATTCCGAAAGAGGGCGCGCAGATGTTCTTCGACAATCTCGCGATCCCTGCGGACGCGAAGAACGTCACTGAGGCCTACGAGCTGATCAACTACCTCTACCGCCCCGACGTCGCCGCGAAGAATTCCGACTTCCTGTCCTACGCCAACGGCAATCTGGCGAGCCAGAAGCTGGTCGATCCCAAGATTCTGAACGACAGGAATATCTATCCGGACGAGGCGACGCAGAAAAAGCTGTTCGTCATCCAGGCCCGTGATCCGGCGACGCAACGCGTGATCAACCGTCTCTGGACCAGGGTGAAGACGGGGAAGTGACCGGTGAGGCGCGCGGACCTCTCTCCGTCGTCATTGCGAGGAGCGCAAGCGACGAAGCAATCCATGCCTCAGCAAGCGGATAGATCGATTGCTTCGCTCCGCTCGCAATGACGTGGAGAGGTCACGTGCGCAATATAAACTTCTGTTGCCGGAACCCGAGGCGGAATCTATAGCTCCCGTCCGGGAGCATCACATGACCAACATCCTCGCCTTCTTCTCAACCCGCACGCTGCTGCAGATCATCTTCGTCCTGGGGGCGACTGTTGCGATGAAAGCGTGGAGCCTCGGCCTGTTGTTCGGGGGATAGTGAAGAACCTGTAGCCCGGATGGAGCGCAGCGTAATCCGGGGACTTCAGCCGGTTGGGAGAGTGCGCCGGGTTGCGCTGCGCTTCACCCCGGCTACGCTCGCTACGAAACCGGCCTTACCGCCACCTTCTGTGCAGCCACAGCCACTGGTCCGGATATTCACGCACCCAGCCTTCGATCACATCCGTCACCGCCTGCATTGTGCCCTGGATGTCGATCTGCCCCGACGCATCGCGCGCCGGCTTGACCTCTTCGGAGAGCTCGGCGCGGAAGCGGTGGTTGGGCAGGCGGATGATGCGCACGCCGTGCACGGGGCATTCGACCTGCCGTAATAGCCGCGCCAGCGTCGGGTTGGCCTTGGTCTTGCGACCGAAGAACGTCACCTCGACGCCATTACCCATGTACTGATCGACCAGCATCGCGACGTGCTGGCCTCGCTGCAGCGCTTCCGCCAGTTTCAGCGGCGCCTCGCGCCCCGCAGGCACCAGCGTGCCCATCTTGACGGCGCGGATGCGCTCGATGGCGCGGTCGGCGGACTCGATGTTCGGGCGGCGGAACAGGATGGCGCAGTCGAGCCCATGGGCGACTGCGCCGAGCGCCGGAATCTCCCAATTGCCGAGATGGCTGGCGAAGATGATGGCCGGCTTGCCGTCGTCGCGCAGGGCATCGAAAATCTGCTTGGTCCGCGGGGTGAACTCGATGCGGCTCGGCTTGTCCGGCTGGTCGAGGTCGTAGTCCCAGATGTGGTCGAGATGGGCGAACTCGGCGCCGATGCGGCCGAGATTGTCCCACACGCCGGCGAGAATGGTCTCGATCTCTTCCGGCGACTTCTCGGGAAAGGCGGCTTTGAGATTCTCGCGCCCGATGCGGTCCTCGCGCAGCCTTCGGCCGATGAAGCGGGTGACGCGGCCGAAGAAGTTGGCTGTCTTGTCCGGGTCGAAATAGCGAGTGGTGCGGAGCAGGGCGATCGTCAGCGCGCCGACGGCGGCTTCCGCCACGGGCTTTCCGGCATCGCGCAGGCGCGCCTTGGTGCGTAGGAGCAGGCGGTTCATCGTGATGAGTGGCGTACTGCTACAGCGGTTCGCGCGTCAGGATCAGCGACGCGTTCTGCCCGCCGAAACCGAACGAGTTGGACATCACCGCCGTCACCTTGGCATCGCGCGCGGTGTTGCCGACCACGTCGAACAGGATCGACGGATCCGGAATCTCGTAATTGATGGTCGGCGGAATCCGCTGGTGCTCCAGCGTCAGCAGCGAGAATACGGCTTCCACCGCGCCGGCCGCCGAGATCGTATGCCCGACCATCGACTTGTTCGACGACACCGGAATTTTCGGCAGATGATCGCCGAACACGACCGCGGTCGTGTTGTATTCCATCTTGTCGTTTTCCGGCGTCGCAGTGCCGTGGGCGTTGATGTGATCGATCTGCTCCGGCTCGAGGCCGGCGTCGGCCAGCGTCTTGCGCATGCAGCCGATGATCGGCTTGCCGTCCGGGCTGGAGCGGGTGCGGTGGAACGAATCCGTCAGCTCGCCGCAGCCGGCCACCACACCGAGAATTTTTGCGCCGCGGGCCATCGCCGACTCATAGCTTTCCAGCACCATCGCGCCGGCGCCTTCCGCCATCACGAACCCATCGCGGTTCTTCGAGAACGGCTTTGAGGCGGCCCGCGGCGGATCGTTCTGCGTCGACAGCGCCGACAGCAGCGAGAAGCGCACCATCGCTTCGGGGTTCACCGAGCCGTCGGCGCCGACGCACAGCGCAGCATCGGCCTCGCCGCGGCGGATCGCCTCGACGCCGA
Organism: Bradyrhizobium jicamae; assembly: GCF_001440395.1. Classification (GTDB taxonomy): domain Bacteria; phylum Pseudomonadota; class Alphaproteobacteria; order Rhizobiales; family Xanthobacteraceae; genus Bradyrhizobium; species Bradyrhizobium jicamae. The sequence goes on along the minus strand of NZ_LLXZ01000187.1, from coordinate 4,744 downwards.
GCTGGATTGCGGTCGCACCCGAGGCGCAGGCAGTTGAAAGCGAGATCGGCGATCCCTTGGTGCCGAACTTTTCGGCCAGATAGCTCGCCACCGAACCGAACATGAAGCGGCGATGATATGCGGTGAACCGTCCGCCGCCGCTGACGTGCAGCATGTCCCCGTAATCGAATTCGGTCCTGCCGACGGCGCGTCCGAGCTCGAGCCGCTGCGGCCACTCGACTTCGACCGGCGCGACCGCCAGAAACAGCGGTCCGGGAAAATCGGCCTTGCCGCCGATATCAGCCTGTTCGAGCGCTTCCTCGGTCGCCATCGCAGCGAGACGTTCGGTGAGGCCGGTCGACGAGAACGGCTCGACGGTGACGAAGTCGACGGTGCCGGCCATGTTCGTCTTCAGGCCGTCGATCGGAAAGCGCGTCACGGTCCGGATGCCGGATTCGCCGGCGGTCAGCCGGGTCCAGTTGTCGGTCTTGCCGGCGCCAAGCGAGGTCACCACGCCCATGCCGGTGACGACGACGATCGGCCTGCCGAGTTTATCGCGTGGTGCTGACATGGTTCCCCCGTCGCTGCTGCGCCGTAACGCGCGAGATGGCGTTCCCTCGGATCGTCATCCCGCCCTATCCCTTCTTGAGCATGATCTTTTCGGAAAACCGGTATCCACTTTTCCGGATCATGCTCCAAGCGCTGTCGCGCTCATCTCTTGCTCTGGCCGTGATGCCGCAAGCCTTCTTGCGGGAATCACGCTCTACTTGATGGCCTCGACCAGGGCCATGCCTTCGCCCTGCCAGTGACCGGCCCCCACCACGACTATCTGGTCCGGGCTATCAGCCTTTTCAACCTCGAGCCCGGTCGGGTCGTTGGGCGGAAACAGCGCGCCGCGGGAGATCGAGAGCGCGGCCAGCGCCAGGCCGAGCGGAAACTGGGTCTCCAGCGTGTGGCCGAACATGGTTCCGGTGGCGCGGATCGCGAATCCAGGGTGCTGGCGCAGAAACGCCTTCTCGTCCGAGGTCACCGGCTCGGCGCCGGTCGCCCCCGTGATCAAGCTGCCGCTGTTGCCGACGCCGAGCTTCGGCCACAGTGCTTCCAGCGATCTGGTCACCGCGCCCGGCTGCTTGCGCTGCGCGAGGTCGGCGACCACCTTGGTCAGTTTGGCATAGGGCTTGGCGCCGCGGGCTTCGGCGTGCTCACGGGACTCCAGCACCAGGAAGCAGCCGGCCGAGCCGAGCGCGAAGCCGCTCTTGTCTTCGCGTTGCCAGACGGGAGCGAACTTGTCGGTCAGATTGAAGTCGCCGAATTCGTAGAGGATCAGCAGGTCCATCCGCTCGCCATTGTGGGCGGCGCCGACCAGCGCGATGTCGCTTTGGCCGCTTTCGATCCGTGCCAGCGCAATCCGCGCCGCGTCGATGGAGGCGGCTTCCTCGCCCATGAAGGTGCGCGACGTGCCGCAGACGCCGTGGACGATGGCGATGTTACCGGCAAGCAGGTTGGAGAGCTGGGCCAGAAACAGCGTCGGCCGCAAATCGTTCATCAGCCGTTCGTTGAGAAAGCCCGGACCCGAATTGCCCTTGGCATCGGCGTTGAGGATCGCCGCATCGACCGCGATGTCGCGCTCGCCGCCGCCGGCGGCGACGATCATGTCCATTCTGGCAAGGATTTCCTTGTTGCCTTTGACGCCGGCCGAATCCAGCGCCAGCCCCGCGGCATAGGTGCCGATGCGCTGCCAGGCTTCCATCTGGCGCTGGTCGCCCTTCTTCGGAATCTGGGCGTCGAAGCTTACCGGCGCCAGCGGGTGCACGATATGGGGCGCGAACCGCTTGTCGTCGACGTTGATCTTCTTTTCGTTCAGCGCATCCCAGTGCGCATCGAGCCCTTCGCCGAGTGAGGAGACGATGCCGATACCGGTGATCCAGACTTCCTTGGCGCCCGCGGATTTTGGCTCAGTCATGCGTAATCGCCTGCAGTGGGAAGCCGATCTTGTTGGCCATCGCGTCCATATGCACGCGCAGGGCCGGGTCGGGGAAGGGGGCAAGGCCGAAGGTGAGTTCAGCGCTGCACTTCAAGTCCTTGCCGATACGCCCCTTGACCTTGGTGACGGCAAAACCGGAGCCTTCGTGCTCAAGCTTCGCCTCGATCGTCAGCAGCGAGCCGGGGCTGACGAACCCGCGCATCTTGGCTTCCTTCACGATGGCCAGGAACGGCATGCGCTCGAACTTCAGGACGCCGAGTATCAGCCAGCCGGAACTCTGCGCCATCGCCTCGGTGAGCAGGACCCCGGGCATGATCGGGAAGCCGGGGAAATGCCCTTCAAAGATGGTGTGAACGGCCGGCACCTGCGCCTCGACCGTGATTTTCTTCTCGTCGAGGTCGAGGTCGACGATGCGATCGATCAGCCGAAAATAATCGATGTCCATGGCGGGCGATTACGCGCCCGGGGCTGCATTCTTGGCGGCGACCAGTTCGTCGATACGATCGGCGAGATTCTGCAGTACGAAATACTGCTCGGTCGTGGCCTTGCCGTCGTTGACCTCCTGGGTCCATTTTTCGAGCGGCATCTTGATCCCGAACGCCTTGTCGATGGCAAAGGCGATGTCGAGGAAGTCCAGGCTGTCGATTCCCAGATCGTCGATGGCGTGGCTCTCCGGCTTGATCGTGTCGCGCGGAATGTCGCAGGTCTCCGCGATAATGTTGGCGATCTGATCGAATGTGGAAGACATCATTAAGCCTTTGATATACTGGAGAAATTCCGGAACGGCTTGGAGGAGGCGGGTGCGCGGCCCCGGAAGGCCCTGTTCCCTCGGCCGGAGTCGAGTGCCCGTATATCGGAGCAGGGCGCTGAGTTCAATGGAGGGAGGCGGTTCGGACGGGGAGGGATTTATGGGCAAAGGTGGCGGTTTTTTGGTTCCGGGGGAGCGGTGCCTGAGCACGCGTAGGCCGGATGGGCGGAGCGACATCCGGGTCTTCCACCTGGGGGTCTCATCCGGCCACTTGCCGCAACTTGCACAGACGAGACCTCCGGCACGTTATCTGCCGGCCGCAATAGGATAGAGCATCCCCGATGGTAAGCTTGGACGAAGAGATTCTGCTGAATCAGTTGGCACAGGGGATCGTAAGCGCTTCAGAAGGCGACGTATGGTTCCAGGCGCACAACGAAGATGCCCAACGTAGGCTGCTTCTTGGTTTGAATGTCCTCATCCTGCAGGCGAGTCCACGACAGGAAGACGCGGTCGTTGCGGTTTCCGAAGCCCGGCTGAAGCAGACGCTTACCCCAAGCGTGTTGATCATGAAGCCAGATCTCAAGGTTCAACTGGCGAAACTCGTGAGGCTTCCGGAATCTGAACTGCCCAGAGTTTTCAAACTGCTCATCAAGTTACTTGCGGTCGCAGACAATAGGCGACGCAGGGAGAAGCCGTTAGATCCCGTGAACCATTGGTGGCACAGAGACCTGAGCGACCCAAAGGTCGTGAATGACATCAAGCGGACTAAAGCTTGAAGCAAGTTCAGCCCGAACGAGTGAGGCGACATCCAGTCCCGATGTCCGGGCAGCCCCGCATATCGCATGCGCTACTTGTCTGGGAACGAGAACTCGGGTCAGCGAAAGAACGACACGTCTTGCGGTCGTCATTCAGGTTGACAACGACCGCGACCGAGCCAACTATAATGACCGGTTGATACACCCGCCGCTTGCGCCCTTCGGGATGGTGAACGTATCAAATCTCTCGGCCCTCGCTATTGGCGAACGGGTCGGCAAGGCAAGCCCCGATCTCCTCCGTTCGCCGATACGGGTGCTCTCATGCGCGATTTCCGCGATGCCAAGGCCATGGCGCGTTCCCTGCGCGATGCCTTGACTGCCAAGGCTGTGCAAACCACGCACAGCGAGTCTTTGGAGCTGATCGCGAAGGCGTTCGGCTACGATAACTGGAATATCCTGTCCGCCAAGATCGAAGCGGTCCGGCCACCTTCCGGCCAAGCGGGCAGTCCGCAGAATCCGGCATCACAAGCCAGGCTTCTCTATTGCTCGTTCTGCGGCAAGAACCAGGACGAGGTGAACAAACTGGTCGCCGGACCTGCGGTGTTCATCTGCGACGAATGTATCGACCTCTGCACCGACATCGTCGACGAGCAACTTCTTCGCCTGATCGAAGGCGACGAGGCGGGCGCCCGCACCATGTCGACCGACAGGCTGCATCACTACGTCGTACACGCAGAGAAGGGAGCGGAGCGCAACCGACTCGCATTGCAGCGCATCGCGAGCGTGCTCGCGCTTCGCGAGAGAGGGTCGGCAGCGGACGGCGAGACGTCGCTATCGCCCAGCCTCGCCCAGTTGAAGAACAAGACGCCGGACGAATTGCGAACCATGCAGGCGTATTCGCGGGCTCAGCTGCAGCGCTATGAGCAGGCGCTGCGAACCGCGACGGTGATCGTCGGCGAACGGACCCAATAAAGGCCCTACGAGACGTGACACTGGATGAGGTCGGCGATTGCCGACCTCGCGTTAGTGGACTTGATCACGCCGCCTGCGGACGCGACTTGCGATAACCGAGATAGCCGAGGCCGGCGAATCCGATCAGCATCAAGTGGGTAGGTTTTGCACAAAGGATAAAACGCGCAATCAATCCGATTTAATATTCATGTCGCGCCTCAATTGAAGTTATTAAATTTATCATCGGCGATCTTTCCGGAGGCATGTTGACAAGGCAATGCAGGAATTTTAATGGATTATTAATGGCTAAATTGATTCGGCTTGGCG
>NZ_LLXZ01000186.1 GCF_001440395.1 Bradyrhizobium jicamae | reverse complement strand
CTCGGGCATTTTCATCGAAGGTGCCTGAAGCCGCTTCGTTGTGCGATTGTAGGTCATTTGGCCAATGCACAATTCGTTCGACAAAATGGTTCGAATCGTGTTGACGCCTAGAGGCAAATCGTCGTTCCCCTTTATACCGTCTTTCGACAGGCGGTCGGCAATGTCCACTGCCGAGAGTTCGTTGCGCACGTACAATCGAAAAATTCGCCTTATGACGGCGAGTTCGTGCGGCGGCCCCGGAATGACTATCACCTTGTCATTGTCCAGCGCTTTCCTCTCCCCATTCGCCATCACCTGCTTTGGCTTACCTGTGGCATCGACCAGAAGTCTTCGAAATCCGTAGATGAGTCTAGCGCCTTGGCGGAAACCCAGAGCTGCTTGCTGCCGGTGTGCGCGAATTAGCTTCTCCGAAAGTTCGCGGCTATATTCCCCGGCCATCACACGTTTCAGGTGCTTGACTATCGTCGTGATTGGGGCGACGTCATCGCCGAATGGCTCGGCGCAGTACACCACCCGCAACCCTGCTTGACGGCATAAGAACTCATAATGAGCGGCTTGGTCGGGATTTTGAAAGCGGCCCCATCGGCTCACGTCGAGAACCAAAATGGCGTCGAACGGCCGCCCTGTGTCCAAAGCATCGCTGAGAAGCTGCCGCAGAGCGTCACGCCCCTTCAACGAAAGGCCACTCTTTCCGACATCGACATACGACGCGATAACCTGATATCCGTGCTGCCTTGCATACTCGGCTATCGCAGTCTGTTGATTCTCAGTCGAATAGCGCTGGTTCTCTGACGACATGCGCAGGTATTGCGCAGCGCGTATCAAGCCACCGGCGCAGGCTGTAACATGATCGGGCATCGCCGCCCCCCTTGGGCTTAAGCAAGCGACCCGCCGAATCGCGTGCTAGCGAGAGGTGTACCGCGCCGAGCCGAACACTAGCCGACGCGCACCGCAAAGTAGAGGAAGATTCGTTTAGCCAAGCACCGGCAGTACGGAGGGGTCTCCTCTTGGCCCTTAGCGGACGTGTGCAAGCGCCAAGCGAAAAATCCGCTCTCGGATGGAATGCTGACGCGACCGGCCTAAAGTCCGCCAAGATAAATGCTGGGTTTACCTTTTATGGTCGCTACAAGTTCGGTTGCTATCCAATGCCTTTCGCTGGTCTTTTTTCCTGACTGGCGCACCCTTACACCAATAACACCATTGTTAGTGACGCCAGATTCGGCCGCCAACTGGAATTGAGTGCGTCCTATCGACTCAGGACAGGCATCGTGAGCAGCGACAATTTGCTCCCACCGCGCGACACTTAGAGGGGTCCGGAGCGTAGCTAGTGTGTGAGGTGAAGGACGCTTCAGAAGTTGGCTCGGGGTGTGGGGGAAAGCTGCAAGCCGCCGCCACGAGGTCACCTCTTAGATAAGGTACCCCTAACGCATTTCTGCCGGGGCCCCCGCCATTGATTTGAAATGTTATCCAGGACGCCGCTAAGGCGAGGGGTCTGTTTCCCATGTCTCTTGGATGGCCGAGTCAATCACGCGCTATGCCGGAAGGGATTTCGCCCCTTCCGACTTCCGACGCGACAACCATATTGTCAGATAGCCTGAATGTGATCTCGCGAAGAGTGTCCGGATCGCTTTTTTGAAGCGCCGCAACTCCCTGTCGGACAAGGTCATCATGCAGTTGTTTGTCGATGGCAGATTCGCGGTCATCAGCGAGTGACTCAAAGCGAACGATCCAAAAGTCAGGCAGCTTTGCTAGCGAGCCGAAGACAATACTTCTCGCCTCGTCGAGAGAACGTTGCGCGTCCACTATCGCGTGAGAGCCGGGCCGGGTGAGCGCATCTCTAGCCAACGCTGCTAGGCGCTGAACTTGTGTATTGGTACGTTCGTCGAGAACAGAGGAGACACTAAGAGCAAATCCCTCAATGAATTGATCGATGTCAGCACGCACACTATTGCGGATGAATTCCGGCCTGTTCCTGATTCTAGCCACCTCTTGTCGTACTAGACGGGCGTCTTCCGAAACATTTCTGCGTGTATCTGCATCGGTAGCCAGCTCAAGCGTCCCGCGAAGCTTTCCCATCCTTGATCGCAAATCTCGCGAAAGCTCTGACACGTCGGGTCCGAGCGCTCGTTCGAGGCCATCAACATCCTCACGCGCCTTTACTAGTGACTCGGATGCAAGTCGTTGTCCCTCAGAACCATCGTAGCTGCGATGGCCCTCAGCTGAGACATACATCTTCCCGGTCTCGTAAGTTTGACTAATCTTTGAGAATTCGAGTTTGCAGTTAAACAGACCGTTCTCGTCGATCGACCAATGAATGATAACTGGGTCGCCTCGTCGGATTATATCACCGGTCGCCAAGTCTGACGCATGAATCCGGATGCCGCCAACCGCTAGATTTAGCGATGGATCGAAAACGTCATCGGCCTGCTCATACACTTCGAAGTCAAGATAATCGTCACTCCCAGACCGTAAATCCTTTGAAGCGCGAAATTGCTCTGCGCCTTTCTTTGGCAGAACGGTTCCTCGTTTAACGAGTGTATGAAGCCTGTTCTGATCAATACCCGAAGTGTTATCCAGTACTTTCACCGCAAGATTGTGTGTCATGGGCATTCCCGCCGCGCTCGCGTCGGACCGAAACACCAAAATGTCAGTGCGGGCAGTGGTCCCCCTGGAATCCGTAACTTCCGCGATAAAGCGATTCTCCCCGCGCTGAGCCAGCGGCACATCGCGAATCTCCGTAGTGTTCTGCAAGTCGTAGTTTCCGGAAGCCCAGCCGCTCTCACTTTTTAACTGCAATCGCGAGCCAGAAAGTTGGGCCGAATCTTCCGCGCGAACCCGAAGTCGAAAGTTGGAAGATGAAACGCGCGCCGGATAATCGAACCGAACGTCGCTGACTTTTGCCACGGCGCGACTTCCTTTCGGGCTAGCACCGTCCTTTGTCCATTCACGACTCTCCGCAAAAATGGCGGCGCCCACGGCAACCGACGTCATAGGGTCGGTGTCAAGATCGACCCGAAGCCCAAGCTGCGAGGCAATCCTTTCGCGGACGATCGGCATGCGACTGGGACCGCCAATAAGTACTATTCGGTCGATATCATCCAGGCCGTATCCCGCATCCTTGATCAAAGACCGGCATAGTTCGATTGAGCGATCAACTTCATCGACGACAATTGCTTCAAGTTGGCTTCGGTCAATCTCAACATCGAGATAAATGTCCGTTCCATTGAGATCTCTCGCGCCAATCTGGCTTTCATCGGCGAAGATTCGATCTTGCGTTTGGGTGGACAGAGCGATCTTGGACATCTCGGCCCGATAGTGCGCTACCCGAATGAGGCGTTGGTACTTCTCATCACGCTGGAAGTCGTCGGCAAAGGAGAAGTTTGCGAGAAGCCATGGCCTCACAATCGAATTTACGATGGCTCTGTCAAAGTCTCGGCCGCCAAGCATATTGATGCCAGCATGCGCAATCACTGTGGCGGAACCTGATATGGTCTGAACGATCGCCGCATCGAAGGTGCCCCCTCCGAGATCATAAACAAGGAACTGACCATTCTTGTTTGAAGAGCGAGCTATCGAAGCCATGGCGGCCGCAATTGGCTCTTGCAGCAGCGCGACTTGAGAGAGACCTGCGCTAGCGGCAGCACGCATGGTTGCTTCAAACTGCATTTGGTTGAAAGCGGCGGGAATGGTCACGACAGCGCCTTCGATGTTGAAGTCACCGGCGCTCATCCGAGCCTGAGCCAGCAAAGCCTTTATGACCTCAGAGCTAGCTTCTTCAGGCGTTATCGCGGTGCCGTTAGCAAACCGAATCGGGCTCGATGTACCCATCAGACGCTTAAAACCTTGGGCTACACTTTCTGGCGAAAAGGCTGCTTGATCATAAGCTCTCTTTCCGACCAGCATCCCACCCCGACGATCCACCATAATCGCGCTAGGAAGCACGTCCGTGCCTTCAGGTGTTTTAAAGTGGCGAAGCTCTCCACTGTTGTTGCCAACTATTGCCGAGTTGGATGTGCCTAAATCAATGCCCAAATACATTATTGCTGATCCTTCTTCTCAACGAGAAACACCTTCCCCGTAAGCACTACTTGGTCATTCAGGATTACAGTCGGCTCTAGAGTGCGCTCTATAATGCACAGGGCATCGGAATTCACGTCCTCCGCGTTCACGGCGGTAACTGGAAGATTGATCTCAAATTCAGCGCCGTCGAAAGTACTAATCTTGATTCCTACGCGGCCTAGAATTGTGTCTAGCTTACCGTTGGCGTATCGAGCTTGTGCGTGGAGGCGATTGTGATGCGCTTCCGGCGTTAACGCGATACTCCGTTCGAAAGCTCGCGCAAGCTTCCAATATTCCGATGCAAGTTCGGCAACATCATTCTCGCGGAGCAGCATATCGGATGATCCTCTCAGCCAGGGCATCGCAAGTACTTGGTCGTGCCTTTGACACTAGACCACGTTAGAACTTCGTTCAGGCGAGTAAAGGTGATGTTTGTTTTTCGGGCTTCTCCAGCGATGATGCACACGGCCGCGACTTTCCAGCTGACGCCGGAGCCAGAGAACGATTGAAACTCACATCGTGCACCGTCTGTTTCCGCGCCCTTCGCTGTGATCGTGACGACAAGCGCATCTGAGCCTGCGGAAGCACCGTGACACGCTTTGGTATCGGTCGTCCAAGCGCCCGCTACGCTTGCCGAAAATGCAGCCTCAATATCGGCCGGGGTGCTCGGCGCAGCGGCTGCCATGAGAGTTTGTTCGGTTACGGAGTCCCACACGTCGTCAGCTGCAAGCCCATTCCTTGTCTTGAATTCCTTCAAGGCATCCCGCGAGGCCGCGCTCCAAAGGTAATTGTTATTGGCCCGGTAGTATCCCAGCTCCCGCAGTTTGTTGTGTAAGCGAGCAGCATCGTTGCGGTTCAGTGGATTGATGGATGTGCCTGCTCGCGGCGCGTAATAAGATTCTTGGCCGGGGTCGGCACTTGCTTTTGCTCCTGGAGGAGCGCGGAGGGCTGCTGCCGAATGCAAACGGTCAGCCGAAGAACCGTCATAGTTATCGTCTGGAGACAGTCCGTTTGCTGATTTAAACGCCTTCAGTGCGCTACGAGATTGAGGGCCCCACACGCCATTTACCGGTCCGCGGAAGAAGCCCAAGTCAACGAGGCGTTTCTGGGCTGCGAGGGCTATATCAAGGTTGAGTAGGTCTGTGGCGGAATCGTCCTGCATTCGGGCTTCAGGCTTAGCCACGGGCGCTCCCATTATTTCGGGCGGAAGCTGAGCCAGCGGGGGCGATTGGCCGCTAGGTCGTGCCTCAAACGATGAGGATGATCCGGTGCCAGGAATGATAGGAGGTGGAGGTCGTGATCGCCAAGAAGACGTTATGCGGCGACCATCTTGGCTTAACAGAGTTGCTTTGCTTCTCACTTCTTCTTCAACGACAAGCAAGTCGTTTTCCTGATATCGGAAGTTTGAGCAACGCGCGTTGTAGTCATCGGCAAGTTTATTGAACTCGTCGGTCTCGTATGGGCTCCGTAAGTCTCCTTCAATGCTTTTCAGTCTAGCTTTCTGATAGCGGCAGTACCTGATATTCGCACGTGAAAGGAGATTGCCCGACCCGATTGGGGGCTTGATCTCCGACGTATCTACCGGTTCAGTTTGCGGGGTCGGAATTCTGGGATTAGAGAAATTGTCTCCGTTTGTGCGAGGCGGGGTCGATGGAAAACTCGGCTGAACAGGACGAGCTGAAGAACTTGAGCCGGAACTAGAGGGACCCGAATTGTTCGAAATACTCGCGACTAGTAACACGAGGCCTACCACGCCAAAGAAGCCCCACTTAATGTATCGACCGTTCCTTTGACTTTGTAACTTAAACTTGAGTTGATTGTAGACCGCCCGGTCTTCCGCTGAGAGATCGATCTTCAACAAGTCGTCTAACGCATCTAGAGCAGTTGAAGTCTCTCCAGCTTCTACCAGTTTCAACAGTCGCTTTTCTTTTGCATTCTTTGTGGCAGCGAAAAGATCTTCTCGAAGGCTCCCAACAAGTTCGGCGGAGATGCCCCCGTCGCTTGCCAAACGCAGTAGCTGCTCGATGATTACCTTGGCGGCAACCGGCGAGTTCTCTTCATTGTTCAGATTGATCGCGAGGCCGCGCAACAATATCCAAGGGAGGTCCGCGAACTTCGTTTGGCGGAGTCCGCCCAAAGCGGTAGAAAAAAGAAGCCATAGATCGCGAGCTTCTCCTTTTGCAGAGGGACCGAAGCCACCACTTTCAAGGTCCGCTGCGATGGTCCATTTCGAAACGCGATCAACGAAATCCTTCAGCGGAACTATTCTTCTTTCGGTAATTCGGTCTCTGAGTACCTCGTCGTCCTCGGCCAACTGCTCGGAGGCTCTTGGGAGCGATTCAAATGCTTCGGAGGCGGTTTCTGAAATGGCGAGCGCCGAAATAAAATCCTCATGCTCATTAGCGCGATCGAGGCAAAGATTACGTATTGTGAAGTAGAGCTGACGAGAGCGAGGCTCGTCGCGCCCTTTGCTCGCCTCGGATTCAATGAGTGGCCGAGCTAAATTGATCCACTTTTGCAGATAATTTGACAGCGTGCCGATATCGTTTTTCGTCGCCGGCCTCGATTTTAAATCCTCAACACTGGCGGCTATGTGCTCTTCAAGTTCTCCTAACTCAGAGGATGCAAACTGGGCGTACGATCTCAACAGCCTGTCTAGCGCGTGCAGCCGGTCTTCGTCGGGTTGGGCTAAGATTCGTCTGGTACAATCGCGAAGTGGTGCTGCGGCTGCCTTGGCACTCTTCAATCCGCCTAGCAGCGCTTTGACGTGTTGCTCGTGGAGCGTTTCGAGGGCCTCCTTGACGGTTTCCAAAGATGGGCTCACGACTCCAGCTTGCCGTCTGACCGATTGGATTTTCGTGAAGATGTCGGCCGGCGCTGTGTGAGCTTGGGCGTCCAGGATCGAAAAGAGGATGTCGCTCGATGCCGGCGAGCGAGAGGCGAGTTCCGTCAGAACGTTTGATCTTGAGAGCGGGGCAGCTCTTTCGGCTTCCTTGAGAAGTGCAGTCGGCGAGGCTTTCAATGCCGCCACGAGCCGCGCGACTTGATTCGGCGGACTGTCAAAAAGATAAGAAAGCTCCGCGTTGGTGCGCTGCCGAGGATTGATTAGGGCCTCACGGGCTTCCGCAATGACACCTTCCGATATCTCGGCATCAGCTAGGGCGTCCTCGACCGCCTCTGCAATTCGATCCAAAGACGTGCTCGGGTCGACCTTAAGAACAAAGAACGGATTTTTGAGCAGCTGAAATGTTCTAACATCACCTTCTAGAATGTCGGTCATGCTCTGGCCCCCGCCCGTGAGCGTATGCAACCGGAAGGCGTTTTTGAAGTTAAACTTTCAGCCAGCGACTCCGAAGGCGTCTAGCGTGAGGCACGAGTAACATCTCTGGTTTGACACCCCAAAAGCTTTCCGTCCCGGAAAGGCCGCCGTCCACAGGCCTTAGATAAAAGGTAATATTGGTCTACAATGACCGGTTGAGTGAGTCGGGCATAGGAAGCTGGGATGAGCAATGTCACTCGTCGTGCATTAAGGGTCTACGCCGCCCTAAATGAGCTGAAGGGCAAAGAAAACGATGACGTGCTTGACGCGCTCATTCCATTCTTTGAGCCGATTTTGGCGGTCATGGACGGGAAAGTGTTTGACCCGCACCTTTTCTCAGCAGGTGTCCGCAGGCTTTATCGCTGGCGCTTCACTGGTGATATTGCCGCTACATTCATTCCCCGACTTGAACGACGGGGCTTTCTTAAGCAACAGGCTCGTTCCGCCGCCGGCGTCATTTACTTAGTGCAGTACAGCGAAAAGCCCGTTGAGGCATCGCCAGCGCTTTTGACCGCCTTCGAAAAAATCATAGATGAGTTCGAAGAGTTTCCACCCAAGGTCACGGACCTACTTTCCTATACGAAGACAAGAGAAGAACTCAAAGACATACTCATTCGATTTTTGGTCATGATGGATGCTCCGGGACAAGGGGCGTTTGCACCTCAGTTGGGAGAACTGGAGCCCGGTGGAACCGCGGTGGAGGTTTGGCGGGCCTTGAAGAGGGCGGGCATCCTTTAGATTCCAATGACCGTTACATGTGCGCCAAGTTCGTGCAGCAGCTTATGAAACGAAGGCCAGAGTTTGTCCCTCACTTGACCCGGCTCAGCTCGATTGGCCTGCTTGCTGAAGTGGTCGAAGATTTCTTGAAACCCACGCACGTCGAAACCAAGACTGACTTAACGGTTATCCTAGATGCACCAATCGCATTGGATTATCTCGGTTGCTCGGGCAAAGCGCTCAAGGATGACATTGCTACAATCGTCTCCGCATTAAAAGACGTGGGCGCTACGTTTGTCGTGCTCCCGGCAAGCTGCGTGGAGATGCAGCACAATCTAAAAAGCATGCTGTCGTTGCCTCCTGAGCTTCGGCGGGGCTACACCCACAACGCAATGCTACGCAAAGAGGTCGCTGGAGATTTCGTACGGGCTGTTATGAACCAGCCCGAAACCGCGCTCAGCAACGCTGGGATTACGGTTCGACAAATATCGCTCGACACCTATCATCATGCACATAAGTTTTTTACGCAGGAACAATTCGATGACTTTCTCGGAAGCATCACATGGGGCAACAACATAAATGCTCGCGAACATGACGCTACTTGCGCTGCCATTGTGATGCGACTGCGGGAGGGACGACAGAGCGCCGACGTGTTCAAGACGCGCCACGTCCTGGTCACTCGCAATCCATCCTTTGTTAGGCATGCCAGAAACTACTGTCTGCAAAGCCGGATGATCAATTCGCTCCAAGAGGGACCTGTAATTCACGCTCGTGAGCTTGCGACGACGGCTTGGTTGAGAACGGGCCTGGGTGCAAGCGAAACGATCCCGCGAGGCCATCTCATCGCAACGTGCGACCGGGTGCTTCAAGTTCGCCCCGAAGTCAGAAACGCTCTCGCGGCCCAACTGGCCATCGTAACTCCTGATCGGATCGAACAACTCAATCTTCTAATGCAAGATGCCCGCAGCGTTCAGAAGCTGGCGGACGAGACGCTGAATAATGAAAGCGTTGTGACGGCGGACAACGCGGAGCGCCTCCTAGACGTTATGCGCGAAGCTACGGCCGAGGAACTACGCCAACAGCATCAAGCAGAGATTTTACGGCTCAAAGCGGAGAGCGCTGCTAACGTGGAGGCCTATAAAGAGGCGTCGCGCTCAGATTCGGAGCGGGTGAACTCCCAGTTAGGTCGCTTGACCACTGAAGTTGCCGCCCTTCAGCAGCGCAATGCTGACGCCGAGGCTCTCGTCAATTCTCAAGTGCGCGGTGTGGTGGCGGGCGTAAACCGCAGAGCAACAGCTATCGAGATTGTCATCGGCGCAATTCTCCTTGCGCTTGGAGCTGTCGGCCTTTTGAACGTGTTCACTGGCGCGCTCCACGAAAATGTTGTTTGGGGAGCGGTGTTGCTCGCCTTCGGTGCGATTGGCTTTGTGAGGGTGTTCTTCGCACTATTGGAACGGCCGATGCCGGCGCTGGCCACGGCCCTCAATTGGTATTGCCGTCGTCGGGTCAGGAAGCAGCTTTTGCAATTGGGCCTTTCGGACGCCGGTGCTTCGCTCACCTACAAAGGAGGGCGCGTCGTTGACGTGGAGGGCAGCAAAAAGCCCGCCTCCTAACAGCGGGCTCCTCACCTGACGGATGCCCGTTTACGGGTCAGCCCTCATTCTCAGTCAACTAGATCGAGACCTGTTAGTTCCAGCAGCGCCGAGAGATGCTGCAACAGGACTGTGTAACAACGTCTCGACAACGAACCAAAAAGATGATAAAAATCAATCTCTTGCAGATCGGACCCGCCAATCCTTTCCTGGGCACCATTGCCCTTGCCCATGATTCGGTGAACTGCGGCCTGGTAGGTCCGCTGACCGGTGCACGAGATCGGTCACAGCGCGATGAATGCCCGGCGAGCTATGACAGCAGCGAGCCGGCCATGGAGCCTACTTCTTTCTGCCTCGCGGATTGCTTCTTTGTCGGAGGGCGCTCAGTGGTCGGCCAGCGGATAGCGGCGCAGGCTGCGGATCAGGTGTGTAACCATTGAAGTCCGCAAGGCAATTATCATCTCCTTCGGCATTTCTGTGCATCAGCAGGCCATTTTGAGCGAACACCAACCTTCCATTCTGATCACGTCCCGACCATTCCGAGCCTTCAACTTCTTCGGATGAGACATGGTGAGGTACATCGCCAAAAGTGATGGAAATCCCGGCGCCGGGGTGATCGGGGTGCGCGCTCATATGCCCCCTGATGATGGCACTGCGATTATCCGTGAAACGACCGCCTCCTCCATACGTTGTCGCCTGAGGCCATAGCCCTATAGCGGTCAGCCAGGGAGTGCGACTGATCGCAGTCCAGGCATCAGTGTAACTTGTATGCACGCGGCTCCCTTGATGCGCGAAGTACAAGAGCAGCTCTCCAGCAGGTGACAAGTCGCATTTCTCGGGAAAAATGCGCCCCTTGAACCAGGCTCCCCTGAAAAAGGTATCATTCCGAGTATTCCAGCGAATGACGTGGCACCACGCTGTCGGTCCGCGCCTGAAAATCACGGCTTCATGCGCGCTCTTGGCAAAAATGACGAATAGTCTGGGCGGAATCGGCGATCGAGGCATTTATACTTGCCGGCTTTTACAGCTTGTCGGGCGGGAGCCGCCAAACGTTCGGGTCGATGATATCGCCTTGTTCGCATGGCTTCATTTTTCGTGCCTGCAGCGGGCGGCCGCTTCGCCGCCATTCGAAACGGAAAAATCTCCTCGCCCGGCGGAAGATTGGCAGAGATATCGAGAAGGCTCGGATGAACCAGTCAGGGGCCTCCAGATAGCGCAGTGCTTCAGCGGCACCCTCCGCATGAGTCTTTTCAAAGTGAGCATCGCTGAACTGCTCTGGATTGGCCGGATACCACTCCAAACATCGTACAATTCCCTCCTGCAGTTCGGCGCTGTCGGGCAAGCGAACTGCAAAGGCCAACTCTCTGCGGAAGCAGATCGCCTCGATTCGCGCGCGCCGCTGTTCCTCATATTCGATCCCGCATCGTTCGAGCCTTGCGTGCGTGGCTTCATGCACGATCGTTGATGCGATCTGCTCGAGAGCTGTGGCCGGGTCGGCCACAGATCGCTCGTCGAGAATGCAGGCCCTGAGTGAATGGCTGTATTCGCCAAGGCGCTGCGGCAGCAGGCACACCCAAACGCGTTCAAGCTCGCGAGTGATGCGTGCGTAGTCCAGGGGGCTATGCTGCTTGATGAGCAGCAACGCGCCTTCGACGCGCGTCAAGTGTTCAGGCCCCCCGCGCCAACACCCGATTCAGATTCCGTCAAGGTGCCCACCAATGGACCTCGCCAGTCGAATTCTGTCGATGATGCGCGGGCGAGCCTGAGGCGGCCTATGGCGTTTCTTGCTCATCGGGATGTATCAGAACCGGCCACGGTCAGGGGTGGGCACGCCGTGAAGCCTCTCGCGCTGGGCTTCGAGCCAGACCAGGCGTTTCATCGCCGACTTCTTGAGTGAGGCAGAGAGTTTCAAACGCGACGCCCTGAATTCGGCATGGGCGATCCAGCCGTTCAGTTCCTGCAAGCTGAGCTTCGCTGCATCTGCCTCAGTCTCTGGTGCTCCTGATAGTTCGCCCATTTTGCGAACCTCAGGCGTCACTGGTTGAATAGATGGAGATACCGATATCCATCCCTGCTCCACCCGTTGCGGCAGTCAGTCGTGCAGGAATTACCAGGGACCTCATAACGGCCGACGAAGGAAATGCCACCGCAATGTCCATCTGCGGGGATCCAACGAGGTTTTCCGAGACCAGCCGCTGCAGGCGGTCACCGATCGATTGAACGCAATCGAGCGCGGCAGCCCATCGGTCCTGATCATCTGGAATGTCGATCTGGGCATAGGCGGGTGCGCCGTCAGATGGCTGCTCGTAGCGATCAAGAGCAGGCCCAGCGCGGTCTCCAAGTCAGACCGCGACAAGGTTACGTCTGATATCCGGATCACGATCGCAAGGGGCTGCTTGTTGACCATTCTGCAAGCCATTCGTTACCGACCAGCGCGGCGCCAGTATCCGAGCCCGGTCAGTTGTCTGACCAGCATCCCGCCTGCGAAACCCCGATAGATTTCCAGCCGATCGTCGTGCGAGAGGAACAGAAGCTGCCGGCCGGGCTTTGCTGCCACCAAAGCGTCCCAGCCAAGCTCGAGCGCAAACTCGATTGTTTTGGAAAACGGATCGACATCGCGCGGTTCGAACCGATGGCCAGGCGCTTCATACAGTCGGCGCTCCTCGTTATTTGCGGCTCGCCACCTTCTGTAGCGTTTCCACCTCTCATCGGTCGCGGCGTGCTCGTCCCATCCGTCGCCGCTGACGCAGAACGAGAAAAGCACCGTAGCCTCGGAAAAGCTTCCGGCTGATTGCACGATTGAGTCGGCGGCACGGGAGTAATCGCGGCCGCCACTCTCGTAATAGAGGCCGAATTTCGGACCGGCGTATTCGGCGATTTCACGACGAAGTTTCCTGTCCAACAAACTCGCTTCGTCTCGACCCAAGAACTTCATTATTCCTTCACACCGACTGCCGACCAGCCCTTCCAGCCTGCAACCTACGTGGGCTTTGGGGATATGAAATAACCTCTAAGCGAGCAGGCGCTCTGGTCTGCTTAAGAGTTCAATTCAAACTGTAATGATCGGTTGGTGCGGTTCGGTACAGACCGCGGGCTAATACGCCTGTGAGCAACGAGCTCAGGGACTTCCCGACGGCTTCGGCCGGCTGCTCGCGGTGAACGCCGCTCGATGCGGCATAGCCTTCGCTTGAGGCAGGCATTTGCGGGTCGAGCCCGCTGCGCGCGATAGATCGGCGAACTATGCCGCCGAATCCGGATCGGACTGGTGTCCGTCCGGACCACGGTTGAACACGCCATAGTCGCTGGACTTCGTGCCGTCGCCGTCTTTCGCCAGCACGGTCAGTCCCAGCTTCAACAGCTCGCGTACGGCTGCCGCGCGGGTCGGCATCCGGTGCTTGAAGCGGAAATCGTCAATCACCGTCAGTTCCTCAGGCGAGAGCATCACCTGTAATCGTTCACCGCGGAGATCGGCCATTGGAGGTGTCCAAATTGAGACAGTTGAGCCAGTTTACTCAATTGTGTAGTTTACTCAACGCTTGTCATTGAAGACGGTTCCGCCAAACCAGATTCCAAAGCCAAATTAGCTAAATACATAAGTAAAAACAATGCGTTAGCTGTTGATTTACGATTTCTTAGGGTGCATGATGAGCTCCTGGAGCACGGCCATGACCGAGAACATCAAGCTGCCTCGCAAACTTTCCGAAGAGCAACAGGCGCCCCCGCCGCGGCGGCCGAGCCATGCCAATGTCATCGAAAATCTCGACCGTTGGGCGAACAGCCCGGGCCTGCAACCACCGAAATCGGCTGACGAGAAATCGGCCTGACTTCCTGAGGCTCAGCCAGCAAGGTTGCCGCGACATCTCATCGAACGTGGGTGAATGCCCTGGTGGAAATACAGGGATCGCGACGAACTCAAATTCCCGCCCTATAAGCCTTGCCCAGCCGCTCGCCACCCGCGGCTCCGGGCGCTAGTGTTCCCGTCGAATCCACTTAAGACACGAGGCTTTCCTTCATGACCATTCGCCTGCATCGCGGCGATCTGCCCGATTTGTCCCGCTACAAGGATTCGGTGGCGATCGATACCGAGACCATGGGGCTCAACCCGCACCGCGACCGGCTCTGCGTGGTGCAGATGTCGAACGGCGACGGCAGCGCCGATGTCATCCAGATCCCGCAAGGCCACACCGATGCGCCGAACCTGAAGGCGCTGCTGGCCAATCCGGCCATCACGAAAATCTTTCACTTCGCGCGGTTCGATGTCGCAGTGCTCTACAACGCCTTCGGCGTGATGCCGCAGCCGGTCTACTGCACCAAGATCGCCTCGCGGCTGACCCGCACCTATACCGACCGCCACGGGCTGAAGGACTTGGTGCGCGAACTGCTCAACATCGACCTGTCGAAACAGCAGCAGTCGAGCGACTGGGGGTCGGCGACCCTCAGCGAGGCGCAGCTCGCTTATGCCGCTTCCGACGTGCTGCATCTGCATGCCTTGCGCGAGCGGCTCGATGCCGTGCTGGCGCGAGAGGGACGCAACGAGCTGGCGCAGGCCTGCTTCGACTTCCTGCCGACCCGGGCCAAGCTCGATCTCGGCGGCTGGGAGGCCGAGGACATCTTCGCGCATTCGTGACCGAGACTATTTGAAGCGCCACGATACCGGCGTCCGCCCCGTTTCGGTCACACTCGTCGCGAGTGTCCGGGCTGCATAATCCCGCGATTGCGGGTAGAATGACGCCCTTCCGAGCGTCTTTGGAGCCGCGGTGAACTCGATACAGAACCCAGCCTATGCCACCGGAATGGAGGCCCGCTTTGCCGCGGCCGCCCGCCATAGCCGGATGGTGCGGATGCTGCGGATCGCGGTTCCGGCGGCCGTGGCGCTGGCAATGGCCGTCATCATCTACATCGCTGTCTTCAACCCGTTCAAGATTACGGAGCTGGTGAAGCTGCCCGTCGACATGAGCAATCTCGTGGTGTCAGGCACCAAGATCACGATGGAAACGCCGCACCTCGCCGGCTTCTCCACCGATCAGCGGCCTTACGAATTGTGGGCCAAGGCCGCGATCCAGGATCTGACCAGCCCCGATCACGTCGAGCTCCAGACGCTGCGGGCCAAGGTCATGATGGAGGACAAGAGCATGGTGACGATGGACGCCCGCACCGGCTTCTTCGACAGCAAGCAGCAGATGCTGGACCTGCGCAAGGATATCTTCCTGCAATCCTCCACCGGCTATGAGGCGAAGCTGTCGCAGGCCTATGTCGATATCAACAAGGGTTCGGTGACGTCGGACGAGGCTGTCGACGTCAAACTGCTCAATGGCACGCTGCGCGCCGACCGGCTGAGGATCATCAACAGCGGCGAGGTGGTGCGTTTCGAAGGCAATGTCGTGATGAACCTGATCATGGAAAGTCCTCCGGCGCCTGAGCCCGAGCCGGAGCCTGCGCCGCCGCCGAAGACGCGGTCCGTCACCGGCAAGTCCGCCAACACGAAATGAAATTCATGATGAAGTCTTCTTCGCGCAATTTCGCGGCAGCAGCCCTTGCGCTCGCCTTGACCGCCTCCGGCAACGCCCTCGCGCAAGGCGCGATGTCGGGCGTGCCGAATGCGATGCAGGGCTTTTCGCAAAACCGCGATCAGCCGATTCAGATCGAGGCGGCGTCGCTCGAAATGCGCGACAAGAAAAAGGAGGCGACCTTCTCCGGAAACGTGAAGGTCGTGCAGGGCGACACCACCATGACCGCGAAGTCGCTGGTGGTGTTTTACGATTCCGGCTCGGATCAGGCCGCACCGCAACCGGCCGCGCCGAAGGGATCGAAATCCGGATCGATGCAGTCCGCGACCCCCGGACCCGGCGGCAGTTCGTCGATCCGCCGGCTCGAAGCCAAGGGCTCTGTCGTGGTGACGCAGAAGGACCAGGTCGTGACCGGAGAGACCGCGATCTTCGATACGCGGGCCAACCTCATCACCATGGTCGGTGGCGTCGTGCTCACCCAGTGCAAGAACGTACTCCGCGGCGACCGCCTCAAGGTCGACATGACCACCGGCGTGTCGCGGGTCGAATCCGACAGCGGCAAGGTGCAGGGCATGTTCATCCAGGGAGAGAATTGCGGGTCCGGGTCGGGTGGGGCGAAGCAGGCTCCGGTCGCCATACCGTCGCTGATCCCCGGTAAAAAGTAAGGCAGATCAGAGCCTTAAAGAATCTTATGGGCCCGCATGGTTGAAGCTTGAGGTGCGAGCCTGTATCTACTGGGCAGGGCGCACGGCGGGGTGTTTCGCTGGGCAGGGGACATCCATTCATTCATGGTTCGCGGGCATAGCGATTCGCCGGCGGGCGCGTCGCGGAATCACCGTGAAAGGCGTAAGCGAAGCGGGATGGTGGATTTACTCGGCATGTTCCGTCGACGCCCCGCGAAACGCGGCGGCCCCGGATTTGCGCGCTCGCGCGAGGACATCACGACACTCGGCGATTCCTTCGGCGACATGATGAAGAGCCCGGTGCGCGATGCGCCGCCGATGGCGCGCGCCGCCTCGCTGCCCGGGCTGGACTTGCCGCGGTCTCAGCCCGACGTCGAGCCGCCGCGCGAGGAGAGGCCTCGTTCGCGGGCACAGGCGCCGCGGTCCAAGGCCAACGTGAAGGCCAACGGCGGCGAAGCGCCGCACCTGCTCAAGCGGCCGGGCTTCCTTGCCGTGCACAGCGTGGAAAAGAGTTTCGGCACGCGCCAGGTCGTACGCGGCGTCAGCATCTATGTCCGCCGCGGCGAGGCGGTCGGCCTGCTCGGGCCGAACGGCGCCGGCAAGACCACGGTGTTCTACATGATCACCGGCCTGATCAAGGCGGATCGCGGCGCCATCGAGCTCGACGGTCACGACGTGACCAAGCTGCCGATGTACCAGCGCGCGCGGCTCGGCATCGGCTATTTGCCGCAGGAAGCCTCGATCTTCCGCGGCCTGACCGTTGAGCAGAACATCCGCGCCGTGCTCGAAGTGGTCGAGCCCAGCCGCAAGAAGCGCGAGCGCGAGCTCGATGCGCTGCTCGACGAATTCAACGTCACCCGCCTGCGCAAATCGCCCTCGATCGCGCTCTCCGGCGGCGAGCGCCGCCGCGTCGAGATCGCGCGCGCGCTGGCGACGCGTCCGAACTACATGCTGCTCGACGAACCCTTTGCCGGCATCGATCCGATCGCGGTCGGCGACATTCAGGACCTGGTCCGCCATCTCACCAACCGCGGTATCGGCGTCCTGATCACCGACCACAATGTGCGCGAAACGCTCGGCCTCACCGACCGCGCCTATATCGTCTATGCCGGTCAGATCCTGACCGAGGGCAGCCCGGAAGAGATCGTCAACGATCCGGATGTACGCCGCCTTTACCTTGGCGAGGAATTCCGGCTGTAGTGCGCGCCTCGCGAATGCGCGGGCGATTTGGCGTTAAGGTATTGCGTGCATTCAGGAAACCGCGGAGCGCCCGAGCCCGAAATCGGCCATCGCGGTTGCCGATCGCGCCTTAGCCCGTTTTTTGCATCCGTCAAGCCGTGTACAAGGGCTTTGGACTAATATAAGCAAGAATCGGACCAACTTTCAGTGGATCGGTTCTTATTCCTATGGCGCTGACGCAGAGATTAGAGTTCCGCCAATCGCAGTCGCTGGTGATGACGCCGCAATTGATGCAGGCGATCAAGCTGCTGCAATTGTCGAATCTCGACCTGTCGGCCTTCGTCGAGGAGGAGCTGGAGCGCAACCCGCTGCTGGATCGGGCCAGCGATGGCCCCGAGCCACCGGTCGCCGGCGAGCCGGTGGCCGAGAGCGCCGAATTCTCGGATTCGGGCAGCTATGGCGATGAAGGCGGCGGCGACACCTCCGATATGGGCACCAGCCCAGGGGGCGAGGCCTTCGAGCCCGGCCAGGAGGATTGGCTGAACCGCGACCTCGGCAGCCGTACCGAGATCGAGCAGACGCTCGATACGCCCCTCGACAACGTCTTTTCCGAAGAGCCCGCGGAAGCCGCCGCGCGCGCCGCGCAGGACGCGGCGCCGACCGCCTATACCGAATGGGGCGGCGGCGCCTCCAACGACGACGACTATAATCTGGAAGCCTTCGTCGCCGCCGAGGTGACGCTCGGCAGCCACCTTGCCGAACAGCTTGCCGTGGCGTTCAGCGCGCCGGCGCAGCGCATGATCGGACAATATCTGATCGACCTCGTCGACGACGCCGGCTACCTGCCGCCGGATCTGGGGCAGGCGGCCGAGCGGTTGGGCGCCGCGCAGGCCGATGTCGATGCCGTGCTCACGGTGCTGCAGAAGTTCGATCCGCCCGGCGTCTGTGCGCGGAACCTGAGCGAGTGTCTTGCGATCCAGCTCCGCGAACTCAACCGCTACGACCCCGCGATGCAGGCGCTGGTGGAAAATCTCGACCTGCTTGCGCGGCGGGACATTGCCGCCTTGCGCAAATTGTGCGGCGTCGACGACGAAGACATCACCGACATGATCGGCGAAATCCGGCGGCTCGACCCGAAGCCGGGCCTGCGATTCGGCACGTCACGCACGCAGACCATGGTGCCTGATGTCTATGTGCGGCCGGGGCCCGACGGCGGCTGGCATGTCGAGCTCAACAGCGACACCTTGCCGCGCGTGCTGGTCAATCAGGTCTATTACACCGAGCTATCGAAGACGATCCGCAAGGACGGCGACAAATCCTATTTCAGCGACTGCCTGCAGAACGCGACCTGGCTGGTCCGCGCGCTCGATCAGCGCGCCCGCACCATTCTGAAGGTCGCCACCGAAATCGTCCGTCAGCAGGATGGCTTCTTTACCCATGGCGTGGCGCATTTGCGGCCGCTGAATCTGAAAGCGGTGGCGGACGCGATCCAGATGCACGAATCGACGGTGTCGCGGGTTACCGCCAACAAATACATGGCGACCAATCGCGGCAGCTTCGAACTGAAATATTTCTTCACGGCCTCGATTGCGTCGGCCGATGGCGGCGAGGCGCACTCGGCGGAGGCGGTCCGCCACCACATCAAGCAGTTGATCGACGCGGAGGCCCCGAACGCGATCCTCTCCGACGACACGATCGTGGAACGATTGCGCGAATCCGGCATTGATATTGCCCGCCGCACGGTCGCAAAATACCGCGAGGCCATGCGTATTCCTTCCTCGGTCCAGCGCCGCCGTGACAAACAAAGCATGCTCGGTAACGCACTTTCTGCTCCCGCCACCTCCTCTGACCGGTCCCGCGACACGGCGCCAGCCTGATTGCGTTCGCCTCAGATCGCGATAGTCTCAGTTCCCCCAAGGCCGGTCCGGGAAGGCCAGAGCAGTCGAGCCATCAAGCGAGGCACCCAATGACCCTTCGAATCTCCGGCAAAAGCATCAGCGTCGGCGAAGCGCTTCGTTCGCGCGTCAGCGAGCGCACCGATGAGGTTTTGAGGAAATATTTCGACGGCAACTATTCCGGCCACATTACGCTGAGCAAGGACGGTTTCGGCTTCCGTACCGACTGCGCGTTGCACCTTGATTCGGGGATTACGCTGGAGGCCGATTCCAACGCGACCGACGCCTATGCCAGCGCCGACCAGGCGCTCTTGATGATCGAGAAGCGCCTGCGCCGCTACAAGAGCCGGCTCAAGGACCGCTCGGCCCGCAAGGCCTATGCGGCCTCTGCGGCGCTGGCGGAGATCGATAACGCCCCGGTACTCGACGCACCAAGCTATGTGATCGAGGCGCCGGCGGAAGGCGACGAGGAGGTCACCTCCTACAGCCCGGTCATCATTGCCGAGGCGACCACGTCGCTGAAGCGGCTTTCGGTCAGCGAGGCGGTGATGGAACTGGACCTCACCGGGGCCTCCTGCATCGTATTCCAGCACGGGTCCAGCGGCCGGGTGAACATCATTTACCGCCGTACGGACGGCAATGTCGGATGGGTCGACCCCCCGGCGGTTACCCCATGATATATATGGCTAGCCGCATTGACGCCCCGCGGCGCCCTCCCTATGGTCCGCCGCCCTCAACGATGGCAGTGCAGGAACCCGCATCCGGGAGTTGGCACCGGCCAAGCGTTGGAGTAGAAGCCCAGCAAATCGGGACCCGGACTAAACCCGCCTCCCGTCTCATCTTCTTGACGCCCCGGTTCTCGAACCTATCTCTCGCAACCTGACGGTTCAATTCACCTCGGAACGCCCCATGACGATTACCGATCTGGTCGCACCCGAGGCGATTCTCCCCGCGTTGAAGGTCATCAGCAAGAAGCAGGCGCTGCAGGAACTCGCGGCGCGCGCCTCCGCCCTGACCGGCCAGAACGAACGCTCGGTGTTCGAGGTGCTGCTGCAGCGGGAGAAGCTCGGCACCACCGCCGTCGGCTACGGCGTCGCCATTCCGCACGGCAAGCTGCCGAAGCTGGAAAAGCTGTTCGGGTTGTTCGCCCGGCTGGAGCGCCCGATCGATTTCGAGGCGATGGACGGTCAACCGGTCGACCTGATCTTCCTGCTGCTGGCCCCGGAAGGCGCGGGCGCCGATCATCTCAAGGCGCTGGCGCGGATCGCCCGCCTGCTGCGTGACGTTGACGTCGCCAAGAAGCTGCGCGCCTCGCGCGACGCCCAGGCGATCTATTCGGTCTTGGCGCTGCCGCCGGCGAGCGCGGCGTAGGTCCGAGCGGCGGTTCTCCTGTCGGTAGAGAACGGGTTAAACGCAATTTTAAGCTAAATAGCGGTTATTTCGGGTGCTGGGATTTTCCTTTTTTACCCGGAGAACATTGCCATGACGGTGCGGCTGACGATTTCGCGCGCGATATTGATTTTCGGATTGGTTACCGCATTGGGGCTCGGTGCCGTCATTGCCACCAGTGTTTACGGGCTGTCACAGCTCAAGGTCGGTGGCCCGCTCTATAACCAGATCAAGCTCGGCAACGATCTCATCGCCGACATCCTGCCGCCGCCGGAATATGTCATCGAGGCCTATCTCGAGGCGACCCTCGTGCTGCACGACCCGGCGAAGCTTGCGGCGCATCGTGACCGGCTTGCGCAGCTCAAGAAGGAATATGACGAGCGGCACGCATTCTGGGTAAAGTCCGATCTCGACCCGGTGCTCAAGACCAAGCTGGTCGAAAAATCCGACGGCGAAGTGAAACGCTTCTGGACGGCGATTGAGCAAGGCCTGTTGCCTGCGCTCGCCAAGGGCGACAGCGCTGCGGCGACGAAATCCTATGCCGAGATCGCCGCACGTTATGCCGCGCATCGCGCCATCATCGACGACATCGTCAAGCAGACCAACGACCAGAATGCGGCGACCGAAGTCGCGGCAACCGAACGCGTCAGCACCTTCACGTTCCTGCTGTGGGGCGTTTCGGCCGTGGTGTTTCTCATCATCGGCGCCGGCATTTTCGGCGTGGCGTTCGGCGTCATTCGTCCCATCGCGCAAATGACTTCCGTGATGAAAGGCCTTGCCGGCGGCGACCTTGCCGTCTCGGTGCCGGCGCTCAGCCGCGGCGATGAAGTCGGCGCCATGGCGCGCGCGGTCCAGGTGTTCAAGGACAATGCCATGCGCGTACAGTCGATGGAGTCGGAGCAGGCCAGCCTGAAGCAGAAGGTGGAAGGCGACCGAAAGGCCGCGATGCAGCAGATGGCGGACGGCTTCGATGCCGCGATCGGAAAAATCATCCAGACCGTGTCGACCGCCTCGTCCGAGCTCGAATCATCGGCCGGACAACTGACCAAGACCGCCGAAGTGACCCAGGTGCTTTCGGCTACCGTTGCCTCCGCATCGGAGCAATCCTCGGCCAACGCGCAGTCCGCGGCGGCAGCCGCGGAAGAGATGGCCTCAACGGTTTCGGAGATCAGCCGCCAGGTCCAGGATTCGCACAAGATCTCCCGCGAGGCGGTCAGCCAGGTCGAGCAGACCAATGCGCGGATTTCCGATCTCGCCCAGTCCGCCAGTCGCATCGGCGAAGTGGTCAGGATGATCAGCGCGGTCGCCGAGCAGACCAATTTGCTGGCGCTGAACGCCACGATCGAGGCGGCGCGCGCCGGCGAGGCGGGACGGGGGTTTGCGGTCGTTGCCTCCGAGGTCAAGGCGCTTGCCGCGCAGACGGCGAAGGCGACCGAGGAAATCTCGGACCAGATCGGCCAGATGCAGTCGGCGACCAACCAGTCGGTGTCGGCGATCCAGGAAATCGGCGGCACCATCGGCCGCATCGCCGAAATCTCGCAGGCGATCGCAGCAGCCGTGGAAGAGCAGGGCGCTGCGACGCAGGAAATTTCGCGCAACGTGCAGCAGGCGGCGCAGGGTGCGACCCAGGTCGCGGGCAGCATCACCGACGTGAATCGCGGCGCGACCGATACCGGCACGGCCTCGACGCATGTGCACGGGCTGGCCCGCTCGCTGCTCGGGCAAAGCAATCATCTGAAGGGCGAGGTGGAGAAATTCCTCTCGACCGTCCGCGCGGCGTAAGAGACGCAAAAAAATACGCGGGCCCGTCCTGAAGGACGCCCGCGTATGATGAACTCTCGTTGCGGCCTCAAGCGGCCGTCACGTCAACGTTTCTCCGCGACCGCCGCGCGACTGAAGCAGCGCGTGCTGCTTCAGCGACAGCGGCGCACGTTGCGTCAATGCACGCTGACGGCCTGAAGCTCGTTGCTCCATGCGTTGGCGATCGCAGCTTCCCGGCTGTCGGTCAGCATGATCGGGGTGCCGTCGGCGGCATGCAGCGCGAACAGTTTCAGCCCTGGCGCGATTTTCGGCGCCTGCGGAAACAGTCCCGGCACGTCCTCGGAACGGACTTGTTTCACGTAGGCGATGTGGCCTTCACCAAGATGGGCCAGTGCCTCGACGGAAACCTTTTCGGATTCGAAGGTCACACTCACGTCACTCATGGTCTCGACTCCTTCTGGGTCTAAGCGGTCGAGTCCGCTACTTGTTCCATTATTCGTGCTCATTGATAGCTATTGTCTTAACGACCCTTTCAGGCTCCGGCCTGGCAAGGTCGATCGACAGCAGCCCGTTTTTCAAATCCGCGCCCAGCACCAGCATCCCCTCTGCCAGCACGAAGGTGCGCTGGAAGTGGCGCGCGGCGATGCCGCGATGGATGTATTGCCGGGCCTTGTCGTCCTGCTGGCGGCCCCGGATCACGAGCTGGTTTTCCTCAGTGGTCACATCGAGTTGGTCGCGGGTAAAACCCGCCACCGCCAGCGTGATGCGCAGGCGTTCGGGCTGGCCGTTGGCACGGTCGCACCGCTCGATGTTGTAGGGAGGATAACCGTCGGCGCCTTTGACGACGCGATCGAGCGCACGCTCGATTTCGTCGAACCCAAGCAGGAACGGACTGGATAACGAAGGAACACGAGACATCACAAAGTCCTCTCGAAGCGACTTTGAGGGGCCCTTGCGGCGCCCCATTCAACCGGCCGGCCGACTTGCCGTCCGGTCACGAAGGAATATGGGGGTGATTTGGGAAGGGTTCAAGCGCCTCTGAAAGCTGCGTAAATCGGCCGCGGCGGGTTTTCACAGGCTCTTACGTCGATAAAGGACCGTTCAGGAGCCGATACGCTTGCGGCCGTCGGCGGTAAAGAGATGCAGCTTGTCGGGAGCCGCCACCGCCCTGATTCGCTCGCCGATTGCGGGGCCGACGGCGCCGGGAATGCGGACGATAATTTCGCCCGGTGGCAACTCGCCGGGGGTGGTGGCGACGCCCTGCTCCTCCTTTTGCCTGGTACCGTAGACGAACGTTTCGGCGCCGACGCGCTCGATCGCTTCCACCGTGAGGCCCAGCGCCACGCCGCCGGTTATCGTCTCATCGGTGATGACGAAATCTTCCGGCCGGATGCCCAGGATACCGGCTTCGCCAGCGCGCGAATCGCCGGCCAGCTGCGATCTGATCTCGTCGGAGCGCAGCGGCATCAGGTTCATCGGCGGAGCGCCGATGAAGGAGGCCACGAAGGTGGTCGCCGGCTTCTGGTAGATCTCCAGCGGATTGCCGATCTGCTCCACCTGGCCCCCGTTCATGACCACGAGGATATCAGCCAGCGTCATCGCCTCGAGCTGGTCATGGGTGACGTAGATCGAGGTCGTCGAAAGGCGGCGCTGCAATTTGCGGATCTCGACCCGCATCGCGATGCGCAGCTTGGCGTCGAGGTTCGAGAGCGGCTCGTCGAACAGAAAGACCTTCGGCTGCCGCACGATGGCGCGGCCCATCGCCACGCGCTGGCGCTGGCCGCCGGACAATTGCCGCGGCTTGCGGTCGAGCATGGCGGCGAGTTCGAGAATGCGGGCGGCTTCCTCGACGCGGGTCTTGATCTCAGGCTCGGGCATGCGGCGGTTGCGCAGGCCGTAGGCCATGTTGTTGTAGACGCTCATGTGCGGATAGAGCGCGTAGTTCTGGAACACCATCGCGATGTCGCGGTCGGCCGGCTCGATCTGGTTGACGACGCGCCCGCCGATATCGATCTCGCCGCCGGTGATGGTCTCCAGCCCCGCCACCATGCGCAGCAGCGTAGACTTGCCGCAGCCGGAGGGGCCGACCAGCACGCAGAACTGGCCATCGCCGACCTCGAAGTCGATGCCCTTGATCGCCTCGAAACCACCAACATAGGTTTTGCGGACGTTGCGCAGCGTGACGTTGGCCATGACTATCCTACTTCTCCGTCTGGACCAGGCCGCGCACAAACAGCCGCTGCATGAAGATGACCACCGCGACCGGCGGCAGCATGGCAAGGACCGTCGTCGCCATGGCTAGCTGCCATTCGGCGAGCTCATCGGTGGCCACCAGCATCTTCTTGATGCCGATCACGATGGTCTGCATTGAATCCTGCGTCGTGATCAGAAGCGGCCAGAGATATTGATTCCAGCCATAGATGAACTGGATCACGAACAGGGCTGCCATGGTCGTGACCGACAGCGGCAGCAGCGTGTCCCAGAAGAAGCGGAATGGGCCGGCACCGTCGATGCGGGACGCTTCCAGCAGTTCATCCGGCACGGTCATGAAGAATTGCCGGAACAGGAGCGTGCCGGTGGCGGACGCGATCAGCGGCAGGATCAGCCCGGCATAGGTGTCGAGCATGCGCAGGTCGGCGACCACCTTGTAGGTCGGGTAGATACGCACTTCCACCGGCAGCATCAGCGTGATGAAGATGATCCAGAACGCGGTCTTGCGAAACGGAAAGCGGAAATACACGACGGCGTAAGCCGACAGGATCGAGATGAAGATCTTGCCGACGGCAATGCCGATCGCCGAGACGAATGAATTGATCAGCATGTTGGCGACCGGCTCGCGGCTGGTGCGCGAGCCGCCGATGAAGATCGCGCGGTAGTAAT
>NZ_LLXZ01000185.1:303-50657 GCF_001440395.1 Bradyrhizobium jicamae | reverse complement strand
TTCCTCATGGAACGATGTCAGGATAAACCAGCGCCCTAATACAAGGGTGGGCAAAGGCGCAAGGCGCCGTGCCCACCATCTACACCGTCATCTTGAAATGGTGGGCACGCTTCGCTTTGCCCACCCTACGGATTAGCTGAACGCGTTGCGCAGCTTCTGCGCCATCTCCAGCAGCGCCGGATTGTGCTTCACCAGCCGCTTGGTGCGGTTCACGCCTGACATCACGCCGGCGGCAAGCTTGCCGCGCTGGCTGAGCGGAATGAAGCTGTCGAAGATCGGTTCGTCGCTCTTGCAGAACAGTCGCTTGTAGTCGTCCGATCCGATTCCGAGATCGAGGGCGCGATAACTCTGTCCGGCGTAGTGATCGATGATGTCGCGCATCAGGATCAGGCCGGGGCTGTATTTCGAATTCGCCGACATCGTGTAGGTGTTGAACATCATCGAGAAGCGATGGCCGTCGGCGACGCCGGCGAAGATCGCGATCACTTCCTCGTCGCATTCCAGCGCGTGGATATCGATGGCGTGCCTGCCGCCGGCGATCGGTGCGGTGCAGGCGCTGCGGATGAAATCCTCGATGCCGGGATCGGCAAACACGTTCGGCAACTTCTGTTCGGCCATCCGCTGCGGCTTGACGCGGAAGAACCAGTCGAGCAGCCGGATGATGTCGGCTTCCGACGAAGCAATATGACTGCGATACCCGGGCAGGGACTGCAGCTTGCGTTCCTTGCCCTTGAGACGACGGCGGAACGAGTTGCTGACCAGCGCCGCCGGTGCGGCGCCGGGCTCCATCACCAGCAGCGGGCAATCATTGGCGGACGGCTGATGCGGCAGCAGGGCGAGCGGATTGGGCAGATCGCGCCAGCGAACCGGTTGCTGATGCAGCGCGAGGACGTCGGCTTCGGATCGCTGCGATATCGCCGATATCAGGCCTTCGAGATCGGTCAGCGTTGCGCTTGCGGCGAAATCGCGATCGAACAGCGCCATGTTGAAGGTCGAATGCTTGCCGCCCATGAAACTGGCGCAGCGCGCGCCATAGGCCTGCTTCAGCACGAGCGGCAGCAGCAGCAGCGGACGGCGCTCCGCGTCGTAGCCAATCACAATGAAGGGAAAGAGGTCTTCGCGCGTGCCAACCTGCCGCTGCCAGGAACTGAGGAAGTCGAAGCGCTGATATGGCGTGAACGAGGTTTGCGCAGCTTCCAGGTTGCGCCAGATAGTTTCCGCCGCGGTGAGATCGCGAGCGATGTCGATGCCGGCGATGCGACCCGCCTTCGGCCACGCATCTCGATCCGCCGTGCGGTCTTCAATCGCGGCAGCCATGGTCATCGCAAAGCCCGTGCTATATGAAATTGTTTACAATTTTGGCGTTGGCCGACCTTCGCAGGGAAATGTCAACAAAGGGTAATACAATCGGGGCGCGGCGGGGCAGCGCGACCCGTGAGTGAGGGCGGGACGTTGGCGTCGGATATCGGAATTTTGCGGCGGGCCCGGATGGAGCTCGGCTATTTCAGCGGCTATTTCAGGCTGAAGCAGCGGCAGAGCGGGGGCGCCGGCGTCATTTTGCGGTTCGAGCGGGTCCGTCCGCGCGATTCCCGGCCGTTCCAGCCGAACCGATGGCGTGAAGTCACACCGCAATTTCTCAACCGGACAATCGTCGCGCTGAAGCGCTGGAACTTCGATCTGGTCACGATGGACGAAGTGTGCCGGCGGGCGGTCACGCTGCCGAAAGCCAACCGCTTTGCCTGCCTGACCTTTGACGGCGGCTGCAAGGATGTAATCACGCAGGCCTATCCGGTGCTGGCAAAGCACCGCGTGCCCTTCACCGTCTACCTGCCGACCGCGTTTCCGGACGGGCTCGGCGAAGCCTGGTGGCTCGCGCTGGAAGAGATGATCGCGCGCGAGGAGCGCATCAGCCTGGTGATCGATCGCAAGGAGCGGCGTTTCGCAACCGGCAGCGTGGTGGAGAAGCATGACACTTTCGAATTTCTGGCGAGCTGGCTGCGGACCCTGCCGCCGCCGGATCTTTCGTTCGCGATCCACGATCTCTGCACGCGATACTCCGTCGATCTCGCAGCGCTGTCGCGCGCTCAGTCGATGGATTGGGACGACCTGGCGAAACTCGCCGCCGATCCGCTGGTGACGATCGGCAGCGCGACCGTGAACTATGCCGCGTTGTCGAATCTGAAAGGGACGGACGCGCAGCGCGAGATGACGATGGGCAAGGCGGTCGCCGAGACCGCCTTGCGCCGCCCCGTCAAGCACTTCGCCTATCCCTTCGGCGATCGGCAATCCTGGCGGCGGGAGCACGTGGTCATGGGGCAGGAGGCTGGTTTCGCCAGCGCGGTATCCACTATCCCGGGAATCGTCGAGGCCAGGGGATATACCAATCTGCACGCGCTGCCGCGGATCGCCTGGGACGGACGACAGCAATCCCTGCGCATGATGCGGGTGATGCTGTCGGGGATGATGTTTCCCGCAGTCAGGCCGACCCGGGACAATTGGGTCTAGAGCGTTTTCAAGCGAAGTGGATACCGGTTCGCGTGAAGAAAACGCGTCAAAACAAGAATCTTCTAAGCGGCGCGATCGGGCCGCGACATCCAGCTTACGATCGGCATCGCAGGCAGCACCCATCCAAGCCCGGCCACGACATAGAAGATCGCCTGCAGCAGGCCCGAACGGGCCAGCCACGGCGTCTGGGCGATGGTCATGCCCAACAGCGACCACACCACGACCAGCACCAGCAGGGCGATGGTTCCGAAGAATTTGCGGGTGCGTATCGTCATGGCGGATATGTCAGGCTCGTGGCGGGTTGCGCGCGGGAAGGGGCGGACTATAAGGGGCGCGCCAATTCAATCAAGCGCGCCTTCGGGGCAAGCCAGAACGGCCTCTGAGACGGGCTTCAAGACGGGTTTTATGACCGCTAGTTCCACACCGCAGGCCGCGCATGCCACCGCCGTCAGATGGTGGCTGATCGTGGTCGCCGCGCTGATCGCCGTCATGGTGCTGGTCGGCGGCGCCACGCGGCTGACCGAATCCGGATTGTCGATCGTGGAGTGGAAGCCGGTTACCGGCACGCTGCCGCCGCTCAACGAGGCGCAATGGACGCAAGCGTTCGAGGGCTACAAGGCGATCCCGCAATACCGCGAACTCAATGCCGGCATGAGCCTTGCCGATTTCAAGACCATCTTCTGGTGGGAATGGAGCCACCGCCTGCTCGGGCGCGTGATCGGCGCGGTGTACCTGCTGCCGTTCCTGTACTTCCTGTGGCGGGGCGCGTTCAGCGCCGAATTGAAAAGGCGGCTGTGGCTGATCTTCGGCCTCGGCGCGTTGCAGGGCGCGGTCGGCTGGTGGATGGTGGCGTCGGGCCTCTCGCAACGGACCGAGGTGTCGCAATATCGCCTGGCGACGCATCTGGTGCTGGCGCTGATTATCTTCGCGTCGATCGTCTGGACGCTGAGGCGGATGACCTGGCGTCCCCAAGCTGCTTTTCCGATGCGGCTGAAGGTCTCCGGGATGGCCTTGCTCATCGTGACGTTCGTTCAGCTTTATTTTGGCGCGCTGGTCGCGGGCCTGCGGGCGGGCAGGGTCTATAACACCTGGCCGGAAATCGACGGCGCCTTCATTCCGTCGGCGGCGCGGCTATGGTTCGAGGAGCCGTGGTGGCGCAATCTGTTCGACAACACACTCACCGTGCAGTTCCAACATCGCATGACGGCCTATGCGCTGCTGGCGCTGGCGCTGTGGCATGCGGTCGACGCGGTTCGCTCGCGCGCCGGAGCGGCCATCATCGGCGGCGCCTGGTGGCTGGTCGCGGCGATCATGCTGCAGGCCGTGCTCGGTATCCTCACGCTGCTGCATCAGGTGCCGATCGATCTGGCGCTGGCGCATCAGGCGGTCGCGATCGTGGTGCTGACGCTTGTGGTCCTGCAAACCGAGCGCCTGGTCGCGCGTCGCGCCGAGCCCGACCGGCAGAAGCTGGTTCTGCCGCTCGGGCAACCCGGCTGAAATGGAGCGATTCTAATCTGCTGCGCTTTTCGGAAGTGCCCAAATTTCCGGGCATTCTCGCGCCCTGACGTATTTGTGTGGGAGCGGACCGCTTTACTTGGACGGTCTGGACGATAAAACGAAACAAAAACAGGTCCCGTTTCATGTCGTCAGCATTCGTCCAGGCCGCCGTCATCCTGCTCCGCGAGGGGCTCGAAGCCATGCTCGTGATCGCAGCGCTGGCGGGGTATCTGACCAAGGCCGGCGCGGGTCACCGCATCAAGGCACTGTATGGCGGCGCGCTTGTCGCCGTGGGAGCCAGCTTCATCGCCGCCTGGCTGTTCGCGGTGCTGAATTCGGGCGATCACAGCGACGTCCTGGAAGGCATTATCATTTTACTTGCCGCCGCCCTGATGCTCTACGTCAGCGGTTGGCTGATGGTGAAGCAGGATCCCCGTGGATGGCAGGATTACCTCGCGCACAAGGCTGATCAGGCGCTGTCGCAGGATACGATATGGGCGGTCGGTGCGCTGGCCTTCTTTGCGGTGTTTCGCGAGGGCGCGGAGACCGTTCTGTTCATCAACGCGCTGGCCAAGACCGAAGGCGGCTGGAGTGCGGGCCTGTTCGCCGGCCTTGCCGCGGCGGCGGCAGCTCTCGCCGTGCTGTTCTATTTCATCAACCTGATCGCGCGGAAGCTTCCGCTGCGGCCGCTGTTCATCGTCACCTCGGCATTCCTGTTCGTGATGGCGGTCAAGTTCATCGGCGAGGCGGTGCAGGAGTTCCAGGAGCAGGCGATCATCACGGTCACCGAGGTCAAGGGCTCAGCGTTCCTGACTGCGATCGGCCTGAATCCGACACTTGAAGCGCTGTCGATCCAGCTCTTGGTGATCCTGTTTGCGCTCGCGACCTATTCGGTGGTCCGGCGCAACAACCGCCTGATGCGCGAGGACAAGGCGGCCATGCGGGCGGCCGAGTAGTCCGCCGATAACTAAGCCGCCTGCCGATTAAGTCCGAGATAGTCGAGCCCGATGTCGAGCGCGGCGGAGCTGTGCGTCAGCCAGCCGGCCGAAATCAAGTCGACGCCGGTCGCGGCGATCGCCCTGGTGGTCTCAGCCGTAATGCGGCCGGAAGCTTCCGTGATCGCCCGGTCGCCGGTCATCGCCACCGCCTGCCGCAATTGCTCGACTGTCATGTTGTCGAGCAGCACGGCGTCCACGCCGATTGCAAGCGCCTGTTCGAGCTGGGGCAGCGTATCGACCTCGACCTCGATCTTGACGAGGTGGCCGGCATGCGCCTTGGCGCGCTCGATCGCAGTTCTGACATCACCGGCCAGCGCGATGTGGTTGTCCTTGATCAGGATGGCATCGTCGAGGCCGAAGCGGTGGTTGCTGCCGCCGCCGGCGCGAACGGCGTATTTTTCCAGCGTGCGCAATCCGGGCGTAGTCTTGCGGGTGCAGACGATGCGCGCCTTGGTGCCTTGCGCGGCTGATACCAGCGTGGCCGTCGCCGTGGCGACGCCGCTGAGATGGCAGAGGAAGTTCAGCGCTGTTCGTTCGCCGGTCAACAGCCCGCGTGCCGGGCCCTCGATGGCGGCGATCACATCGCCCGGCGCCACGACGCTGCCGTCAGGCCGCTCGGCGGCGAGTTGGATTGCTGGATTGACGAATTGAAAGGCGCAGCGCGCGATGTCGAGTCCGGCCACGACGCCGGGCTGGCGCGCGCGCAGCACCAGCGAGGCGCGCCGGTCGGCCGGAACGATCGCATCGGCGGTGATGTCGCCGGCGCGCCCGAGATCTTCGAGCAGGGCGGTTCGAACCAGCGGCTCGTACATGAGCGGCAGAAGCGGAGTAAGGGTCACGGCTTGGCACTCCCGACAGACAGGGATCCGGTTTCAACGAGGTCGCGCGCGGCATCGAATGCGTCCGCAAGCGAGATAATCGAAGGCGCGGCTGAAGGCAGGGTGTCGGGGAAGTCGCTGCGAAAGTGTCCGCCGCGGCTTTCCTCGCGCTGCAAGGCTGCGACCGCGATCATCAATCCCACCAGAGCCGGATCGGAAGCTGCACTCCTGCCGTTGGCCAGCGGATAGAGGCCGCGGATGGCGCGTTCGATACCGTGCCGCTCGCGGAGCACGCCGAGGCCTTGCGACAGGATCGGCCTTACGGCCGAAGGATCGGATGCCGGCGGAGACGCGTCGGCGGCGCGTGCCTTCAGCGGGTCGCCGCTTGCAGTCCGTACGCTCTCGGCCACCCATTGCGCGCAGACAATCGCTTCCATCAGCGAATTGCTGGCGAGCCGGTTGGCGCCATGCAGCCCGGTGCGGCTGGCTTCGCCGCAGGCCCAGAGACCGTTCACGGTGCTGCGGCCTTCGATGTCAACGGCAATACCGCCCATGTGGTAGTGCACCGCCGGCCGCACCGGAATCGGATCGGTCGCCGGATCGATCCCTGCCATTTTGCAGAAGGCGGAGATCACGGGATAGCGTTTTGCAAATTCCGCTCCCGGATGTTTGCGTGCGTCGAGGAAGACGCGATGACCCTCGGCGCGGCGACGCCAGACCGCGCGCGCGACGATGTCGCGGGGCGCGAGTTCGGCGCCTGGCTGGTCCGCCATGAACCGTTGTCCGGTGTCGTCGATCAGGATCGCGCCGTCGCCGCGCACGGCTTCGGTCACCAGCGGCATCGGGCGCGACGGGCCGTCGAAGGCGGTCGGGTGAAACTGCACGAACTCGAGATCGGAGAGTTTGGCGCCCGCGCGGGCCGCCAGCGCCAGCCCCTGGCCGAAGCAGCCGGCCGGGTTGGTGCTTTCCAAAAACAGGCCGCCGACACCGCCCGTCGCGATCACGATGCGGCCGGTGACGATCGTGAGCGGACCCTGCGCGTTCACCGCAACGACGCCCTTGATGGCATTGTCCTCGACGATCAGGCTCCGGGCCTCGACTCCGTCAAGAAGAGTAATGGAAGGACAGCGGCGCACGGCTGCGATCAGCGCCCGCATGATTTCGCGCCCGGTGCCGTCGCCGGTGGCGTGCACGATCCGGTTGCGGCTATGCGCGGCTTCGAGGCCAAGCCGCCAGCCGCCATCGGACCGGCGGTCGAAGGCGACGCCAAGCTTTGCGAGATGTTCAACGGCAGCAGGGGCCGCGTGAACGATCCGGCTTGCGACGGCCTCGTCGCAAAGGCCCGCGCCTGCGGCGAGGGTGTCGGCGAGATGCAGGACAGGGGCATCGTCTTCGCCCATTGCGGCGGCCAATCCGCCCTGCGCCCACAGGCTGGAGGCTTCCGCACCCAGCGGTGCCTTTGACAACAGCACCACAGGCTCGGGCGCCATCTGCAGCGCCGTCATCAATCCGGCGGCGCCGCCGCCGATGATGACGGGAAAATTGTTAAGCGCTGAGATATCCGTGCTCATATTGCCAGCATCCTTTCGACAGCGCGCCGGGCGGGTGCGGCGATCGCAGGATCGATCGTCACCTCGTGCTGGCCGGTCTCCAGCGCATCGCGGATGTTCTTCAGCGTGATCCGCTTCATGTGCGGGCAGAGATTGCAGGGCCGGATGAACTCGACATCGGGGTGGAGCACCGCGACGTTGTCGCTCATCGAGCATTCCGTCAGCAGGACGACGCGGGGCGGCCGCTGTTTGCCGACGAAGTCCGACATTGCGGCTGTCGAGCCGGAGAAGTCGGCTTCCGCCACCACTTCGGGCGGGCACTCCGGATGCGCCAGGATGGTTACGTCAGGATGGTTTTCGCGCAGTTGCCGGACGTCGGATGCCGTAAACAGCTCGTGCACCTCGCAATGGCCCTTCCATGCGATGATCTTCACGTTGGTCTGCGCGGCGATGTTCTGCGCCAGATATTCATCCGGCAGCATGATGACGCGTTCGACGCTGAGCGATTCCACGACCTTGAGCGCGTTGCCGGAGGTGCAGCAGATGTCGGATTCCGCCTTCACCGCGGCCGAAGTGTTGACATAGGTGACGACGGGGACGCCGGGATAGCGCTGCCGCATCAGCCGCACATCCTGCGCCGTGATGGATTCGGCGAGGGAGCAGCCCGCCCCGAGGTCGGGGATCAGCACGGTCTTTTCCGGATTCAACAGCTTGGCCGTCTCGGCCATGAAGTGCACGCCGGCCAACACGATGACGTCCGCATCGACCTTGGTGGCTTCGCGCGCCAGCAACAGGCTGTCGCCGACGATGTCGGCGACGCCGTGGAAGATTTCAGGCGTCTGATAATTGTGCGCGAGGATGACCGCATTGCGGCTTCGCTTCAGGTCGAGGATGGCGTCGACATCCTCGGCGAAAACCGCCCATTCAGGCGGCGGAATGACCCGTTTGACGCGGTCGTAAAGCGGGGAGGTGCGAGCGAGCGCGGTGGAACTGATATTGGCCATTTATACTCTCCGTGAGTATATCTTGGCTTATACTTATCCTGAGCATAATCGAAGTCAAGTGCGCGATAGCGGGAGCTTGGTTCCGGCCACAGCCCGTTCCGCCAGCACGCCGTGGCGGAACCTGAACAATTTGGCGGGGCGGCCGACGGTGTCGGCGGCGATTGCGCCAGTTTCCTCAACGAGTTGCTGCTGTTCGATCAGGCGGCGGAAATTTTGCTTGTGCACCAGGCGGCCTGCAAGCGCCTCAACGCTGCGTTGCAGTTGCAACAGGGTGAATTCCGCCGGCATCAATTCGAACACCACGGGCCGGTATTTGATCTTGGCGCGCAGCCGCGCGATCCCGGTGGCGAGAATGCGACGATGATCGCCGGTCATGGGACGGCCGGGAATGACCGCCGAGGTGCTGCGGCGGTCCCGCGCCGCTTCGGGAATGAGGCCGGCTTCGTAAAGCAGCTCATAGCGCTGCAACACCAGTTCCTCGTTCCAGTCGCGCTCGTCGAGCCCGAAGGTGATCGCGGCGCGCTGCCAGCGTTCGCGCTGCAGGCCCGTGGTCTCGGCGGATTTTGCCCACGCTCGCAGCCGCGATGCCAATGTCTTTGCGAGCGAAGTGGGCAGGCCGGCCCGCTGATCCTCCCACGGAAAATATTCGTACCAGCCGGACCAATGCGCCTGAAAACCCTGGCCGACCTTGTCTTCGCGCGTCAGTCCCAGATAGCTGATAGAGATCGAATGCGGCGACTTCGCATCGCCGCCTCGCCCGCGATCGGCGAAGGTGTAGAGCTGCTCGACATAGCCGAGCGGGTGGCCGGTCTGCGCCTCGACCCACGCCCGCAATCCCGTCTGCAGCGAGCGGTGCGCGAATTCGAACGGCCCGCTCGGCAGCGCGCCGTCGTTGGCGATGGTCATGATCTTCGGCTCGCCGTCGGTGACGGCAACGAGGACGGCGACGAGGTCCGCCGTGATCGCATTGGCTGCGCCCGTCTTGCTTGCTTTCCGCGTTGCCCCTGCCACGTCGGTCGTCCGTCTCCGTTATTGGCTGATGCGCGTTTAGCAGTATCCGTACACGCCGCAAGCGTACGGCAGGCGATTCCAATACGGCTCATAGGGGCCGCCATAATAGGGGCCGTCATAACTGTAGGAATGGCTGGTCCCGTAATAGCCGGACAGTGTCGATGATCCCGGCAAGAGCGGCGTGCCGAAGATGCGCGGCGCATAGGCGGCCACCACGTCGATCGGCGCGAACAGCACGGGAGTTTCCTCCTCGACCACCAGGGTGCGGCCGCGTCGCACATAGAGGGGAGCTGCGGCCGGGGCGACGGTGGTCCGGTAATTGTAATGGGTACGGGGCAGGCCGGGCGGCAGATTGCTGGCGGCGCGGACCGCTGCACGCTTGCTGGCGGCAGATTTGTCGGCGCGCTTCACCGGGGCCGGGATCCCGGCAGGCTTGGCAGTTGCCGGGTTGTCCGTTGGCGTGGCGGCGGCAGACGGATCGGCAGGCTTTGCTGCGGCGGGGCTATCGGCGGCCTTCGGAGCTCCGGGCTCTTCGGCCGTAGCGGTTCCGACCGCGAAAATCGCGACCAGGAATGGCGTCATCCAGCGCAGCATCGTCGGCTCCGAATCATCAAGGGCAGTTCAGCGCCACTTTATGCCGGAATGGGCGTTAACGAGAGGCTTGTGATTTCTAAGGCTGATTCTGTCATTCCGGGATGGTGCGAAGCACCAGACCTCAGGGGTGCAATTGCACCCCGGGGAATCTCGAGATTCTCAGGTGCGCAATTGCGCACCATAGTTCGATGCTGCGCATCGTCCCGGAATGACCGCAAGAGACTATACGCTCAGCGCCTGCTCCAGATCCGCGATCAGATCTTCCTTGTCCTCGATGCCGATCGACAAACGCACGACATCGGGCGCCGCGCCAGACCGCACCTTGGCCTCGTCGTCGAGCTGGCTGTGCGTGGTCGACGCCGGGTGAATCACCAGCGAGCGGGTGTCGCCGACATTGGCCAGATGCGAGAACAGTTGCAGGTTCGACACCAGGCTGACGCCGGCGTCGTAGCCACCCCTCAGGCTGAAGGTGAACACCGCACCGGCGCCCTTCGGCGCGTATTTGCGCGCGAGCTTGTTGTACTTGTCGCTGGCGAGGCCCGAATAGTTCACCGACGCCACCGCCGGATGGCCGGCCAGAAATTCCGCGACCGCCTTGGCATTCTCGCAATGCTTCTGCATGCGCAGCGGCAGGGTCTCGATACCGGTCAGGATCATGAAGGCGTTGAACGGCGACAGCGCCGGCCCGAGGTCGCGCAAGCCCAGCACGCGGCAGGCGATCGCGAAGGCGAAATTGCCAAACGTCTCCTGGATCCGGATGCCATGATATTCCGGGCGCGGTTCGTTGAGCATCGGATACTTGTTGTCCTTCGACCAGTCGAAGGTGCCGGCATCGACGATGATGCCACCGAGCGAATTGCCGTGACCGCCCAGGAATTTCGTCAGCGAGTGCACGACGATGTCGGCGCCGTGATCGATCGGGCGGATCAAGTAGGGCGTCGCCAGCGTGTTGTCGACGATCAGCGGCACGCCGGCCTTGCGCGCCACTTCCGCGATCGCCTCGATGTCGGTGATGCTGCCGGCGGGGTTGGCGATCGATTCGATGAAGATTCCCTTGGTGCGTGGGGTCACCGCGCGCTCGAAACTGGCGATGTCATCGGGATCGGCCCACGCCACGTTCCAGCCAAAGCTCTTGAACGCATGGGTGAACTGGTTGATCGAGCCGCCATAAAGTTTTCGCGCGGCGATGAACTCGTCGCCCGGCATCAATAACTGCTGCAGCACGACGACCTGCGCCGCGTGTCCCGACGCAACCGCCAGCGCCGCGGTGCCGCCTTCCAGCGCCGCAATGCGCTCTTCGAGCACGGCGGTGGTTGGGTTGCCGATGCGGGTATAGATGTTGCCAAATGCCTGCAGCCCGAACAGCGAGGCGGCATGGTCGGCATCGTTGAACACGAAGGACGTGGTTTGATAGATCGGCGTCACCCGCGCGCCGGTGGTGGGATCGGGCTGCGCGCCGGCGTGCACGGCAAGGGTAGAAAATCCCGGGAGACGGTCGGTCATTCTGTGCGTCCTGTTCTGTGGCTTGCTCGAAATATGTTGACGATGCTGATCGTGGTCGCGCCCGCCGTCAAGGCGAGGCGTTGATAGGTGGGGAACTGAAAACGGGTCTGCTTAGTTAGATCGTATCGTGGAAATAATCGTCTCGCATTGCTTCACGTCGGCTCGCTTTTGTTCTTCGCAGCACGATCCGATGCGGCCGTCGCGCCGCCGCCGACGCTCATCCGGTTCAACGACAGCCGCATGCCTTGGGTGGGGATCGGTGCGCGTTTCGAGCTCAGCGTGCGCGAATTGACTCCCATCCATGAAATTTCCGACGAGAGCCGCCCGTACTCGATCTTCGGGCAGCGGTTCATCACGACCTTGAGGCCGGCCGCTTCGGCTTTCTCGGCGGCCGCGTCATCACGCGCCCCGAGCTGCATCCAGATCACCTTCGGCGGCGGCGACAATGTCAGGGCCTCGTCGACGACGGGCATGATGTGGCTGGAATTGCGGAAGATGTCGATCATGTCGACGGGACGGCCGATATCCCACAGCGAGGCGACGAAGGGTTTTCCGAGCAGGCTCTTGCCGACATGGCCGGGATTGACCGGAATCATGTCATAGCCGCGCTGCGCCAGGTATTTGAAGGCGAAGTAGCTCGGCCGCACATTGACCGGCGATGCCCCGACCATCGCGATTGATTTCACGCCGTTGAGGATGCTGCGGATGTAGTTGTCGTCGTAATTGTCGTGGTTCATTTTCTATCCGGTTCCGGGGCGATACAAAGTATCGAACTATGGTGCGCAATTGCGCACCTGAGAATCTCGAGATTCCGGGTCTGGTCCTGCGGACCATCCCGGAATGACGACGCAGAAATTACGTCGTCACTTGTCCTGCCATTTCGGCTCGCGCTTCTCGATGAAGGCGCCGATGCCTTCCTCGGCATCACGCGCCATCATGTTCTCGGTCATCACCTCCGCCGCATAGCGATAGGCGTCGGCAAGACTCATTTCAGCCTGGCGATAGAACGCCTCCTTGCCGAGCTTGACGGTATAGGCGGATTTGAGCGCGACCTTTTGCGCCAGCGCGATTGCGGCATCGCGCTCGGTGCCGGCGGCGACGACGCGGTTGACGAGCCCGATATTCTTCGCCGTCGCCGCCGAAATCGGCTCGCCCGTGAGCAGCATCTCCATCGCCTGCTTGCGCGGCACGTTGCGCGACAGCGCCACCATCGGCGTCGAGCAGAACAGGCCGATATCGACGCCGGGGGTGGCAAAGCCCGCGGCTTCGGAAGCAACAGCGAGATCGCAGCTCGCGACGAGCTGGCAACCGGCAGCGGTCGCGATGCCCTGCACGGCAGCGACAACAGGCTTCGGCAGATGTACGACGGCCTGCATCATCGCGCTGCAGGCGTTCATGATCTGCCCGAAATAGGCGCGACCGCGATCGGCATCGCTGCGTCGGGCGGTCAGTTCCTTCATGTCGTGGCCCGCGGAGAAGGCCGGACCGTTGGCTGCGATGACGACGGCGCGGACGCTGTTGTCGTCGTGGATGTCCTTCAACGCGCCGTGCAACTCGGCGATCAGGCCCTCCGACAGGCTGTTGCGGGCGGCCGGCCGGTTCAGGGTGAGCACGCGGATGGTGCCGACATTTTCCTGCAGCAGGATCGGAGGTTGCGGCGTGGGTGCGCGGGCAGTCTGGGCGGGCATTTCCGGGGTTTCCACTCCGACTATTTTCCTTTGGGCTTTGCTGACAACCTAATGTAACAGGCGGTCTTAATCGAGGGCAGGGGTAGCATGGCGGCAGCGAAAATGAGCGTGGCTGAGCTGGAGAAGTTCCTCCGCGAGGAATTTCCGCAAGCCTTCAGCGACGGCGACATCACCATCGAGAGCGCCGATGGCGAGACCTGCCTGCTGCGGCGGCGCTATGACGAGCGCATGCTGCGTCCAGGCGGCACGGTGTCGGGACCGACGCTGATGGCGATGGCCGATTTTGCGATGTATGTGGTGCTGCTCTCGGCGATCGGCCCGGTGGGGCTCGCGGTAACGACCAATCTCAACATCAATTTCCTGCGCAAGGGCCAGCCGGGACAGGACGTGCTGGCTGCGGCGAAGCTGTTGAAGCTCGGCAAGCGGCTGGCGGTCGGCGAGGTCAACCTGTTGTCCGGTTCGTCACCTGACCCGATCGCCCATGTGACGGCAACCTATTCCATTCCAAACATGTAGGGTTTTTCGCGGTAATATTACACCATATTTCTAAGCGGTTGTTTTTGCTGGTATAATTTGCGAACATTGGCGTTGACGGACAGCATCCCGTTCTCTAGAAACCCGCCAGTTCGGCGCATCTGGCGCCGATTTCCATTTTCACGGATTTCCTCACATGAAAACCTATTCGGCAAAGCCCGCCGAGGTGACCAAGAAGTGGGTGCTGATCGACGCCAAAGGTCTGGTGGTCGGTCGTCTCGCCACCCTCGTCGCCATGCGCCTGCGCGGCAAGCATCTGCCCACCTACACCCCGCATGTCGATTGCGGTGACAACGTCATCATCATCAACGCGGCGCATGTGGTGCTGACCGGTCGCAAGCGCGACAACAAGGTCTACTACAAGCACACCGGCTTCATCGGCGGCATCAAGGAACGTACCGCGAAGTCGATCCTCGAGGGCCGTTTCCCCGAGCGCGTGGTCGAGAAGGCCATCGAGCGCATGATTCCGCGTGGTCCGCTCGGCCGCGTGCAGATGGGCAATCTGCGCGTCTACCCCGGCGCCGAACATCCGCATGAAGCCCAGCAGCCCGAGAAGGTTGATATCGCTTCGATGAACCGCAAGAACATGAGGGCCGCATAAGATGTCGGATACCATGCAGTCGCTCGACCAGTTGGCTTCGCTGAAGACGGCGTCTCCGGAGGCGCCGAAGTACGTCAAGAAGGTCGACAAGTACGGCCGCGCCTATGCCACCGGCAAGCGCAAGGACGCGGTCGCCCGTGTCTGGATCAAGCCGGGTGCCGGCAAGATCACGGTCAACACCCGCGAGGTTGAAGTCTATTTCGCCCGCCCGGTTCTGCGCATGCTGATCCAGCAGCCGCTGGTCGCCGCTGCGCGCAACGGCCAGTACGACGTCATCTGCACCGTCGCGGGCGGCGGCCTGTCGGGCCAGGCGGGTGCCGTGCGTCACGGCATCTCGAAGGCTTTGACCAATTTCGAGCCGGATCTGCGCGGTGTGCTCAAGAAGGGCGGCTTCCTGACCCGCGACTCCCGTACCGTTGAACGCAAGAAGTACGGCCGGGCGAAAGCGCGCAAGTCGTTCCAGTTCTCGAAGCGCTAATTGCTTCGCTAAAATTTGCAGCGGATTGCTGCATTCACCAGACGAAAGAGGGCGCCGATCGGCGCCCTTTTTGCTTACTATTTGGTGATGGGTAACCACGGATTTTCGTGAAAACTTGCTTACCCGCACTCACGAAATTGGAACACGGCCCTCCTAGTGTCGACGATGCGATGGCGCTGAAATTGCATTTCAGTGCGCGCCGAACAAGTTGCATC
This sequence comes from Bradyrhizobium jicamae, assembly GCF_001440395.1. Classification (GTDB taxonomy): domain Bacteria; phylum Pseudomonadota; class Alphaproteobacteria; order Rhizobiales; family Xanthobacteraceae; genus Bradyrhizobium; species Bradyrhizobium jicamae. The sequence continues at coordinate 35,661 of NZ_LLXZ01000185.1, read as the reverse complement.
ACACGCGCTCGGGTGAGCCCATGTCATTCGATACTTCCACGCTATATCTGTTTGCCACGATGGTTGCCGGCATGCTCGGGGCCATGCTGGTTCTTTTCGGCAAACAGGACAACATCCCGGCCCTGAAGTGGTGGGGATCGGCCTATCTGCTCGGCGCGGCGTCGGTAGCGATCTGGACCATCGGCGGTGCTGCGCTCGGCGAGCCGTTGTTGCTGGCGCTGCATGCCGTCGGCTTTATCGCGTGCGGCATGGTCTGGAACGCCTCGCGCGTATTCCTCGGGCGCAAGCCCAATCTGTTGGGGCTCGTGCTTGGCGCGGTCGCTTGGGTCGGCACGATGCTGGCCCTGCCGTCGCTGAATCCGGCCATGCGGCTGATCGTCGGAGCATCGATCGTTGCGATCTACGCCGCGCTAACGGCATCCGAATTGTGGAACGAGCGGCGGCGGACGATGCAGTCGCGCTGGCCGTCGATTGCCGTGCCGGTGATGCATGGTTGCGTGCTGATGCTGCCGCTCCTGCTCGGCAGCCTGCTGCGCCCGCATGACGAGACCTTTACCAGCAGCATCTGGGTGACGGCGTTCTCGATCGAACTGATCCTGTATGCGATCGGTACGGTCTTCGTCATCTTCATGTTGGTATCCGACCGCGCCGTGACGGTGCACAAGACTGCGGCCTCGGTCGATCCCCTGAGCGGCATGTTGAACCGTCGCGGTTTTACGGAAGCCTGCAACCGCGTGATCGAACGCGAGGCCGCCGCGGGGCGGCCGGTGACGGTGATGATTTTCGACATCGACCATTTCAAGAGCATCAACGACCGCTTCGGCCATCCCGCCGGCGACGAAATCCTCAAACTGTTCTCCACCGTGGTGGTCAGCAGTTTGCGTATCAGCGACCTGTCGGGGCGCATCGGTGGCGAGGAGTTCGCGGCGCTGCTGGCGTGTCCGCTGGAGGAGGGCGTGATCGTGGCCGAGCGCGTGCGCGAAGCGTTCGAGGCGTCCAACATCGTCTGCGAGGAAGGTCCGGTCGTCACCACTGTCAGCATCGGCGTTGCCGGCGGCCCGGCGGGCACGGAACTCGAGGTGCTGCTGGCGGCGGCCGACACCGCGCTCTATCAGGCCAAACGCACCGGCCGTAACCGGGTCGAGGCCGCGGAAGAATTGCCGCTGTCGCTGGAGAAGTGGCGGCGCAAGAGCGCCGGTCGCGCGGCTTCCGCACGGCAGGCGACGGCAACGACCTAGGGCGTTGCGGGCAGCGCCGCGCCGCTAGTTCGACAGGCCGGCCTTGATTGCGAGATCCTGCACGACGGCCGCGACACGCGTCAGTGGGGGCAGGGCCTGGTCGCGGAACGCCGTCATCTCCATGCGCGTCGCATCGACCGTCACGCTCAAGCCGGCCGTCACCGAACCTTGCGCATCGAAGATCGGCGCTGCCAGCGTGCGCAGGCCGTAGGCGTTTTCGCCGTCGGAGATCGCGTGGCCCTGCCGCCTCACCAGATCGAGCCGGTCGAGCAGGGCATCGAGATCCGTTAGCGTCCGCTCCGACAATTTGATGCGCGGTCGCAATTCCAGCCGGCGTATCTGCTCGTCTCGCGGCAGGTGCGCCAGCAGGATATGGCCGAGGGCGGCGCTGTAAGCCGGAATGCGCGCGCCGGGCCGGCGGTCCATCTTGTGCCGGTCGAGGCCGGTGCCGACGCGGGCGAGGTAGATCACGTCGCTTCCGTCGAGCGCGCCGAGCGAGGCTGCGTCGCTCACCGCTGGCACGAGGTCGCGCAGCAACGGCTCGGCCAAAGCGCGCAGCGTTCCGCCTGACAGCACCGTGTAGCCGAGATCGAGGCAGGCGACGCCGAGCCGGAACCGGCGGCTCTGCGGGACGGGTTGCAGATAACCGAGCTCGATCAGCGTCTGGATCAGCCGGAACGCTGTTCCGCGATCAAGCTCGGCGCGCGCGGCAATCTCGCTGAGCGTCAATTCGAAGGCGTCGCTGGAAAAACTCTGCAGCACGGCGAACGCCTTGCCGACGGATGCGACATAGTTCTTCGGATTTTTCGGCGCGGTCGCCGGTGCGCGCTTCGAGGTCTTTGCCATCTCGTCAATGCCCACTTGCAAGAACGCTGGCCGGCGGCCCTTGACGGCAACGCCGGTCCGGCTCTAGGAGAGTGCAGCAAATATAACAAATGTTCGCATTCCGAACAATAGCATTCGGGCGATCGGAGGAACCTTTGTCGACATCATCCCTGCATCCTCATGGCGTGTTCTGCGCCGCGCTGACGCCGCTCGACGCCGAGCTCAGCCCCGACCACGCACGCTTCGTCGCGCATTGCCGCTATCTCCTGAGCGAGGGCTGCGACGGCATCGCGATGCTCGGCACCACCGGCGAGGCCAACTCCTTTTCGGTCAGTGAACGCACGGCGCTGCTCGAGGCCGTCGTACGCGACGGCATCGCGCCGAACCGGCTACTGCCCGGAACAGGCGTCGCGGCGCTCAGCGACACCATTGCGCTGACGCGTCATGCGCTCTCGGTCGGCGTCGATACCGTGGTGATGCTCCCGCCATTCTACTACAAGGGCGTCACCGACGATGGCGTCTACGCCTCCTACAGCGAAGTCGTGCAGCGGCTTGGCGATGCGCGGCTCAAGATCGTGCTCTACCATATTCCGCAGATGTCGATGCAGCCGATCTCGCATGCCTTGATCGAGCGGTTGCGGGCGGCCTATCCGACGACCTTCGTCGGTATCAAGGATTCCTCCGGCGACTTCGCCAACATGACCGCGATGGTCGAGCGCTTCCCGGGCTTCTCGGTGCTGACCGGCGCGGATCCGCTGCTCCTGCCGCTATTGCGCAAGGGCGGAGCGGGTTGCATCACCGCGACCTCCAACCTCGTCGCGCGCGACCTTGCCCATGTCTACCGGCATTTCGGCAAGGGCGACGATGACGCCGACCTCGCCGCGGCACAGGCGCGCATCGTGAAGGCGCGCGAGCTTGTCTCACGATTCTCGCAGATGGCCTCGCTGAAGGCGCTGGTCGCCGAGCGCACCGGCCATCCCGGATGGCAGCGCCTGCGGCCACCGCTCGAGTCGCTGCCGGCTTCCTATCTGAAAGAGCTGCTTGCGAACGCCGGCGCGAATGCCGCGGCGGTCGCCTAGCGCGACGCCGGCGACGAGGCGATCCGATGCCCGAATCCTTCCAGGATGTGCTTGCTGAATTGAAGGCGATCGTCGGCGACAATTACGTCATCGATTCCACCGGTGATCAGGAGGCCTATGTGGTGGACTGGCGCGGACGCTATCGCGGCCATGCTGTTGCGGTCGTCAAGCCCGGCTCGACCGCCGAGGTGGCCGCGGTCGTCCGCTATTGTGTCGACAAGCGGCTCTCTATCGTCCCCCAGGGTGGCAACACCGGCATGTGCGGCGCCGCCACACCTGACGACGGCGCGTTCAATGTCGTAATCCGGCTCGACCGCCTGCGGCGCGTGCGTGATGTCAGCCCGCTCGCCAACACCATTACAGTTGAGGCCGGCTGCATCCTCGCCGAGGTGCAGGCCGCGGCCACGGCGGTGGACCGTTATTTTCCGTTGAGCCTCGGCGCCGAGGGCTCCTGCCAGATCGGCGGCAATATCTCCACCAATGCCGGCGGCACGGCGGTGCTGCGCTACGGACCGATGCGCGATCTGGTGCTCGGGCTGGAAGTGGTGCTGCCGGACGGACGCATCTTCAACGGCCTGCGCGCGCTGCGCAAGGACAACACGGGTTATGCGCTCAAGCAGCTCTTCATCGGTGCGGAGGGGACGCTCGGCATTGTCACGGCCGCGGTGCTGAAACTGTTTGCGCCGCCGCGCAGCTCGGCTCTGGCGCTGCTCAAGCTGCAGAACGTCGAGCAGGCCCTGCAGATCATGCAGCGCCTGCGCGGTGCGGTCGGCGACCGGCTCGGCAGCCTTGAAATCATGTCGCGGAGCCAGATCGAGGCGATCGCCGAGACCGTGCCGCATGTCACCATTCCCTTCGAACTCACCACGCCGTGGTACCTGATCGTCGAACTGACCGACACGCTGGCCGGGATCGACCTCAACGATCCCTTGGCCACCGTGCTGTCGGACGCGATGGATGCGGGCCTTGCCGAAGATGCCGTGCTCGCATCGAGCCTCGCGCAGGCGAAGGCGATCTGGGCGGTGCGGCACAGCGTGTCCGAAGGCAACAAGCGCAGCGGCTATGTAGTGTCGCACGACAGCGTGGTTCCGCTGGAGCGGCAGGCCGCGTTCGTCACCAATGTCGAGGCCAGGATTATGGCGGCCGTCCCGCATGCGCGCGTGGTGATGCACGGCCATATCGGCGACGGCAATATTCACGTGGTCGCCCTGATCGACCGCGATCGGTGCAGCGACCCCGCGACGACGGCTGACCTGGTGGCGGAGATCAACGAGATCGTCGACAACGAGACGGCGGCGCAGGGTGGCGCCATCAGCGCCGAGCACGGCATCGGGATCACCAATCGCGGCCGGCTCGCGCGCGTGGCCGATCCGCTCGATATCGACCTGATGCGCGGCGTCAAGCAACTGCTCGACCCGAACGGCCTGATGAATCCGGACAAGATCTTCGCGAACAAGCGCGCAGGAGCGGCATGACGATGACGAGCGTCCGCCTCCTCGCCGACGACCTCACCGGTGCGCTCGACACCGCGGCCGAGTTCGTCGGGCTGTGCGGACCGTTCGACGTGACCTGGCCGGTGGCGCTCTCGACAGACAAGTCGCGAAGTCTTGCGATCGATAGCGGAACGCGCGAGCTTGCCAAGGCAGAGAGCGTCGAGATCGTCGAACGGCTGGCGCCGCTGCTTGGTGAAGGCACGATTGCCTACAAGAAGGTCGATAGCCTGTTGCGCGGCGCGTGGGCCGCCGAACTCGGCGCCTGCCTGCGCAGCGGTCATTGGGCAGCGTGCGTTGTTGCGCCGGCCTTCGAGTACCAGGGTCGCCGCACCTGCGACGGTCAGCAATTCGCACGCACGCCGGAGGGAGACTGGTATCCGGTCGGCGCCAACCTTCTGGCCCAACTCCACGCGGAACGCATCGACGCCCGGCAAGGCCGACTCGATACGCTGTCACATGGCGGCGTTCAGATTTTCGACGCGGAGAGCGACAGCGACCTCGATCACGTAGTCGAGATGGGACGGCGGCTGGCCGCGCCCGTCCTGTGGTGCGGGAGCGGCGGATTGGCCGGTGCCCTGGCGCGTGGCAGCCGTGCCGAGGTATCTCGACGTTTGAAGAAGCCAGTGCTCGGTTTTTTTGGCTCCGATCAGGTCGTTACCGCATCCCAGCTTGAGGCGTGCGGCGAGGCTTTCGTCGCGCTTGCCGAAGGCGAGGCCGGAGGTGCGGCGCGGGTGCAGCGCAAGCTTGCCGACGACGGCGTGGCGTTGGTCAAGTTTTCGCTTGCCGAAGGCCTGTCGCGCGCCGAGGCCGCCCGGCGGATCGCGCGCGAAATGACCGCGCTGATGGCAGCGCTTGATGCGCCCGGCACGCTGATCGTTGCGGGTGGCGAGACGTTGAAGGCGGTCTGTGTCGCGCTTGGTGCACAGGCGTTGCAGGTCAACGGACGGCTCGTGCCGGGGCTGCCGCGCTCGATTCTGCAGGGCGGCCGCTGGGCCGGCGTTGACGTGATCTCCAAATCCGGAGCGTTTGGTACAAGGGAGCTATGGCGCGATCTGCTCCATGACAATCAATTGCTCAGCACAGGGAAACTGACATGACCTCTCGCCATCTTGCGATCACCATGGGCGACCCGGCCGGGATTGGTCCCGAGATCATCGTCAAGGCCTGCATCGGATTGCAGGAGCGGATCGCAAAGGGCGATCTGCGCCTGCTGATCATCGGCAGCAGCGTCGCTCTGGAGGGCGCCAAGGCTGCGCTCGGCGCCAGCGTTGCGATTCCGCAAGTGAACGCTGACGACCGCGACTGGCCCAACCTCTGCTTTCTGCAAGCCGACGCCGAAGGCACGCCGATCCACCCGGGCGTGCTGAGCGCCGATGGCGGACGCTTCGCGTACAAGGCAGTGGAGCAGGGCGTGCGGCTGACGCAGGCTGGCCGGACCGCAGCGATCGTCACGGCGCCCTTGAACAAGGAAGCGCTCAACAAGGCGGGCTTCCACTATCCGGGACACACCGAGATGCTGGCGCATCTCACCGGCGTGCGCGGCTCGGTGATGCTGCTGGCCCATGGCAACATGCGCGTCAGCCATGTCTCGACCCATGTGGCGCTGGAGGACGTGCCGAAGCGATTGACCCCGGAGCGGCTGCGCCAGGTGATCGACCTCACCAACGACGCATTGTTGCGGCTTGGCATCGCGCGCCCGAAGATCGCCATTGCGGCGCTCAATCCGCATGCCGGCGAAGGCGGATTGTTCGGCCGGCAGGATATCGACGTCTCGGCGCCGACCATCGCCAAGGCGGTTGCCGATGGCCTCGATGTCGTCGGCCCGGTGCCCGGCGATACCATCTTCGTCAAGCTTCGCGCCGGCCAGTTCGACGCCGCGGTCGCGATGTATCACGACCAGGGACACATCCCGGTAAAGCTGCTCGGCTTCCAGGTCGATCCCGCGACCGGCCGCTGGCAGGAGCTTTCCGGCGTCAACATCACGCTGGGCTTGCCGATCATCCGGACCTCCGTCGACCACGGCACCGCCTTCGACATCGCAGGTAAAGGCATCGCCAACGAGCACAGCCTGATCGAGGCCATCGACTACGCCGAGCGCCTGGCCGGCGGCATTTCTCCATCTTCCAAGCAATAGCCGGACGTCCAATGACCAATTCCTTCACGCCGATCGAAATCCTTCGTCCCACCACCGTCGAGTTCGGATGTGGGACCATCGCCGCGGCAGCGCGCTTCGCGGAGCGGATCGGCGCGCGACGGCCATTGGTAATCTCGGATCCCTTCAACGCGCGCCGCGTCGACCAGCTGGCACTGCCGGGTGCCGTCAAGGTGTTCGGCGACGTGAAGCCCGAGCCGGATTTGCCCAACCTCGAAAAGGCGGTGGCGATGGCGCGCGAGGCCGCGCCCGACCTCATCGTCGGTTTCGGCGGCGGCAGCGCGATGGATCTCGCCAAGCTGGTCGCCGTGCTCTGCACGGGTGAAGCGGCCTTTGCCGACATCGTGGGCGCCGAGAAGGTTGGCGGCCGTAGCGTCGCGCTGATGCAGATTCCGACCACCTCGGGGACCGGCAGCGAAGCCGGCACCCGCGCGCTCGTCACCGATCCGGCGAGCCGCAACAAGCTCGCGGTGCAGAGCCGCTTCATGCTGGCCGATATCGCCATCGTCGATCCCGACCTGACGATGACCGTGCCGCGGGATGTCACGGCGGCAACCGGTGTCGACGCGCTGGCACATTGCGTCGAGGCCTACACCAGCCGCAAGGCGCATCCCGCGATCGACCTCTACGCGATCGACGGGGCGCGGCTGGTCGGACGCTACCTGCGGCGCGCCGTTGCCGACGGCAGCGATCGCGAGGCCCGTGCGGGCCTGGCGCTGGCGTCGCTCTATGGCGGCTATTGCCTCGGCCCCGTGAATACGACGGCCGGTCATGCCGTGGCCTATCCGCTCGGCACGCGGCACCATGTGGCGCATGGCCTCGCCTGCGCGGTGATCTTTCCGCATACGCTGGCGTTCAACATGCCGGAGACGTCGGTAAAGACGGTCGCGGTGCTGCATGCGCTCGGCCTGCCGGAACGCAACGTTCCCGCGGCCGCGTTCGACGCCACCTATCAATTCTGTGCCGATCTCGGCATCGAGATGCGCCTGTCCGCGCTCGGCGTGCCCAGGGACGATCTCGGCGCCATGGCTGATGAGGCGCATGCCATTCGCCGCCTGCTCGACAACAATCCGCGCGATCTCTCCCGCGACGAAATTTTGAAGATGTACGAGACGGCATTTTAGCCAACTCGCTACGGGTAGGGCGGCAGTAACCAATAACAAGCAGAGGAAACTTCGATGAGATCAATGTGGCTTATTCTTGCGTCGGCGATGCTGCTGACGGCTCCCGCGAAGGGGGAGGACGCGTATCCCTCCAGGCAGGTGAGCGTGATCGTTCCCTTCGCCGCCGGCGGCACCGCCGATATCTTCGCGCGCATGGTCGCCAATCATCTTCAGGCCAAGCTCGGCAAGCCGTTCGTGGTCGAAAATGTCGGCGGCGCCGGCAGCATCGTCGGTGTCACGCGGCTGGCGCGCTCGGCGCCTGATGGCTTGACCCTGGGCCTCGCCAGCACGTCTGCGCTGGCGATCAACCCGTCGCTGTACGGTCCGAAGCTCAGCTATCAGCCCGACAAGGATCTGCAGCCGATCGTCCAGATCAGCATGGTTCCCAACGTGCTCGTCGTCAATCCCGACAAGATCAAGGCGCGGACGCTGCCGGATCTGATCGCGTACCTGAAGGCCAACCCGGACAAGGTCTCGTTCGGTTCGGCTGGCGTCGGCACCTCGCAGCATCTCGCGGCGGAGTTGTTCCAGCAGATGACCGGTACCAAGATGGTGCATGTGCCCTACAAGGGCTCGAGCACGATGCTGACGGATCTGATCAGCGGCCAGATCGACCTTGCCTTCGACAACGTGCCGCTGCTTCTGCCCCAAGCCAAGGATGGCAAGCTTGCGCTGATCGCGGCTGCGACGCCCAAGCGCGCCTCGTTCGATCCGAACCTTCCCACCGTCGCCGAGCATCTGCCCGGCTTCGAGGCGGTCGCCTGGCACGGCTTCTTCGTTCCCGCCGCCACGCCGAAGCCGATCGTCGAAAAGCTGTCGGCGGAGATCCGGGCGTTCATGCAGCAGCCGGAGACGGTGCAGAAGATGGCCGAACTCGGCGCCGATGCCATGGCGCTCGATTCCCAGGCGTTCGCGGCCTACATCGCGTCCGAGACGGCGCGGTGGAAGAAGGTCATCGAGGCCGCCAACATCAAGCTGGAGTAGGGCGCTATCGGCGCTTTCGCAAACATCGCGTACGAACAAGGCGATACGTCCGGAGACTAATTCAAAACTTTTGAATTGATCTCCGGATGGAGACGGTGTGGTAACCTCCCGTTTACCATTCCGTCCATATCATTTGCTTATGGATTCACACCGCCAACCAAACCCACAGGCTGCCCTGATGTCGCTCGAAGCGGCCGCAGCCTCCGCCCGCGGCGGTTTCGGTTGCATGTTCTCGACCTCGGAAGAATACGAGATGGCGCTCATCACCGAGCGCCGTGCGCAGGGGCGTTATGATCAGCGCAGAATGCGCTGGCCTGCCATTCTGTTCATCGGCTGCGCGCTGATGGTGGCCGGCGCGGCCCTTCTGTTCAGCTAGAATCCTTTACTTTGCCAACGGATCGGGCCGCACCTGAATGTGCACCGCCCGCGGCTTTGAGCCTTTGCCTCCCTCCATCAGCCACGGCGTCCGATCGCCGCTCGAACTCCAGAGACCGCGGCCTTTCCATCCCGCGTTCGGATCGTCGATGCGACCGTCGAGGCCCTTGGCGAAGAAGCCGAGCGGATAGGGGATGCGCAGCATCACCATCTGCCCGTCCTTGAAGGCGACGAAGCCGTCGTTGAGGTTGGCAGTGGAGATTGGGATGTTCTCGCCGAGGCCGACCGTATTGTGGTGATCGACCCAGGTGTAATAGCTCGCCTCGGCGCTGGAGGTTTCAAAGCCTTCGAAGCCGGGTCCCGGATACTTGAAATATGAGAAGCCTTCCGGGCAGTGGTTGCCGGTCGCCTCCGGCCCGTTCAGCGGCGCCTTGCATTTGCTGCGATCGAAGCGGATCAGGCTGCCGTTCGAGCCCGAGCCCCACAGCACGCCGTTCTTGTCGATGTCGCCGCCGCGAACGCCGATGCCTTCCTTCGGGATGGCGTAGAATTCGGACAGCTTGGTCTTCGGATCGAAGCGCATGAAGCCGGGCTGGCCGACGAAGACGTTGACGGTGTACCAGACCGAGCCGTCGGTCGGATGCGGCATCACGGCGTAGGGGCCCGAGCCCGCGACCCGCATGTCCTTGCCGGCCTCCGCCGGCTTGCCTGGTTCGGTGTATTCGTCGACCTTGCCGTTGCCGTTGGTGTCGAGCACGAACGGCGCCCAGCCCTGTGCTTTGACGGCGTCGCCGGTCTCGTCCCATTGCTTGGTGTTGACCCAGCCAGCGACCGGGCCGGTGCCCGAGACCCACAGCGTATCGTCGGCATCGTAACCGAATTGCGGGTGATGGGTGCCGAAGCAGGTATCGACGAAGCTGTACTTCTGGGTCTTGGGATCGAACACCGTCACCTGCCGTCCCGAACGTTCGAGCGGGAAGGCCTTCGCCGACGGGTGGTCGGAGCCCTTCTTGCAGTACGCCGGATTTTCAATGCCGCGCACGGCCGCCGCCAGCCAAACGCGGCCCTTCCTGTCGAACATGCTGTTGTGATTGTTGGTCCGCTGGCTCCAGATCTTTTCGTCACCCCAATAGGCCGAGGGACTGACCGGATTGAGCAGGGCCGTGCCATGGAGCGGCGGGCCGAACGATTCCGGCGCATTGGGATCGGCGACCGGCATTTTTGAGAACGTCACCTTGTGCGTTTTGGGATCGAGGATCGGCATGTCGTCGGACGAATATTCGTTCGCCCCGAACAGCGGGCCGTAAGCGTTGACGGTCGGATAGCGCCGGTCCGAGGAGATCAGGTCGTGGACGAAGTGTTTTTCGGTCGCCCATTCCCAGGACGTGACGACGACGTTGCGCTCGATGCCGGCCGGCCGCGGCGGCTTGGATTTCGGCAACTCTCCCTTCGCGACCCGGTCGGTCCAGTCGCCGAAATATTTGAATGGCACGCCGCCCATTTGCCCGGCGAGCCGGTTCACCATCCATTCACCGGTCTGCCCTGCGGAGACGCGACGCATCCAGGCTTCTTCGCCGGATTTGAATTCACCGAATGCGCCGGGGATCGTGCGCGTGGATTCCTGGCCGAGCTGATGGCAGCCGATGCAGTCGACATTGTTCATGCGCTGGCGCCAGAGGTCCTGTGTGATCTCCTTCGGGATCTCGGTCGTCCCGCCGAAATCCTTCGCCGGCGGGATCTTCATCATCGTGTACCAGTAGATCGCCGAGTAGTAGTGCGCCGCAGCCGCCTCGTTCGGCGCCGGGACGGCCGTGAGATTGACCTGCTGGCCGGGCTTGGCCCGCAGCTTCGGCGAATCCACGAGGCCATAGCCGCGGACCCAGATCGTGTAGTTCACGTTCGGTGGCAGGTCAGGGATCACGTAGCGCCCCTGATCGTCGGTGACGACGATCTTGGCGAACTTCGTCGGCAACTCATTGGTCTCAGCAATGACCCAGACGCCGGCCTCCGGCCCGTTGGGACCGCGCACCACGCCGCCGATATCGTCATTGTCGATCGCGACCGCCACCGGCTGCTGCGCGTGGGATGGTGGCGGCATCAAGCTGAGCGCACCTGCCGATACTGCCAAGGTGAATGCGAATAAGGCCCGATCGAGATTCATCGTTTCTCTCCCCGTGACCGCGAGCTTGCCGCTCGTCATGTGGCGCAAGCGTACATCAAACGAGGGTTGAGGCGGGAGCATGTCACGCGCGCGATTTCCTCATGCTGCGCGGCCGGTGTGCGCCGCAGCAGCGCTTGCGTGTCCGCCTTTTTCTTTTCGGGCAGCTGGGTTAGACACGGCCATTCTCATGAGAAGGCGTAACCGATGATCACTGAAATCGCACAAATCGACGTCAAGCCGGGCACCGAGAAGGATTTTGAAGCGGCCGTCGCCAAGGCGCGCCCGCTGTTCCTGCGCGCCAAGGGCGGCAAGGGGTTCGAGCTGCATAAATCGATCGAGAAGCCGCAGCGCTACCGGCTGGTGGCGAAGTGGGAGACGCTGGAAAACCACACCGTCGACTTCCGCGGCTCGGAGGATTTCACCGCCTGGCGCGCGCTGGTCGGGCCGTATTTTGCTTCGCCCCCCGAGGTCGAGCATACCGAGACGGTGCTGACCACGGCGGACTGAGGCCTTTCAGGCCGCCACCACCTGCGCCGGCGCGGCTTCTGCCTTGAAGTGGTCGATCATCACCTTGGCGATCGCCATCAGCGGCAGTGCGAGCGCCAGCCCCCAGATGCCGAAGACGACGCCGAGCAGGATCTGGAACGCAAACAGCGTGGCGGGTGGAATATCCAGCGCCTGGCGCTGGATGATCGGCGTCAGCACGTAGCTTTCGAGCGCATGCACGCCGAGGAACAGGATGAAGGCGGAGAGGGCGGCGACCCATCCCGACGCAAGACTCGCCAGCACCACGATCAGCCCGCCGAGGATCGCGCCGACCGTCGGGATGAAGGCGAGAAGGCCTGCCTGGATGCCCAGGATGAACGAACTCTGGATGCCGATGACCGATAGCCCGATCCAGGTCACGAGAAACACCGCGACCATGGTGATGATCTGCGCGATCAGCCAGCGCTCCAGCGTCTCGCCGATCCGGTCGACGATTGCCACCGCGCGCGTGCGATGCTTGGCGGGTGCCATGAACAACAGTCCGTCGCGGTAGACGCTCGGCTGGGTCGCGAATGCGATCCCCAGAAACAGCACGATGAAGAAGTTTCCGACGGCGCTGGCCGTGCCCAGAACCAGTTTCAGGCTCTGGCTGAAGATCGCGCCGCCGCTGGCTGCAATCGTGCCGGCGCTCGGAAGCGCGTGCGGCGTCGGCGGTGCGGCGGGGGCCGGCGAGCCGTCGTCCGACGTCGATGACAGCGTGCCGAAATCGAAGAAGCTGGTGTCGATACCGTTCTGGTCGAGAAAGCCCTTGACGCTGACGAGCTGCGATTTGAGCGTCTTGCTCAGCGCCGTCGTCTGCTGGGCGATCGTGGTGCCGCCGAGAAAGAGGATGCCGGACAGCATGCCCGCGACCACCAGGCAGACCGTCGTCAGCCGCAGCGCATGCGGCAGCCGCACCACGCGCCCGAGCAAATTGCTCATGGCATTGAGGGCAACGCCGAGCAGCATGCCGGAAAAGATCAAAAACAGCGTCGCGGCAAAGTGCCAGGTGAACGCAAGCATCGCGGCGAACAGCACCACGCCGATGCCCCCGACCGAGATCGCCCACGCCATGTCGCTGCGGGCCTGAAGGCGATTGTCAGCCGGACCTGTCACGTTGATTCCTTCTCGCGAGACATTGACCGGCCAGTCTTTCGACAAAACGCCGCCGGGATCAAGCGCCAGCGCACGCGCCGGTTTGACGCTGCCGCGTCAGGTATGCCAAGCGGTGCATGAACCGATATGACCCCGGCGAGGACCGCATGAGTTTCAAATGGTTCGGTCCGCTTGCGCTGCTGGCGGCGCTGGTGATCGGCGACCAGATCAGGATCAACCGGCCCGCCCACAAATATCGCCTCACGGTCGAGGTCGAGACCCCGGAGGGGCGCAAATCGGCATCCGGCGTCGTGGCCGTCCATCCCGACCGCAGCTATAGCCGCCGCGGCCAGACCCGCACCCTCGGCGACGCCGTTTTCGTCGATCTCGGGCAGGGCAGGAACCTCGTCGCGCTGCTCGCCCATGTCGACAACAAGCTCGTGCTCGATGACATCAACTATGTGGCCTTGCGTGCCTATGGCGCGGCCGCCGGCAAGCGTGTGCCGTTCAGCGAGATGAGCCGGCAGACCGGAATCGTGCCGGTGAAGGGCGAATTGATTCCCGTGCTCGTCAGCTTTGCCGACCCGGCCACACCCGGCACTGCGCGGACGGTGGCGCCCGACGATGCCGAAGCGGTGCTCGGCAAGGGCTATCGCCTGCAGGGGATATCGACTGAGGTGGTGCCGAACGGGTACTGGCCGCTCGATTTCGGCGGCGCGCTGGGCGAGCCGGTCACGCGCGGAATCCAGGCCAAATTGCCCTGGCTGGGTAATACCGGCAATCCGGCCGCTACGGCGCTCCAGGCGGCCGGTTTGCCCGGGGTCGACGGGATCGACGCCCGGGAGGCCTTCACGCGAAAATAGCAAGCCAGCTCCGCTGCCGCCCTGCGGATATTGATCCGCAGCCGCGCCACAGGCATTATCTTCTCCAATCATGACCCAACCCAGAAGATCCCTGCACAGGACGATGACAGCGGAAAACTTGCGATGAGACGACCCGTCGTCGGTGTGATCGGGAACGCCTATCGCGTCGAAAATCGTTTCCAGACCCAGATGGTCGGAGAACGCAATTTGCGCGCGGTCACCGACGTCGCCGGCGCATTGCCGCTGATGTTTGCGGGCTCGCCGGAGATCACCGACATCGGCGCGCTGCTCGACGTCGTCGACGGGGTGATCCTGACCGGCGCCCGCGCCAATGTTCATCCGACCCGCTTCAAGACCGAGCCGCATGAGAAGCACGAGCCCTACGACATCCATCGCGACGACGTCGCGTTGGCGCTGACAGAGGCCTGCGTCGCCCGGGGTGTGCCGATCTTCGGCATCTGCCGCGGCCTGCAGGAGATGAACGTCGCCTTCGGCGGCTCGCTGCATCCGGAAATCCGCGAGATCCCGGGTCGCATGAACCACCGCATGCCCCGGCTGGAGAACGGCGAGATACATCCCGACCCGACAGTAGTGTTCGCCGACCGTCATGACGTCCACCTCACGCCGGGTGGTACCTTTGCAAGTCTGCTCGGCTGCGAAACCATCCGGGTCAATTCGTTGCATGGCCAGGGCATCCTCGAACCCGGCGAGCGCGTCGTCATCGAGGGCATTGCCGAGGACGGCACCATCGAAGCTATCAGGATCGCGGACGCCGCGAGCTTTGCGCTCGGCGTCCAGTGGCACGCCGAATACGACCCGCAACGCAACCCGATTAACCGCGCCTTGTTTGAAGCATTCGGGACGGCGCTCAAGGCGCATAACCGGGCGAATTGATCGGGGGACGCTGTCGCCGGTCCGATCCGTAATTTTACGGGGCGGAAAAGATGAGATCGGGTCCCGGAAGTCGGTTAAATTTCTCATCATCCCCAGATTGGTAGAGCTGCCATGACGCAACCTGGACGTCTCGCGCTGGCGATGGTTTTGCTGGTCGTCGTGACGTCCTGCGTCGTGAACGCCGTGACCTATTATTTGGCGACACGTGCTCCGCCGGTCGGGGCGCTGGCGACAATCGTCGGCGCCGCGCTGGCGGGCGCTGCGGCCGCCGGTGTGCTTGCGGTTGCGGGCGGATTTGCGGGACTTCGGCTCAAACGGCCCGACGCTGCTGAGATCGCGGATATTCGCAATGGTCCGGAGCAGGAACGTTCGCACCGGACAACGATCGACAGCGAAATGGGGCAAGCCATCATCGAAGGCGCGCTCGATGCCTTTGTCCAGACCGATGAACGCTGCGTCGTCCTCAACTGGTCTCCACACGCCGAGGCCTTGATGGGGTGGACCCGCGCCGAGGCCGTCGGCAGGAGCGTGGAAGAACTTCTGTTTCCGGAACCGCTGCGCGTATTGTACCGGCAATGGCTCGATCGGTTCCTGAGCGAGGCCGAAGGCAGCGGGGTCGGCGGACGATATGAAACGCCGCTGCTGCAAAAGGACGGCCGCGAATTCTTCGCCGAGGTCTCTTTTACCGCGCTGCGCCGCGGCGAGGGCCACATCGTCAACGCCTTCGTCAGGGACATCACCGCCAAGCGCGCCGCGGAGGAGCAACTGTTCCAGGCGCAGAAGATGGAATCGGTCGGGCAAATGACCGGCGGCATCGCCCACGACTTCAACAACATGCTGACCGTGATCACAGGCACGATCGAAATCCTGGCCGATGGCGTCAAGCACGATGCCGCGCTCGCTTCGATCGTTCGGATGATCGATGATGCCGCCGGTCGCGCCTCCCAGCTCACCGCCAACCTGCTCGCCTTTGCCCGCAAACAGCCGCTGCGGCCGCGCGAGACCGACGTCAACGGCCTGATCGAGGAGGTGGTGCAACTGCTGTCTCCAACGCTCGGACGTCAGATCGAGATCGAGACGGCGCTCAGCGATCGGGCCTGGCCGGCGCTGGTCGACCGTGGCCAGCTCTCCTCTGCGCTGGTCAATCTTGCGATCAACGCCCGCGACGCCATGCCCGAGGGCGGCAGGCTTCTGTTCAGGACCGCGAATTTTGCGCGCGAGGATAGTGATGCCGAATTGGCCGGGCTCGGCCCCGGCGATTACGTCACCATCGAGGTCATCGACAGCGGCGCCGGTATTCCGGCCGCGATCCGCGACAAGGTTTTCGAGCCGTTCTTTTCGACCAAGCAGTTCGGCACCGGCACCGGCCTCGGTTTGAGCATGGTGTTTGGGTTCGCAAAACAGTCCGGCGGCGGCGTCGTGGTCGACGGCGAGGAGGGGAAGGGCGCCTGTTTCCGCATCTATCTGCCGAAGGCCAACGCGGAGGCTTTGGAGATGCCGCAAGCCGGTGCCGCGCCGCCGGATGGAGAGCTGCGCGGCGGAACGGAAACCATCCTCTGCGTGGAGGATGACGATGTCGTCCGCGCGCATGTCATCGGCCGGCTCGAAAGCCTCGGCTACAAGGTCATTGCCGCCGCCAACGCGGCGCAGGCGCTCGAACTGATCAACGCCGGCACGCCGTTCGATCTCCTGTTCACCGACATCGTCATGCCTGGTGCCATGAACGGCCGGCAGCTCGCGCAAAAGGTCGCCGAACTGCGCACGCCGCTCCGGGTGCTCTATACCTCCGGCAACACCTTCGGTGCGTTCGACCTGGACAAACGGCCCGGCGAGGGCGTGCTGTTGCTCGCAAAACCCTATCGCAAGGCCGAACTGGCGCGCATGGTCCGCCTCTGCCTCGATCGCGCGATCGACCATCAGGGCGATCCGATCCCGCTGCCATATTCGGTGCAGGAGGACGTAGAGCGGTTCTTGAAGGAGAATCCGCCGAAGCGGGAGTAGATTATTTCGACAGAGGTGCGCCTTGCTGTCATTGCGGTGATGTGCCGAAGCACTACAACGACTGTCATCCGCGCGAAGGCGGGGATCCAGTACGCTGCGGCTTCTCGGTTCAATCACTGACGTCTCTGGAATACTGGGTCGCCCGCTCCCGGCTACGCCAAGGCTTCGCCGAGGCTTTCCCCTCTTGGCCCGCCGTAGCTTTAGCGGAGGCGGCAAGCCGGGCGATGACGACTGAGTGTGCGTTTGCGATCTCGCGACATAGGCTGTCCGAGTTGTGCTCAAGGATCTTCCGCCCTCGCATTCAGAGGGCGCAGGGAAGACCGGGTGCTTGCTGCACCCGAGGTCTCGCGTGCCGTTGCGCATAGCAAAAGGTGCACACGAGCATACAGGTACAGCGGGAGCATCCCGGCCTTCCCTGCGCAATGGCTTTACGGCTTACTTCGTGCTCTTCCCGGAGAACGGCTCTTTTGCCTCCGTCATCGGCGGGACACTTCCCGCCAACTTAACGCCAGCACCGCGGCGCCCGAACCACACGACTTCACCGTACGCTTCCGGCGCGTACGTCCAGCGCGCCATCTGCGTCCATCGCATCTCACCGCACGTTCGTGACGATCGCGAGCCGCCCCTCAATCGGGTGAGACA
The DNA here is from genome assembly GCF_001440395.1 of Bradyrhizobium jicamae. Lineage (GTDB taxonomy): Bacteria > Pseudomonadota > Alphaproteobacteria > Rhizobiales > Xanthobacteraceae > Bradyrhizobium > Bradyrhizobium jicamae. The sequence goes on along the minus strand of NZ_LLXZ01000185.1, from coordinate 18,171 downwards.
GGCAGAGTCATGCCGCTGATTTGCCCTGCATGTTAAGCGGAATATTTTTGCTTCCCGGGATTGACGCGACTTCGGAAAATCAGAAGTGATTTGGCGTCGTGTTGATTTGTCGCAGCGTGCGCCGCGAGATTGCGCTTTGAGCGGGAGGCAAATCAGTTCGCAGGCCGTAGGGTAGGCAAAGCGACAGCGTGCCCACCATCGGAATCGCACACGGCGATCGATGGTGGGCACGGCGCTGACGCGCCTTTGCCCGCCCTACGGATGCGCGACGATGCCGAGACTGACGGCAGTGGGACGGAACATTGGACAGCCGGAGGTAGAGACAGCCGGAGGTAGACTTTTCCTGCGGTTGCGCCCTAGACTCGCCGCAATTATCTCACCTGATCCGCCACAACTATCTCTCCTGAAATCGCCGCACTCCCGTCGCGTAGCCGTCAGTTCATAGGTTCCCGTATCCGGCCGACGTCATCCGTCACGTTATGAAACGCGTGATCGAGCTGATGAATGAAGAAAAACGAATAGCAAAGGCGGGAATATCCCCGCGCCGCCTGGGGTTCATCAAGCCAGGCTCGCCGGCCAAGCGAGCAAAGTTCCACATCGGAAACCTGAACGTGCGCGTGACGCGCCACCATAATACGCGATTTGTGACATGGTTATAACGCAAGGTTGTAAGTGATGAAGCTTCCCGTTTTGGCCATTGTGCTTGCTATGTCCCTCTCGTCTGGCACGCAGATGGGAATTGTCACAGGCGGGGCAACCGGCACCTACATCAAGATTGGCGAGGACATCAAGAAGATCGCCGAACCGAGCCGCGTCTCCTTGCAGGTTCTTGAATCGGCCGGCTCCATTCAGAACGTATTCGACGTTCGCAGGAAGCGCGGTGTCCAACTCGGTATCGTGCAGTCGGATGTGCTCGACTATATCCGCGACATTTCTGACGACAATGAACTGAAAGCTATCGCCGCCAAGCTTGCTGCCGTTTATCCGCTTTACAAGGAGGAGGTCCATGTCCTCGGTGATCTCTCCCTGAAAACGCTGAACGACCTGCACGGCAAACGTGTTGCGATAGGTCCGCAACGAAGTGGCACGTACCTGACCGCAAAGACGATTTTCTTCCAGACGGGAGTCACGCCTTCGAAAGAGGTATTTCTCGGAGGCAAGGAAGCGCTGGAGGCGCTGCGCAAGGGCGAAATTGATGCAATGTTCTATGTAGCCGGCGCGCCGGCAACGCTGTTTTCAGAGAACACGACGGTCGACGATAAATTCCAGCTTCTCGCCGTCGACGACAAAGCCCTCGACAGCTATCTGACGACAGTCATCCCGGCGGGTACGTACAAATGGCAGGAATCCGAGGTGAGAACGGTGGCGGTCAAAGCCGTTCTGATCACGTTCAGCTACGCCGGCGAGCAGTGCCAGAACGTGGCCAAAGTGGCCCAGATTATCCGCGAGAACAAGGGTTGGCTGGATGTGAACGGCCATCCGAAATGGCGCGAAGTCAATCTCGATGAGCGGCTACCGAAGTGGCCGCAGTATGAATGTGTAGCGGCAACGCAGGAGCAGTCGCAGCCCAAGCCAAAGGGCCCGAATATCAAGATCGTGCGCTAGTTGGACGGGCCCTCGCGCACATCGTCTGCCTCCTTGGTGATCGGGCATCCCAGCGCCCGAGCCTTAAGACGTGCGTTCGCTTCCTGATCATCTTCTCCTCAATCATTCGCTCATCGTTTGACGCGGCGGTGTGCGGCGCCTCGCATTTGCGATCGCGGCAATAACCAGCACATCGCGGACGCGCCGGCGCGCATTTGTCCGAAGGTAATTTTCCGAGGGTGCGTCATTGCGGCCTACGATGCGAATTGTCGCACGGGTCAATCCTCCCGATGAGTTAAGGTTGGGAGGGTGGCTGACCTGACAGGGATCGGCGCTATGGGACACTTTGAAGCGTTCGCCATCGTCGTTGCTTTCGTTCTGGTGGCATCGCTCGCGGTGGCGTTTGTACAGGCACGGCGACGATAGCACCACTTGCCTCATAATCTCCGGGGCCAGCTGGACGTTTGACCAGATCGAACGTCGGAGCATGGGCGCCGGCCCCCTCACCACATTCGTTTGCATCCATGCCTGGGAACGGCGGACAGATTCCAGACCGTTTTGCTGAACCACCCCATGCCGCTCTCATCATTTTCATTCGGGATGCGGGGTGGTTAGAGCGAAGCCGATCGCGGTATTAGAATTTGAGAGGATGGGTATCGCTTTCGCTCCACCCATCTACAGACTGAAGAAGCCATGAAGGGGTAGGCCAAATGAAATCTCGCGTCGAGACGCTCACGCCGCCGAACACGCCGACACCGATCGGCCCCTACAGCCACATCGCCAAGGTTGGCGAACACATATCGATTGGCGGAACGGCCGGCGTCGACCCGACGACCGGGCAACTGGCGCGGGACGTCGCGGCCCAGACACGGCAGATCCTGAAATCGTTCATCGTGATGCTCGATGCGGCGGGATCCGACCTCAGCCATGTCACGCACATCAACATCTTCCTGCTGCGCATGTCGGATTTCGAGACGATGAACGCGGCCTATGTCGAGATCATGGGCGACCGCCGGCCGGCGCGCACGGTGATTGGAGTCCAGGAGCTTCCCAAGGCCGGTGCGTTGCTGACGATGAATCTCACGGCGGTGACGAGGGAGGGATGATCCGGAAGCAAAACGCGAGATGTGAGATGATGGGTATCGCTTCGCTCCACCCATCCTACGGCAAACTACTTGCGGCGTCGTATCTTCTTTGCCGTGCGGACCTTGCCTAGCCGTTTCGCGTTGGCGGCCACGCGCCTTCGGTACTGAGCGATGATCTCCTCGGCCGAAGCGCCGCCGATCAGGCTCCTGGACGCCTTGAGCGCTGTATCGATCTTTTCATTCACCATCAGTCGGGCTTCGCGCCGCGCCGCGCGTTTTCCGCCGAGCATGAGCTTCATCATCCGCAGAGCAATGACGCTGTTAGCCTCGATCGCCAACCTCGTCAGGGAATTCAACATCTGCGCGCTTCCGAGGTGCCTAATGATCGGGTTCTCGCGGGACAACGGCTTGCCGGCGGACGGGTTCCGGTGAGTGAGCAGCTGTCCCGGATGTTACGCCGCTCATCCGAGCTACTACGCCGCCGCGACGGGGAAGCGCAAGGCCTTTCAGACCTTTCCTTTCCAGATCAGCCATCGGTAGACGCCGAATATGTTGATGAGGGTCACCACCATGTTTTGCACCATCAGCGCATATTCCGCGGTTAGATAGCCGACGACGATCCAGATTGCCGATGCTCCGCTCAGCACGACGAAGGCCCAGCCGGTCGTGCGCGGCTTCGCCCGGGCGGCCAGGACCAGCCCGGCGCCGATCGTGCCGGCAGTCGCCATCCAGCGCAGGATTTCATCCATCAGGCTCGCGCTCCGCAGAAAACCGATATCGAAAACGCCGCTCCGCGATTTGCCTACACGGGCGCATTCAAGGGCAAGCCGGCGGAGCGAAATCGTTCCCCTTCGTGTGCCGGCCACCATTGCACCACGGCTCGCGCGACTTCGTCCCACAGCGGTGTCGGAAGATCGGGCACCGCGATCCTGACCACGTGGCGATTGCGTGCGGTATCGAGGAACCATTCCGCTGCGCCGAAATCGAAGCCGAAGCTCCCTGCGTGGCGTAGCGGCAAGCCGGCCTTTCTCAGATCGCCGCATAAGTCCGCCGCCATCTGTTTCGTCTGCTTGTCGTCGAGCATTCGCTTGGGCGCCAGCGTGATATAGAGCCCGTGGGCGAAATGCAGCTCCGCCAACGAGCCGGCGAGCGCGGACGTGAAATAGCGGGCCGTCCGTCTGCCGTTGCGCAAGATGGCCGCGACGCGCTTGTCAGTCAGCACCCGGTAGGCGTTCGTTCCGACGTAGGGTGGGAAATGTGCGGGCATTGCTGCGCCGCCGAACAGTCGCACGGCATTGCGCATTTCCTTGGCGAGTTCAGCCAGCCGTTGCTGCTTCGCCGCGGCGTTGTGCTTTTCGCAGGCGACGAAAACCGCGGAGCCGAGCCGGCCATACTCCACTCCAAGGGAATCGAGCTTGGTGTGGCTGCGCACGAGCACGACAGGGATTTCCCAACGGCGCGCCCAGCTCAGAACCCGACGGATTCGCCCCGAGCCGGTCGAAAAACAGGTCGTGTCAAAAACCACGAGATCGAGGTGCGGCCTCGCGCAACGGAGAGTCGCTTCGAAGGCGGCGGCGGTCATGCAGGAATCGAACAGCAGAATTCGAGGTCGGCCGGCACGAGAGGTGAGCTCGCCCGGTGTGCCTTCCACCGGGACGATGCGCAATTGCCGGACATGATTTTCGATCAGCTCCAGGGTTTCACCGTAGGAGCCGGGCAAGACCAGGATATCCGCCTCGGACGCCAGGCGGGCGAAGGCCAGCAGCAGTGCGGAAATCGCTGCCATTCCAGAGGACGTGTAGATGGTCTGGTTCGCCGCTGCCGAATTGCCAAATTGGTAAAACGATGGGCCGCGCACTTCGAGGTCGGCGCGCTGATAGTCGTAGCTGAACTCGAACGGCCCGGCGCGCAGCCGGCCCGGATGGGCCCATGCGGTCTCCGTGAGCGCCCAATCGTGCAGCGCATGCTCAGCCTTCAGCGCTGCGGCAATGTGGAATTTTTGCTCAATTACTTCGGTCACCGAGGTTGGATGCCGCAGCGCCAAGGGCGTGCCGAGGAAACCGTTCAGCAACGCCAGTTCCTCGTATTTCCTGCGGAGATATGCCTCGATGGTTTCCATGGCCGGCCTTCGATCGACCTCGCCGCGCGATAACGTATCCGGAGGGGATTGGGTCCTAATCGGTAAATGCCGTTGCCTTGAACTATGGGAGTGCTTCGGTGTTCGGCTGAACTCAGGCGCGCCACCGACTACGGCGACAGCAAGTAGCCCGCGATGATGGGTATCGCTTTGCTCCACCCACCCTACGGCGAAACAAAAAGGCGCCCCGAATGGAGGGCGCCTTTCGCATCTTGCGGCAATGATTCCTTCGGCAGGCGGCCGACTAGTTCTGTTGCGATGATGTCGTCACTGCGCGGTGCGACGGGCGGGCGCAGCGGCCGGCCGCAGCTCCAGTGTGGATACGCCGGCGGCAATATTCACGCCGGTCTGTCCCTGCACGGACGCCGGCTGCATGATGATCCTGCGGTCCGGGCCTCCAACCAGGACGTTGGCACTCGCTCCGGCGCCGACTGTGCCACCGGCGGTCGCACCCGTATGGGTTCCCGCCAATGCCCCCCGGGGCAGCGTGGCCGGTGCGAAAACCGCCCAAGCCATCTGGCCGCCGGTCGTGGCACCGATGTCGAGGCCAAGCGTGCTGACGGCGCCTTGATAGGCTTCGCGCGCCCTGCCTCTCGCGGAGGCATAGATGCAGTTCAGCTGCCGCTGCCCTCCGACAACCATGCCGACACCGGGCGATATGTTGCAGGTGAGCGTGCCGACCCTCATCCGTCCGGAGTCCTGAGCCGTGGCCGGAGCCGTGGCGAGACCGAGCGCCAGGGCGACGCATGTGGTTGCAAGGCTATTCAACGTTGTTCTAGTCAGGGTTGCTTTGTGCATGAGCGTTCCTCCATCGATGCGTTCAGATGGACCCCCTCAACGCGCAGCGAGGTTGCGATGTTCCCGTTCCAGGTCCCGTTCCGGGGCCATAACGGCCTTACAGGCGGTAGATTATGGATGTGCTGGTCGCGACTGGAACGCTCTTGAGAGAGGATGATGGCCGGCCAGGCGCCACTGCTGCGCCTTGGAGCAGGAGGCTGATTGTGGAGGTGAAGCCGTGTACCCACGCTGGATGAACCGGCTCAGCGCGCTGATTGTCGCTTTTGTCGTAACCGTTACGCCGTCGGTTTCGCCGGTGCACGCCGCGGGGCATGTGCGCAGGGTAAGCGTGGTGTCGTTCGGCCTTTTCGGCGATCAGGGTGTGTTTAGACGCGAGGCGACCGGCGCAGCACAGGTCGTAGCGGCCCGCTTTGGAGGCGACCCGATCCGCGTGCAATACAATTCGAAGAAAGGCGGAGGTGCAACGATTGAAGGCCTGGCCGCATCTTTGCAGGCGGCGGCCAATGGGATGGACGCCGAGAATGATATTCTGCTCTTGATCCTGACCTCGCATGGCTCGCAGGCAGGCCTCGCAGTCAAAGCGGGACGGCTTGAGCAAACGCTGACGCCGTCCAATCTCGCGGGCATGCTGGCGCGTACCGGCATGCGATACAAGGTGGTGGTCATCTCGGCCTGCTATTCCGGGGTCTTTGTTCCTCGTCTAGCGAACCCCGATACGCTCGTAATCACGGCGGCCGATGCCGACCATCCGTCATTCGGCTGTGAGGACAAAGCCAAGTGGACCTATTTCGGAGATGCTTTCTTCAATGTCGCACTCCGGCAGGCCAATACCCTGAAGGACGCTTTTGTCGTTGCGCGCGCGCTCGTCAGAAAGCGAGAGCTGCGCGAGCGTTTCGAGCCGTCAAATCCCCTGATGTCAGGCGGCGAAAACGTACAGCGGTTGCTCGTTGCGCGTCCTTGAGCTACCCGGCCGACGAACTGATGGAGGCGCATTTCACTAAGATATGCAGCCAAGCCACCCCATCTGCGATAGGATTGCTCGCCGGCAGAACGCCGATGGGCTCGCCTGCACACTGTTTGAGGGAGGTAGACACTTAACGCTAGAGGGAGGTAGGCAATGAAAATCATTTCGCTTACGGGGATGGCTCTGGTCGCTGCCGTCTCTGCCACATTGGCGCTCGCCGTCACGGCGCGCGCCCAGCAGCCTCGAACACTAAAGGTCCAGTCGGCAGTGCCCCCGTCGTCCACGACGCAGGACGCCTTGAAGTTCCTCGCTGACCGGGTGGACAAGTTGACGGCAGGCCAGCTCAAGATCGAGGCGCTGCCGGGCGGCGCGATCGTCCCGCCGTTCGAGATCCTCGACGCAACGCACAAGAAGGTGATCGACGGCGCCTGGGGCATTTCCTACTGGTGGTTCGGCAAGAACAAGGCTGCGACGCTGTTCGCCAATACGCCTGCCGGCATTGCCGGCATGGATGCTGTCGACTTCATCGGCTGGGTCTACGAGGGCGGCGGCCTCGATCTGTGGAACGAGTTTTACCAGAAGGAACTCAAGCTCAACCTGGTCGCGTTCCCCGGCATACCGCCGAGCCCGCAGGCGCTCGGCTGGTTCAAGCGTCCGATCAAGGACCTCAATGACTTCCGCGGCATGAAGTGCCGGCAGACGGGCATCGTTGCCGAGCTCTATTCCAAGATGGGCATGGCCGTGGTCAACATGCCGGGCGGCGAGATCCTGCCCGCGGCCGAGCGCGGCACCATCGACTGTGCCGAGTGGGTCGGCGGCATCGAGGATCAGCGGCTCGGGCTGCACACCGTGTGGAAGTACCACTACACGCCCGGCATGCACGAGAGCGCGTCGGTGGCCGAGATGGCCTTCAACAAGGATGTGTGGGACAGCCTGCCGGACCAGAACAAGGAGGCCATCAAGTCGGCTCTTTCGGAAACGTTTCTGCGCTGGTGGGCGAGCTATCAGCGGCAGAACGCGGATGCGATTGCCGAATTCGCGGAGAAGCACAATGTGAAGCTGCTGACCACGCCGCCCGAGATAAATCAGGCCTTCCTCAAGACCTGGGATGAGTTCGCGGCCGCCGAGTCGGCCAAGAATCCTTTCTTCAAGAAGGTCTATGACTCTCAGAAGGCCTATGCCGCCAAGGTGGTGCCGGCCAAGCGCTTCATGTTCCCGCCTTACGCGTTTCAGGCGGACTACTACTGGCCGCCGAAGGAGGGTAAATAGCACCCGGCAGTAGCAAATCGAGGGCGGCCGCAAGCGCCGCCCCTTGTTGCTACCTCACCGCATGTGGCAGCCACAGCGCGATTTGCGGCCACAGCAGCAGCAGGCTGAGGACGACGACCTGGATCACCATGTAGTCGGCCATGCCCTTGTAGATCGTGGCAAGACTCCAGTTCGGAACGACGTTGCGCAGATAGTAGGCCGACATGGCGACGGGCGGACTGAGATAAGCCGTCTGCATGTTGACGGCAGTGAGCGTGCCGAACCAGATCAGCAGGTCGAGCTTGCCGAGGCCCAACTGCAGCTTTTCCACCACCGGCAGGGCGATCGGCAGGAATACCAGGATGATCACGGGCCATTCGAACGGCCATCCGAGCACGAAGAAGATCGCCATGATGAGGGCGAGCTTCCACCAGTCGCCCAAGGGAACGGCGAGCAGGTAATTGGTGATCAGATTGGCCGAGCCGAGCTTGGTGAAGACGGCGCCGAACACGGTGGAGGCCACGGCCAGGAACAGCACCATGGCGGAGGTCACCATCGTGCCGATGCCCGCATTGGTGAGCGACTGCACGTTGAGCCGGCCGTAGACGAGCGCCAGGATGGTGGCGCCGAACGCTCCGCAGGAGGCGGCCTCGGTCGGCGTTGCCAGGCCGCCGACGATGGTGCCAAGCGTAAAGCCGATCAGCGCGCTGAGCGGTGCGATGCCCAGCACGACGGCGCGGAAATAGGCGTTGTGGACATAGGCCCACGCCGCCAGCAGCGCCGGCGCCAGCGCCGCAACGGACACACTGATCCCGCCGACCGTCACCGGGAGAGACGGGGCCCCGGTAGCGCCGAGCGCCAGGTAGACGAGCAGATAGACGATCGCCATGAGACAGAGAAGCGCCAGGATCAATACCGGCATTCCCACCTTTTCGGTGGTCATCTCCTTGTAGGCGGTCTCGCGCTCCTCCATCGTCATGGCCGGGCCGAGCTTCGGGTTGAGGAAGCTTCGGGTCAGCGTGTAGGCGATGTAGCAGCCGGCGAGCAGGAAGCCCGGGCCGAACGCCGCCGAGTACAGCAGGTTGACGGGCACGCCCATCACCGGGCCCATCACCACCAGCATGACGCTGGGCGGAATGAGAATTCCGAGCGTGCCGCCGGCAGCGATGGCGCCCGCGGACAGCCGGGCGTCGTAACCGGTCTTGATCATCATCGGCGCGGCCATGATGCCGAGCACCGTGACGGCGGCGCCGACGATGCCTGTTGCCATGGCGAAGATCGTCGCCGTCAGGATCACCGCCAGATAGAGCGAGCCACGTACCGGTGCGAGCAGGCTGCGCATCGCGCCGAACAGGCGCTCCATCAGCCCGGCCTGTTCGGTCATGTAGCCCATGAAGATGAACAGCGGCACGGCCGGAAAGATCTCGTCCTTCATCGTGCCCCAGATCTGCAGGTAGCTCAGATTGAAGGTCTGCTCCCAGCCCAGTCCGAAGCCGCCGAAGATGATGGCGAGAAACAGCAGCGTGAAGGAGATCGGGAATCCGATGAAGATGACGGCGACCATGCAGACCAGCATGATGAGGCCAAGGAGCTCCGAATAGCCCATGTTCAGACCTCGATCTTTTCGTGCCTGGTCAGGAACTCGCCGGTCCGCCATGCCCACAGGCTCTTCATGAGCTCGGAAATGCCCTGCAGGGAAAGCATGAAGGCGGTGAGCGGGATAACCCCGCGTAGCGGCCACAATATCGGCGTCCAGGCCCCGGAGCTCGAGCGCTCGTCGATCGAGATCGAGTAAAGGAAGTCATCGATCGAGATGTAGAACAGCACGGCCATTGTCGGCAGGAAGAACAGGATGAAGGCGAGGCTGTCGATCATGCCTTTGGTGCGGTCCGAGAAGCCGTCCCAGAGCATGTCGGTGCGGACGTGCGCACCCTTCAGCAGCGCCAGCGCCGATCCCAGCATGAAGAGCGCCGCATACGACATGGTCGTTACGTCGAGCGCCCAGACGGTAGGACTCTTCAGGAAGTAGCGGGCGAAAACCTCGTAGACGTTGGCGAGCACCAGGGGAATAATGAAGAGCACGAAGAGATGACCGGTCCACTCCGTGAACCTGTCGATGGTGCGGATAACGGCCAGATAGCCCCGGGGAGGCGTCGGCCTTGGCGAAGAGGAGACGCTGGTCATTGCAGTGGCCATCAGCTGACCCTCAGAGGCAGCGCTGTCGTGGACCCCGTGAAAAACTCGCTGCACCATCCAGTGCGATCGATCAGTCCCCGTCGAGCGGTCCGGATGGAATGTTACTTTAGCGGCGATCTCGGCGCCAGCGGCTGGGCAGCCGTCGCAGCCGCGCGGCCGGGCATGAAGACCTCGGCGCCTGCATCCCTTGGTGGAGGTATTGATGTGGTCTTCCGGAGTGCCAAGCGTCTGGATTAGGCCGTCCCAAGCTCGGGCATGGCGTGTCCGCTCACACGGCGCGTGACAGTTGAATTCTCATCCTGCTGAGGGTTGCGTCATTTCGCTGCTGCGCAGCAACCAGTCTCGCTTTAGGAGTAAAGCGAACATCAAATAGCAGGCAAGGACCAAAGACTCGGTCGAAATGACCCAAAGCGCAGGTCGGCAGCGGGTATGGACTAGCGACGTCCTGATCGCTTGAGTTCGGCGACCTGTTGCTGCTTCTCCCCGGCCAACTTCCCCCCGGCGTGCAGGCTGCTGCAATACCACCAGACTTCATGTTGTCTCCAGGCCAGAAACATTCCGGTCTCCCTGCACTCCTGGTAGGTTTTGTAGTTGCCTACGTTTCTGCAGGTTGTCGATAACGTAAAATCCCCTGATGACCCGGAGCATCCGTTCCACGGTTGATTGCCGTATTTGAAGCTTGTTTGGCAGCCGTCGGTGCAATTGCTGGAAGTCTTCTCAATCGCGGCAATCCTCGCCATCACTGAACCGGGCGCCGGCTTTTGAGCTGATGTCGGTGGCGTTTGAGGAGCTGGCGTTGTCGGGCGAACTGCAACCGTGTTTGCCACCGGCGGCGCCTGCCTCTGTGGCCTTGCCGCCGGCCTTGTCACTCGCTTCGGCGCCTCGACCGTGATGCTGGGAAGCTGGCTGGTGGATGAGCCTGTTGCGGTTTGCGCGGCTGCCGTGCCGCTCAGCAATACGGTTGAGAGGACAGCGACAGCTGAGGGCGCGACAAGGCTCGATGACATTCTCACAACTCGTTCTCCCAAATCCGGAAACAAATGCCGTCCACGTGCGGACACCGTGTCACGTATCGAACCAGCATTTCCGAAGACAAATGACAGACGGCGTTCAGCTGCCCGCTATTGAGCCTCGATACGCATGCGCTACCTGTTTCGATTCTCTGCGGTGACCCGAAATTTCCCTCCAGCCAGCATGCCGTTGCAATACCACCAGGATCGTTGGTGGTTCCAGCCCAGGAACATTTTGGTTTCTACGCATTGCACGTAGTCCCTGTGGGTGAGGGTGTCTTTGCACGTTGCTGAGAAAACTGAGTTCCACCCCGTCGATTCGCTGCATCCAACCCAGGGATCCTTGCCGCGCCTGAAGCTTGTTTCGCAACCATCGTTGCAACTGCTGGCCTCTCTCTCGAGCCGGGCAAGCTTCGCCATGACAGGACCCTGCGCAGTCGACGGCGTCGCTCCCGCTGTTTGAGCCGTCGTCCGGCCGGCCGACCCTCTCCGGTGACCTGCACCAGTGCTTGCCGCTCGCTCCTGCCTCTGGGACGGCGGCCTCGCCCTTTGCTCCGGGGCCGTGACCGTGACGCTGGGAAGAGTGGAGCTTGGCGTGGTTTGCGAAACCGCTGTGCCGCTTAGGCCGCACAACAACGATGTTGACAGGATCGCGACAGCCGAGGGCGCGATGAGGCTTGATGACATTCTCATAACTCGTTCTCCCAAACTCCGAAATGAGCGCCGTCCCGGTGCGGACACCGTTTCATGTATCCAACCAGCCGTTCCGTTCGGTCGGGATCATGCTCCGGCGCAGCCACATGCATCTTCCACGCTCGCGACAATGCGTTCGGTCGACCCGAGTTTTCGCCGCAGCCCTTTGTCCGGGTCCAGCGATCTCGCTTCTCCCAAAGGAAGACAAGCATCACTGGAAGTGTCCGATGTATCTCGCGAATTTCCGCGTGTGCCGGTTTTGAAATTTTCTATGTCGGGCCGGCAGGAAGATACATTACGTTACAAAATGGGATGTCGCTTGCCGCGCGGGTTGGCTACTCTGACGTGCATGGAAACTCCGGACCACATTCTCGTCGTCGACGATGATTTGGGTTTGCGCGAGCTGCTGGACCGATATTTCGTCGGCAACGGCTATCGGGTCACGACGGTCGCCAACGGCCGGCAGATGCGCGAGGTTCTCGCCAACCACCGGATCGATCTGATCGTGCTCGATCTCATGCTGCCGGGCGACGACGGCCTCACGCTCTGCCGCAACCTGCGCGCCAATCAATCCTATGACATTCCGATCCTGATGCTGACGGCGCGCGGTGATGAAGCAGACCGCATCGTCGGCCTTGAGATGGGGGCGGACGACTACCTCACGAAGCCGTTTGCCCCGCGCGAGCTGCTCGCACGAATCCGCTCGGTTTTGCGGAGGACCGAGATGCTGCCCCGCAACCTTGCGGCGTCGGAGAAAGCCCGCCTGTTTCGGTTCGGCGAATGGAAGCTCGACACGGCCGGGCGTTTTCTGGTCGACGCCGACGGGACCGTGGTCTCGTTGAGCGGCGCCGAATATCGATTGCTGCGTGTGTTCCTCGATCGCCCTCAACATGTCCTCAATCGCGATCAACTGCTCGACCTGACGCAAGGCCGTGAGGCCGAAGTCTTCGATCGGTCGATAGACCTTCTTGTCAGCCGCCTTCGTCAGCGATTGCGCGACGACGCCCGGGAGCCGTCCTACATCAAGACGGTGCGCAGCGAAGGCTACGTCTTTGCAGCCGCCGTCGAGGCATTGCCGGAGCCGTCATGAGCGCCCGGTTTCGGCATATGGCGGCGCTTCTTTGGCCGGATTCCCTGTTCGGGCGGTTGGCGATCATCCTGTTTTCCGGCCTTGTGGTTGCACATGTGTTGGCCTTCGTCTGGATTGCCCTCGACCACATGGCGATTGAGGAAGAATTGGGAAACAAATTTGCCGCTGTGGACATCGCTGAAGCGGTCGCGATCCTCGACTATGTCGAGCCCCGGGAAAGACCGGCCTGGCTCGATCGCGTCTCTCGACTCCATTATCGATACTTTCTCAGGGGTGGAGGAGAGCTGGAAACGGATTTGCCCAAGCGACGGCAAGCGAACATCGCCCGTTTGCGGTCGCTGCTGGCGCCCGGCCAAGACGCGAATTTTGTCTACCCCGATCCACCGGCGCGGCGTACCTTACTCATGCACTTGAGCGACGGCAGCCCGGTGACGCTCGAGATCTATTGGCCGGGGGCGAGCATTTCGCCATGGCTGCCGGCGGCGCTCGGCCTTCAACTCTGTATAATCGCATTCTTCGTCTGGCTTGCCGTGAAGCGGATCCAGATTCTGGCGGCGATCTCGCACGATCTCCAGACCCCGATCACGCGCATGCGGCTGCGCGCTGATTTCCTGGGTGACAGCGACGCCAAGGAAAGGCTGCAAGGCGACCTCCGGGAATTGCAGACCCTCGTCAAGCAGGGTCTTGACCTCGCGCGGGAGTACGACGACATCGGCCCACCGACATCAGCCCATGTCGCCGTCGAAGCATCGCCGGAGCGGTCATGAAGGCTCGTTTCCGGCGCATGGCGACGTGGGTTTGGCCGGACACGCTGTTTCGCCGGCTCGCGATCATCCTGTTCGCCGGCCTCCTGGCCGCCCATGTGCTGTCCTATAGCCTGGTTGCCCTGAATGTCTTCGGCCTCAGCAACGAGGCGGGAGATGACTATTTCATGAGGTACATCGCGACCGCGGTCGCTATCCTCGACCGCGTCAAGCCCGAAGAACGGCCGGCCTGGCTCGACCGCCTCGCTCGCCCTACCTATCGATACATTCTCAGAGAGGAGGGAGAGACAGAAGCGGCCCCACCCAAACGACGACAGGACAACCTGGCGCGGTTGAGGGCCATGATAGGGCCCGGCCACGAAGCGAAGTCTGTCTTTTACCTCGATCCACAGGATCGGCGGCGACTGGGCTGGCTCGTTCACCTGAAGGACGGCAGCCCGCTGATGCTCCAATTCGTCGCGCGCAGGACGGTTATTTCGCCCTGGTTGCCGGCCGCGTTCGCCGCCCAACTGTTTGCGCTCGCATTCTTCACCTGGATTGCCGTGAAGCTCGCGACGCAGCCGCTGGTGCGCCTCGAGCGCGCGGCCAACACCCTCGGATCGGATCTGCGGCGTGAGCCGCTCCCGGAGGATGGCCCGAAGGAAGTGGCGCGCGCGGCTGCGGCGTTCAACGCCATGCAGCGACGCATCGCCGAGCAGGCCGTGGAACGTATCCAGATTCTGGCGGGGATCTCGCATCGCCTTCAGACTCCGATCACGCGCATGCGGCTGCGCGCGGATTTCCTCGGTGACGGCGATGCCAGGGAAAAGCTGCAGGGCGACTTGCAGGAGATGCAGACGCTGGTCAAGCAGGGTCTTGCGTTGGCCCGCGGCCACGACGAGATCGGCAATCAGCGGTGCCAGACCGACCTGCATGCCCTTATCGACAGTCTCGTCTGCGACTATTCCGACGCCGGAAAATCGCTGCGCTTTTCCGGAGAACGCGGGGTGACGATTCTCACGCACCCGCAGGCCTCGCGCCGCATCATGATCAACCTGATCGATAACGGGCTGAAATTCGGCGAGGATGTCGAAGTCGCCATCGATGCGCGACAGTCGAACCGCATCACGATCACCGTATCGGACCGGGGCCCCGGTATTCCCGACGAGCATCTGGTGTCGGTATTCCTGCCGTTTTATCGGGTCGAGGCTTCGCGCAATCGCGAAACCGGCGGCACCGGACTTGGCCTCGCCATCGCCCAGCAACTTGCCAGCGCGCTTCGCGCGACGCTCACGCTCGCCAATCGCGACGGCGGCGGATTGGAAGCGCGCCTCGAATTCTTGAGATGACAGTAACTCTGACGCAGATGAATCGAACAGGCGTAGCGATCACGATACGGAAACTTCAGCGGCCGAGGCGCCGGGCTTCTCTTGCAAAAACAAAAAGGCGCTCCCTTCGGAGCGCCTTTTGCATTTCTCGGGCAGCGACACCGGCGGCGCGAACGCCGCCAACCATCACAGCGAATAATACATGTCGAACTCGACCGGGTGCGGGGTCATCTCGAAGCGCTCGACTTCGGTCATCTTGAGTTCGATGAAGCTGTCGATGAAGTCGTCGTCGAACACGCCGCCGTTCTTGAGGAAGGCACGGTTCTTGTCGAGGTGTTCCAGCGCCTCGCGCAAGGAGCCGCACACCGTCGGGATCTGCTTCAGTTCTTCCTTCGGCAGATCGTAGAGGTCCTTGTCCATCGCCGGACCCGGATCGATCTTGTTCTTGATGCCGTCGAGGCCGGCCATCAGCATCGCGGCGAAAGCGAGATACGGATTGGCCATCGGATCGGGGAAGCGGACTTCGACGCGCTTGGCCTTCGGGTTCGCCGTATAGGGGATGCGGCAGGAGGCCGAGCGGTTGCGCGCGGAGTAGGCGAGCAGCACGGGAGCTTCATAGCCCGGGACCAGGCGCTTGTAGGAGTTGGTCGACGGGTTGGTGAAGGCGTTGATCGCTTTCGCGTGCTTGATGATGCCGCCGATGTAGTGGAGGCAAGTCTCCGAGAGGTCGGCATACTTGTTACCGGCGAATACCGGCTTGCCGCCCTTCCAGATCGACTGGTGGCAGTGCATGCCCGAGCCGTTGTCGCCATAGACCGGCTTCGGCATGAAGGTGGCGGTCTTGCCGTAGATGTGGGCGACCTGGTGGATGCAGTATTTGTAGATCTGCATCTGGTCGGCCATCAGCGTCATGGTGTCGAACTTCATGCCGAGCTCGTGCTGGGCGGAAGCCACTTCATGGTGATGCTTCTCGACCTTGACGCCCATCTTGGCCATGGCGCCGAGCATTTCCGAGCGCATGTCCTGCACCGAATCCTGCGGCGGGACCGGGAAATAGCCGCCCTTGGTGCGGATGCGGTGGCCGAGATTGCCGCCCTCATATTCGGTGTCCGAATTGGTCGGCAATTCCGACGAATCCAGCTTGAAGCCGGTGTTGTAGGGGGTGGTCTGGAAGCGCACGTCGTCGAATACGAAGAATTCGGCTTCGGGTCCGAAGAACACGGTGTCGCCGACGCCCATCGACTTCACCATCGCCTCGGCCTTCTTGGCCATGCCGCGCGGATCGCGGTTGTAGGGCTCGCCGGTGGTCGGCTCGAGCACGTCGCAGATGATGACCATGGTGGTCTCGGCGAAGAACGGGTCGATCGTCGCAGTGACGGGGTCGGGCATCAGGCACATGTCGGATTCGTTGATCGCCTTCCAGCCGGCGATCGAGGAGCCGTCGAACATCTGGCCTTCGGCGAAGGTATCCTCTTCGATCATGCTGACGTCGAAGGTGACGTGCTGCCACTTGCCGCGCGGATCGGTGAAGCGCAGGTCGACGTATTTGACGTCGTTGTCCTTGATCGATTTCAGGACGTCTTTGGCGGTCTTCATGAATACCCCTTTTGGCTGCGGGACGGTTTCCAGGAATTTGAGCGACACGAGACTTCGCAGGCGATCGGTGGAGCTATCGCAAACGAAATCAGGCCGCCGGAGCAGCCCTTTTCTTGGTTTTTAGTCGCAAAATTCGGGATAGCACCCGGCTCAGATAGCGTCCAGCCCGGATTCTCCGGTTCTGATCCGGATCGCTTCCTCGATGTTCGAGACGAAGATTTTGCCGTCGCCGATGCGGCCCGTTTGGGCAGCACGGCGGATCGCGTCGATCGCCTTCTCGACCAGTTCGTCCGAAATCACGATCTCGATTTTCACCTTGGGCAGGAAGTCGACGATGTATTCCGCACCGCGATAGAGTTCGGCATGACCCTTCTGCCGGCCGAAACCCTTGGCCTCGGTGACGGTGATACCCTGCAGTCCGACTTCCTGAAGCGCCTCTTTCACCTCGTCGAGCTTGAACGGCTTGATGATGGCTTCAATCTTCTTCACAGAGCGCCTCCCGGCATTTCCAAATGGCAGATAGTTTCGATGTCGCGCGAGGCGGCCCGTCTGGTTTGAACCTTGCACCCGGCAACGCCGGAGTGCCCATGATTTGTCGCCGACTGCGACGATCCTGAGCTTGCTATCCTAACCGGCTTCCTCAAAAGCAGGGTCTATGCCAAGTTGTTAATGCGGCTGATTTCGGAATGTTATCAGACTATTAACAGGCAATTGGAAGAGGGTGGGCCGGAAGCGCTATGATAGCGGAGCTTACAAAATAGGCAAACCGATCAATTCGTATGCAAATGGGGCGAAATAGGCCGCGGGGCGTTGCGGGATATGCCTCCGGAAAGGGCTGACGGATCGAGGATTCGGCATGGAAGTCTTGACCACCACGGAAATGGAGCGTGCCGACCGGCTGACGATTGCCGCCGGCACGCCCGGCTTCGCGCTGATGATGAGCGCGGGCCAGGCCGTGGCCGAAGCCGCCATGGATCTGGTCGAGGAGGGGCCGATCGTGGTGGTCGCCGGCCGCGGCAACAATGGCGGCGACGGTTTTGTCGCGGCGGCCGAACTCGCCGCACGCGGCCGTGACGTCTCCGTCATCCTCTTGTGCGAGCGCGACAGCCTGCAGGGCGATGCCGCGCTCGCTGCACGCGGCTGGAAGTATCCGGTGCTGCCGTTCAACCCGCAGGCGATCGGCAAGCCGGCGCTGATCATCGACGCGCTGTTCGGCGCCGGCCTCAACCGTCCCGTCAAGGGTGAACCGCTTGATGTGATCGAGGCGATCAACGCCAACGGCGCGCCGGTGCTCGCCGTCGACTTGCCGAGCGGCATCAACGGCACGAACGGTGCGGTGATGGGCGCTGCGATCAACGCGGTTGAGACCGTGACGTTCTTCCGCCGCAAGCCGGCG
>NZ_LLXZ01000185.1:0-227 GCF_001440395.1 Bradyrhizobium jicamae | reverse complement strand
AAGCATTGCGGCCGCGTGCGCGTCGCCGAGATTGGCATCGATGCCCATGTGCTCGAGGAGATCCGGCCGCGGACGTTCGAGAACGTTCCTGCGACCTGGCAGAAATCCTTCCCCGTGCCCGATATCGACGGGCACAAATATGCGCGCGGCCACACGGTCGTGCTCTCGGGCGAACTGGCGTCGACCGGGGCGGCGCGGCTGGCGGCGCGCGGCGCGCTGCGGGCAGG
>NZ_LLXZ01000184.1 GCF_001440395.1 Bradyrhizobium jicamae | reverse complement strand
CTTGTGCTGGTGATCGGAAATATCGTGTTCTCGTTCGTGGCTGAACGGAAGAACCCCCATCGCCGCGCCATTAGCTCGTCGGCGAGCCGGTGCGCCTTGGCCGCGTGCTGTCTCAGCATCGCGTCGGCAAGCCGGTATCCTTCCGCGCGCGCGGCGCGGCGATCCGCCCCCGGCAAGTCCGACAGCAATCTTCGCATCTTCCTGAAGTCGCTGATCTTTGTTCTTCGCGATGACCGCGCGTCGAAAGCGTGCTCGGCCCTACAGCCAGCAACGCAGACCGCAAGGTTGTTGACCTGCTCGACGAAGTTTTGTGAGTGCGACCTTCCGTTGCCGGTCATCAAGTCGATCTCCACGAACACGACCTGCGCGCCGAGCGCACGCGCGACGACGGCATGGCCTGCCTCATGGACCGCGAGCGCACGATGGCTCGCGTCGAAGTGAGCTACGAACAGTTCGACGCCGTGTTCGTCTTCTTCGCCTTCCATCGTTGGGTCATCGGTGCGAGAGGGCGTACCTTTGGCTGTACTGTGGTCCTTCATCCGCCCGCTGTCTTCTTCCTGCTCGAATTACGGTGACAGTGCACTTAATCGCCGCAGGCTAAGTGCAATTGAGTGCACTGTCACCGTAATTCCGATCATGACTTGCGAGTTCCGATAGCGACCGCCTCGGCCGGCGTGCGCTATGTCATGGTCACTTGCCGCGGATCGATTGCCTGATTGCCGACCAGCCGGACAAGTATTCTGCGCCAGGGGACGAGCCGACGCCGACCAGGTCCGATGTTTCGGCGCGGACCTGGTCGCGGTTTCAACGGTGCCGCCTGGACCGCGAACGAAAAGCGAAGGCTGCGGCGGGCGCTGATGGGCGGCGACGCGCCGCAAAAAATTAAATCGAACTAAACTCTTACTGCTTCCTGGCCATGGTCGCCAGCGCCTCGCCGACTGAGCTGATGCTGGTGCTAGTTGAAAAACTCAGGAAAGCGGGAAAGCCACCAGCAACGATATCGAGTTCACTGTCCTGCAACACTCTGTCGTGCTCTCGATACTGCGATGCATCGTCTGTCTTGTTCATGATTTCTCTCCATCCGAACTAGCGCGGACCATCCGTCGCTGGGCGCGGCCACACCGGCGCAACGCTCTCGCCGCCGCGACGAGCCGAGAGCGTGGCCAAACTACGTGATGATCACATCTTTCAGTGTGATGACGAGGTACTCCACTGGCCTATCGCGGACCGCGCTCGGCTTTCCGCCTGAGACCTGTTCGAGTTGTTCGTCGGTCAGTTCGTGCACTTCGGGGCTGGCTTCGGAATTGTGCATGGGGGGCGTGCTCATGATCCAAGCCAGCGCGGACCATCCGTCGCTGGTGCCGCCACACTGGCCCAACGCTCTCGCCGCCACTGTGACTCTAGTCACACATGTCGCTGTTGTCGTCGTCGGTCGTGGTGGCGCGATGCAGGGTTCAAGTAGACGCAGGATGTCTCCAGGCGAGCAACTCCTGGACCAGATCTTGGGAGCTGGCGTGGTTGTCGAGCAGACTCTTGAGCAGCCGCGCGCGGAACAGAATTGCGGTGACAGTGGATTACGGTGCGTTGTTTGGCCATTTACCCAGCCAGCACCAGATCGCTCGCCTTCTCGGCCAGCGCAATCGTGGCGGCGTTGGTCATTGCCTGCGGGATTCCAGGGAATACTGACGCGTCGATGACGCGCAAGGCCGAGACGCCTTTTACACGCAAGGCATTGTCGACGACGGCGCCCATGCGGCAGGTGCCGACAGGGTGATGGAACGAATCCGCCGCACGAAGAATGAACTTGCGTATGTCGGTCGTGGTTGTTGCATCGGGCCCCGGATAAACTTCCCGCGTGCGCCAGTCGGCAAAGGCAGCACCGGCCCCGATTTCGCGCGCGAGAGAAACGCCCTCGACAAGAAGGTCGAGATCGGCCGGCTCGGAGAGGTAGTTCGGATCGATCAAGGCCGGAACCCGGGGATCGCCGGAGGCAAGTTTCACGCTCCCGCGGCTGCGGGGCCGCATCAGGCAAGGCACAAGAACGTAAGCCGGTGAAGGCAACGCCCCGACGCCTGGCAGGACGAACGGCAAGGAAAGGCACATCACAAGGTGATCGGGACTTTCCCTGGGGTCACTGGGCGGCACGTAGAGAAGAGCATCGGCATGGTTATAATGCGAGCGCGGCACGTCGCGCCGCGCCGCGTAGGCCACACCCGCGACCAGCAGATGGTCTTCAAGATGGCGACCGACATCCGGCAGATCCCGGACAACGGGAATACCGAGAGATCGGAGCTGGTCGGCGGGGCCTATTCCGGACAGCATCAGGAGGCGGGGCGAATCGATTGCGCCGGCGCAAAGCAGGAGCTCGCCGTCGGCCCGCACGATTTGTTCGGAAAGCCGCAGGCCGATGCACCGTCCGCCTTCGATCGCAAGACCGAGCACTTCCGTGTTCACCAAGAGATCCACGGCCACGTTCTCGAGACTGTCGAGATATGCCGTCGCGGCATCGTCGCGAACCCCTCTTTTGATGCTGAGTTGATTCCAGCCGACGCCTGTCGTGACCTCCCCTCCGATATCGGGCGACATCGAGAACCCGAGGTCTTGCGACGCCTTGACGAAGGCGGATGCCACAGGCGTGCGATCCGTGACGTCTGCGAGTGACAGCACGTGAAGAGGACCGTTGCCGCCCCGCCATGCACTGGCGCCGCCGGAAAAAGTCTCCGCGCGCCTGAAATAGGGCAGAAGGTCCGAAGCGCGCCACCCCTCGGGCCAGCGATCGTAAGCGGCCGGATGGCCGCGCTGATAGGCGAGCGCATTGATGGTGCTTGAACCACCCACAACCTTCCCGCGCGGGCAGCGAATGATGCGGCCTCCCAGTCCCGGTTGCGGGATTGTCTGATAGCGCCAGTCGAACTGGCTGCCCTGGAGCTTGGGCCATTCCGGCGGGTCTGTGATATCAGCCAGCTTCGCTTGGCCGCCTGCCTCGACAACGAGTACCCGTCGTCCAGCCAGACCAAGCCGATGCGCCAGAACGCAACCGGCCGATCCCGCACCGACAATGACGTAGTCATAGGCTGAACGAAGCTGTTCAGGCGAATCGAGTATACGCACGCCGGACACGGCGCCGGCGGACCGAGCCAGACTGGACAGCGCCAGGCCGCCGCCGATCGTCGCCGCAAGTGCCTTGCGCCGATTGACTTGCCGGCTCGTGAAGCAGCCTCTTTGATCAACAGAGATCATGCTGATGACGATTCCTGTTGGCTAATAAGAATTGCGGGTGACAGTGCACTTAATCTACCGCTGGCGAAGAGCAATTGAGTGCACCGCCACATATTGATTGTAGGCTGTCCACCCAGGTGTCGGCCTGACCTGGCTGGCATCGGGGGGCTAAAATGCGTACATCAGCGAGGCGCTTTTGCTCTCGATATGTGGCAACTCTCCTGATCTCGACTAGCTTCGAGTTCTTCCCTTGATGTCCTTCCCGCCAAGTTGATCGATCTTCAATTGAAGGTCGTTGCGAAAGCCCTCGCTACAATCGGTGCTCAACGTTAACGCGCGGCTGAAGTTGTCGCGCGCTAGATCGTAATTGGTTCTACTCTCTTGTAAGAAACCAAGCTCAAGATACAGGAAAGCGTTAGTCGGATTCTGCTGAATCGCATCACTCAGTCGTTGGATGGCCTCTTCGAAACGTCCGCCTCGATTGTATATATCCGCCAGTTGCATACAAAGCACGTCGTTGAACTCGGGCAAACTCCGCAATCGGCGTTCGATCAATGAGGCAGCTATGCGATTAAGCCCAACCGCACAGAGCGCTTCCGAGAGGAGCACGGTTGATACCAATATCAAACCCCGAAATACCGCGGCGACCGCCATCCCCGATTTCTTCTCTTACCCTGGTGGATACACGTCCGGGAACGGTCGTTGAATATTGTGTAGACACGCGAAAGTTCAAGAGAGCTCTTTTGCCGCATGCTGTTACGGCGACAGCGCACTTAAGTCCGCCACGCCGGCAACGCTCGACCGGATTAAGTGCACTATCACCGCAATTTCGATAGGCTTAAAAGCAAATCCGGCTATTGAGTCATACCGATGAAAATGATCGCACTCGTTGGAGCCTTAGGCCTCCTAATCGCTAGTTCGACGTTCTGCAGAGCGGACTCTGGCCCTTGGTGCGCGCCGGATGTTGTGACGTTGACTTTCAAAGATCAACAAGGTCAGCAAGATCGAGATCTGGCGAGGATCGAACTTCGAACTCTCAAGCCTGTTTGCGACCTAAACCCTGAAAAATTCCAAGGCGTGGGCTTGGAACGATCAATGCGCATTGAACGCAATGGGCAATGGACCGAAGTGCCGCGAGTGTGTGTATCCGGCGTTTCTTTTGGGGTGGAAGGGCTGTCGCTGTCGGGCGATAAAGCCGGTGTAGGCATAAGGCTTACTGGAAAATCGACAGACAGAAACGAGAGTGCAGAGATCATGATATATGCGCTACGTGATGAAGTTCTCTGTTTTTTGGTAGAGCCCTGCCCGAGCCGCGAGAATCAGAACCACGAGATTCGACAATGCAATAGGCGGTTGGACTGAGACGCGCGCGCCAGTCCCCGAGCCTACCGAGCTCTTTGAGGCTGGAATTACGGTGATCCGGTTCGCTGCTTCCCGTATTCGCCTTGATTTCGAGCTTATTTCCCTTGGTGACCGCCTCATCCCAAAGCTGATTGTCGGTGGGCTGCTCGCGATCTCCGACGTCGCCAAGACCGAACGCTGGACCAATTTGAACCCAGAAGCCCGTCGCGGCGACTTACGGTTTTAACCCAAGCTCACATCGCTTTGAGCTTGGGTTGATATCTGCTTTGACGCGAAGGCCTGCATATCGTCATGGCTTGTCGCGCCGCCTTCGCCCACGCGCTTTGAATGGGGATGAAATGTTCCGGCGTTGTCTTTTCCTGGCTCTGGCGTCCCTGACCATGCTTGCGCCGCCGGCTCGCGCGGCTGACAAGGCGTGGGAGGATTGCGGTCAGATCGGCGACGAGGATCGCAAGATTGCAGGATGCACGGCTGTGCTGGCGCGCGGCGCCGCGGAGAGCGAGACGAACCGGGCCAACGCCCATGTCAATCGCGGCTATGCCTACTCCAGGCGCGATTACGACCGCGCCATCAAGGATTACGACGAGGCGATCCGGCTCGATCCGAAGGCGGTGCGTGCCTATAACGCCCGCGGCCGGGCGTATCACATGAAGGGCGATTACGACCGCGCCCTCGCTGATATGGACGAGGCGATCCGTCTCAATCCACAATATGCGCTCGGCTATGAGGGTCGCGGCAAAGTCTATCACAGCAAGGGCGATCACGACCGCGCCATCAAGGATCATGACGAGGCGATCCGCCTGAATCCGAAATTTGCGGACGCCTACAGCAATCGCGGCAATGCCTACTCCGGCAAGGGCGACCACGACCGCGCCATCAGGGATCATGACGAGGCGATCCGGCTCGATCCGAACTTTGCGGACGCCTATTTCAATCGCGGGCTTGCCTACACCGGCAAGCGCGATCACGACCGCGCCATCAACGATTACAGCGAGGCGATCCGCCTCGACCCGAAAAATGCGAGCAGCTATCTGCATCGCGGCGGCGCCTGGTTCTTCAAAGGCGACAACGACCGCGCCATCAGGGATTACGACGAGGCGGTCCGGCTCGATCCGAAATATGCGCTTGCGTATGAAATTCGCGGGCGGGCCTATGAAACCAAGGGAGACGCCGCGCGGGCCAAGAAGGATTACGATGAAGCGGCGCGGCTGCGGCGGAGCGCTGTTCAAACCGCGCCAACGCCTCCGAGCGATCCCGGCAAAGCTACTTCCGAAAAGGTCGACTCCGACCGCGTCATCAAGGAGCTCGACGAGGCAATCCGGCGCGATCCGAAAGATGCGGCGGCCCATTACATTCGCGGCACCGCCTACGCCAGCAAGGGCGACAACGATCGCGCCATCAAGGATTTCGACCAGGCGATCCGGCTCGATCCGAAAGCTATGGTCGCCTATTTCGACCGCGGCAATGTCCACAAGGAGAAGGGCGACAACGACCGCGCGATCAGGGATTACGGCGAGGTGATCCGCCTCGACCCGAAATACGCGGCCGCCTGGTACAATCGCGGCGTTGCCTACTCGCACAAGGGCGAGCGCGACCGCGCCATCAAGGAGTTCGACGAGGCGATCCGTCTCGATCCGAAAGATGCGATGGCCCGGTACACGCGCGGCACCGCCTACTCCAACAAGGGCGAAAACGATCGCGCCATAGCGGACTTCGACGAGGCCATCCGCCTCGATCCGAAATATGTGGCGGCCTGGTACAATCGCGGCAATGCCCGCAGGGAAAAAGGCGACGGCGAGCGCGCCATCGAGGATTACAGCGAGGCGATCCGGCTCGACCCGAAATATGCCGTTGCCTATTTCAATCGCGGGGCGGTTTATTTCGGCAAGAGCGATTACGACCGCGCCATCCGGGAGTTCGACGAGGCAATCCGGCTCGACCCGAAGGATGCGCAAGGCTATTCCAATCGCGGTACCGCCTACGCCAGCAAGGGCGATTACGACCGCGCGATTACGGATTTCAACGAGGTCATCCGCCTCGATCCGAAAAATGCGAAGGCTTATTACAGCCGCGGCAGCGCCTACTCCAACAAGGGCGACAACGACCGCGCCATCAAGGATTGCAGCGAGGCGATCCGCCTCAACCCGAAACATGCGTGGGCCTATGGCATTCGCGCCGATGCATATCGCGGCAAGCGCGATTTCGAACGCGCGGTGAAGGATTACGCCAAAGCAATCGAGTTGGCCGGCAAGCCGGAGAAGGCGCACTGGGCCTACTGGCATCTTCGCGGCTACAGCTACGAGCAGCTCGGCAAATGGCCTCAGGCCGAGGCGGATTATCTCAAGGCAATCGAGCTCGATCCCGATCAGCCCGCGGTTCTCAATAGTCTCGGCTTTAGTTGGGTCGATCGGAATCTCAAGCTGAAGGAGGGCCTCGCGCTACTCGAGAAGGCCGTCAGGCTCAAACCGGACGACGGCAATCTGCTCGACAGCCTCGGCTGGGCGCACTACCGCCTCGGCGACTATCAGGAGGCGATCAAGCACATGGAGCGCGCGGCTGCTCTCGACCCGAACAGCCACGAAACCAGAGACCATCTCGGCGATGCGTACTGGCGGACTGGACGTGAGGGCGAGGCGCGTAAATCCTGGGAGATGGCGTTGTCGCTCAAGCCCGATCCCGCCGGCGCGAAGAAGATCGAGGGCAAGCTAGCCCGAGGGCTGGGAAAATGAGGCGCCTGGCGGCGCTGTGGCGACACGATGCCACGTCCGCCCGGGGCATCTGCCCGTTCACCTGAAAACAAGTAGCCCGATCGCCACACCGAACACCGTGGCAGACCAGGTAAGCGAAATCCAGAAAAGCACGTTGTCTCGGTTCATCAGCAGCTCCCGCCGGTGTACCGATCTTTTCAATTGGTCTGCACGACTCTCTTATTGATCTGTGTCAATCTCCTCCCGCCTCCTCCTGATGGAATAAATTCGCGTCTAGGACAGGCGCACAAGAGAGTGGAAGGCTCCGGCGCAATCCTGGATTCGCCTGCGAGGGAGGAGATCCCCATGGCCGACCACGATCCCATCATTTCGACTGAATCCGACCTGCTGTCGCCGGCCCTGCCGGCCGCCGCGGTCACGCGCCGTTCGTTGCTCGGCGGGGCCGGCATCGCCGTTGGCACCGCCGTGTTGACGTCGCCGCCGGGCTTGCCCGGAATAGCCCCGGCCGCGGCGCAGACTGTGGGCGTCGGCGTGGACGTGCGCCCGCTCGACGCGGCGTTCAAGCGCCGCGCTGTCGAAGTCCGACAGGCCTGCGCGAGCAACGTCGAGAGAATTCCCATCGCGCCCCACCCGGCAAATGGCGATGAGGCGCGCTACACCAACAAGATCGGTTCCGATTCACGGGGCCTGCCGCACGACAAACGCGGCGAAGTGGAGCCAGCGGCATGGCAGGCGCTCTCTACCGCCTGCCAGTCGGGCGAAGCAGCCGATTTCGAGAAAATCCCGCTCGGCGGCACGCGCAAACTGCTCAATCCCATCGGTACGCAGGCCGTCAGCCTGAGCGGCATCAACCCTACCCAGATTGCGATACCGCCGGCGCCGGCGCTTGCAGGTGCGGAGCGCGGCGGTGAGGCGGTCGAGGTCTATTGGCAGTCCCTGCTTCGTGACGTTCCGCTGACCGAGTTGCGCGACGACACCACCCATCGCGACGTGCTCGCCGCGACCGAGGAGATCGACAAGCTTGCCGATTTCCGGGGGCCGAAGTCCGGCGGGCGGGTTACGCCCGGCACACTGTTCCGCGCCAATGCGCTCTATTTCGATCCGACTGACCCGAAGGGCCGCTCCGTCACGCCTCCAGGCGTTCTGGACGGCCCGCTGATCTCACAATTCCTGCTCCGCGACGTGCCCTATGCCGCACAATGGATCAGCGCTCAAATTCGCACCGCGTTGCCGACAAGCGAATTCCTGATCGAATACGAGGAGTGGCTGGCGAGCCAGAACGGCACGGCAGCGAAACGCCGGTTGGAGTTCAACGCGACACCGCGATACATCACGACAGGAAGAGATCTCGCGGAGTATATCCGCAGTGGTCCTGCACTTGGGTGGGCGGCAGCACTGATGCTTGCGACCCCCGGCGGTGGAGCGGACCCACGCTATACCGGCATGTATCCGCCGACAGAGCCCGCGTCCTACCCATCGAACCCGTATCGGAAATCGAAGACCCAGGGACCTGCGGGGGGCACGTTCGGATTGCCCTATGTGCAGGCACTCCTCGCCATGGGGATCAGTAACTCCGTCCGTGCGGTCTACTGGCAGAAGTATTTCGTGCACCGTTCTCTGCGACCGGAAGCCTATGGCGGTCTGGCGCACCATCGCCTCGCCAATGGCGTGAGCGACTATCCGTTGCATGAGAACTTCCTGAAATCGGAAGCCCTCGAGCGCAGTAAAGCCAAATACGGCACCTACCTTTTGTCACAGACCTATCCGGACGGAGCGCCGCTTCACTCCACCTATCCCGGCGGTGCCACGGGTGCTGGTGCCGTCACCGCTACCATATTGAAGGCGTTCTTCGACGAGAGCCGCGTCATCGCCAATCCGGTACAGCCGGATCCGGCCGACCCGACGAAGCTCGTGCCGTACAGCGGCCCGCCGCTCACGATTGGTGGCGAATTGAACAAGCTCGCGATGAATTACGGTTTCGGACGGAATTGGGCTGGAATCCACTGGCGTTCCGACGCTTCCGCGTCCATGGCGATCGGCGAGGAGGTGGCGATCGGTATGCTGCGGGACGAGCGCACCACGCTCCGCGAGCCCTTCGACGGCTTCTCCTTCACGCGCTTCGACGGCAGCCGCGTGACGATCTGACGTCAGGAGGGCTGAGGACTGGCGGCGCGACTTGAAGGGTCGCGCCGGGCCGGCATGGCTTTAACAAGCCGTGCCGCCTACTCTTTCGCAGCCTTCGCCCGCATCTTCATCTCGCGGTACCTCGCGGCGCCGCCGTCGCGATTGTTCTGCGGGCTGCGTTCCACCGCCATCGCATCGTCAGGCACGTCCTTGGTGATGACCGAGCCCGAGCCGATATAGGCGCCCTTGCCGATCTTCACCGGCGCCACCAGCGAGGAGTTGGTGCCGACGAAGGCGCCCTCGCCGATCGTGGTCTTGTGCTTGAAGAAGCCGTCATAGTTGCAGGTGATGGTGCCGGCGCCTAGGTTGGAATTGGCGCCGACATGGGCGTCGCCGACATAGGACAGATGGTTGACCTTGGCGCCCGCTTCGATCGTCGCGGCCTTGGTCTCCACGAAATTGCCGATCCGAACGCCGTCGCCGAGCGCGGTGCCCGGGCGCAGCCGCGCGTAAGGGCCGATCGACGCCTTCTTGCCGATCGACGTCTGCACGATGTGCGAGAACGAATGGATCACCGCACCGTCGGCGATGGTGACGCCGGGGCCGATCACCACGTACGGCTCGATGGTGACGTCGCTGCCGAATTTGGTATCGGCGGCGAGATGGACCGTCTCGGGCGCGATCAGCGTCACGCCGGCATCGAGCGCCGCCTGGCGCAGCCGTGCCTGCATCACCGCTTCGGCTTCCGCAAGCTGGGCCTTGTTGTTGATGCCGCGCACTTCATCTTCGTTGGTTTCGATCACGACGGCCTCCAATCCCATTTCCCTGATGATGGTAACGGCATCGACCAGATAGTACTCGCCCTTGCTGTTGGCATTGCCGATCCGGTCGAGAACTTCCAGCGCGCGGGCGCCCGCGAACGCCATCACGCCGGCGTTGCACAACGTGACCTTGCGCTCTTCAAGCGTCGCGTCGGCATGTTCGCGGATCGCCATCAGGTGGTCGCCTTCGAGCAGCAGCCGGCCATAGCCGGTCGGGTCGGCGGCGCGGAAGCCGAGCACGGCCAGCGCCGCGCCCGTGGCCAGCGGCGCGCGCAATCGCGCGAACGTCTCGGCCGAAATCAGCGGCGTATCG
>NZ_LLXZ01000183.1:73293-93392 GCF_001440395.1 Bradyrhizobium jicamae | reverse complement strand
CGCTCCGATGACGCAACCCATTCCGCTGTTGCCAGACCACGCCTTGACGGCGGCGAGCACGGCGTCATTCTGCCAATTGTCCGGGATCGATCAGCCCAATCTAATGGTTGCTACGAAACCTCTTACGCTGCGACCACGCGCGGGCCCGGCTCGACCGCATCCGACGGCTGGCACGGCTCGCTCAGCATCGTCACCTCCGAGAATCCCACCGCCCTGAGCTGGTCGCACATCGACGCGCGCGCGTCCTGCGCCATCGATTCTTCAGGCACCACGATCGCCTGCGCCTGCGACGTCAGCAATTCGGCCGGCAGATCGGACGCGGCGCCGGCATCCAGCACGACATGGTCGTAAACCCGCAGCAGCGCATCGATCGCCAGCGTCAGCCGCGGCGACTGGAGATGCGCACGGTCGAAGCCTGGGCGCCCGGCGCTGACGAGATGAGCCCGCGATAGCTGGTCCTTGGTGATGATTTGCGCAAACGAGGCTTCGCCTTGCATCAGTTCGGCAAGGCCGGGCGCCACCGGATCGGCCGACGCCGCCACGATCACCGGCGAAGACGCCACGAGATCGACGACCACGACTTTCGCCTGCTGCGCCATCAGCCGCGCCAGCGTCAATGCGGTCAGCGTGATGCTCTCGCTCGATGCGCTACCGAGCACGGTCACCTTCCGCGTCGCGTCGCCGGCGCCAAGCAGCGCATCGGCCAGTTGCTCGATCTCGCCGTCCTCTGCCGCCGCAACATTCATGCGTGAAGCGTCCGCGGGGGGCTCGTGCGACACAGGCTCGAGAAGCTGGTCTTCCTCGATGGGAAGCTCCGGCGCGATGGCCGGCGCGCGCACCGGTTCCGGTGTTGACGCCATGACGATGTCGGGTGCAATCTCGCGCACGGCATCCGGCGAAACCGCACCGCGCGCCCGCGGCGCGGTCATGCGCAGCAATTCGCCGGTCGCAATCGCACCTGACGTCAGCAGTAGGGTCGCCAGTGTCGCGATCAGCACGATCGGCAGCTTCTTCGGATAGGCCGGCGTGTTGGAAACGGTGGCGCGGGAGATGATGCGGCCGTCGGCCGGCGCCGCCTCGATATTCTCGCGCGCGCTCGCCTCGCGGTATTTGGCGAGATAGGTTTCCAGGAGGTCGCGCTGCGCCTTGGCCTCGCGCTCGAGCGCGCGGAGCTGCACGTCCTGGCCGTTGTTGGAGGAAGCCTGCTTCTTCAATTGGTCGAGACTGTTCATCAGACCGTCGACCCGGCCCCCGGCAATGCGTGCATCATTGTCCAGCGAGCGCGACACCTTGCCCGCCTCCTCGCGCAGCTGGCGATCGAGATCGGCGAGCTGCGCCTTCAACTCCTTGATGCGGGGATGGCCGCCAAGCAGCGTCGAGGATTGCTCGGCCAGCTGGGCGCGCAGGGTCACCCGCTGCTCGGAGAGCCTTCGGATCAGTTCGGAATTGAGTACTTCGGATGCCTCGATCGGCTGGCCGCTTTGCAGCATTTCCCTGATCAGCCGGGCCTTGGACTCCGCGTCCGACTTCAATGCGCGGGCGTTGTTCAACTGCGTGTTGATCTCGCCCATCTGCTGGTTGGAGAGCGTGGTATTGTTGGTGCCGACAAACAGGCTGGACTTGGAGCGGAAATCCTCGACGCGCGATTCGGATTCGGCCACCTTCTTGCGCAGCTGTTCGATTTCGCCCGACAGCCACTGGCCGGCCGTTTTCGCCTGTTGCTGCCGCGCGTCCTGCTGCAGCACCAGATACCCTTCCGCAATCGAATTGGCGACACGCGCCGCGAGTTCGGGATCGCGCGACTGGAATTCGACGACGATGACGCGGGACTTGTCGACCACATAGGCCGTAAAGCGCTCGTAATAAGCTTCCAGCACGCGCTCTTCAGGCGTCAGCGAGAACGGGTCGCGGCCGATGCCGATCAGTGCCAGCAGCGACTTGATCGGCGAAGAGCCGCGCAACACCGGATCGAACTCGGGGAGTTCGGCAAGCTTGTTCTTCCTGATGATCTCGCGGGCCAGATCGCGCGACTGCACGAGCTGCACCTGGCTGGCCACGGCTTCGGCGTCGAGCGCGCTGCGCTCCTGGTCGCGCTCGCCAGTCGGCCGCAGGAACACGTTCTCGCGGCCATCGACCAGGATGCGCACTTCTGACTTGAACCGGGGGGTAATCATATTGACGGCGACGAGCGACAATACCAGCGCCAGCACCGTCGGGATAATGATCCAGCCTCGCTTGCGCATCAGCGCCTGACCGAGCGCATGCAGATCGAGATCGCCGGAATAGGATGCGGCGACGGGCCTACGAGCCGCAGGCGCAGGCCTTGTTACCGCCCGCTGCACCACCGGCTTGTCCTTGCCTGCACGCCAGAACGCCAAACGCATCGCACACTCCCGCGGACGCAACTATCGGTCCGCTCGACCGGCGCGATTACACTTCATTATGGTTGCCGCCGGGTTAATTCGCGTTGTACGCGCGCCGAAACGCCGCCCCTCGCGCATCAAGTCATTTTTTGTTAACCATCCACACCCTTAATCGCGAAATAGTTTTCCAGGATTCCCGTAATGCGTGGCGCTCCCGCCCCAATTCCATGTTTGGTTGCTTCGCTGGCGTTTGCCAGCTGCATGGCTCGGACCTCGCTGCTATCGGTCGCATCTGAAGGCGGTCTCGATGCCTTTCGTTGACGGTCAGCCGCTACGGATCCTGCACGCGACGCGGGCGCCGGTCGGCGGCATTTTCCGCCACATCCTCGATCTCGCCAACGGACAGGCCGACCGCGGCCATCACGTCGGCATCATCGCCGACAGCCTCACTGGCGGCGAGCGCGCCGAACATGCACTGGCGGAAATCGCCCCGCGCCTCAAGCTCGGCGTTCACCGCACCGCCATTCGCCGCGAACCGCTTCCGACCGATGTTTTGGTATGGGCCCGGTTCCAGCGCATGGTCCGCGAACTGAAGCCGGACGTACTGCATGGTCACGGCGCCAAGGCTGGGACTTTCATGCGGCTCAGGACCGCATCCCGCGAAAGGATCCGGGTCTATACCCCGCATGGCGGCTCGCTGCACTATCCGCTGTCGACACTGAAGGGCAACATCTACGCCCGCGTCGAGCGCGCGCTGATGAACGATACCGACCTGTTCCTGTTCGAAAGCGCGTTCGCGCAAAACACCTATCAGCGCACCATCGGCACGCCGAAGGGGCTGGTACGATGCGTGTTCAACGGCGTCACCGCCGGTGAATTCGACGCGATCACGAAAGCCGACGACGCCACCGACCTGGTCTATGTCGGCGAGTTCCGGCACATCAAGGGCGCCGACCTCCTGATTGACGCCGTGGCGCGGCTGCGCGCCGGCGGCCGGCAGGTGACGCTGACGCTCGCCGGCGACGGCGAGCAAAGCGAAAGCCTGAAAGCTCAGGTGCAGGAACTCGGCCTCGGCGAGGCCGTGCGGTTCATCGGTCACGTCAAGGCGCGCTACGGATTCTCCAAGGGCTCGCTGCTTGTGGTTCCGTCCCGCGGCGATTCGATGCCCTATGTCGTGATCGAGGCGGCAGCTGCCGGCATTCCGATGGTCGCCGCCAATGTCGGCGGCATCCCCGAGATTTTCGGCGAGCATGGCGACGCCCTGTTCGCGCCCAGCAACGCGGCGGCGATGGCCGATGCCATTGAAGCCGCGCTGGAGGATCCGTCCACGACCGAAGCGCGGGCCAAATCGCTGCGCGAACGAATCTTCATGCATTTTTCGCAGAAGGCGATGGTCGAGGGGGTTTTTGCCGGCTACCGCGACGCGTTTGCCAATCGTTAACCGTTATTTACCAACGTAACTGTTTCTTCCGATTTGTCCCGTAAGCCGTGGTGTGGGGAATTCCGCACCGGCGGGCACGTTCCTATGTGCCTGCTCAAGAACGGGATGAGGACAGTGGAACCGATCAACGCACGCTCGATGCTCGATGCTGCGGCGACCGCCAGCGCCGATCGACCGCCGGTCGAACGGCGCCGCAGGTTGTCGCCGGCGGCGCTCGCCGTGGCCAATCAGAAAGTCGGCCGCGCCTATTCCCCGATCGTGATCGCTGGCGTGGTTCGCGTCATCGACTTCGTAATGCTGAGCGCGATCGGCATCGCGCTCTATTTCGGATATGCCGTCCCGCTCAGCGGCTTCTACTGGGAGTTTCTCGCGGCGATCTTCGGCGTCGCCGCAACGGCCGTGATCTGCTTCCAGGCCGCCGATATCTACCAGGTGCAGCTATTCCGCGGCCATCTTCGCCAGATGACCCGGATGATTTCATCCTGGACGTTCGTGTTCCTGCTGTTCATCGGCGCCTCCTTCATCGTCAAGCTCGGCAGCGAGATTTCGCGGCTGTGGCTCACGGCATTTTTCCTCACTGGCCTCGCCGCGCTGCTGGCGCAGCGCCTGGTCCTGCGCGCGCTGGTGCGCAGCTGGGCGCGCCAGGGCCGGCTCGATCGCCGCACCATCATCGTGGGCGCGGACCAGAATGGCGAAGAGCTCGTCCAGGCGCTCAATACCCAGGACGATTCCGACATAAAGGTGCTTGGCGTATTCGACGACCGCAACGACGACCGCGCGATGGACACCTGCGCCGGCAGTCCGAAGCTCGGCAAGGTGGACGACATTGTCGAGTTCGCCCGCCGCACCCGCATCGACCTCGTGCTATTCGCGCTGCCGATCTCTGCCGAGACGCGCATTCTCGACATGCTGAAGAAACTGTGGGTGCTGCCGGTGGATATCCGCCTGTCAGCGCATACGAACAAGCTGCGCTTCCGCCCCCGCTCCTATTCCTATCTCGGCGAGGTGCCGACACTGGACGTGTTCGAGGCGCCGATCACCGACTGGGACCTGGTCATGAAGTGGCTGTTCGACCATGTCGTCGGCTTCGTCATCCTGGTGCTGGCGCTGCCGGTGATGGGACTGGTCGCGCTCGCGGTCAAGCTCGACAGCCCTGGCCCGGTGCTGTTCCGCCAGAAGCGGTTCGGCTTCAACAATGAGCGCATCGACGTCTTCAAGTTCCGTTCGATGTACCATCATCAGGCCGATCCGACCGCCTCCAAGGTCGTGACCAAGAACGATCCGCGCGTCACCCGCGTCGGGCGCTTCATCCGCAAGACCAGCCTCGACGAGCTGCCGCAACTCTTCAACGTCGTGTTCAAGAGCAATTTGTCGCTGGTCGGCCCCCGGCCGCACGCGGTGCAGGGCAAGCTGCAGAGCCGACTGTTCGACGAGGCCGTCGACGGCTATTTCGCCCGCCACCGCGTCAAGCCGGGCATCACCGGCTGGGCGCAGATCAACGGCTGGCGCGGCGAAGTCGATACCGACGAGAAGATCCAGAAGCGCGTCGAGTTCGATCTCTATTACATCGAGAACTGGTCAGTGCTGTTCGATCTCTACATTCTCTTGAAGACGCCGGTCGCGCTGATGACCAAGAGCGAGAACGCTTATTGAGTTAGCGTCATTGCGAGCGCAGCGAAGCAATCCATGGCGCGGCGTTCGGATAGATGGATTGCTTCGTCGCTTCGCTCCTCGCAATGACGGCGGATAGTGGTGCTGTAGTTAGTCGAGTTGCGTGAGTGTGCAATGACGTATGCGGCGACAGCCGGGGGTTCCCTACCATCGACGACGGCCGCGCCCGGCGTGCTGGCCTTGCAGCGCGCGCTGGTGTGGCTGATCGGGGCATCCGGCGCCATCGTCTTCATCGAACCCTCGCCCTATGAGCTGGCGACGCTTGCCGCCACGGTGGTTTTCTTCGCAACCGGTTTGCGGATGCGGCTGGTGTTCATACCGCTGCTACTGCTGCTGTTCCTGGTCAATATCGGCTACAGCATCAGTGCGGTTGCCGTCATGGACCGGCCCAGCGTTCCGAACTGGATCGCGACCTCCTGGTACATGGCGATCACGGTCATCCTTTTCGCGATGGTCATCTCCGAGGACACCACAGCGCGGCTCGACATGCTCCGTCGCGGCCTCGTCGTCGGCGCGGTGATTGCGTCGCTCGCGGGCATCGCCGGCTATTTCAATCTCGTCCCCGGCGGGCGCGACCTGCTGACGCTGTATGACCGTGCCCGCGGCACGTTCAAGGATCCCAACGTGTACGGCGCGTTCCTGATCCTGCCGGCGCTGTTCGCGCTGCAAAGCGTCGTCACGGAAAAGATCGGCAAGGCGCTCCGCAGCGCGATGGCGTTCGGCATCATATCGCTGGCTATCCTGCTTTCGTTTTCGCGCGCCGCCTGGGGCCAACTGATTGTTACGGCCGCCGTTATGCTCGCGCTGATGGTGCTTACCAGCCGTTCGCAGGCGCAGCGCTCCCGCATCATCGTGATCGCGCTCGCCGCCGCCGTCATCGCGGCGGCGCTGGTCGCAGTGCTGCTATCGCTCGATTCGGTCGCGCAGCTGTTCAAGCAGCGCGCCAGCTTCGATCAGAGCTACGACGGAGGCCGCTTCGGCCGTTTCGGCCGGCATGTCCTCGGCGCCGAGATGGCGCTTGGGCTGCCGTTCGGCATCGGCCCGCTGCAGTTCAACCGCTTCTTTCCCGAAGACACCCACAATTCCTACCTGAACGCGTTCATGTCGGGCGGCTGGCTCTCCGGCGTCTGCTATCCGGCGCTGGTCTTCGTCACGGTGCTGACGAGCTTCCGCTATGTCTTCGTCCGCGTGCCCTGGCAGCCGATCTATCTGGCCATCTTCGCAGCCTTCCTCGGCACGGTCGGCGAGAGCTTCATCATCGATACCGACCACTGGCGGCATTTCTGGCTGATGCTGGGCACGATGTGGGGCATGTTCGTCGCCGCCGAACGCTGGAAGGCCGACAACGATCCGGTGCTGTTGGCTCCCGCAAAGCCGTCCTAGGACCGCTTGCTCTTCTTCGCAGGCTTTGGCTTCGGCGCTTCGACCATCGATTTCAGTTCTTCGGTCGCCGCCAGCATCGTCTCGTAGCCCCTGGTCGCGAACTCCAGCAGCAATTTCAACTCGGCGTCCGAATAGGACTCCCAGAGTTTGACCATGCCGCGATGCATGTGTTCGTAGAACCGCCCGATCCTGGCGAGATTTTCCGGCACGATCGCAATGAACACCTTGCGGCGATCGGCGGGATCGCGCTCGCGGCGGACCAGGCCCGCCTTCTCCAGCCGGTCGACGACGCCGGTGATCGCGCCGGTGGTCAGCCCGGTCACCTCCGCCAGACGCCCGGCCGTCACCCGGCCTTCCAGGTTGAGGAAGTCGAGACATTCGAGGTCGGAGCCGGAAACCCCGACCGTATTGGCCACCGTTTGCCCGAAAATGACGCCCTGCGCCGACGAGCGCCGCAGCGCGTGTTCGAGTTCCTGCATCAGCGCAGCCCGCGCCTTCGCCCTTGACAAAGCCAGCCTCTTCTCTTAGTCGATATACATCTTAGTCACTAAGATAATTAGCGACTATACGTTCCTATCACTTCACGCACGCATGGAGCAAGGCATGAGCGGACGACCCAAGGCGTTGGTGATTGGCGGCGGCATCGCCGGGTCAGTGACGGCAATCTTTCTCAAGAAGGCCGGCATCGACGCCGAATTGTTCGAGGCGTGGCCCTATTCCACCGGCATCGGCGGCGGCCTGCAGATCGCGCCGAACGGCATGCATGTGCTGGCCGAGATCGGATTGGCCGACGAGATGATCCGGCGCGGATCGATCGCGGAGTCCTTCGATTTCCATTCGCAATCCGGCGCCCGCCTCGGTTCGGTCAACCAGAACATGCGGCAGCGCTTCGGCCAGCCTGCGGTGAACATGTGCCGCGCCACGCTGAACGAGATGCTGGTCAATAAGGCCTGGTGCGAGAATGTCGAACTGCGGTTCGAGAAGCGGCTGGTCGCCATCGAGGATCGCGCCGACCGGCCCGTGGTTGCGCATTTCGCCGACGGCACCACTGCCGAGGGCGATTTCGTGATCGGCGCCGATGGCGTGCACTCCGCGGTGCGGGCGCATGTGATTCCGGATGGCCCAAAACCGTTCGATACCGGGCTGATCGGGTTCGGCGGCTTTGTCCCGCGCACGGCGATCGCAGATGCACCGATCGGCCAACGCGTGGCGACAACCTTCGGGCAGAGCGGCTTTTTCGGTTACGGCCTATGCAGTTCGGACGAGAACGACGGCGTAATGTGGTGGAGCACGCAGCCCTCGCATGGTGTCGACGCAGCCGCGTTTCGCGCCATGAGCCAGGACACGATCAGGCGGCATCTGCTCGACTTCCATGCCGGCTGGCACGATCCGATCCCGCGGATTCTGGACGCGGCTGAAAATATCGTGGTGACGGCAACGCTCGATGTCGCGACGCTGCCGACCTGGTCGCGCCAGCGTACGCTCCTGATCGGCGACGCCGCGCACGCCACCAGCCCGCATGCCGGCCAGGGTGCCTCGCTTGCGCTCGAAGACGCGATGCGGCTCGGCCGGCTGATGCAAGACAAGCAGGAGCTTGCGCTGACTTTCCAGCAGTTCGAGACCGAGCGCCGTCCGCGCGCCGAGAAGATCGTCGCGCTGGCCCGCCGCAACGGCAACAGCAAGCGCGAATTCAGCGCCACCGGCGCATGGGTTCGCGACCGTATGCTGAAATTGCTGTTGCCACTATCGGCCAAGGGAATGGACTGGATGTACGCCTACGATCCGCGGGCGGCGTAGGCGCGGTGTGCCGCGTATGGTGGGCAAAGGCGCTTCGCGCTTTGCCCACCCTACGAAGCCGCGATCTGCAGCTACTTCTCCACCTCAAACGTCAATCCCGCGTGATCGACCAAGCGCTTGATCAGCTTGTGCTGCATCGCTGCGCCCGGCGTCCAGAAGCCGGCCGGCACGTCGGGCGTATCGCGCAGCAGGCAGATCGCGCATTCCGAGATCATCTTCGAGGTCGAGCCGTAGCCGGGATCGCGATCGCCCTTCACCGCGGCGCGGACCTGCCGGCCGTCGGGCGCAATCGCGACATAGAGGAGATCGTAGAGCCCGTTCTCGCGCTCTTCCTTTGACGGGCCCTCGCCCGGCTTCGGCGCGTTCGGACCGGTCTTTTCGGTATTGGCCGCCATCACCAGCTTGGCGTTGGCCTCGCCCTTTTCGCCGGACCCGGTCAGCACCATCTCGTCATAGATGAAGTCCCTGCCGTACGGAAATCCCATCAGCATGTTGGAGCGGTGGACGTTGCGCGTGTTGATCAGGGCCATCATGAACGGCGCCGTCCAGGATTGCATGTCTTCTTCGTAGGCGGGCCTGTTGCCGCGCGGCTGTTTCGGACCGGTGAAGCCCGGCGTCAGCGCGAAGGGATCATTGAGGATCGCGACCAGGCTGAGATCCTTGGCGACCGCATCGAAGGTCGCCTTGGCGCTCGCCGCTGTGCCGCCGGAAAGCGTGCCGCGCATGTTGCGCACGCGGCCCTTGACGCGCAATGCCGGTGCGCCGAACACGCGCTTCGCCTCCTCTTGCACGAAGAACGCGCCGAGTTCGAACGGCACGGAATCGAACCCGCAGGAAAACACGATGCGCGCACCGCTCGCTTTCGCCGCAGTTTCGTGCTTGTCGATCATCTGCCGCATCCAGATCGGCTCGCCGCAGAGATCGACATAGTCGGTGCCGGCCTCGACGCAGGCTGCGATCAGTTCGTTGCCGTAGAGCTGATACGGGCCGACCGTGCTGATGACGCACTTGGCCTGGCCAACCATCGTCTTGAGCGACGCGGGATCACCGGCATCCGCCACGATCAGCGGCGTATCCTTCGGCGCACCGACGGCGTCGCGGACGGAGGCGAGCTTGTCCTTGCTGCGGCCGGCCATCGCCCATTTCAGACCGGCGTCGCCCTTGTAACGCTCGGCGAGATATTCAGCGACGAGCTGGCCGGTGAAGCCGGTTGCGCCATAGACGATGATGTCGAATTTCGACGATGACATATTTTGATTTCCCTAGGTCTCGTCATTGCCTGCGACAAACGCGAAGCGTTTGCGCAAGGGAGTGAAGTGACGGAGCTGCGCTCGCAATGACGGTTTCCTCTCGCTTTCGCAAGCCTATTTCTTCCCGTACGACACGCCCATCCCGGCGCGCACGTCGGCCTGGATGCCGTAGGGCGCGATCGGATAGCGCAGGCCGTTCTTGGCGAGTTGCTTCATACCGACAATGGCTTTGGCGAGATGCTCGGGCTTGAGCGCCATCAGCATCTCCTCATCGGGCACGCCGCCATAGCGCCGCTCGGCAAAGCACGGCAGCGAGAGCGACGGCTCGCCAGTCTTGAGCGCCCTGCCCCAGGAATCGGCGCAGGCGGTCTCGCCGACCACACCCCATTCGAACTTTCTGTAGCCGGTATATTGCAGGCCGTTGATCAGAATGATCATCTGTCCGGGCGTGGCGTAGACGAGGCAGATATCCGGCGGATTGAGCCGGCCGCTGGTCAGTGGGCTCACCGCCATCGCCTGGTACTGGCCGAAAGGCACGACATCGAGCGCTTCCTGACGCTTGCGCGCGTCCTCGGCCGTGCCATGCCAGACGCCGACGTAGTTTTCTCCGGCGAGCCATTTTTCGTCCCTGGGCGCCAGGCCGATCACGGCGCGGCATTGCGCGCCGACGAGATCCTCGCCGGTGATGCCGACGGTCCAGCCGAGCCGCGAGGCCATGCTGACGATCTGGTCGGTGGTATGCACCGCCGACGGACGCCGGATCTTTGGGATCGCAGTCATCTCCTCGACGCTGGCAAACATCTTGATGCCGATCACCGTCGTCTTCAGCCGGAGCAGGCTGTTCAGATCGGCCACCATGCCGGCCAGATCGAACGCTTCCGGCGGTGTCTGCTGTTGCATGGCGTCAACTCCCAAATCGGCGCGCTGAACGGCGCCTGGATCTCGATTGTAGCCCGGCCGGCTGCCCGCTTCTACTTCGATGCCGGTCCCGGCAGCAGATCATCGATCTTGCCGGTGGCGCGGTAGGCAACGAGGCCCATCCATTCGCGCACCGCCATGTCCACCCGCCCCAGCCCGTCCAGCGCGACGTTGGTGAAGCTCAGGACATCGCCGCGTTTGCCGACGCGCCAGTCGACGGGATAGGGCTCGACCGCAAATCCCGCCTTCCGGAACAGGCCGACCGATCGTGGCATATGGAACGCCGACGTCACCAGCAGCCAGCGCTCGCCCTCCTTCGGCGCGAGCAGGGCCTTGGAGAATTCCGCATTCTCCTGCGTGTTGCGCGAAGCCCTCTCCATGATCAGCCGCGATTTGTCGATGCCGAGGCTCTCGAAAATGGTGCCGGCGAAATCGGCCTCTCTGGCATCGTTCGATATCAGTTTCGCGCTGCCGCCCGAGAATACGACGCGCGCCTTCGGATAGCGGTGCGCCAGCGCCGCGGCTGCGATCAGGCGGTCGGGTGAGCTGCGCACCACCGGCGTGCCATGCGCGACGGAAAGATCGGCCTCGATCGATGCGCCGAGCACGATGATGCCGTCCGGCGGCGCCGCGCTGCCGGCTTCCCACGGCGGAAAGCGCTGCTCCAGCGGATAGAGCAGCAGGTTCCCAAGCGGCGACAGCCCGCAAATGATCAGCAGCAACACGGCGGCAATCACCAGCTTGCGGCCGAGCGATGCAAAGCGGGTAAACATCAGGATCGCGCCGACGAAACCCATGCCGATCAGAAAATTCGTCGGCAACAGCAGGAAGCCGATCGTCTTGGAGAGGGCAAAAAACAAGGGAAGCCTCTGACAATGTCTGGTACAGCGTCATACGACGCCATTGCAGCAATCAAAAGCCCTCCTCATGTCCCACCATCACCTGCATTCCAGCCCCGAAACCTGCCATTGGGGCTTCTTCGAAGCCAAGTTGAAGCCGGTCCTGACCATCGCCAGCGGCGATGAAGTCGCCATCGACACCGTGACCGGCGGCCCGGACGTGGTCCCGGACCGAAACAAGTTTCACATACCTCCTGAGCTTGCCGACATTCATGCGCGGAGCGAGCGCATGCTGCCCGGCCACATTCTGACCGGACCGGTCGCCGTAGAAGGCGCCGAACCCGGCGATGTGCTGGAGGTCGACATCCTCGACGTCCAGCTCCGGCAGGACTGGGGCTACAATCTGATCCGTCCGCTGGCGGGCACCCTGCCCGACGATTTCCACGAGACACGGATCCTGAACATCCCGCTCGATCTCAAGCGGATGGTGGGCCAAATGCCGTGGGGGCTCGATTTGCCGCTCAAGCCGTTCTTCGGCGTGATGGGCGTGGCGCCGCCGCCTGCCTGGGGCCGCATCACCTCGCTGATCCCGCGCGCGATGGGCGGAAATCTCGACAACAAGGAGCTTGGCGCCGGCGCCAAACTATATCTGCCCGTGTTCGTGCCGGGCGCGCTGTTCTCCTGCGGCGACGGTCATGGCGTGCAGGGCGACGGCGAAGTCTGCGTCACGGCCATCGAGACCGCGCTGCAGGGCCGCTTCCGCCTGACGCTGCGCAAGGACCTGCGGCTCAATTATCCCCGCGCCGAAACATCAGATCATTACATGACGATGGCGATGGATCCCGATCTCGATCAGTGCGTGGTGCGGGCGCTGCGCGACATGATCGTGCTGCTCGGCGAGAAGCGCAATCTGTCGCGTGAGGACGCCTACACGCTGTGCAGCCTCTCCGCCGATCTGCGCGTGACGCAGACGGTGAACGGCTCCAAGGGTATCCACTGCATGATCGCGAAATCGGTCGTGCACGGGTGACCGGACGGGCTGCGGCGCTTCAAAAAGGAGACTGCAGCTTCAGCCGGGCGTGAAACAGCACGCTGGTCTTTCCAACCAAAGCGGTCCCCTGCACCTGCGCACCGTCGGCGGAATACGAGCCGCTGAAGCCGCAGGTGACTTCGCGGCCGCCGAACAGCGGCAGCGCGCCCGCTGATTTCGTGTGCTCACTGGTAACCAGTTCGCCGCGCCATTTGCCGCGATCAGCGGTGTATGAGCCCGTGTAATAGAAATACGAGTCGCCGCCGGCGACCTTGCCATCGTGCAACACGATCACCCCGTGCGCGCGACCCTGGCCGCCGTCCGTCATCTCGATCTGGATGGTGTAGAGGCCGTTCGTTACCGTCATCGCGCCCTAGCCGTCATCCCCGGACATCATCGGCATTCCCACCGGTCCGAAGCAATCGGGAAATAGGCGCAAGCCTGGATCGTTTCGCCGCGCCTGCCACAGGCGTTAACGGCCGCCGCACACCGTGCGTCACTGCCGTTCAGCTCATCCACAAACCCTACGTCCGTATTTAATACGCTTTTTCAATTGGATAGGAAGCTATCCACAAGGCGTTTGACTCATGTGTGCAAAACTAAATAGAGTCGAAATAGTAACTTTTCAGTACATCGTTTAAAAGTTAGCGTTCCCCATGGCTACAGAAAAAGCCGAAACCGACCGCGTTCCAGTTACGTTGGCGCTCTCGACCATCAACTATCTCGAAAGACTGGTGAGACAGGGCACCCACGGCACCAGCGTTCCCGGCGTCGCAAGAACTTTGATCGAGGAAGGCATTCGGCTCGCCATCAAGGACGGGCTGCTTGCGATCCGCGACAATGGAAAGGCGTCCTGACGGGCAACGACGCGGCGGTTTTCACAGAATGTGGAACCGAGAAAATGCTTAACGTACCGACCTGGACCACCGATCGCGTCGAACTCCTGAAGAACCATTTTGAGGCCGGCCTGACCTGCCGCGAGATAGCCGCCAGTATCGGCGTCAGCCGTAACGCCGTGATCGGCAAGCTTGCCCGCCTGCAGTTGACGCGCGGTCCGGCCCGTGCGGAACCGCGCCCGACCAAGGCTGCCAGGGAACGGTCCCGAAAATCCATTCCGCGCCTGCAATACAAGATCCTGCAGGCCGTCTACGAAAACGCGGAGCCGCTGCCGGAAGTGGCGATCACAAGCGAACGGCGCTGCTCGCTGTTCGAACTCAGCAACCAGCGGTGCCGCTGGCCGATCGGTACGCCAGGTGCGGAGGATTTCTGCTTTTGCGGCGACACGCCGGTGGAAGGCATGCCCTATTGCACGGGGCACACCCGCCTCGCCTACCGCCCGGGCTCGCGCCAGCGCGTCGCGCGCGCATATTGACGAGCGACGTTCAGTTGCCGTGAAGACACGAAAATGCGGAGCGTCGGTTCTGATTTCATCAGAACCGATCGTCTTCTAAAGCGGGATGACTCTTCTTCGAATCGTCATCCCGCTTTAGCCTCTTGTTTGAGCATGATCTCAGCGCAAACGTGTTCGCGTTTGTCGCGAGGGAAAACCGCTACACACTTTTCCGCATCATGCTCTAGCCAAGCCGCCAGCCGACCTCTTCCGTAAAGCCCTTGTAGAACTCCGGCGTGTAGGCCTTTTCTGGGGCCTGCCGCACCCGCTCGTCGAGCTTGTGGGCATCGTCGCCGACGAGAATCCGCCAGCGCTCGGCCTTGACGCCGTCGAGGATGATCTTGGCTGCAGCCGCCGCCGTGGTCGGCGCCTCCTCGCGGAACGTGCGTGCACGGTCGAGCGCGATCTGCTGGATGTCCGCGTCCGACATCGGCGCGGTGTCGATGCCCATGCCGTTCAGGCGCTGCCGCGTCGCCAGGATTTCGTTCGGGCTGAGTTCATCGGATTCGGCGCCGCTCTGAATCCTGCGCGAATTGGAAACGATCGAAGTGCCGATATGCCCGGGCATCACGACGGAGCATTTGATGTGCGGGGCGTTGAGTCGCAGGTCCGTCATCAGCGCTTCGGTAAAGCCCTTCACCGCGAACTTGGCGGCGCTGTAGGCCGTGTGTGAGGCGCCCAGACCAACGGACGCCCAGAAGCCGTTGACGCTCGATGTGTTGACGATGTGAGCCTCGTCGGCCTTCATCATCAGCGGCAGGAAAGTGCGGACACCGAGATAGACGCCGCCCCAGCAGATGTTGAAGGTGCGCTCCCACTGCTCGCGCGTATTGGTGAACAGGCTGCCGCCGCCGCCGATACCGGCATTGTTGAACAGCAGATGGATCTTGTCGGTTGCCTGCTGTTCGATCAGTTCGTCGCGGAAGCGCTGCAGATGCGCCTCGATCGAGACGTCGGCGACATGGGTGGTCACGCGCAGACCCTGCGGCAGCTTTTCCGCCTCGCACAGCCGCTTGGTCTCGGCCATCGCTTCCACCGAGACGTCGCACATCGCGACGTTGCAGCCTTCGGCGACCAGCTGGCGCGCGAGCTCGCGGCCCATGCCCGTGCCGCCCCCGGTGATCACGGCGAACTTTCCGGCAAAATCCTTCATTGCGACGCTTACCTCGGTTTTCAATTTTTGAATTGGGGCTCCCGTGGAGATGGAGCCCGTGCGGAAGGACAGTAACAGTTCGCGACTATCGGTAAAGCCGCCCGTGAGACGGGCGGCATGATTGTCTCGTGACCGTTTCGCGGAGCGGAATTTACTCGGCCGCCTCGCGCGAACCGCCCAGCGCGCCCAATCCGTCCAGCGCCTTCCGGATGGCCGCCTGTTGCGCGGGCGATGCTTCCGGCATCGGCGCGCGCGAGAATGTCGCCGGCAATCCCTGCAGCGACTGCGCATAGCGTGTGCACGCCGGCAGATTGTCCGAGACGATGGCGTTCCACAGCGTCAGCAGTTTCTTGTGCAGTTCGAGCGCGCG
This sequence comes from Bradyrhizobium jicamae, assembly GCF_001440395.1. GTDB lineage: Bacteria > Pseudomonadota > Alphaproteobacteria > Rhizobiales > Xanthobacteraceae > Bradyrhizobium > Bradyrhizobium jicamae. The sequence goes on along the minus strand of NZ_LLXZ01000183.1, from coordinate 77,787 downwards.
GACATGATTGTCGGCCTTGACCACGTTCCAGAGTTCGATCGAAGCATGCGGCGCCGCGCTGAGGATCGCCGCGATCGAGCCATGCGCGCCGAGCGTATAGGACGGATACATCAGCGCATCGACGGCGCTGTAGATCAGTTTGTCCGGCGCCATCATCATGAGATCGGCGAACAGTTTCAGATCGCCTGCGCTCTGCTTGACGCCGACGACGAGCGGCACCTCGTTCATGATCCGCGTCAGCAGCGCCGGCGACAGATAGGACCAGGGAACGACGTTATAGATGATGATCGGCATGCCGGTTTCGTCGGCCATGCGACGGAAGTGATCGACCATCGCCTGCTCGTCCGGCTTGAACAGATAGTGCACCGGCGTCACCTGCAGCGCGGCGACATCCAAGTCGCGCACCAGTCTGCCGCGGCGGATCGCATCACGGGTGGAATCGACGATGATGCCCGCGATCACAGGCGCGCGCCCTTTCGCCGCTTCCACCGTCGCCGCCACCAGGTCGCGATATTCGTCGTGGTCGAGCGTATGCCCCTCACCGGTCGAACCGCCGGCCGCCATGCCATGACTGCCGGCACCAATTAGCCAGTCGACCTGGGGTGCAACCAGCTTGAAATCGATCTCGCCGTCTTTGCGAAACGGCGTGGTCATCGGCGGTATTACGCCGGTCGGACGTGTTTTCATCGGTCTGCCCTCGCGTTCCATCCGAATGTGCGGGTGTGTCCCCGCTTTCCCGGCGATATCGACCGGTCGCGGCAAGCCTATTGAATGTCGTCGCGATGGACCAGTTGCGGTATCGAGGCGGCTGATCAGCAGAAATGCCGGGGCAACAGCAGAGGTGGCGGCTCTTGCGCTGCAGCGCCGATAGTCGCCGGAGCAGTGGTTGCGTTGGCAGTCCCTTGACCTATGTCAATGGGCTACTCGGCGCGATGGCAAACCCTCCCTCGGGACGCACGGCTCACGTGACAGGGCGCGGGGATGTTCGCCTGACGCCGCTCGCTGCGAAACCGACATACCGAGGGCACCGCAGATGGATGTGGCAGTCCGACTCCTGATCGCTTTGGCGGTCGCATTGACATCGCTGGGTGCGATGTCCCCGGAACGATCCGAACAACCCGCCGATGAAACCGAGATACGCATCGGCAATCTCATGCCTTACTCGGGGAAGCTGGCCGAATTCGCTGCCATCGGAAGGGCCCAGGCGGCCTATTTCGACATGATCAACGCGCGCGGCGGGATCAACGGCCGCAAGATTCGATTCATTTCCCGCGATGACAATTCCGATCCGACCGTTGCGCTCGACATGACGCGCAAACTGGTCGAGCAGGACAATGTCCACCTGATATTCGGTTCCTTCGGAACACCAGGGAACCTTGCGGCCCGGCGTTTCCTGAATGAGAGGAAAATACCCCAGCTGTTCCCGGTTTCCGGCGCCGATGAGCTGAGCGATCCGAAGGCGTTTCCGTGGACGATGGGCTGGCAGCCGTCATCCCAGGCCGCCGGGCGCATCTATGCCAACTACATCCAGGCCACCTATCCGCAGCGCAAGATCGTGATCGTTTGGCAGAACGATCACTTCGGCAACGACCTGCACAAGGGACTCCAGAAGGGTCTTGGCGATCTGAAGCGCATGATCATCGTCGGCCTCGCCTTCGATGTCGCCGACGAGCATATCGACGGGCATGTTTCCATCCTGAAGCGATCGGGCGCCGAGATCCTGCTGTTCGCGGGCGTGCCGACAGCGGCCTCGCAAGTCATCCGCTTTGCGGCAGACCTGCATTGGCACCCGGCGTTGCTGCTGAACGATGCGGCAGCCTCGATCGGCGCCACATTGGGGCCGGCAGGAACGCAGAAATCTGCCGGCGTGATTTCGGCCACGTTCCTCAAGGATCCGACCGATCCGGCCTGGAAGGACGATCCCGCGATCAAGAACTGGCAAAGCTTTATGGACAAGTACTATCCCGACGGGGACAAGGGCAGCGGTGCCGCGCTTTACGGCTATGCCGCCGCGGAGACGCTGGTACAGGTGCTGAAACAATGCGGCAATGATCTCTCGCGCGAAAATATCATGCGACAGGCGACTTCATTGAACGACTTTGAGGTTTCCGTCCTTCTGCCCGGCATCAAGGTCAATACCAGCGCCGACGATTACCGGCCGATCAAGCAGATGCGCCTGGTTCAGTTCGACGGCCGCACCTGGCAGTTGATCGGCGACGTGATCGATACCGCGTTCACGACCGGTCAGAACAAATAGGTCACACGTCAGCGCTTGCAGATGTCGCGGGTCTCTTTCTGCTCGCTGCGCATGACCTGCAATATCTCGGCCGGGGCAAAGCTGCCGAAATCGGAGGCAATGAGCGTGCCGTAGCGACGGTGGTTCTTGAGCACGATCAGCAAGCGATCTCTGAGATTCTCCATCGCGCGTGCGTCACTGCCCGGCATGGAACCCTCGATCTGCTTCGCGTAGCCAAAGAATTTCATGGTGGCTTCTACCGCCGCTGCGCGGTTATCGGGATCGCAGAGCTGCCGATCCTCCAGTGCGTAAATGCAGCTCGCCAACTGCCCCCACGAGGCGGCCAGATTCCCTTTCTGGATTTCGGACCACCCGTCCGACTTACCAAGCATGGTGGAAACGTTCGCCTGCATACTGCCGGCCTTCAAGATGAAGTATGCAGCGCTCGGCTCCATCTTCGTGGCGTCCACACCGATATCCATCACTTTGAAGATACAGCTTCGCACGACCGGCGCGACTTCCGGCCGGCCGATACGATTGGTGTCGGCGAACATTGAAACACTGGGCCCGCCCGAAAACTGGCTTTGCACCAGACTAGATATTTGGGGCGCCCAGATCCATCCGCCGACCACGAGGAAGCCGCCGACAAAGGCAATGAGCGGCATGCGGACAAGGCTGAAAAATTCACCGGCCATTTCAAAACTCCTGGCACTAGGCCTTCGGGCAATTGTCGCTCGTACCCTTGTAGCGATCGAGCATCGGCTTCATCGCGGTGGGCACGCTCCAGCCGAAATCGGCCTTGATCAATCGTCCGCTACTGGTGTCCTGCAGCAGGGCTGCGTTGATCGCGCGGTTGCGCGGGCTGTCCCAGAGCTTCCTGACCGTGGACATTTCGGCTTCGCCATATCGCTTGGCCGTGTTCATCATCTCATCGAACTTCGCAAAATAATGATTGATGTAATCGACGATGTAGGCGCGGTTGTTCCGCTCGCAGACTGCATTGGGGTGCGTAACGAGATAGCAGTTCAGCGCCGCCGTCATGTCCCTTGTCCGGTCGAGATCGCGCCAGTCAACGCGATGCGTGTCAGTGGAAAGCTTCGGGAGCAGCCCGTCCCTTTCCGGCGCTTCAAGTGCGGGGTAACACGCCTCGCGTATTTTTGCCGCCCGCCACTCGCCCATACGTTCGCCGCCCGGCAGGTAGTCCCCGGTGTGACCCATGACAAAATAGTTGATCAGGTTTATGCCCAAAAAGATGCCGCCAAGGACAAAGGCCGCACGCTTCAGGAAATCCATGACTGACACTCTGCACAGGTTGTGCTCGGGGATTTTATAACACCCGGGGTGTGCCAGAACGTTAATCGCGGATCGGTGCTCGGGTTGAGGTTAAGAGGAATTTACCTTCTGGAGCGCGCAATCCCAGGGTGTCCCGGGTCTGCGGCCTATCGCCCGCACATCGCGTGAACCTTGAGCCCGCCGCAGCGACTTACATACCAGAGGCCATATCAATCTATGGGAGGCTGCGGTGACCCATTGGCGCGATACCATGGTCGAACGACCGGAAACGGATGCCGGGTCTTATTTTACAGGCTGGACCATCAGTGGGGTAGCCGTGCTGGGGACCATCGTTGCGGTCTGGGCCTTCGGCATCTAGCCAGGATCAAAGATCGCTATCGGTGAAGTTAAATGGTCGGAGCGAGAGGATTTGAACCTCCGACCCCTAGTCTCCCAGACTAGTGCGCTAACCGGGCTGCGCCACGCTCCGATGCCGTTCCATTAGCTGCGATCAGCGTCCGGCGCAAGACGCGCGAGTGGCCTCTTTGGGGGCCCAACGAGGGGGCCCAGTTCCCGCCCGCTCAGCCGTCCTTCATTGCCGTATCCAGCAACTCGCGGCAGGAAATCAGGTCCTGCAGCACCCGTTCGAGGCGCTCGCGGTCGGCCTCCGACGGCCCCGGCTTGCCCCTGGCGAACGGCAGCAAAATGCCGTCGTCGTCGGTATCGGCGAAGCGGTAGTCGATTTCCTTCTCTTCGGTCTCGTAGTCCTCATCCTCGGTCTCGGCATCGGTGGTCGGGATTTCGCCCTCTTCGGGCTCCTGCAGACTGAGACCGATCGCCTCCTCGACCGCGCCGAAGGTGACGGCCGAGGTCTGGTCGGCAAGACCCTGCACGGATTTGATGCCGTGCTCTTTCAGGATCCGCTGCACGCCGCGGATGGTGTAGCCCTCGCCGTACAGCAGGCGGCGGATACCCTTCAGCAAATC
>NZ_LLXZ01000183.1:30505-73251 GCF_001440395.1 Bradyrhizobium jicamae | reverse complement strand
CCCTTCAGCAAATCGACGTCGTCGGGGCGGTAGTCCCGCCGCCCGCCGCTTCGCTTCATCGGCTTGATCTGGGCGAACCGCGTCTCCCAGAATCGCAGCACGTGCTGGGGAATGTCGAGCTCTTCAGCGACTTCGCTGATGGTGCGGAACGCATCCGGCGCTTTGTCCAAATGCCACTCCTCTCAACTCATCTGGTTGGTGAAGACGCAGTACTCGCCTTGCTACGCGATCTCGCTAATCGGCCTTGCTTTCGCCGTTGCCCACCGCATGGCCGTTGATGCGCTGCTTCAGAATCGCCGATGGCTTGAACACCATCACACGACGCGGTGAGATCGGCACTTCAGTACCGGTCTTCGGGTTACGTCCGATCCGCTGTCCCTTCTTGCGCACCATGAACGAGCCGAACGACGACAGCTTCACCGTCTCGCCTTTCTCCAGGCAATCGGTGATTTCTTTCAAAACGAGTTCAACAAACGCGGACGATTCCGTTCGCGACAGGCCCACCTTCTGGTAGACCGCCTCGCATAGATCGACACGTGTGACTGTTTTTCCGGTCCCGGTCATCGCCTGCCCCGCACTCTCGGCGAACAAATTTATTGCCTGAAATTAGGAGGTTAGCTCGCAATGGTCAACAGCGAGCATCATGCAGACGCATGAAGACGGCCACAATTTTAATCGGCGGTTTTACCCGGCGCTTACCAGCGCACGAGGGCGGAACCCCAGGTGAAGCCGCCGCCCATGGCTTCAAACAGCACCAGATCGCCCTTCTTCACGCGCCCGTCCTTGACGGCAACCGAAAGCGCCAGCGGAATCGACGCCGCCGAAGTATTGCCGTGCTGATCCACGGTCAGCACCACCTTCTGCGGCGCAATATGAAGCTTGTGCGCTGAAGCATCGATGATTCGCTTGTTGGCCTGGTGCGGAATGAACCAGTCGATGTCCTCGGCGCTGGTTCCCGTCGCATTGAAGGCGTCCACGATCACGTCCGTGATCATGCCGACCGCGTGCTTGAACACTTCGCGCCCTTCCATCCGGAGATGCCCGACGGTCTGGGTGCTGGAAGGACCGCCGTCGACGAACAACTTTGCCTTGTGCCGGCCGTCCGAGCGCAGATGCGTCGTCAGCACGCCGCGGTCGGAAGGCAGGCCCGGCTGGTCCTGCGCCTCGAGCACGATCGCACCCGCGCCATCGCCGAACAGCACGCAGGTGCCGCGGTCGTTCCAGTCGAGAATGCGCGAGAAGGTTTCGGCGCCGATCACCAGCGCACGCTTGTAGGCGCCTGAGCGCAGGAAATTGTCGGCGGTGGCGAGCGCGAAGACGAAGCCGGAGCACACCGCCTGCAGATCGAAGGCGGCGCCATGGTGGATCCCGAGCTCATTCTGGACCGCAACCGCGCTCGCCGGAAAGGTGTTGTCCGGCGTCGAGGTCGCCAGCACGATCAGGTCGATCGCCTGGGCGTCGAGGCCGGCATGCTCCAGCGCTGCGCGCGCGGCGTTGACCGCCAGGTGCGAGGTGAACTCGCCCTCGGCCGCGATATGCCGCTCCCGGATGCCGGTACGCTGCACGATCCACTCGTCCGACGTATCTATACGGGCGGCGAGTTCCGCATTGGTCAGCACCTTCTGCGGCAGATAAGAGCCGCAGCCCAGTACGACCGAACGTTTCGCAGTCACGAGACAGCCTCCTGCGCGGTCTGTGCCAGCGCACTACCGTCGCTATTTATCATCTGAGTGATCTTGGTGAGGAGATCGCAGCGGACCATCTCATAGCCAACGTCGACTGCGTACGCAAAGCCTTCGGAGTTGGTTCCGCCATGGCTTTTGACAACCAACCCTTTCAGTCCAAGCAGCATACCACCATTGGATTTATTGGGGTCCATCTTGGCGCGCAGCGCCTGAAAGGCGCCGCGGGCAAGGAGATAGCCGATACGTCTCAGCCAGTTTTGCGTCAGGGCGTTACGCAGGAATTCCGACATCTGCCGCGCGGTCCCTTCGGCCGCCTTCAGCGCGATATTGCCGGAAAAGCCTTCGGTCACGACCACATCGACCGCTCCCCTGCCGATGTCATCGCTCTCGACGAAGCCGACATAATTGAGCTGCGGCAGCTTCATCGCCCGCAACCGCTCCGCCGCCTCACGGATTTCCTCGTGTCCCTTCATCTCTTCACGGCCGATATTGAGCAGCCCGACGGTCGGACGCTCGATGTTGAACAGAACGCTCGCCATCGCGCCGCCCATCTCCGCCAGCGACACCAGATGGTGAGCATCGCCACCGATCGATGCGCCGAGATCGAGCACGACGGTATCGCCGCGCACGGTCGGCCAAAGCGCCGCGATTGCCGGACGGTCGATGCCGGGCAGTGTGCGCAAGTGGAGCCGCGCCATCGCCATGAGCGCACCGGTGTTGCCGGCGGAAACCACGACATCCGCCTCGCCCCGCTTTACCGCATCGATCGCAAGCCACATCGAGGAGGTCTTGCGGCCGCGCCGCAGCGCGTGGCTCGGCTTGTCGTCATTGCTGATCGCCACGTCGGTATGGATAACGCGCGAAGCCGCCTTCAGTGCGGGGTGTTTCGCCAATTCTGCGTCGATCAGCTTGCTGTCGCCATAAAGCAGGAATTCGCTATCGGGATGCCGTTTCAAAGAGATTGCGGCGCCGGGAATGACGACCGATGCGCCGACATCGCCGCCCATGGCGTCAAGCGCGATTCGAACCTTTTGCGGCATGAATGTCCCGGAAACCTGATCTCTCGCGGCCCTCGTAGAGCCGGCCGCGCACTGGAATGGCACCGCCTACGCGGCGCTCGGCGAAACGCAACCCGCGCCCCCGTCGGGCCGCGACAATAGCGTTTCCGCGCCCCGACACAACCTCTTGGCCACCCTCTTTTGGCGAAAGGGAAGCTGTGTGGCCCGAAATCAAGAAGGCAAGATATAGTTAGACAAATCAATGCCTTACGGGGTATTTTTGAGCGGCCATCAGAGCTGCCTCAAATTGGCGGCAGCCTCGCCAGGCACTTTAACTGCCGGCTACTTGCCTTTGGGCTTCCTGGAGCGAGGTTTTTTCGGCTCTACCTTGAGCGCCTTCAGCGCCGCGAACGGATGATCTTCGGGATCGGCGGCTTCAACCACCGGCTCGAATACGGCTCCGGGCTTGCGCGGATAGGGATCGACCGCGAGATACAACGCATCAGTGGCAACCCTGCCGAGGTCGATCATGCCGTTCTCGATCGGCTCGGGCGGATCGGGCGTCTCCTCGTCGCTCTCCTCGGCCTCGTCGACCAGCGCGGCCATCTGCGGGATCTGCTCGGGCGGCGCGAAGATCAGATCAATCGGCTCATCGATGTCGTTCTCGATCTCCTCCAGCGTGACCACGCAGGTCTGGCCGATGCGTGCCCGCACGTGGCCGGCGACGTGGAAGCGGCCGCCGCTCTTTGGCGTGACGTCGAACGTGGCCTGCGCCGACAGCACTTCCCGCAGGCCTCCCATTTCGGCCATCGCGTTACGGATAGCCTGATCGGCCTCGATGTCGCGATGCAGGCCCGTCTCGGGGATCTGCGCGACGGCAACGGGAACGCGCCACGGGTCGGGCTTCTCTGTGCCGGTCTTGTTCATGGCTGTGCGCCCGCCTTCTCCGGCACGGGAAACCTGGCCGAACCGCTCAGCAGCGTCGCCTCGTCAAAGCCATCCAGGGTGATGATCGCCGATTCGGCATAGGCGGCAAGCAGCCGGGCCTTTTCGATGTGCTCGCCGTTCAGGATATTCTTGCACATTGCTTGCGCCAGCGCCTCTCGGCCCTCGGTCAGCGCCATGTCATAGGCCGCCGTCCGGCCATAGAAGGCCTCGCCGAAGGCCTGCATCCGTTTCGGCACCTTGAGGTCACTGACCCCCATCTCGCGCAGATTATCGTCCATATCGTTGCAAAAATGGTCGAACAGCCCCTGCGACAGGGCCGTGGTCCCCTCGACCGATTTCAACCGCCGGAGGATCAGCCACAAATGGACCAGAAGCAGGTCAAAACGGCCGTTAACCGTGTCCGGAACCCCAAAGTCCCGATAAAACAACGGTTCTCGCGCCTGCGTCACGATCATGCCATAGATGGCCTCGATGGTGCCGCGCAACGGCGGCCGGGGTTTCCTGAAGTGATTGAACGGCCAAAGCATTGTGGGTTCCGCGAGCGAGCCTTCCAGATTCTTTGCCCGGAGCCCGCATGTTGCAATCCAGCGTTCTGCCCGGTACGTCAACGCACCGCGCGATGCAAGAGGATGGGCTAATTCCTGACATGACGAAAATGAGCCACCTGAGCACCAGCGTGCCCTCGCCGTGCCGCCTGTCCGCACGCCGGCGCGGTTTTCGCGCGGCGGCAGCCGTGGCATTGGTCTGCGCGGCGCTGGCCGGATGCACCGGCGAGCAGTTCCAGAAGGGCTATATCCTGCCGCCCAACGCGCTGGAGCAGATTCCGATCGGCGCCAGCCAGGATCAGGTGCTGATCGTGATGGGAACGCCGTCCACGGTGGCGACCCTGAACGGCGAGGTGTTCTATTACATCTCGCAGCGCTCCGAGCGCAAAGTCGCCTTCATGAATCAGCAGGTCGTCGACCAGCGCGTGATCGCGATCTATTTCGACAAGAACCGCCAGGTGCAGCGGCTTGCCAATTACGGCTTGCAGGACGGCAAGATCTTCGACTTCATCAGCCGCACCACGCCCACCTCCGGCCAGGAGCTCAGCTACCTGACGCCGCTGTTCAAGCTGCTCAGCTTCAACTAGAGCCCGGTAAGCTCAAATTCACTCTGTTCCGTGGCGCGGAAATCCTGCGCCAAGTCGCCCGCTTGCTCTCCGCGTGCGCGCTGCCTACGGTCCCTGCCAACAAGAATCCAAAGCAGGGAGTGAACTTGTGACGATTAAAGCTATTTCTCGACGCCGCGTTTTGACCGGAGCTGCAGCCGTTTCGGCGGCGGCAATCTTGCCGCGCTCGAGCTTCGGCTCCGACTGGCGCCCGACCGAGACCGTGCGTCTCATCGTACCGGCAGCGGCCGGCGGCAGCACCGACGTGATGGGACGGTTGCTGGCTGCGCATCTGCAGACCGCGTGGGGCCAATCTGCCGTTGTCGAAAATCGCTCCGGCGGCGGCGGCACCATCGGCACCGCCGAAGCCGTGCGAGGCAAGGCTGATGGCCACGTCATCCTGGTCGGCAATCCCGGTCCGAACGCGATCGCCTACAGCATCTTCCGCAACATGACCTACAAGGCCGATCAGTTGCAGCCGGTCAGCAACATGATCCGGATTCCGAACATCGTGTCGGCGCATCCGTCGACCGGCATCAAGTCGATCCCAGAGTTGATCGCCTACATCAAGGCCAATCCGGACAAGCTGACCTACGGCTCCTCCGGTGTCGGGCAGAGCCCTCACCTCACCGGCGCCTGGTTCCTGCAACTCACAGGCCTGAAGATGGTGCATGTGCCGTTCCGCGGCGCGGGCCCGGCGCTGCAGGCGGCGCTGGCCGGCGACATCCAGATCCTGTTCGACAACCTCTATCCCACGCTGCCGCAGACCCAGGAAGGCAAGCTCACCGCGCTTTGCGTGACGACGCCCGAACGTACCCCGGCGGCGCCCAACATCCCGACCATGCGCGAGGGCGTGCCCGAGCTTGCGAAGTTCGACGTCTCCTCCTGGTTCGGCATCTTCCTGCCGAAGGCCGCGCCCGCTCCCGCCGTCGAGGCGCTCAACAAGGAGATCAAGGCGATGCTGGCGCGCGATGACGTCAAGAAGACCATCGGCAATATGGGCGCCACCGCCGACTGGGGCACGCCGCAGCAGTTCTCTGACTTCGTGCAGGCCGAGACGGCAAAGTTCGGCGAGATCATCAAGCGCGAAGGCCTGCAGATGGACGTGAATTGATCGCGTAATTCGCGTAGCCCGGATGTGCGCAGCGATATCCGGGACATCCAATAAACCCCGCGGCCCGCGCGCCGCGGGGTTTCTTCGTTTCGATCCGACGGGCGGAGATGGATCGCTACGCATAATTCCCTAGGACGATTTGTTGATCTTCTTGACCTTCGCGTCAGTGGCTTCAATTGACAAAGCCAGTTCCAGAATGGCCTTGGACAGCAACTCGATGGCCTCCTTCTGGTCCTGCGACTTGGAGGCGCGAAGTGCATAATTCCGGGCAGATGAGAGCGACATAGATTGGTCTCCGTGTTGTCCGCATACAGCGAACGAGTTTCATGCCAAGCAAAAACCCCGCGGCTCGCACCGCGGGGTTTTCGTTTCGATCAGCTCGCCGCTCAGTGCGCCAGGATTGCCAGCAGCAGCAGCGCCACGATGTTGGTGATCTTGATCATCGGGTTGACGGCGGGACCCGCCGTATCCTTGTAGGGATCGCCGACGGTGTCGCCGGTCACCGCCGCCTTGTGGGCGTCGGAGCCCTTGCCGCCGTAGTGGCCGTCCTCGATGTACTTCTTGGCGTTGTCCCAGGCGCCGCCGCCCGAGGTCATCGAGATCGCGACGAACAGGCCGGTCACGATCACGCCGAGCAGCATGGCGCCGACGGCGGAGAACGCCGCCGACTTGCCGGCTGCACCACCACCCGCGATCGCGTAGATCGCGAAGTAGACGAAGATCGGCGACAGCACCGGCAGCAGCGACGGGATGATCATTTCCTTGATCGCCGCCTTGGTCAGCAGGTCGACGGCCTTGCCGTAGTCCGGCTTGTCGGTGCCCTGCATGATGCCGGGCTTCTCGCGGAACTGACGGCGCACTTCCTCAACGATCGCGCCGGCTGCACGGCCGACCGCGGTCATGCCCATCGCGCCAAACAGATACGGCAGCAGGCCGCCGAACAGCAGGCCGACCACCACGTAGGGGTTGTTGAGCGAGAAGTCGGGCAGCACACCCTGGAAGTACGGAAACTTCGCAGCATTGGCGATGAAGAACTTGAGGTCTTCATTGTAGGCCGCGAACAGCACCAGCGCGCCGAGACCGGCAGAACCGATCGCGTAGCCCTTGGTGACCGCCTTGGTGGTGTTGCCGACCGCATCGAGCGCGTCGGTCGACTTGCGGACTTCCTTCGGCAGGCCTGCCATTTCGGCGATGCCGCCGGCATTGTCCGTGACCGGGCCGAAGGCGTCGAGGGCGACGATCATGCCTGCCAGCGCCAGCATCGTCGCGGTGGCAATCGCGATGCCGAACAGGCCGGCAAGGCTGTAGGTGATGAGGATGCCGGCGATGATGACGATCGCGGGCATCGCGGTCGCTTCCATCGAGATCGCCAGGCCCTGGATCACGTTGGTGCCATGGCCGGTGACCGAGGACGACGCAATCGACTTCACCGGGCGATAGTCGGTGCCGGTGTAGTATTCGGTGATCCAGATGATCAGACCGGTGACGGCAAGACCGACGACGCCGCACCAGAACAGCGCCATACCGGTGAACTTCACACCCTCCAGCGGGCCGAACCCGATCAGCCAGTGAATGACGGCGGCAACGCCGAGCAGCGACAGGACGCCGGTTGCGATCAGGCCCTTGTACAGCGCGCCCATGATCGACTGGCTGGCGCCGAGCTTGACGAAGAAGGTGCCGATGATCGAGGTGATGATGCAGACGCCGCCGATGGCGAGCGGCAGGGTCATCATGTTCACCAGCAGCGGCGAGTTCGCGAAGAAGATCGCGGCGAGAACCATGGTGGCGACCGCGGTCACCGCATAGGTCTCGAACAGGTCGGCCGCCATGCCGGCGCAGTCACCGACGTTGTCGCCGACGTTGTCGGCGATGGTCGCCGGGTTGCGCGGATCGTCCTCGGGAATACCGGCCTCGACCTTGCCGACGAGGTCGCCGCCGACGTCCGCACCCTTGGTGAAGATGCCGCCGCCGAGACGGGCAAAGATCGAGATCAGCGAGGCGCCGAAGCCGAGCGCCACCAGCGCGTCGACGACGACGCGGTCATTGGCCTTCAGCCCCATGATCTGGGTGAGATAGGCGAAATAGATGGTGACGCCGAGCAGCGCGAGGCCGGCCACCAGAAGGCCGGTGATCGCGCCCGCCTTGAAGGCCAGTTCAAGGCCGCCGGCCAGCGAAGTGGTCGCCGCCTGCGCGGTGCGCACGTTGGCACGGACCGAAACGTTCATGCCGATGAAGCCGGCGGCGCCCGACAGCACGGCGCCGACCAGGAAGCCGATCGCAACCAGCATGCCCAGGAAGTAGGCCAGCAGCGCGAAGATCACGACGCCGACCATAGCGATCGTCATGTACTGGCGCTTGAGATAGGCCTGCGCGCCTTCGGCCACCGCCGCCGCAATTTCCTGCATGCGCGGATTGCCGGCGTCCGACTTCAGAACCGAAGACGTGGCCCAGATGGCGTAAAGAATCGAAAGCGCTCCGCAGAGCACAATCACCCACAATGCTGTCATTGAATTTGCCTCAGATGCTCGTTTCCGCCCCACGCCATCCCGCGAGCGCGGCCGGCGCATTATTTAGGAAGTCTACCCTCCCCAAAAGGGTGACCTCAAATCGGCGGGACCTTGCCAAAATCGCCTTCCCGGCGCAACGCCACCTGGGGCAAAAACCGTCTAATTTTGAAAGGAATCACCGGTAATCAGTCTAAAAATTTGCCGCGCGGCGGGACCACCGCGGAAGGCGCAGCCTGCCTGCCGTCAGAAGTGGCTGTAGGACAGCCGCTCCAGCGCGAGTTCTTTGCCCGCCTTGTCGACGAACTTCGGGGCGGCGCTCCCCGCCACCACCGTTCCGATGGAACCGACAGGTATGCCGGCGCGCCGCGCAGCCTGCGCGAATGCGTCGACGCGGTCCTCCGGCACGGTGCACAGGATCTCGTAGTCGTCGCCGCCGGCCAGCAATGTTTCCATTCCAACAATGCCGCGTGACACCAGATCCGCTGCCGGGCCGGACAGCGGGACTTGCTGCAGGTCAATCACGGCCGAGATGCCCGACACGCCGCAGAGCTTTGTGAGATCACCGGCGAGGCCATCGGAAACGTCCATCGACGCGCTGGCGAATTCGCTGATGATCTCGGCCATCGCCAGGCGCGGTTGTGGCACGCGATAGCGACCGACCAGCAGCTCCCGCACGGCATTATCGGTGGCGGCGTGAATCTGCCCGCCCTTGAGGATTGCCAGCCCCAGCGCGGCGTCGCCGATCGTGCCCGTCACCATCACCCGCTCGCCAGCCTTGGCCCCGCTGCGATGAACCATCCTGCCCGGCGGCACGCGGCCGAAGGCGGTGACCGAGATCATCAGCGGTCCCGGCGTCGACACGGTGTCACCGCCGAGCAGCGGACAGCCGAACTGCACAGCGTCCTCGCCGAGCGCTGCCGCGAACGGCTTTAGCCAGGCTTCGTCGGTACTGCGGAGCGCCAGGGCCAGCACGAACCCAGCGGGCTTGGCCCCCTTCGCCGCGAGATCGCTGAGGTTTACCCGCAGCGCCTTGCGCGCGACGGTCTCGGGCGGATCGTCGGGCAGAAAATGCACGCCTTCGACGATGGCATCCACCGTCACCACGATGTCGTTGCCATCGGGCCTCAGCGCGGCGGCGTCGTCGTCGAGGCGGAAAGCGCCGGGATCGGTTGCAAGCGGCCGGAAGTAGCGCGCGATCAGCGAGTCCTCGCTGGACGCGGGTTTGGCGCTACCCACGCGCGAACTCGTCGGAGCGGAACTGGCGCGCGATCTGGTCGAGCACGGCGTTGACCATGCCGGTCTCGTCCTTTTCGACGAAGGCATGCGCGACGTCGACATATTCGGATACGACCACGCGGCCCGGCACGTCCTTGCGGTGCTCCAGCTCGTAGGAGCCGGCGCGCAGCACCGCGCGCAAGATCGCGTCGATCCGCTTTAGCGGCCAGCCCTTCTGCAACGCATCGTCGATCAGGGGATCGAGCCTAGCCTGGTCGCGGACCACGCCCGATACCACGTCGCGGAAAAACGCGGCCTCCGCCGGCAGATATTTGTCGCCCTCGACCTCGTTGCCGAGCCAGTGGCTCTCGAACTCGGCGAAGATGTCGTTGATCCCTGCGCCCGCGATATCCATCTGGTACAGCGCCTGCACGGCGGCCAGCCGCGCCGCGCCACGGCGGTTGGCTTTCTTGTCGGGACTTTTCGCGGGCTTTTTCTGATCCGCCATCATCAGACCTTTGCCAGCCGGCGTTTGATCCGCAGCATCGCCAGCGCCGCGCGCGCGGCGTCGCCGCCCTTGTTGAGTTCGCTGGCCCGCGCCCTCGCCCAGGCCTGCTCGTCGGTATTCACCGTAATGATGCCGTTGCCGAGCGGCATCTTGCGCGCGACCGCCAGATCCATCAGCGCGCGGGAGGATTCGATCGAGACAATCTCGAAATGGATGGTGTCGCCGCGCACCACGCAACCGAGCGCGATCGCTGCGTCATAGGGCTTGCCGTTCCTGTCGGCGGCATCGAGCGCGATCGCGATTGCGGCCGGAATCTCCAGCGCGCCGGGAACCGTGATGACATCATGCGTTACGCCGGCGGCCTTCAGCTCGGCAACCGCACCTTCGAGCAGCGCATCCTGGATATCGTCATAGAATCGCGCCTCGACGATCAGCGCGCGCGCGCCTGATATGTCGGTCTGGTCCTTCAGCGGTGCGCGCCGTGCGTCTGCCATCGTTCAATCCGTTTCACTCTGATACTTGCGCGTTATGTAGTCGCCGCGGGTGGCTAAGCCAAGCACGAACTCTAGACGTCGTCATTCCGGGATGGTCCGAAGGACCAGACCCGGAATCTCGAGATTCTCAGGGGCGCAAGGGGCGCCCCATAGTTCGATGCTAACGCATCGCCCCGGAATGACGGCTGCGCCGTCACTTCATTTCCGACAGCCGCGCCGCATAGCGGGCCATCAGGTCGACCTCGATATTGACCTCGCTGCCTGCCGCCCAGCCGCTGAGCGTGGTGACGCCAAGCGTATGCGGGATGATCAGCACCGAAAATGTGACATCCTCGACCGTGTTCACGGTCAGCGATACGCCATCCAGCGTCACCGAGCCCTTGGCGGCGATGAAGCGGGCCAGTTCGCGCGTCGTACGCAGTTCGAACCGGGCCATATCGGGCAGATCGTCACGCCTGACGACGGTCGCAATACCGTCGGCATGGCCCGCAACAATATGGCCGCCGAGTTCGTCACCGATCTTCAGCGCCCGCTCGAGGTTGAGCTTGGTGCCCTTGACCCAATGCTTCGCCGTGGTCATGCCGAGCGTTTCCGCGGCCGCATCGACGTCGAACCAGGTCTTGCCGCCTTCGACGCCGGAGGCGACTACCGTCAGGCAGACGCCGTTGCAGGCGATCGAGGCGCCGTCGGCGATGGTCGTCTGGTCGTAGCGGCAGGCAATCCGCATGCGGTGCAATTGCCCCTGCGCCGTTGGCGTGAGGGCCGTGATCTCGCCGATGTCGGTGACAATTCCGGTGAACATTAAACGCGCTCGTAAACAGTGAGAGTGTCTTGGCCGAGTGGTTCGCTAGCACGTGTCTTGAACGCGGGCGACCCGGTGATTGCCGAGAGCGGCAATGCGCCCAGCGCGGGAATACCGTCAGCGCCGATCTTGTCAGGGCCTCGCAACAGCCAGATTTCATCGACCAAGCCTGCGGCGACAAAGGAGGATGCGACCCGCGATCCGCCCTCCACCATCAGCCGCGTGATGCCCTTTTCCGACAGCGCGCACAGGACCGCCGGCAAGTCCAGTCCGGGCGGTTTGGCGGAGGCGGCGACGCGCACCACCTGCGCACTAGCGGCGCCGAGCTTCATGGCCGCAGGGGCGTCGGCGAAATCGGAGGTCATCACCCAGAGCGGCGTCTGCCGTGCGGACTGAACCAGCTTGCTGGTGCCGGGCAGCCGCAGCGCACGATCCAGCACCACCCGCACCGGCGAAACGCCTTCCATCCCGGGCAATCGGCAGGTCAGCAGCGGATCGTCCGCCAGCACGGTGCCGATCCCAACCAGGATGGCATCGCATTGTGCGCGCAACAGATGCACGCGTGCCTTCGCTGCCTCACCGGTGATCGCGACCGGCTTGTGGCCGGCGGCACCTATCTTGTCGTCCGCCGAGACGGCGAGTTTGAGGATTACATGCGGGCGCTTGTCGCGGATGCGGCGGAAGTGTCCGGCGTGGTCGCGTGCGGCTTCCTCAGCGCCGAGGCCGACATCGACTGATATCCCGGCGGCCCGAAGTTTTGCGTGCCCCTGCCCGGCCACTTCGGGATTGGGGTCCTCGATCGCCGAGACCACGCGCGCGATGCCGGAGGCGATCACGGCGTCGACACAGGGCGGCGATTTGCCGAAATGGGAGCATGGTTCGAGCGTCACATAGAGCGTGGCGCCGCGCGCGGCCTCGCCGGCGCGCTTCAACGCCTCGGGCTCGGCATGCGGCCGGCCGCCGGGTTGGGTCCAGCCGCGGCCGACGATGACGCCGTCCTTCACCACGATCGCGCCAACGGCCGGGTTCGGCCAGGTCCGCCCCAGCCCGCGACGGCCGAGCGAAAGCGCAAGCTGCATGAAGCGCTGGTCCGCGGCTTTGGTCTCCCTGAGTTTCTGCCCGTACTGGTCTTCCAGAATGCGGAAGATCATTTGCGTAACGTGGCGACCCGCGCGTCGTCTTCGCCGGTGAGTTCGCCGAGCACGGTCTCGAAATCCTTGGCCTCGCGGAAATTGCGGTAGACGGAGGCGAAGCGCACATAGGCGACGTCGTCGAGCTGACGCAGATGCTCCATCACGATCTCGCCGATCGCCTCCGAGGAGACTTCCGCCTCGCCGCCGCTTTCGAGCTCGCGCACGATGGCGGAAACCATCTTCTCGACCCTTTCAGGGTCGACCGGGCGCTTGCGCAGACTGATCTGCAGCGAGCGGACCAGCTTGTCGCGGTCGAACGGCACCCGGCGGCCGTTGCGCTTGATGACCGTCAACTCGCGCAACTGCACCCGCTCGAAGGTGGTGAAACGAAAGTTGCAGGCGATGCACACCCGCCGTCGCCGGATCACGGCCGAATCCTCGGTCGGCCGCGAATCCTTCACCTGTGTATCGAGACTGTTGCAGCTCGGACAGCGCATCCACTCGCGTCCTTTACTGATAGATCGGGAAGCGGTCGGTGAGTGCCTTCACGCGTTCCTTGATGGCGGCTTCCACCAGCGGCGCCTTGCCGTCTTCAGACTGCGCCAGCGCGTTGAGCACTTCGGCGATCATGCCGCCGACCTGCTTGAATTCGGCTACGCCAAAACCGCGCGTGGTCGCCGCCGGCGTGCCGAGACGCAGGCCGGAGGTGACGAACGGCTTTTCGGGATCGAACGGAATACCGTTCTTGTTGCAGGTGATGGCAGCGCGCACCAGCGCCTTTTCCGAGACGTTGCCCTTCAGGCCCTTCGGCCTGAGGTCGACGAGCATCAGATGGTTGTCGGTGCCGCCGGAAACGATATCGAGGCCGTGGCCGCGCAGCGTTTCCGCCAGCGCCTTGGCGTTTTCGACGACGTTCTTGGCGTAGACCTTGAAGTCCGGCCGCAGCGCCTCGGCGAACGCCACTGCCTTGGCGGCGATGACATGCATCAGGGGACCACCCTGCAGGCCCGGGAAGATCGCCGAATTCAGCTTCTTGGCGATCGCCTCGTCGTTGCACAGGATCAGGCCGCCGCGCGGGCCGCGCAACGATTTATGCGTGGTGGTGGTGGTGACGTGGGCATGCGGCACCGGCGAGGCATGGACACCGCCGGCGACGAGGCCGGCGAAATGCGCCATGTCGACCAGGAGATAGGCGCCGACAGAGTCCGCGATCTCGCGGAAGCGCTTGAAGTCCCATGCGCGCGAATAGGCCGATCCGCCTGCGATGATCAGCTTCGGCTTCACCTGCTCGGCCTGCTTGGCCACCGCGTCCATGTCGATGATCTGGTCCTCGCGCCGCACCGTGTAGTGCGAAGCCTTGAACCACTTGCCGGACATGTTGACCGGCGAGCCGTGGGTCAGATGGCCGCCGGCGGCGAGATCGAGGCCCATGAAGGTGTCGCCGGGCTGCAGCAGCGCCAGAAACGCCGCCTGGTTCATCTGGCTGCCGGAGTTCGGCTGGACGTTGGCGAACTGCGCGCCGAACAGCTTCTTGGCGCGCTCGATCGCCAGCGTCTCGGCAACATCGACCCATTCGCAACCGCCATAGTACCGCGCGCCCGGATAGCCTTCCGCGTATTTGTTGGTCATCACCGAACCCTGCGCTTCCAGCACGGCCCGGCTGACGATGTTTTCGGAGGCGATCAGCTCGATCTCATGGCGCTGACGGCCGAGTTCGCCCTTGATCGCGGCGGCGATTTCCGGGTCGGCCTGGGCAACGCTGGCCGTGAAGAACGAGTCGGGCGCGGAGGCGGTCTTGGCGCTGGTCATTGGGCGGAATATCTCCACCGCCGCAGGCCCTTAGGGGCGTAGCGGGCGGTCTGGTGTGGCGGTCGAAAGAAGCGCCTGCGAGATACCACATCCGGGCCGGAATGGCCAAGCATTTGCGGTATCCCGCTGGTATTTATGCCAGATATGGTGGGGATGTAAGGGTTCCAAGGGGGACCCCGCCCGGGCGCCTTGAACCCCCGCAACCGTCATTCCGGGGCGCGAAGCGAACCCGGAATGACCGCCAGCTTCCTCACGCAAACCGGTACGGCCCGCCCTCGGCGACCGAGCGCTGGAACGCCGGGCGGGCGTGCATGCGCGCCAGCCAGGCGGCGAGGTTCGGATAGGGGCCGAGCTTGTCGAACACTTTGGCCATCTCGCCGACGAAGCTCATCTGGATGTCGGCGCCGGTCAGCGACGGGCCGACGAAGAACTCCCGCCCCTTCAGCGCACCGTCGACATAGCCGAGGTGGTTCGCGAGTTCGCTGTCGATGCGCGGATGCAGGGGCGCGCCCGCCTCCTTCAGCCGGCCGACATAGAGGTTCAGCATCAGCGGCAGCATCGCCGAGCCTTCGGAATAATGCAGCCACTCATTGTAGGCCTCAAAGTCGGCGCTGCCGGGCGCCGGCATCATCGCGCCCTTGCCGTAGCGGCGGATGATGTGATCGACGATGGCACCGGATTCGGCGATCGTGGCGTCGCCGTCGGTGATGACAGGCGATTTGCCGAGCGGGTGAACCGCTTTCAACTCCGGCGGTGCGAGCCGGGTCTCGGCGTTGCGCTGATAGCGCTTGATCTCGTGCGGAAGCCCGAGCTCTTTCCAGCAGCCACAGGATCCGCTGCGAGCGGGAATCGTTGAGATGGTGGAGTGTGAGCATGGGGTTTCCTGTTTGTTGTTGGTGCGGTTCGCTTGAGATTGTCATTGCAAGCGAAGTGAAGCAATCGCAGACCGTAGGATGGGTGGAGCCAACGGGTCCGGCCTTCGGCCGGCCCGATGATAAACTCCGCGATACCCATCAATGCCACCAAGACTGCGCATGTCGTGATGGGTTTCGCTGCGCTCCACCCATCCTACGGTCACCACGCCGTTTCGCCGGCCCTTGCGTGAACCAGATCACATGCTGGCGCTTCGACTGCGCCTATAACCGATCGGGGGCTGACAGATGGATTTTCCAAGATGGCTAGCTCATTCCCACCGAACGAACGCAAGGCCAAGACCCGGCACGTGCTGATGACGGCCTTCCTCATCTACGGCACGATGGTCGTCGGCCTGCTCGGATACTTTATCGTCTTTCCCGATACGAGCACCCAGGGGACGCAAGGACAAGGCGCGCCCCTCCAGACTGCAGCGAAGGCTGTGAGATACGAGGCCGTGATCGCCAACTGGAACCGCTATCGCAACAGGGACGCGCGGGCGGAAGCGCGATAATCGAACCCGCGCTCAATCGAGAAGCAGGCGCCCGACCGGCTCGGCGCGGTCGCTGCCGCCTTTGACGACGACGATCTCGCCGCTGGCGGGCGAGACGCCGGTGAGCGCCGAGATGTTCGCGCCGTGGGTCACGACGAGCAGGTTTCCGTCGGCCGTCCATTTGGCGATGAGCGCACGCCCTCCCGCGGTCAGCGTCTCCCTTTGATCGCGCAGCACCACGACATTGCCGAACGTCGCCTCGGTCTCGACCGTGCCGAGGTTCATCAACTTGCCGGTGTCGACGCATCGACACCATGGCGAACTCAGGACCTTTTCGAACGCGATCCCTTCCCGCTTGAGCCGCGCGCCGATCTTTTCCGCGTCCGCCCTGCCCTTGGCGCTGAGATTGCGCTGGGTGGCGCAATCCTCGACCCGGAAGCCAGGCGGATCGCCGAACCCTCCCGGTGCGTCGGCATGGCGCATCAGCGCAACATGCCCGCCGGCGCGCAGTGCGTTCCAGGCCTTGGCGGACTCGTCGGCTGTGGCGACCTCCGCCGCCGCGAGCAGGAGTACG
The DNA here is from genome assembly GCF_001440395.1 of Bradyrhizobium jicamae. GTDB lineage: Bacteria > Pseudomonadota > Alphaproteobacteria > Rhizobiales > Xanthobacteraceae > Bradyrhizobium > Bradyrhizobium jicamae. The sequence continues at coordinate 56,909 of NZ_LLXZ01000183.1, read as the reverse complement.
AAGATGGCGAAGCGAATAAAGGACATGGCCACCTCGCTAGAAGTACGCAATCAGGCGACCCGCACAGATAACGCCGAGCCACAGCACGATCGATAGCAGCGCCGTCGCTTTGGCGCCGCTGGACGCCTTGTCGCCCCAGCGACTGGCATCGCGCCATGGGATCGCATGCGCGATCACGATGTTGACCAGCGCCGCCGCAATCAGCAGCGCCTTGGCCTGGAACGCCGGATTTTTCACGACATGCGAGGCATCGGCGCTGAACAGCAGAAACCCCATGCTGATCGCGAGCAGAAAGCCCACGCGTGACACCGGCAACAGCAGTTGCGCCATCGGCTGGATCGCAATCGCGCGTCCGAGCCCGAGCAGCCTCAGATCGAGCGCCAGGATCGATCCGACCAGCACCACAAAGCCGATGATGTGCAAAATCTCGACCGCGGGATAAAGCGCGGGCGAAGCGCGCATCGTGTGCCCCAGCGCGCTTTCCTGCAGCGACAGGAAGATCGATGCGGCCGGCTGCTGTTCCACGCGCGGCCTACCGCAACTCGATGCGCTTGCCGTCGAGCACGATATATTCGATCCGCGCCTCGTCCGGCTTGCTGGTGTGAGGATAGCCGAACACGGTGCAGGTCTTGCCGGGTGCGATCAGGTCTGCGGTTGCGCCCCGCGCCTGCATTCGCGATGGCGGCGCCAGGACGAAGTGCCAGTGCTTGCCGTCAACCTCCATCTCGATCTCGCAATGCGGATTCTCGAAGGTCGATTTCAGGATCTTGCCGGTGACGGTGAACGATTTTGACGTATCGTACCCGCCCCAGCCGTGATGGGCGATAGCGGAAGCCGGCACGAGCGCTGCCGCAAGCGACAAGAATAGGCGACGGGTGAGAGAGGTCATGGCAGCCTCCGTCGATCAGAGCCCGGAATCTATGGCGGCGCACGCGGGGCAGCAAGCTTTCTCCGCGAGGTTGTGCTTCCTGCTGCGCCGATCGGATCCCTCTATAGCCCCGTATATCCTGCCTTCACCGGATCGTTGCTGCCGTCGAGCTGACGCAGGTAAGTCAGCCCGCACACGGTCAGCCGGTGCGGGTCCTTTTCGCCGGCCTCGACCAGCGTGGTGAGATAGGCCGTCACCTTGGCGCGCGCCTCGTCGCTGGCCGCAGCCGTGCAGTTCAAAAGCAGATCATAGGTCTGCATGATGCGGTCGATCGCGGCTTCCATGGAATTCTCCTGTGGGGATGACACTGTTGCGGTCAGGCCGGTACGCTGGCTTCGAATTTGGCGATTGCCCTGTTGGCGAGCCTGATCCGGTTGAATTCGCCTTGCCGGAACATCTTGACGATGATTTCGAGCAGCCGCTCGTCGGTGGCGAAGCTGTCGGCGATGGCGCCGGTCTTGCGGAGGTAGTTCGAAGCGATGGCATAGGCCTCGCCCACCACCTCGACATTCATGACCTGCAACCCGCGTTCGACCAGCATGCCCCACCTGTTTTATGGCCGGGCCGACAATGCACAAGGGTCGGATTGGTTCCATTTTTTTGGAACCCGGAACTCAGGCGGCCGAAATAGAATGCTTCGGCCTGATTTCACTCAGGAAATCGGGAGCTCCGTTTCCGGATCGAAGAAATGCAGGCGGCCGGCCTGCGCCGACAGGCGGACCTGATCGCCGCGCGCAACGGTACTTTCCGCGGGCACACGGGCAACAGTGATAGTGGCGCCGCCGACCCGCGTCTCCAGCAGGATTTCCGAACCGAGTTGCTCGACGACCTCGACGTGGGCATCGAAGCCAAGGCCGGGGGCGCCGCTGCCGAGCGTGAGGTGCTCCGGTCGCATGCCCATGATCACGCGGCGGCCGCTGTGGATCGCGAGCGCGGCCGCGTCCGCGGGCCCGATCGTGAGCCGCAGCCCCTCCGCCTCGACCGATGTCACGCCCGCCGCGCTGCGCACGGTGACGTCGATGAAATTCATCGCGGGCGCGCCGATGAAGCCGGCCACGAACTTGTTGGCGGGCTTGCCATAGACCTGCAGCGGCGTGCCGATCTGCTGAATGCGACCGTCGCGCATGATGACGACACGGTCACCCAGCGTCATTGCCTCGACCTGGTCGTGGGTCACGAACACCGAGGTGGTCGGGATCTCCGCATGCAGGCGCTTGATCTCGATCCGCATCTGGGCGCGCAGCTTGGCATCGAGATTGGACAGCGGCTCGTCGAACAAGAACACCTGCGGGTTGCGAACGATGCAGCGGCCGAGCGCGACGCGCTGCTGCTGACCGCCCGAGAGCTGCTTCGGCTTGCGCTGCAGCAGATCGTGCAGCCCGAGCATGCCGGCGGCGCGGTCGATCGCCGTCTTGATCTCGGCTTCCGGCGTCTTCTTGTTGCGCAGGCCGAACGCCAGATTGTCGTAGACGCTCATGTGCTGGTAGAGCGCGTAGTTCTGGAACACCATGGCGACGTCGCGGTCGCGCGGCGGCAGGTGATTGACGACCTTGTTGCCGATGCGGATATCACCGCTGGTGATGTCCTCCAGCCCCGCGATCATCCGCAGCGTCGTCGACTTGCCGCAGCCGGACGGGCCGACCAGCGCCACGAACTCCTTGTCGGCAATCTCGAGATCGACGTCCTTCACGGCGTGGAACAGCGAGCCATAATGCTTGTTGAGCTTGCTCAGTGAAATTGCTGCCATTGCCTCGCCGCTATCGAACCTGTTGCTGTTTTTGGAGAGCCCGCCGCTAGTTGCGCGGCGGGCTTCATGTTCTTGATTACTGCGCCGCCTTGCTGACCAGCGGGGCGTTCTCGGCGAGCACTTTTGCGATGTCCTCGCGCTTGCCGGTGACGGCCTTGGTGACGGCGTCATTGAACGCCTTGTGCACGGCGGGCCATTGCGGGAAGTAATAGGCGCCGCGCACCTTGTCCGGGGAGTCGAGCACCGCCTCCTTCAGCAGCTTCATGAAGGGATCCTGCTCGGCGATCTTCGGCCAGAACGTCGTGTTGGGCGGCGGCGCGCCGGTCGCCTTGAACATCTTGGTCTGGCCTTCCTCGTCCAGCATCATCGCATTCAGCATCTGCTTGGCGAGCTTCTTGCGCTCTTCCGGTATGGATTTCGGGATTGCCCAGCCCCAGATGTCGTCCCAGCCGAACGGCTTCTTCCGGTCGGGGCCAAGCGGGAAGCGCGCGGCAGCGACCTTGCCAGCAATTTTCGACTTGTTGGGATCGTTGAACGTGCCCCACCACAGCGTGTCCGCCACCGTGAACGCGGCATCGCCCGCCATGAAGATGGCGTTGGCTTCGTTGCGGTCATAGGCCGGCATGCCGCGCGGCGAGATCTTGTGGGTGTTGATCGCATCCCACCAGTACTCCACCGTCTTCTGCATGCAAGGGTCGGTCAGGCCCGATTTCCAGCCGGCTTCCGCGAGCTTCTTGTTGTCGCGCTCGTAAGCCGGCAGCAGCACGTCGCAATTGTTCGCCCACATCGACCAGAACCAGCTGAACCAGGAGTGGTTCATGGACATGCCGCCGACATAACCGAACTTCACCTTGCCGTCGGCCTGCAGCTTCTTGCTCATGGTGACGAGCTCTTCCAGCGTTTTCGGCACTTCCTCTGGCTTGACGAGGTCGGATCGGTAGAAGAACACGCTAAAAGTCTGGCCCATCGGCACGACGGTGTTCTGGCCTTGCGCATTGGCGAACACGATCGGCGACATGCTCCACTTGGAGCCGAACTTGTTGGCTTCGACATCGTCGGTCGGCTCCAGCAGATGCGCCCAGGTCTGACCCCAGTCGTCATTGTGCCAGATCACGTCGTACTGATCCGAGTTCGAGGTCAGCGAGGCCGTCATCTTCTCGACATAGACGCCGTAGGAGTTCGGCACCTTGACGATCTTGACGCCGTTCTTGGCGCCCCATGCCTCGAACATCGCGATCGAGGCGTCCTGGATCGGGCTCGGCTGATAGCCGATCCGCAGCTCCTTCACCTGTGCCGCGGCACCACCGGTCACAGCCACCAGGGCTGCCGTCGCGGCCACGAACCATCTCGCCAGTCCCTGCATTGCCTCTCCTCCTCTTTTTGTTGTGTCTTTCGTTGCCTCGGCTTGGTCTTTCCTTAAATAGTCAGATCCTCAATCCCCTGATCACGTATTTCTGGCCGAACAGCGCGATCAGGAAGGCCGGCAGCAGGGCCATCACGGCGGTCGCGGCCATCAGATTCCAGTGCAGGCCCATTTCAGTGACAAACTGCGCCATCACGACTGTAATCACGGGTACGCGGTTGCCGGTCAGGATCAGCGCGAACAGAAATTCGTTCCAGGTGAACAGCCAGCACAGCACGGCAAGTGCGGAAATGGCCGGCAGCGCGGAGGGAATGGCGACGCGGATGAACGCGCCCCAGCGGCTGCAGCCGTCAATCATGGCGGCATATTCCATCGAGGGATCGATGCCATCGAAAAAGCCCTTCATCAGCCAGGAGAAGAAGCAGATGTGGACAGCGATATGCGGCAGCAGCAGCCCGACATAGGTGTCGTAAATGCCCCAGCTCTGCACCACGAAGTAGAGCGGCAGGACCCAGGAGATATAGGGCACGCAGCGAAACACGTAGATGGTGCCGAACCACATGCGTGCCGCGGGGCCGGTGAAGCGCGACAGCATGTAGCCGCTCGATACGGTCACCAGCAGTGAAAACACCGTCGCCAGCGTCGAGATGACGGCGCTGTTGATGAAGGCCTCGACGATGCGTTCCTGGCCGAGCACCTCCTTGAAATTGCCGAGAGTGAATTCGGTGCCGCGATGCACGTAATAGACGCCGGACTCCGGGCGCAGCGAGGTCAGTATCAGCCACAGCACCGGAAAGGCGAAGGCGAAGCAGATCGCAGCGAGCGCGAGGGCAAAGAACGTCTTGCGGCTCCAGTTCGGCAGGCCGGGGAGAAATGCGGGGCGTGTCACCATCGGCATGAGCGGTCTAAGCCTTCGCGATGCGGTCTACGAGACGGTACATCACCACGCCGAGCACGAGGATGATCAACCCGCCGACGATCGCGGCCGCCGAGCCGCGGCCGAGGTCGAGATTGAGGAAGGCGAGCACATAGGCATAGAGGCTGAACAGCTCGGTGGAGCGGCCGGGGCCGCCGCCCGTCAGCGTCCAGACGATGTCGAAGGTGCGGAAGGCGTCGATGGCGCGGATCACCACGCAGACCACGATCACCGGCCGCAGCATCGGCAGCGTCAGATAGCGAAACACGCGCCAGGTGGTGGTGCCGTCGATGGCGGCGGCCTCGAATGGCTCCTTCGGCAGGCTCTGCAGGCCTGCGAGCAGCAGCAGCGTGAACCACGGCGTCCACAGCCAGATGTCGGTGAGCAGGATGATGCAGAAGGCGCTCCAGCGCTGCACCAGCCAGGGCTGGCCTTCGAGGCCGATGGCTTCCAGCACCACATTCGCAATGCCGAACTGGTCATTGAATATCCAGCGGATCATGATCGCGGCAACCACCGGCGCGACCATCAGCGGCACCAGCAGGATCGTCTGCACCAGCTTCTGCCCGCGGAATGGCCGGTTGAGCAGCAGCGCCAGCGCCAGCCCCGTCACCAGCGCGCCGGCAACGCTGAGCACCATGAACAGGAAAGTGTTCGGCAGCACCACGTAGAGAAACGCGGGATCCGTTATCACGGCCGCATAATGGTCGAAGCCGATCCAGGTCTTCTTGGGATTGTAGAGCGCCCAGTCGCGAAAGCTCGCATTGGCGCCGATCACGATCGGCACGACCTGAAACAGCAACATCAACAGCGCAGCCGGCGCGATCAGAAGCAGGACGAAGCGCTGTTGCTCGCCGAACATGGGACGCCGTGATGCCGACAAGCCCGTTTCCCCATTTGGGCGTCAAGCCGTCACGACTCTTCTCGGCCGCTACGTGCGTGAAGCCTGTATTTTTTGGGATTATGGGCGGGGCGTCGAAGGCTAGTCAATCCGGATTGTGCAAGGGGCACAGTCGGATGGGGCAAGGGACGAGCGAACACCGGGCGCTATCGCAAGCATCTGCGACGCAGCCAGGCGACTTGAGGTTGCCTGAAAAACAAGACGCACCGAACCCGGAAAACCGGGCCGATGCGCTTTGAGCAAGGCTTACTGCCTTGCCAGTTCGTTGTCCGCCGTTGGCTGCCGTCTTCTGGATGGCCGGCTTGCCGCGAGTGGAAAGAAATTTCTCAGAGCCGATACAGGATCTGGTCGGTCCAGAACCGCTCGAGGCGGTGCAGCGACTTGTTCAACGTCGCGAACTCTTCGTTCGAGATGCCGCCGACCTGCTCCACCGTCTTGACGTGCTTCTGGTAGAGCGCGTCGACGATCTTGCGGATTTCCTGGCCCTGCGCGGTGAGGCGGATGCGGACCGAGCGACGATCAACGCGGGAGCGCTGATGATCGAGGAAGCCGAGCTCGACGAGCTTCTTCAGGTTATACGAGACGTTGGAGCCGAGATAGTAACCGCGCGTGCGCAGCTCGCCCGCGGTCAGCTCCTTGTCGCCGATGTTATAGAGCAGCAGAGCCTGCACCGAATTGATATCGGCGCGGCCGCGGCGATCGAATTCGTCCTTGATGACGTCGAGCAGCCGGCGGTGAAGCCGCTCCACCAAAGTCAACGCTTCCAGATAGAGCGGCTGCACCGGAGTTTGGCCGGCAGAGCGCTCAGCGGTTTCCACCGCCGTTGCAACGGCTTTGATCATGACACTTCCCCTGTCGTCGTTTTTCGACTTATTTCGACGAAACTTCTGTCCCGCCTGATAGCCTCAACTTAAGGGGCCCGTTTGAAGATCCGCTTAAATAAGACAATAAAGAGATCATGAATTTAACAGAGTGAATTGTGCATTAAGCCCTATGGATCAAGGCTTTTTGCAACATTTCATTGAGGCTGGAAGCGCCCTGTTCACGCTTCGTCTGCACTCCCTGTCGCATTCGGAAACAGGTGCGTCTGAAATCGAAACGCTCGCGTAAGATGTGCGGTGGAACCCTTTACGGCCCTTAACGGTGAGCGAAACGTTACCGGCAAAATTCTGGAAAATTGTACGGGACGGCGTGGCGGTTTCTGCACGCGAATGGATTATGGCGGAAAACTGACGCGTTGTGCTTCACCATCTCCCCGCGAAGACGCGAAAGCACATCGGTACAAGCCGCCTACGGCGGCCGTTCGCGGGCCGCCATCCAGGCGAGCATGAGATAGGCGCCGAGCATCACGGCTTCGAGCGCCACCACCGTCAGGCTGCCGCCATAGATGCCCGGGAACATCAGCTCGATTACAGCCATCGACACCACGGTGGTGAGCCACACCACCGCGCCCCAGGGCGTGGCGAGCCAGAGGCCTACGGCGGCGACGAGTTCGATAACGGCGAAATAGACGGTCGCGGTCTGCCAGGCCATCGACTGGTTTTCGAACGCCTCTTCCTCGCCGCCGATGAAACCCGTGACCTGCGCCCAGTGGTACAGGCCCTTCATGATCGACACGATCGCCATGATGCGCAGGAACAGCACGAGGCGCCGCGTCCACACATTCTCGTCGGGCTCGATCCGCTCCGACGACATCGCGCCGACCGACATCGCACTGTCCCTGGCCCGCGCCTGATCGCGCGCCGAAAGATCGGACATGGCCACCGGCCCACGGGCTGATTTGGGAGCCCCGGGGATCGGAGCTGAATGCATGCTGGAATCTCCTTATCGCGTCATGTCTTGGCCCGCCGGGACGGCAAAATCAATTGCCGATGAGATGGATCAAGGCGCGGTGACGAGCGGCGGGCAAGATGCTAGAACTGGAACAAATCAAAACTGGCCTGCCTCCAGGAGTACCCATCACATGGCGATCAAATTCGGGCGTCCGATCGAAATGCGCGACGCGCCGCGGCGGCAGACCGCCCTCGCCTCCACCCCGCTCGACCTGATCATCCGCCCCCGCCGGAACCGCAAGGCTGAATGGACGCGGCGGCTGGTGCGCGAAAACGTGCTGACGACAGACGATTTGATCTGGCCGCTGTTCGTGGTCGACGGCACCAACACCCGCACGCCGGTGGCCTCGATGCCCGGCGTCGACCGCCTCACCGTCGACCAGGCGGTGCGCGATGCCGAACGCGCGATGAAACTGAACATTCCCTGCATCGCGCTGTTTCCCTACACCGAGCCGTCGCTCCGGGACGAGACCGGTTCCGAGGCGCTCAATCCGAACAATCTCGTCTGCCAGTCGGTGCGCGCGATCAAGAAGGAATTCCCCGAGATCGGCTTGCTCTGCGACGTCGCGCTGGATCCCTTTACCAGCCACGGCCATGACGGGCTGATCGAGGACGGCAGGATCCTCAACGACGAGACCGTGGCGGTGCTGGTGCAACAGGCGCTGGTGCAGGCCGAGGCCGGCTGCGACGTCATTGCACCGTCAGACATGATGGACGGCCGCATCGGCGCGATCCGCGAGGCGCTGGACGACAACGGCTTTGTCGACGTGCAGATCATGTCCTACGCGGCGAAATACGCCAGCGCCTTCTACGGCCCGTTCCGCGACGCCATCGGCTCGGCAAAGACGCTCACCGGCGACAAGCGCACCTACCAGATGGACAGCGCCAATTCCGACGAAGCCCTGCGCGAGGTCGAACTCGACATTGCCGAGGGCGCCGACATGGTAATGGTGAAGCCCGGCATGCCCTATCTGGACATCGTGCGGCGGGTGAAGGACACGTTTGCGATGCCGACCTTCGTCTACCAGGTATCAGGCGAATACGCGATGATCGCAGGCGCCGCCAACAATGGCTGGATCGACGGCGAGCGCGCGATGATGGAAAGCCTGCTCGGCTTCAAGCGCGCCGGTGCGGATGGCATCCTCACCTATTTCGCGCCGAAGGCCGCCGAGAAGTTGAAGGCGGAGGGGTAACCTCCGCCCTCTCCGCGTCATTGCCTGCGACAAACGCGAAGCGTTTGCGCAAGGGAGCGAAAGCGACGAAGCAATCCATCTATCCGTTATGCGGCACTATGGATTGCTTCGCTTCGCTCGCAATGACGGGGTAAGAGCGCCGCATTCCGTCTCCCACCGAATATTGCACGCTGTTAATGGTCGCAGGCTCTTGGCGGCGGCGTGGCTGGTTCCCATGTGATGCCAGGGAATATCGGCCTGGAGGACGAACCATGTCTTATAGCGGCTCTGGCAATAGCGGCGGCTCTTCTGCCGGTGGCGCCTCAAATGCCGGCGGCGCCTGGCGGAACGACGGCGGGGTGCCGCCGCATGCGTTCGATCCCGATCTGCAGCCGGAACTGTTTCGCGGCGTGCTGACGCGGCGGGTGTTTGCGTTCCTGATCGACCTCGTCGTGCTGTCGGTGCCGGTCATCCTCGGCTACATCTTCATCTTCGTGTTCGGCATCGTGACGCTGGGGCTCGGCTGGATGCTGTTCTGGCTGGCGTGGCCGGCGACCATCGTGTGGGCGGTCGTCTATTACGGCGCCTCGATCGGCGGCCCGCATTCGGCCACGCTTGGCATGCGCGCGATGGATCTGGAACTGCGCACCTGGTACGGCGCGCCAGGTTATTTCGTGCTCGGCGCCTGCCATGCCGTGCTGTACTGGGTCTCGGTGTCGTTCCTGACGCCGCTGGTATTGCTGGTCGGCCTGTTCAACGGCCGCCGCCGGCTGCTGCATGACATCGTCCTGGGAACTGTGATCGTCAACAGCTCGGTTCGTACCCAGGTCGTTCCTTCGGCCCGCAGCAGCTACTGAGCGAGCCGCAAACCAATTGACCGTCAGCCTTCGGAGCGCAATGCTGTAGCCGGTCCGACCCGGAGTCGGGGTCGGACCGGCACTTTTGCGTTTGGATGCGTTTTCTTAACGGGAACTGGTGTCTACTTCGCTCGAAAGCGCTATGGTTGATTGTTTCGGAGGCCTGACGAACCGACGTGACCCAGCATTCGCGTGATACCCCGCAATTCTACCTGACAGCGCCCTCGCCTTGCCCCTATTTGCCGGGCCGGCACGAGCGCAAGGTGTTCACGCATCTGGTCGGCGACAAGGCGGGCGACCTCAACGACCTCCTGACCCATGGCGGCTTCCGCCGCAGCCAGTCGATCGCCTACCGCCCGGCCTGCGACCAGTGCCGGGCCTGCGTTTCCGTGCGCGTCGTCGCCAACGAATTCCGGCCCTCGCGCAACTTCAAGAAGGTTCTGGCGCGCAACGCCGACATCGTCGGCGAGCAACGCAGCGCGGTGCCGACCTCGGAGCAGTATTCGGTATTTCGCGCCTATCTCGACAAGCGGCACCGCCATGGCGGCATGGCCGACATGACCGTGCTCGACTACGCGATGATGGTGGAAGACAGCCATGTCGAGACCCGCATCATCGAGTACCGCAAGCGCGGCGTCGACACCGGCATCACCGGGCGCGGCGAGGACCTGATTGCGGTGGCGCTCACCGACGTACTCAGCGACGGGCTGTCGATGGTCTACTCGTTCTTCGAGCCGTCGCAGCAGAGCCGCTCGCTCGGCACCTTCATGATTCTCGACCACATCACCCGCGCCCGCCGGCTCGGGCTGCCTTACGTCTATCTCGGCTACTGGATCGAGGGCTCCAAGAAGATGGACTACAAGGGCCGCTTCCTGCCGCAACAGCGGCTGGCGCCCTCGGGCTGGCTCCGGGTGGATGCGACCGGCGAAATGCTGTCCGAGCCGCAGGACTGAGAGAACGATGGTTCGGCGTTGCGCGGCGAGTGGAAGCGCATCGGCGCCATTTGCCGGTACTCAGAATTTCAGATCGCTGGTCCTCCTTACATTGCCCATTTTTGCTTTGCTGACGAGCACCCACGCTTATGCCTGCGAAACCGGCTTCAAGGATTATTATGGACACTGCGTCGAGGCCAAGCCCCCATCTGCCAGGCTTTTGAAATTCCTCAACGGCTATGGTCAGCAGGTCAGCAAAATTGGCGAGGTCGCCGACCTCTTCGCTCCGGATGTTCCTCTGTTCGACAAGCCTGAGCCCGGTCGCAAGATCATCCATTCATGGAAACGGCCGAACGCGGACATCGAATCCGAAGCCAGGATCGAGAAGATCCTGCCCGATTTCTATTACGTGACGGTGAGTGTGTATGATGGTCCGACCTCGTGCGGCATCGATGAATTCAGGCTGAAGGGACCGAAGACGACGCTGCGGGGGTACGTGCCAAGAACCAATCCTCAGGATGTACCCTCGCTCTGGAAGTTCCGGCATATGAGCGGGCTGTGCTAACCTCAGGATCGAGCGCTCGCGCTTGAACCACCCATGCAGTTGTCGTCACCCACGAAAGCGGGTGATCCAGTATTCCAGAGACAGCAGTGATGAAACCGAGAGGCCGCGGCGTACTGGGTCGCCCGGTCAAGCCGGGCAGTCACAGCGATGTTCAGCCGAAGAACGTCTCGATCAGCAGCTTCACGTTCAGCGCCACGATGATGCCGGCGACGATCCAGGCCACGACCGCCACGCCGCGGGGGATGGCGAACTCGCCCATCTTGCGCTTGTCGGAAACGAACTTGACCAGCGGAATCACCGCGAACGGTAATTGCATCGACAGGATGACCTGGCTGAACACCAGGAGCTGGCTGGTGCCGCGCTCGCCATAGACTGCGGTAACGATCACGACCGGAACGATGGCGATGCCGCGCGTCAGAAGCCGCCGTGCCCAGTTCGGCAGGCGCAGGTGCAAAAAGCCTTCCATCACGATCTGGCCGGCCAGCGTCGCCGTCACCGTCGAGTTGAGGCCCGAGGCAAGCAGCGCCACCGCGAACAGCGTCGAGGCGATGCCGAGGCCGAGCAGCGGCGACAGCAGTTCATAGGCCTGGCCGATCTCGGCGACCTCGGTACGTCCGCTCGAATAGAAGGTGGCGGCAGCGACGATCAGGATCGCAGCGTTGATGAACAGCGCCAGCATCAGCGCAATCGTCGAGTCCGTCGTCGCCCATTTGATCGCCTCGCGGCGGCCTTCGTTGGTGCGTTCATAGGCGCGGGTCTGCACGATCGCGGAGTGCAGATAGAGATTATGCGGCATAACGGTCGCGCCGATGATGCCGATCGCGATGTAGAGCATTTCAGGATTGGTGACGATCTGCGGCGACGGTACAAACCCCTTCAGCACGGCGGCGACCGGCGGCGCCGCAGCCACGATCTGAATCGAAAAGCAGATCGCGATCACGATCAACAGCGAGATGACAAAGGCTTCGAGGAAGCGAAAACCCTTGTTCATCAGGAGCAGCAGCAGGAAGGCGTCGAGCGCGGTGATCAGCGCTCCCCAGATCAGGGGAATGCCGAACAAGAGATTGAGCGCGATTGCGGTGCCGATCACCTCGGCGAGATCGCAGGCGATGATCGCGGCCTCGCAGGCCACCCACAGCATGAAGTTGACGGGCCGGGAGAAGCTGGCGCGGCAGGCCTGCGCCAGATCGCGGTCGGTGACGATGCCAAGCCGCGCGGCCAGCGCCTGCAACAGGATCGCCATCAGGTTCGACAGCAGGATGACCGCCAGCAGCGTGTAGCCGAACTTCGAACCGCCCGCGAGGTCGGTCGCCCAGTTGCCGGGGTCCATGTAACCGACAGACACCAGATAGCCCGGCCCCAGGAAGGCCAGCAGCCGGCGCGACCAATGCCCGCCAAAGGGCACTCTGATGGTCGAATTGACTTCTGGCAGGCTGCGCTGGGCGCCAGCGGCGGCATCCGCACGCCATCCAGCGGCAGTCGTCTCAGTCATAGGCAAACTCTTGGTCGCGGTCTCGCGGCCCAATGCAGGCGTTCGGGCATCCATTTCACCAAGATGACTGATATCCGTTCTTATTGCAACTCATTTGCAACTGCATCTAGCCCCGGTAGTCGAATATCTCGATCGGCCGTTGAAGCCCGCGATGCAGCACGCACCCCTCGCCTTCTCTAGATCCGCCTGCCTTTCAGACAGCAGGCATCCGGATTGACGGCAGCCAAGATCGCTAAGGAACCGAGAGGACAGATTCGTGACTAAAGTCGAAACCAGGGCAGCGTGAGGTAAACGCACCCAATCATCGCGGCCACGGGAATCACCCACAACCATCCCGACCAGAACGGTTGCGACCAACGCTCGGGCAGGAATGCGGCGCCAATGCCGACTATTAGCGCGCCCAGCGCGGCGGTCGCAGTCCAGCCGTACCAATACATCGCCGGCATGAAGCTTCCCATCGATGGCCCCACGTAATCTCGCGAATGATGGGTACCCAGAAGCACGACGCGAATCGATGGATAGACGGTGAACAGCGCGAGGTCGAGCTTGACCGCGACCACGTAGAGCGCCGCAAAGGCGATTCCGAATGCAAATGCGAACCTGCGAAACCAAGGAGGCGGCGTCATCTCCCGAAACCCATGATGTTGTTCAGGACGTGACCGATCAGAAAGCTCCACCAGACGATGAAGGCTAGGATCAAGGTCAGGGCGGCAGGCGTTCGAGAGGGTTCGTCGGTTCGCTGCTGTCGCCAACAAACCCAATAGGCCGGCAGCATTGCCAATCCGATGGAGACGAAATGCTCCTTCAGATCAAAAACACCGAGCGCCGGCCAATGTCCGGCGCGCTCCAAATCGGGTCGTATCTGGACGCGGAATGACAGGTACAAAACCGCGCCCAACAAAGCGGAGACCGAATAGAGAACGACGATGGCGGTGGCAAATGATCCCGGTGTCACGGCGCGAAAGCGGCCGACGAACGAACCACGTCGGCCGCGCGACGGCACCCACGCCGCGATTGTCTGATGTGTGATCGCACCGAGCAGGGCGACCGCGACCAGCCCGTGAATAATCAGCAGAGCGGTGTCCAAGCGCGTCCCCTGCCTTTTGAGCGCCTTACTTGAAAAGCTCTACAGTTGCGAACGGCTCGGCCGACCAGGGTCGGAAGCGATTAAGGGTGAACTTGGTTTTCTGGTTGGGCTCAACATCCACCAGGACGTAGTTGTACTCCTCCTTGGGCGGCTCACCCTTCCAATAAAGGTCCGGTGGATAGTCCGCCGGCACCTTGATGCTCGTTCGCCCTGGGAGGATCGGGTCCTGTTCGGCGCCGCCGCCGCCCAGCATCAGGTATTTCACGCCGTCAACGTCGTACAGTTCGGTGGTGTGGACATGTCCGTTGAACACGATCACTTCCATGTCCTTCGCGTAGGCCGCGATCACCTTGTGCGGATTGTCAGGCGCAGGGATGGCGCCCATGCCGGACCGGGCGAACGTCGGGTAGTGGAAGGTGATGAAGGCTTTGCGGATGCCGGCGGCCTTGGCCTCGTCCATCCATTGTTGCAACTGCTTCATCTGCTCCGCGTATTTCGGCCGATCAGCGTCCCATAGCGACGGCGACCGGTAGTCGTACTTGCCGCTCCACAGATAGATGAAGCGGACGCCATGGAGATCGAATTTGTAGATCAGGTTCTCCGGTGTGACTCCGAACTTCTTCAGGTACGGGACTGCGTCCAGCACCCCCTCGATCTTGGGATCGCCCCACACCTCGTGATTGCCCACCCCCATGAACCACCGCCCCTCCAGCCCGGCAGCGCGCATCTCGCTGTCCGCAGGCGGGAGTTGCTTCAACATGGTGTCGTTCACCCGCTTCCAGTACGGGCTGTCGGTGACCGTGCGGCCCTGGTTTCCCCACCAGATGACGTCGCCGCTGTTGATCACAAATTTGGCCCGCCCGGATTTGACGTCCTTCACGATTTCGCGGGCTACCCATTCGCCGCCATGAAGCCGGAACATCGTACGGTGCACGCCAGGAAGCAGTTTTACGTCCTCGACAGACGCCTCGGTGACCCACCCCTTTTCGAACGTCAACGTCATGACTTCCGACTTGGACTCGAACGGCATCACGGCTTTTACGAGATCCTTGGTGACCGGATCGAAGATCAACTTCACATCCCTCTTCACCACCGCTTCAGCAATCTTTTCGGGCATGACCAGCCCGAACATTTCAACGAACAACTGATTGAGTTCCCCCTGCCCCTCCTTGTACGGGAGATACATCATCGGACGCGAGTCGCCGTAGGCGGCAAATGAAAAGGCAGCCGATGGAGCTTGTTGGGCCATCGCAGCCGATGGCCCAAAGGCCGGAAGCAATGCCAAAGCCGAGAGCAGAACACGGCGGCTAATTCCGAAGCGAGAAGATATCGACTTCATGATTCCTTCCTTCGCGTTTTGCAATGGAGCGCATCTGTCACGTGCGCTCGCATTGCTGTTGCCGTTTGCGTCTCCTGCTTTGTCGGGCGACCCCGACTTCCGGTCGGAAGTGATCTACTGACCCGGGCGATTCTTGATCGACTCCTCGATCTTCTTCTTCACCGATTCAAGGTTGAAGGAAGCCGGGTCCTGCATCGGCGGATATTCGATTGCCGTCTGGGCCAGTTTCCCGACATATTCCTGAACCAGGACGAAACGCCAGAACTCGCGCGCGAAGAAGTCGTTGCCATAGCCGAATGCGCCCGTATTGGACGATTCGCCTCGAATGAACGGCGTGCGCTCGAACGGATCCTGGCGAATGTTGACCATCGACGGCATGTCCGTGGTGATTTTCTCGCCCGGCCAGCCCCACGGCTGCACATAGAATTGGAACTTGAAATTGCCGATGCGCACCGCACCCAGTTGTGCTCCGCCGAAATAGAAGATCTCTTCTCGCTTGGACGGGCCTTTCCCGGTGAGCAAGTCCATCTGATTGTAGCCATCCAGATGGTTCTTGTAGGTGCGATCGCCGAGCTTCACGCCCTTCAGCAGCTGCTGGGTAATATTGGGATTGCCTGCCGCAGCCATCAGAGTGGGAAACCAATCCAGCCCGGAGAAGATTCCGTTTTCGACGCTCCCTGGCTTGATACGGCCCGGCCAGCGGATAATGGCGGGCGCACGGAAGCCGCCCTCGCCGACGGTGCCCTTTGTGTTCCTGAACGGCGTCATGCCGCCATCCGGCCAGGTGAATACTTCCGCGCCGTTGTCCGTGGTGAAGATCACGATGGTGTTGTTGGCCTCGCCAATGTCATCGAGCTTCTTCATCAGGGCGCCGACGCTGTCGTCCAGCTGCGCCATGCCGGCTTCCTCGAGACCGTAATTGGTCTCGCTGTTCTGCATCGCGCTGTATTTCTTCGAGAGGAAGGTCCAGACGTGCATGCGCGTGGTGTTGTGCCAGATGAAGAACGGTTTGCCTTCCCGCTTGGTCTTGTCCATGAAGTCGCTGGTAGCTTTGACCAGCACCTCGTCGAAGGTCGTCATGTCGTACTTTGCTTTCAGGAAAGGCAAGTCGTGCATGTTCGGCACGTTCGACATGTCGGGGAACGGCGGCAGTGGACCTTCATCGATAATCCTCTGCTTGCCGACTTTCCCCCAGCGCGGCATCTCGGTCGGATCGTCGGTCTCGGTCGCGAAGCTGCGGATCAGGCTGCGCGGGCCGTTCTTGTTGTAATAGTCCTGGTTGACGGGAAACGAGTACCAGTACGGATCGGACATCGCATCGAGGTGGTACAGATATCCGAAGAACTCGTCGAAGCCGTGCAAGGTCGGGAGGTACTTGTTCAGATCGCCGAGATGGTTCTTGCCAAACTGACCGGTGGCATAGCCCTGCGCCTTCAGAGCGGTGGCGAGCGTGACTGCCTGTGCCGGCATGCCGACATCCGCCCCGGCCTGGCCGACGGTCGTCAGCCCCGTGCGAATAGGCAACTCGCCGGTTATGAAGTTCGCCCGGCCCGCCGTGCAGCTTGCCTCGGCGTAGTAATCCGTAAAAATCATGCCTTCTGACGCCAGCTTGTCCAGGTTAGGCGTCTTCCCCGACATGATGCCGCGATGGTACGCGCCGATGTTGAACCAACCCACATCGTCGCCCATGATCACAAGTATGTTTGGTGGCCGCTGTTGCTGCGCGGTCGCGGGCAAGGTTGCGAGCGTCAAATTGGTAGACAGCGCGACTGCGCTCGTCCAGATGAGGCTACGGATACTCATGGCATACTTTCTCCGGTTGATTATTTTCTCCAATTGATTTCGGATCGCTCGTGCAGCGAACGATTCCAAAGAACTCTGTCGGTCCGAATTGCTTCTTGATTTTTTGGGTTATCGACGGGGTCGCGGATTTAGGGGGCTTGCAGCTATTTGTTATGTGGCTGGCATCGAAAGAGCCTTCACGAGGCTTCTGCTCGCAGGCTGGCAGTTCACTACCGACTAATGATTGGCGTTCGATCGATTGGTTGTTGACTTAGATCAACGCTATTTCGGTCAGGCCCGAGACGGACATCGACCTTCGCTGCTGGCGACTGTTCTACCGATAGGCGGCGGTCCCTCGGAAGCCGAGGCGTTCTGGACAGCGTTCCTGCGCAAGCTCGCCCGCAGCAGCCTGCGCAGTGCACGGTCCTGTCGCGGACATCCAAGTTTTCTGTCTGCCAAAATCAGAGGCACGCGCGCGGTCCACAAGTGCGGAGCCGACAACGCTCGGGCGACGATTCCACAAGCATTATGAAGCCTCACACTTACACGTGCATGCTCCGGCTGAGGCGAGTGCTGCAATTCATTTGCAACTGCAGTCGACGATCACGAAAATAATACCGCTCATCCCCCTGGAAAGCACTGAGGAAGTGCTTTATGTTAGTTCCCATGATCAAGCTTCCGGTCGAAACACCCACGGCCACGCTGCGATACGCCCTCGCGCCCGACGAGGCCGGCATTGCCGCCATCGAAGCGACCTTTGCCGATTACGATCGGATGATGGCCATCCTCGCCGAGGTGGCGCCGGTTGGCGCCAATCTCGTCGCACTCCACGCCCAGGCCTATGAGCGGATCCGCACCGAGACGGGGCTGCCCGCCCGGCTGGTGACGCTCGGCCTGCGCGACCGCGCCAACTACGCGGCTGATGCGGCGGTGCGCAAGATTCCGCTCGACGACAAGCTGTTTGCGATCAAGGGCCCGACGTCCGTGACCATCAGCACGGTCCGCGGGCGTGTTTTGGTGCCCTTCCATATCCCTGGCTATCTCGATGGCTGGGAAAGCCCCTTCCCGGCGCATCTCGTCTCGGATGGCCGCGGCTACGAAATCCACATCGCCGTCAAATCGAAATCACCACCGGAGGAGAGGACCATGGTTCACGAGGGTATCCTTGCACGTATGGGTAGACTTCTTGCCGCTATCGCCAGCGAGACCATCGACAATGCCGAGAACAGCAACAAGGTCGCGCTGGTCAAACAGGCGATCCGCGAGATCGACGCCGGCGCCGACGAAGCGCGCCATGCGCTCGGCAAGTCGCGCGCCGAGGAATTCCGCCTCAAGCGACGGCGCGAGGAGCTGGATGCCGAAATCGGCGGGTTGACGGAAAAGATTCGTCTTGCGGTTGCAGAAAGCCGCGAGGATCTTGCGCGCGCTGGGGTCGCACGGCAAATTGATCTGGAATCGCAGGGCACCGCGCTCGAACGTGCGATGGATTTCATCGAACTCGAAATCGACGAGCAGACCAAGGCCTTACAGGCGATGCTTGGCGCGCGACGCGAAGCCGAAACCCGTCTCGCCGATCTCGAAGCGAGCCTCGAAAAGCATTCGCCGCAGGAAACCGGACGCGCAGCTGGCGCGACTAAAACAGTGAGTCCCGATCGGGCAATGGCAGCGATCGCACGCGTCACCGGCGTGCCCGCTTCCAGCGTGCCCGGTGACAAGGAGCTCGACGAACTCGACCGATTGCACCGCGAAAAGGAAATCGCGGCCCGCCTTGAAAGGATCAAGTCGCAGCAATGAGTGCCCTGACCGACATCCTGCTAGCGCCGGACGTGCGGCCCTTCGCCGTGGCTGCCGCGATCATGATGGCGCTCGGCGGCATCGAATTGCTGGCGATGCTGGTCGGCTTCTCGATCGGCGAAGTCTTCGGAAAGGAAGTCGCCGTCGACGTCGACCACGGCAACGGCCTCGGCGGCCTGTTCCTGTGGATCAATGCGGGCCGCCTGCCGCTGTTGATCCTGATCATCCTCGCGCTCGGCGTGTTCTCGATCGCGGGATTTTTCCTGCAGGGGCTGGCGCACGGTGTCGGAATTTCGGTCCCGGCCTCGATCGCGGCGCTCGCTGCCGCAGCCGGAAGCCTTCCCGTCATCCGCGTCACCAGCCGCGGCATCGCCCGCATCATCCCGCGCGACGAGACCTATGTGGTGGACGAGGCCGACTTTGTCGGTCACGTCGCCGAGGTTTCGATCGGCCCGCTCGACCAGGGGCTGCCCGGCCGCGTCCGTCTCAAGGATGTCTTCGGCAACTGGCATTCTCTCGTCGCACGCGCCAGTCCCGAATCCACGCCGCTACCGGTCGGCGCCAGCGTGCTGCTGGTCGACCGGGACGCCAAGAGCTTTATCGCTATTTCCGCACCAGCCGACCTCATTGCGCAACAACGATCAGACAGGGCTTAACACATGTGGGAACTTGCAGTACCCGTCGCTATTGGCGTCATTGCCATTCTTGTTATCGGTCTCCTGCTTGCCAAACTCTACCGCCGCTCGACCCGTGACGAGGCCTATGTCCGCACCGGCCTCGGCGGCCAGAAAGTCGTCCTCGACGGCGGCTCGATCGTGCTTCCGGTTTTCCATTCCGTCGCCGCCGTCAATCTGAAGACGCTGCGGCTGGAGGTTGCCCGCGGCGGCCCGGATTCGATGATCACCAAGGATCGCATGCGCGTCGATATCGGCGCCGAATTCTACCTGCGCGTCAAGCCCGATAGCTCCTCGATCGCGCTCGCCGCGCAGACGCTGGGCAGCCGCACCAACGAAGCCGGCGAGTTGCGCGAACTGATCGAGGCGAAGTTCGTCGACGGCCTGCGTTCGGTGGCCGCCACCATGAACCTCGAAGAGCTGCAGGAGCAGCGCGCGACCTTCGTCAAATCGGTGCAGGAAGCGGTCGGCGCCGACATCCAGAACAACGGCCTCGAGCTCGAATCGGTGTCGCTGACGCGGCTAGACCAGAGCGACATCAAGCATTTCAATCCGAGCAATTTCTTCGACGCGCACGGTCTGACGACGCTGACCAAGATCACCCGGGAGCGCGAGCAGGAGCGCAACCAGATCGTCCGCACCACCGAGGTCAATATTGCGCAGCAGGACCTCGTCGCACGCCAGACCACGCTGACGATCGAAGCCACCAAGCGCGAGGCGGAACTGGCGCAGCAGCGCGACATCGCCAACAAGACCGCCGCGATGCGCGCGCAGACCGCGCAGGTCGAGCAGACCGCGGTGCAGAACGAGGCCGAATACCGCATCCAGCAGGAGCTGGCGGTCGCCAACAAGCAGACCGAAGCCAATCAGGCCCGCGACACCCGCAAGATCGAGGCAGATCTTGCCGTAAAACGGCGCAATACCGAAATGGAGCGCGACCTGCAGATCGTGGCGCAGGAAAGTGCGATCGCAATTGCCACCAAGAGCAAGGAGCAATCCGAGGCGCAGACCGTTGCCGAAACCGCGCGTGCGCTGGCGATTGCAGCGGAAGAAAAGGTCACCACCGCCAAGGCCGTAGAAATCGCCGAACGCGACAAGATCATCAACGTGATCGCCGCGCGCAAGGCGGCCGAAACCGACGCGATGCCGATCACGGTGATGGCGGAAGCCGAGAACCAGGCCGCGGCCAACAAGGCGGAAGCCATCACCATGCTGGCCAAGGCCGACGCCGATGCCGCGACGACCCGCGCGGCCGGCGTCAAGTCGCTCGGTCAGGCGGAAGCCGAGGTGGCGGCGTTGAAGGCGGAAGCCCGCAACAAGCTCTCCACGGCGATGGTCGAGTACGATCTGACAATGGCGCGCATCAACGTGATCCCCAACGCGCTGGCCGAAGCGGTCAAGCCGATCGAAAAGATTTCGGACATCCGGATCTTCGACACCGGCGGCATGCTCGGCCGCGGTGGCGGCAACGGCGCCATGAACGGCCACAGCAACGGTCTCGGCCTCGGCGACGGCCTTGCCGCGCAACTGCTGTCGGTCTCGGCGTTCAAGCCGATCATCGACAAGATTCTGGCCGAAGGCGGTTTTGCCGCCGGCCCGGACGCGCTGACCAGCCTGACCAATGCATTGGCCGCGCAGCAACTGGCCACTCCGGCCGAACTGCCGGCCGTGATAGACGAAGATGAAGATCATGTAGCGACGCCACCCGCCACCATCTCGGGAACAGGCAAGGCGACGCTCGGTCCGAAATCATAAATCACATCAGGGAACGGTTCCGCCGTTCCCATCGACGTCGAAGAGGCCTGCCGCGGTTCGCGGCGGGCCTTTTTCTTGTTTCCCTCTGCCTTGTCGGGAAACGGGTGGGTTGGATCGTCCCCTGGCCGGACAATGCAGCTAGATCGATTCAAGCTCCAAGGATTTCGTCATGTCCGCCGCCGAACCAACGCGCCTGCCCGCGACCTTCAACCGCCTGGCCTGGTCGAACCTCGCCGCCCAATCGGCCGAGCAGATCGCGCTGGCCGCTGCGCCGATCGTTGCGGTGCTCCTGCTCGGCGTCGGCGAAGGCCAGACCGGCCTGTTGCAGACGGCGCTGACGCTGCCCTTCATCCTGTTTGCGATTCCCGCCGGCCTGCTCGCCGACCGCGTCTCGCGGCGCTGGGTGATGGCGGGCTCGGAAGCACTGCGGGCGGCCGCACTTGCCGGAATCCTGCTGCTGCTCTGGCTTGGGCTAATGACACTCCCGCTGCTCGCCCTGCTCGGCTTCATCGCAGTGTGCGGCACGGTTGCCTACAGCGTCGCCGCGCCTGCGCTGGTGCCATCGCTGGTCAATTCGGAGCAATTGCCCGCGGCGAATGCGCGGATCGAACTGGCGCGCACGGTGGCGTTTGCGAGCGGGCCCGCGCTCGGCGGCGTGCTGGTCGGATGGGTCGGCGCTGCGCCTGCGTTCGGCGTTGCCGCGGCGCTATCGGTGATCGCAGTCGTGCTGCTGTCAGGCATTTACGAGCCGGCGCGCGCGCCCGCCCCGCGACGGCATCCGCTGCAGGAAATCAGGGAAGGTGCGGCGTTCGTGCTGCATCATCCGCTGCTGCGGCCGGTGTTCATCACGCAATTCATCTTCAACACGGCCTCGTTCCTGCTGCTCGCCGTGTTCGTGCCCTATGCCGTGCGCCATCTCGGGCTATCTGCCACCGGCGTCGGCGTGACGCTCGGAATGTACGGCGTCGGCATGGTGGCCGGCGCGCTCTCGGCGACGCGGGTGATGAAGCGCCTGGCCTTCGGCACCGTAATCGGCCTTGGGCCCGTGACCGGATTCATAGCAGCCACCGTGATGGCGCTGACCACGATCGTCCCCGCTGCATGGGTTGCGGCCTTGAGCTTCTTCCTGCTCGGCGCCGGCCCGATCCTGTGGGTGATCTCGACCACGACGCTGCGCCAATCGGTGACGCCGCCCTCGCTGCTCGGCCGCGTCTCCGCCATCAACATCATGAGCTACGGCGCCCGCCCGCTCGGCTCGGCGCTCGGCGCCATCGTCGGCGGCCTCTACAGCGCCGAAGCCTGCCTCTATCTCGCAGCGGTGATTTTCGCCGCGCAGGCGCTGGTGATCCTGCTGTCGCCCGCCGTTTCGCTGGCACGGCAGCCGGAGATGGTGGGGGAAGCTGCGCACTGCTAGCCATCAGGTTCGCGCGCCGCTGTGGTCGTCATTGCGAACGAAGCCAAGCAATCCGGAGCGCGGCGTACGCGGAGCGATGGATTGCTTCGTCGCTTCGCTCCTCGCAATGACGGGGATGCCTCACAATCAGCTCGCTAAATACCGCTCGTACTTCCCCCCCACCACCTCGTCGGCAGCAATATCCGGATCGAGCGTATACAAATCCTGCGCGCGGCCGATGCCGCGCAGCGCGTAGCGGCCGGTGGAGACCAGATAGTTGCGCCCCGCGGCGTCGAGGCCGGCGCGGAAGGCTGACGACATCAACAGCTCCCGGTCGACCGAGCGGCACATCGAGGCGATGCGGCTGACCTCGTTCACCGCCGGTCCCACCACGGTGAAGTCGAGCCGGTCATCGCTGCCGATATTGCCGTAAAAGACCTCGCCGACATGCAGGCCGACATGGGCCGATGTCACGGGCCGCCCCTCCGCCGTGCGGCGGGTGGTGAGCGCTTTCATGTTGCGGCGGAAGCGATGTTCTGCGCGCAGCGCGGCGCGATTTGCCTTCGCCATGTTCTCGTGGGTGAACATCGCCAGCACGCCGTCGCCGATCAGCTTCAGCACCTCGCCGCCGGCGTCATGGATGGCATCGATCGAGGCCTGCGCGTAGTCGTTGAGGAACGGGATGATCTCGCCGGGATCGATGGTCTCGCTGATCGCGGTCGAGCCGCGCAAATCGGAGAACCACAGCACGGTGTTGATCCGCTCGGTGACGCCGCGCGTCATCCGTCCGCGCAGCACCTGCTCGGCGGTATCGCGCCCGAGATAGACGCGCCCCAGCGTCTTGGTGATGTCGGCCTGCGCCGCGGATTTGATCGCAAGCCCCAGCACCGGCACGAGATCGCGAAGCGCCGCGAGCCCCTGCGCGCCGAATCCCTCGTCGCGACGGGTCACCCAATAGGAATAGACGCAATCCATCTGCCCCATGGTGCCGGCCTCGCCGAACTGGTGCACATAGGCCACGAGATGCTTGTGGCCCTTCTCGGCGAGTTCGTTCACGAACTTGAACCGTTGGGCCGCGCCGTCGGCGAGGTCGACCGGCAGTTCGTCATGGCCATGTTCGAGCATGTGATAGAAGATCGAGCTGCGCCAGGCCGCCGCGGCTTCGCCCTCATTGGTCGAGCCGTATTCGAATACGTCGCTTTCGTTGGTCTCGGCATCGTTCCAGCGAAAGCCGCGGCCCTCGAAAATCGGGTGCAGCGTATCGATGAAGACCATTCCGCGCGACACATGGAGGCCTTCGGCGCGGCACCGCTCGCAGAAGCCGCGGATCAAATCGTTTTGGGGCAGGCCTGTGAGGCCCTGGCTGACCAGCCAGTTCGTCAGGCGCAAACGGGGCGTGAGTTCCATACGCTGATTATGCCGCGCAATCGTGACGAGTGAAAGCCTCGCGCCCTTCAACGTTTCGCGCGCGTCACCGCCTCGCCGTCTTCCTTGACGAAGGAATCGACCGGGGTATCGAGCAGGTCGAGCACCAGCTCCGAGGGACGGCATAGCCGGACGCCCTTCGACGTCACCACGATCGGCCGCTGGATCAGGATCGGATGCGCCAGCATGACATCGATCAGCTCGTCGTCGCTCCATTTCGGATCGGCGAGGCCGAGCTCGGCATAGGGCGTCCCCTTTTCGCGCAGCAGCTCGCGCGGCGAGATACCAAGCGCCCTAATCAGCTCGACCAGCCGCGCGCGGCTCGGCGGCGTCTTCAGATACTCGATCACCTCGGGCTCCTCGCCGCTCTGCCGGATCATCGCCAGCGTGTTGCGCGAGGTGCCGCAGGCCGGGTTGTGATAGATCGTGACGGTCATGGTCGGGCCTCCTTCGCTGCTGCCGCCTCGCCTGCCCCACGCAGCAGCCACGTTATGAAGATCAAGGCAATCACCGCGCCGCAAAGCTCCGCCGCGATAAAACCGGGCAGATCGGCGGGACGAATGCCGGAAAACGTATTCGTCATCGAGCGCGCGATTGCAACGGCGGGATTGGCAAACGACGTCGAGGCGGTGAACCAGTAGGCCGCCGTGATGTAGAGGCCCACCAGCCACGGCACCGCGACGCGGTTGAACCGGATACCGCCCAGAATGGTGGTGAGCAGGCCGAAGGCGGCGATGCCCTCGGCAAACCATTGCGCACCGCCGGTTCGCATTTTCAGGGAGGCATCGATCAAGGGCAACGCGAACATCGCATGCGCGATGATGGTCCCGGCAATTCCGCCCGCGACCTGCGCGGCGACATAGGCCAGCGCGTTGCGCGGCGCGAGCTCGCGCCTCAGCGCGAAGACCAGCGACACCGCCGGATTGAAATGCGCGCCCGAGACAGGGCCAAGGATGGTGATGAGAACCACCAGGATCGCGCCGGTCGGCAGCGTATTGCCAAGCAGCGCCAGCGCGACGTCCTTGGTCAGGGTCTCCGCCATGATGCCGGAGCCGACGACCGTCGCAACGAGCAAAGCGGTGCCGAGCGCTTCGGCCGCGAGGCGGCGTGTGAGGTCAAACTCCTGCATTGGCGCGCTTCTTCTTCGCAGGCGGACAACACGGTGTGAGGTCTGCAATCAGCGGACCGCATATTTCCGGGCGCCCGTCGCAGCAATCCCGGAGCATAAACAACACCACGGACTGAAAAGCCCTGAGATCGGCGCGATAAACAATCGAGCGGCTGAAGCGGCGCGCCGTCACCAGCCCGGCGCGCGACAGGATCGCCAGGTGCGACGACATGGTGTTTTGCGGCACGGCGAGCGCCTTGGCGATGTCGCCAGCGGCCAGCCCCTTCGGCTCGTGCTTAGCCAGCAGCCGAAACACGTCGAGCCGGGTCGATTGCGCCAGCGCTGCCAGCGCCAGAATGGCTTGCTCGGATTCCATATATCTGGACTTATCGATATATGACCGCACCGTCAATGGATACCGGTCCATATTTCGATAGTTCTGGAAATACCGTTGACGAACCGCGACCTTCCGGTCATGATCTCACCATGAAACTCGACGACGCCGCCGCCCATCTCGAAGCGCTGGGCAATCCGACCCGGCTGAAAATCTACCGCGCGCTGATCCGCGCCGGCGGCGCCGGGCTTGCCGTCGGCCGGCTGCAGGAGAAACTGAAGATCGCGCCCTCCACCCTCTCCCACCACATCAAGGCGCTGGTGGTGGTGGGTCTCGTCACCCAAGTGCGCGATGCCACCACGCTGATCTGCCACGCCAACTATGAGGTGATGCGGGAGCTGGTGGGTTTTCTCGTTGCCGAATGCTGCACTGAAAGCGCCGAGACCAAGGACACCAAGACCGCGGCTTGAATGCCGCGTTTTTCTCGAACCCTATTTCGATATTTCTAGTTTTACGGGAGGAGCGCATGCGCGGAACCAGGACCGTCGCCATCATCGGAGCCGGGCCGGTCGGCCTCGCCGCCGCTGCCCATGTGCTAGAGCGCGGGCTGGAGCCGATCGTGCTGGAGGCCGGAGACAATGTCGGGCATGCCATGCGGCAATGGGGCCACGTCAAACTATTCTCGCCCTGGGAATACAATGTCGACAAGGCGGCAGCACGCCTGCTCGCGGCGGCGGGCTGGAATTCTCCCGAGCCAGACCAGTACCCGACCGGCGCGGAGATGGTCGAGCGCTATCTCGAACCGCTCGCCGGCAAGACCGCGCTGAAATCCCGCATTCAGATCTCGAGCCGCGTCACCGGCATCAGCCGGACCGGCTTCGACAAGATGAAGACCAACGGCCGCGAAAAGGCGCCGTTCGAAATCCGCTATCAGAACGGGCAAGGCCCGAAGGTCGTGAGGGCCGACGCCGTGATCGACGCTTCCGGCACCTGGCATGCGCCGAATCC
>NZ_LLXZ01000183.1:1701-30430 GCF_001440395.1 Bradyrhizobium jicamae | reverse complement strand
CCCCGCCATTGGCGAAGCTGAAACCTCCGACAGGATCGCCTACGGGATGCCCGACGTGCTGGGCGGGGAGCGCGCGCGCTATGCCGGCAAGACCGTTGCGGTGCTGGGCGCCGGCCATTCGGCGATCGGTACGCTGATCGATCTGGCGAAACTCGCGCAGGAGGCGCCGAGCACCGAGCCGATCTGGCTGTTGCGCGGCGGCGATCCTGCCAAGGCATTCGGCGGCGGCGCCAACGACAAGCTGACGGCGCGCGGCGAACTCGGCGCGGCCTTTGCCGCGCTGGTGACCGCAGGCCGGATCAAGGTAGAAAGCGAGTTTCGCGTGTCGCACCTGATCGCCGACGGTCCTCGCCTCGTCGTCGGCGCCCTCTCTGCCTGCTCGGCGCGGCAGGTCGTGGTCGACGAACTGATCGTCGCGACCGGCTTCCGGCCGGATCTCGATTTCGTCCGCGAGCTTCGCATCCGCCTCGATTCCGCGATCGAGTGCCCGGTGGCGCTGGCGCCGCTGATCGATCCCAACATTCACAGTTGCGGTACCGTGCGCCCGCACGGCGCCCGCGAGCTGGCGCAGGACGAACCGGGATTCTACTTCGCCGGCATGAAGTCCTACGGCCGTGCGCCGACCTTCCTGATGCTCACCGGCTACGAGCAGGTGCGCTCGATCGCCGCCGACATTGCCGGAGATTATGCGGCCGCCGAGCGGGTCGAACTGGTGCTGCCGGAGACCGGGGTTTGCAGCCGCTCGCTCACGCCAGATGCCAGCAATTGCTGCGGCGGCCCTGCATTATCGGATGTTGACGCATGTTGCGTCGCGGACGAAAAAGCAAAGCAGCAAGGCAAGACGGGATGCGGTTGCGCATCCTGAAATAGGGAGTGAACGGAATCCCGCTGGAAGGCCGATCCGTCATTGTCGCGATGTGCGTGGGGCAGCTCGGCAGCCTGCTTCCGCACGTCGTCGTGCCCTCGATTCTGGCCGCATTCCTGATTCCAGAATGGCATTTGAGCGGCGCGCAGGCCGGCCTGCTGGCGGGCTCCGGCGCGGCCGGCTACATGCTGACCGTGCCGGTGCTGGCGACGCTCACCGATCGCATCGACGCGCGCAAGATCCTGATCGCGGGCTCGGCGGTCAGCGCACTCGGCACGCTGCTGTTCGGTGCCTTCGCCACCGGCCTGTGGTCGGGCGCCCTCTTCAATGCCATCGCCGGTATCGGCTTTGCCGGTGCCTACATGCCCGGCCTCAAGGCGCTGACGGACCGGCTCGCACCCGGCGATTCATCCCGCGCGATCACGCTGTACACGTCGAGCTTCTCGTTCGGCGTCGGCATGTCATTCCTGGTTTCGCAACTCGTGGCCGAGGCGTGGGGTTGGCGGACCGCGTTCTTCGTCACCGCCGCAGGCCCGCTCGTCATGCTTACCGTCTGCTTCCTGTTACAGCCGGTCGAGCCAAAGCCGGCGTCGGGCCGGCTTCTTGATTTTGGCCCGGTGTTCCATAACCGGAAAGCCATGGGCTTCGTGCTCGGCTACGGCGCGCATTGCTTTGAGCTGTACGGCATCAGGACCTGGATCGTGGCGTTCTGGACCTTTGTCGTTGCGCGGAACTCCGACGCTTCGATCCTGACGCCGGTCGTCGTCAGCGTGGTGTTCTCCCTGCTTGCCATGCCCGCGAGCATTCTCGGCAACGAATTCGCGCTCCGGTTCGGCCGCCACCGCGCCATCACGGCCGTCATGCTCGCCTCCGCCGCCGTGGCACTCCTGATCGGCTTCTTCGCCGACAAGTCGCCGTGGTTGCTGCTGCCCCTGATCCTCATCTATGCCATCACGGTACCTGCCGATTCCGGCGCGTTGACCTCGGGCATGTCGATGGCGGCCGACCCGAGCCATCGCGGTGCGACCATGGCGATGCACTCCACCGTCGGCTTTAGCCTCTCCGCACTTGGCGCGTGGGCGCTGGGTGTCGCGCTGGATGCGACCGGCGGTCCGCAGAGCGCGTCGGCATGGATGGCCGCTTTCTCGGTGCTGGCCGCCGGCATCCTGCTCGGCCCGCTGGCGCTAATGTGGTCGAGAAAAGAGACGCGACAATCGTGAACCAGCTTCCCATCATCTTAGCCCTCGGCACGACGCAGACGCTGGCCTGGGCGTCGAGCTATTACCTGCCCGCGATCCTCGCCGATCCGATCGCGCGCGATCTCGGCGTTTCCTCAAGCTGGGTGTTTGGCGCGTTCTCGGCATCGTTGGTGCTCTCCGCCCTGCTCGCCCCACGGATCGGACGTCAGATTGACCTCGTTGGCGGCAGACCTGTGCTGTCGATGTCGAATCTGATGCTGGCGGCAGGTCTCGCGCTGCTCGGCATGAGCACATCGGTCCCACTCATGATCGTCGCCTGGCTCCTGCTCGGCATCGGCATGACCACAGGCCTGTACGATGCCGCCTTTGCCGCGCTCGGGCGGATCTATGGCGATTCGGCCCGCCGCTCGATCACCGGCATCACACTGCTGGCCGGTTTTGCCTCGACGGTCGGATGGCCGCTATCGGCCTGGGGCCTGGAGACCATCGGTTGGCGCAACACCTGCTTTGCCTGGGCGGCGGCCCATATCCTGATCGGCCTGCCGATCAATTGGCTGATGCTGCCGGCGGTGAAGGGCGCAAAAGCCGCGGTGGCGGCAGCCGTCAAGCCGCATGTTCCCATCGACCGGACCATGATCGTGCTGGCCTTCGTATTTGCCGCAGCATGGACCGTCACCGGCGCGATGGCGGCGCATCTGCCGCGCATCATGGAGGCGGCCGGCGCGACCACCGCGCAGGCGGTGTTTGCCGGCGCGCTGATCGGCCCCGCGCAGGTGGCCGCGAGGATCTTCGAAGCGAGTTTTCTCAGCCGTTTTCATCCGCTGGTATCGACCAAGCTTGCCTGCATTACGAATCCGATCGGCGCTGTTATCCTGGGGCTGGCGGGCGGCGGCGCGGCCAGCGTGTTCGCGGTCTTTTACGGCTCGGGCAACGGCATCCTGACGATTGCGCGCGGCACGCTGCCGCTCGCAATCTTCGGCCCCGAGAATTATGGCTATCGCCTCGGCATCATCGGCGCGCCAGCGAGGATGGCACAAGCGGCGGCGCCGCTGCTGTTCGGGCTATTGATCGAGGCCATGGGCGCGCGGGTGCTGATCGTCTCCTCCGCGCTCAGCATCGCCGCTTTGCTGGCGCTGTTCCTGCTGCGGAAAGGACCGCAGACAGGGACCTGAGGAAGCTAATCGCTTCGGCGTGAGATAATCAGGTCGCCTCCGACGTCGCGATCCATATCCCCGCAAACACCGCGATCAGCCCGACGACGAGATTTAGCGTAATCGGCTCGCCGACCAGTTGGGTAGCGAGCAGTCCGGCCGCGATCGGGTTGACGGTCATGGTGTTGGCGACGCGCGTCGGCGATGCCCGCTCCAATGCGAGCACCCACAGGATGAACGCCAGCGCGCCGCCGGCGACGCCGAGATAGATGCCCGCGATCCATTGCGGCGTGCCGAACTGATCCAAGGCCGCGACACTGCCGGTGAACAAGCCAACCACGATCAGCGCCGCAGCGCCCGTCCCCATGCCGACGGTGAGGAAGCCCAGCGCGCTGGAGCGGCGGATGAACGGGCGGGACCAGACGTTGTAGAACGCCATGCAGAGCACCGCGCCCATCATGATCAGTTCGCCGCGCCACGCCCCCACAGGCGCCGCCGCAAGCCCGGAGGCGAGCGCAGCGACGACACCGAGCACGGCAATGCAAACGCCGATCGTTTTCCGCTTCGTCAGCGGCTCGATGCCGAGCAGCGCCCCTACCACCATGGTCTGAAGCGGCAGCGTCGCCAGCGCCAGCGAGGCGCGCGCCGCGGTCGTGTACGTCATCGCGATGTTGTAGAAAACGAAGAACACGCCGAAGAAAGCGAAGCCTAGCGCGGCGACGGCAGGCCAGTCTGCTCGCTGCGGCCATCTCGCCTTGAGCAGCAGCGCCGCGGGCAGCACGCAGAGAAAGCCAATGCCCCAGCGCAGAATGGCGAGCGTGATCGGATCGGCATTGCCGACGAGATAACGCGTGATCGCGGCCGCACTGCCGCCGAGGCTGCTGGAGACCAGTGCGATCGCAACCCCGACCCATTCGCTCAATGCCGCCCCCTGTCGCCCGCCCCTATCGCGCGATCATATGGTGCTGCAAATCGCGCACGCGAGTCTCGACGGCGCTTGCGACGAATCTTTCTGTCTTGCACCGCGCGATCTGTACGCAACTGGCGGCAACTGTCAGCAGCATCTGACGGTCACCTCGCACCTTGCGCGCGAGGCCATTCCGGGCTTAGCGTGTAACCGGGGAAGTCGCAGCCTCCCCGTGAAATGGCGATCCCATTCAAGCGCTGCTCGCTTTTCTGTGGAGCGGGCACATGGACGGGACGACACTCGAACTGACGCTGTTTCTTCTCGCGACCTTTGCGGGCGCGCTGGTCGCCGGTCTCTCCGGCTTCGCCTTTGGCCTCATCGCATCGGCGATCTGGCTCTACATCCTTACTCCCTTGCAAACGGCCACCCTGATCATCGCATTCGGGCTGATCGTGCAGGGCTATTCGGTCTGGAAGCTGCGCGGCGCGCTGGACTGGCGAAGGCTCTGGCCGTTCATGGCCGGCGCCGCGCTCGGCGTCCCCGTCGGCGTCAGCGTCCTGACCTTGGCGAACCCCGCCCATGTGCGCGCAGGCGTCGGCGCCTTCCTCATGCTCTACAGCCTCTATGCGCTGCTGCGGCCAGCGATTGCGCCGGTGAAGGCCGGGGGCGCCGCGGCCGACGCCGGGGTTGGTTTCCTCAACGGTGTGCTCGGCGGCATCACCGGGCTTGCCGGAATCCTGGTGACGATCTGGTGCGGCCTGCGCGGCTGGCCCAAGGACGTGCAACGCACGGTGTTTCAGCCGGTGGCGGTTGCGATCTTCCTCATGAGCGCATTGTGGATCGGCGCCAAAGGCGCGATCGCGCCAGATACAATGAAGCTGTTCCTGATTGGACTGCCGGCATTGTTCGCCGGCACCTGGGCCGGGCTCAAGCTGTACGGCCGGCTGGATGAAGCCTCGTTCCGGAAGGTGGTGCTGGTGTTGTTGCTGGTCTCGGGAACGGTGCTGATCATCTGATGGCAACGCGGAACCGGTGAACACCGGATCGCGTCCGGTCAATTGCGTGTGAGGGCTGCTGATGTCAGCGCGTGACGCGTTGACACTCCACGTCAGCGTGGCTGAATCCGGCCATGGGGGTTTGCGATCCCCCCACGAGGCGACATGCCGAAGTATCGCGTCCCGGTTTCCCGGAGGCGCATACGCATGCCCGAAATACCCTCTCTCATTCACATCCCGACATTCGACCGCGCTGCATCACGCAATGCGGGATAACGCCTGCCGTCCAGCCGAAGCTTTGGGGCGCGCCAAGCAAGAAGGAGAACGCCATGAAACACCCTCTCACACTACTCGCGCTCGGCGGCGCACTGCTGCTGTCGCATGCCGCCCGCGCTGAGGCTATCAACTGGAAGAAGGTGGATGCCGCCCTCGGCAAGACTGCCACGGTAAGCGGTGAAGTGCACCGTTACGGGCTGCCGCGATCCGATCTGCGCGTGACGCTCGACGGCATCGCGATCAAGCCGGCATTGGCACTCGGAGGCTGGGTCGCCTTCGCGCCCATGCAGGGAGAAGCG
This sequence comes from Bradyrhizobium jicamae, assembly GCF_001440395.1. Classification (GTDB taxonomy): domain Bacteria; phylum Pseudomonadota; class Alphaproteobacteria; order Rhizobiales; family Xanthobacteraceae; genus Bradyrhizobium; species Bradyrhizobium jicamae. The sequence goes on along the minus strand of NZ_LLXZ01000183.1, from coordinate 24,738 downwards.
ATGCTGATGGGCGACCTTGTACTGCTCGATACTGAGATTACCCCCGTCATGACGAAGCTGCTGAACAGCGGACTGGACATCACCGCCATCCACAATCACGTTCTCCGCGCCTCTCCCGCGACCTTCTACATGCATGTGGCCGGGCACGGCGACCCAGAGAAAATGGCGGCCGCGATACGCACGGCGCTTGCATCGGCAAGCAAGACGCCGTTCGATCCACCGGCCACCACCGCTGCGCCGCCGGTTGATCTCGACACCGCAAGGCTCGACGAGGCGATGGGCGCCAAGGGCACGGCAAACGGCGGTGTCTATCAGTACGGCATTCCGAGGCGTGATCCGGCCAAGGAAGGCGGAATACAGGTCAACACGCCGCTCGGCGGCGCGAACGCCATCAACTTTCAGCCGACCGGTGGCGGCAAGGCCGCCATAACGGGCGATTTCCTCGTGACCGGCAACGAGGTCAATCCCCTGATCCGCGCGCTACGCGCCGGCGGTATCGAGGTCACCGCGATCCATAGCCACATGCTGGCAGAAGAGCCGCGGATGTTCTTCGTTCATTTCTGGGCCAACGACGACGCCCTGAAACTGGCGCGCAACGTTCGCGACGCGCTCGACAAAACGGCCGTCGCGCAGCATTGATCGTAGCCCGTCAAGCCGCCTTCCGCGGCTTGACGTAGCGCTGTGAAAACAAGGCCAGGCGCCGCAGCCAGCCGCCGGGCATTCGCGGGACAAGCAGGTAACCAACTAGAGGTTGCATCCGGTCAGGTCCGCGAACTATCTCCTCAATCCATTCCTAAATTTCAATCAATTGCACCGAACCGGCATAGCACGCTGTCAAGAAGTTTTTGTCATGAGGACAGTAGCCGAAACTCGTTTCGGTAATTTCGGAGCTCGTATGGTGGAGCTCCCAGGCTGTGGAATCGACGATGCAAGAAGCGACCCGCCTACGTGAGCTGGAAGCCGAGTGCCGGCAGCGCGCGCTGAGCGAACCGGACAAGAAATGGTACTGGCTCGCGCAGGCCGCCAAGTATCAAGTGCAGGCCAGCCAGAAAATCGCCTTCCACTCCGAGGAGACCACCACCGCCGACTCTCCGGAAGTCAAGCTGGCGCAATGGTCGCATGGCCGTGACGAGCGACGGCTGGCCGGCCCCTACGCCGTGAAAAGCGAACGATAGCGCGATCTAGCGCCCCTGCCCTTGATTTAGCGCCCCTGCTCTTCCCGCGGCTTAATGTGCCGGAAGGAGAACAGGAGTGCGAGATCGTAAGCGATCTTGAGCGTGCCGCAGAGCACCAAAGGCAACCCCGTAAACGACGTCATCAGCAGCGCGCCCGCGATTGACGGGCTGATCGCCGATGCGAGGCTGCGCGGCACGGCGGTGACGCTGGCGGCTGCGGGCCGCTCGGCCGGCGTCACCACGGCCATGACGTAGGAGGTGCGGGTCGGAACGTCCATCTGCGACAGCGCCGAGCGCAGCAGCAATAGACCGAGCGCCACGTAGAGGTTCGGTGCAAACGCCGCCAGGATCAGGAAGATGCTGGAGGGAATATGCGTGAACACCATGGTGTTGACGAGGCCGATGCGTTTCGCGATCGAGGCCGCGACCGGATAGGAAAAAGCGCTCAGCGTGCCCGACCAGAAGAAAAGCAATCCGGCCGCTGATAATGACAGGTCGAAACGCTCGAACAGCCAGAGCACCAGCAGGGATTGGGCGACAAAGCCGCCGGCGAAGGCATCGATGCTGAACAGCGCCGCGAGCTTGTAGACGGTGCCGCGCGACGGCCCGAGCGGCGCTTGCGGCGCCTTCTCTTCTCCGCGCTGGTGCGGCACATAGCGATAGAGCGCCGTGCAGGCGATGCCGAGCGCGGCATAGGCATAGAACATCAGGCGGAATGCGGTGAGTTGCGTGCTGCCCCCGGCGACAAGGAAATCAGGCAGCGAGGCCGCGAGCGAACCCGCCGCCGTGCAGAGCGCGCCGATCAGGCTGTAGCGCGCGAACACCTGCGTGCGGCGCTCGTCGCTGGCGCCGTGCGCCAGCACCGCATGTTCGAGCGGCACCAGCACGCCGAGATCGCCGCCGGAAGGATTGATGGTGCCGATGAAGGCGACCAGCGCGATCAGCACAAAATGCTCGACGGCGGGAAAGGCGATGCCGGTCGCCGCCATCAGGCTGGCGCCCACGATCAATAACGGCCGCAGGTCGTGGCGCGGCGCGATCCAGCCCGTGATCAGCGTCAGCAGGGCGGTGCCGAGCAGCGACGCGGTCGCGACGATGCCGACCGCGACGGCGTCATAGCCCAGCGCGGTCATGTAGGCCGGCAGGATGATGATGGCAAACCCGTCGCCGAAGCCGCGCAGGCCGCGCGCGACATAGAGCAGCGGGATCAGTGCGGCGCCGGTCGACGCCTTCGGTTCGGTCGCGATATCGGTCATTCCGGCGTCCCTACGGCAAGGCGGTGATCGTTACCTGGTCGAAGCGCGTCACGCTGTCGGCCTTGGTCCATAGTGCAACACCGCCTGCATCGCTGAACGTATCGTCCTTGACCTCGAACAGCGCCGCTCCGTCATAACTCACCGTGAACCGGTCGCCTTCGGCCCGCAGGGCAAGGATGTGCCATTCATTCGAGGTTACGCGAATGTTTGATGTGCCGAGCTGCTGCCGCCGGCCGGCGACGACGCGATAGAAGCGGACATTATGCTCAAGCGCGTTGGCGCGGGCGACGTAGTGATTGTCGGGGTCCGCAAGCCGCACGACAATGCCGCCGGCCTGATCGATCCTGCCCGCGACGGGCTTGAAGCGGATCTGCATGACGAGATCCTTCGCCGAAAAGTTTTCGTGGATCGCGAGCGGAAAGCGATAGTCGGTGCGGTCCGCGCTCCGCTGCTCGATCGCGCGGCCTGCCTTGGTCGTCGGGTCAGCGACGACAATCCAGTCGCCTTCCGCGCCGCTGCCGGTCCGCGCAAACGTAAAGCCGGCCGGCGGGGAACCTATACTCATGCGATCGATGGCAATCATGACGGCTTCTCCTGCCGTGGACGCGGAGAGTCCGGCGCATGCCAGCGCGGCCGCGGCGAGCGCTGCACGCAGCATTGACCTGATGGGACAAAAAAATAGCGGCCCTGAACCATCCATGTGCGCTTCTCCCGACACGTCGGGTGTGCGCAGAGCTTGGACGATGGGCCGTCTGACGGGGAGCCTGCTTTGTCCCCGGTGGACAAAGATTAGGCCTGATTACGGACACGCGCAAGCACGCAGGATGGATGGAGCATGCGGAACCGGTTGACAGCCGAAGCGGTGCGCGCTTAATTTCCGCGCATGGGGATACTGCGATCTCCCCACGAGGCGACATGCCCAAGTATCGCGTCCCGTTTCTTTTGACGAGGGCGCAGCCATGTCATCCTACACCACGATATCTCCAGACAAACTTGCACGATTGATCGGAACGGCAAATGCGCCGGCGCTGATCGACGTTCGTACCGACGAGGATTTCGCCGCCGACCAGCGGCTGATTCCGGGCGCCATCAGGCGCAGTCATCAGGACGCCGGCGAATGGAGCGGCAAATTTGCCGGCAACGCAGCCATTGTCGTCTGCATGCGCGGGGCAAAACTCGCGCAAGGCACCGCGGCCTGGCTGCGGCACGCCAATGTTGCCGCGGAGACGCTTGAAGGCGGCTTTGAAGGCTGGAAGGAAGCAAACCTCCCGCTGGTGAACGCATCGAAACTGCCGGCCCGCGACGCGCAGGGCCGGACCGTCTGGGTGACGCGCGCGCGGCCAAAGGTCGATCGCATCGCCTGCCCCTGGCTGATCCGCCGCTTCGTCGATCCGAACGCCGTGTTCCTGTACGTGGCACCTTCCGAGGTCGTCGCCGTCGGTGAGCGCTTCAACGCAGCACCGTTCGACATTGAAAACGTGTTCTGGAGCCACCGCGGCGAGCTCTGCACCTTCGATGTCATGGTCGAAGAGTTCGGCCTCGCAACACCGCCCCTGCTGCGGCTGGCGGCGATGGTGCGCGGCGCCGACACTGGAAGGCTCGATCTGTCGCCGGAGGCGCCCGGACTGTTAGCCGCTTCCCTCGGCCTGTCGCGCATGTTCGACGACGATCTCGAGCAGCTCGAAGCCGGCATGACGCTGTACGACGCGTTCTACCGCTGGTGCCGCGACGCGACCGGTGAAACGCACAACTGGCCGACCAACAAGGCGAAGCCGTGATGGATGCCACGATGGAAAAGACGATCGATGCCGGCGCAAGCCGGCATCTCGATCACGGCATCAGCTTCGCTGAAGCCTTTCGCGTCTGGCTGCGGGTCGCCGTGCTCAGCTTCGGCGGCCCGGCCGGGCAGATCGCGGTGATGCACCGCATCCTGGTCGAGGAGAAGAACTGGATATCCGAGAGCCGGTTTCTGCATGCACTGAACTACTGCATGCTGTTGCCGGGCCCGGAGGCGCAACAGCTCGCCACCTATATCGGCTGGCTGTTGCACCGGACCGCCGGTGGCATCATGGCCGGCGGGCTGTTCATCCTGCCCGGCATCATCGCCATCATGGGGCTGAGCTACGTGTACACGGCCTATGGCAATGTCGGCTTCGTCGAGGCGGTGTTCTTCGGGCTCAAGGCCGCGGTGCTGGCGATCGTGGTCCACGCGGTCGTCCGCGTCGGCAGGCGGGCGTTGCGTAACCGGGTGATGATCGCGCTCGCGGCGATCGCCTTTGTCGCGATCTTCTTTTTCAACGTCCCCTTCCCGATCATCATCATCGCGGCCGGCCTGATCGGTTATCTCGGCGCGAAAAGCGGGCGGCCGGAGTTCGCCGCCATCGAACACAGCGGCGGCAAGAAGACCGCGGCGGTGGACAGCCTGCTCGGCGAGGAGTTGCCGGAGCATGTTCATCCAAGCGTGGCGCGGGCGCTGAGGGTGAGTTCGGTGTGGTTGTTGCTGTGGGTGGTGCCGGTGGCCGTGCTTTTGATCGGGCTCGGCCAGGCCAACGTGTTCAGCCAGATCGCGCTGTTCTTTTCCAAGATGGCGATGGTGACGTTCGGCGGCGCCTATGCGGTGCTGGCCTATGTCGCCCAGCAGGCGGTCGAGCATTATCACTGGCTGCAGCCGCGCGAGATGCTCGATGGACTCGGCATGGCGGAAACCACGCCGGGGCCGCTGATCATGGTGCTGCAGTTCGTCGGCTTCATGGCTGCCTACCGCGATCCCGGCGCGTTGTCGCCAATGGTCGCGGCGACACTCGGCGGACTATTGGCGACATGGGTCACCTTCATCCCCTGCTTCCTCTGGATCTTCCTCGGCGCGCCCTCCATCGAGACGCTGCGCGGCAACAAGGGGCTCGCGGGGGCGCTCTCCGCCATCACCGCGGCGGTCGTCGGCGTGATCCTCAATCTCTCGATCTGGTTCGGATTGCACACGCTGTTCCGGCAGACGACGCCAGTCCGCTCGTTCGGCCTGTCGTTCGACATGCCCGTGTGGGGAAGCCTCGATGTTGCAGCCTTCGTGCTGGCGGCGGCCGCTGCGACGGCGATCTTCCGGCTCAATATCGGGATGTTGTGGGTGCTGGCCGGATCGTGCGCGGCGGGCGTGGCGCTCAGGTTTGCGGGGGTGGTGTGAGCGAAGCGAAAGATTCGTAGGGTGAGCAAAGGCGCGTAGCGACGTGCCCACCATCGATCGCGTATTCATCGCGAATGGTGGGCACGCTGCGCTTTGCCCACCCTACGGCTACGGAATCACACCCGCTCCGCCGGCGCCAACCGGCACGCCTCGGCGGCGATCTCGATCTGCAGCGTGGGATGATGAATGTTGAACCGGTGCGAAAGCTCTTCGCAGACTCGGTGCAGGAACGCATCGTCAGTGCCGCCCGGCCGCACCAGATGGGCCGTCAGCGCGGTCTCGTTGGTGCTCATGGCCCAGATGTGGAGGTCATGCACCTCGGAAACGCCTTCGAGGCCGGCGAGATAGTCCCGCACCTCCACGAGTTCGATGCCGCGCGGCACGCCGTCGAGCGCGAGATTGACGCTGTCGCGCGCCAGCCCCCAGCCACTCCAGAACACCACGGCCGCGATGACGAGGCTGATCGCGGGATCGAGCCACAGCCATCCCGTCAGCATGATGATGCCGGCTGCAACCACCACGCCGAGCGAGACGCCCGCGTCCCCGACCATGTGGAGATAGGCGCCGCGAATGTTGAGATCGCCATGGCGGCCGCGCATGAACAGCAACGCGGTGCCGCCGTTGATGACGACGCCGAGCGCTGCGACCAGGATGACCGTGAGGCCCGCGACCGGCGCAGGGGCATAAAAGCGGTTGACCGCCTCGACGACGATGCCGCCGACCGCGACCAGCAGCAGCCCGGCATTGAACAGCGCCGCCAGGATCGAAGCGCGGCGGTAGCCATAAGTATGCCGCTGGGTCGGCTGCTTTTGCGAAAGCCACGCCGCGCCCCACGCCAGCAGCAGCGCGATCACGTCGGAGAGATTGTGAACGGCGTCGGAGATCAGCGCCAGCGAGTTCGCGGTATAGCCGAAGATCAGCTCCGCGATGACGAAGGCGGTGTTGAGCGAGGCGCCGATGGCGAAGGCGGCACCGAAATTGTCCGGCGCATGGCTGTGGCCGGCGTGACCATGGGAATGATCATGGGCGTGAGAGTGATCGTGATGAGCGTGATCGTGCGCCATTTCGCCTCGACTGGTTCGACGGCGACTTATATAGCGCGCAGATTTTCGAATACTATTACAGCGACACCGCGATCAATTCCTCCACCAGCGGGCCGCCGCCGACCGGAAACACGATGAACTGCTTGCCGCCGGCCATGTAGGTCATCGGCGCGCCCGTCGCGTTCGACGGCAGCTCCATCTCGCTCAGCATTTCACCGCTCGTCTTGTCGTAGACCCACAGATGCGGATCGCGATTGTGGAGCTCCATGGTCGGCATATTGAGCCCCGGCACGAAATGCGGTGCATCGTAAAATCCCATTTGCACGACGATCATGACCGTACCGGTCACCAGGACCCAACTGCGCGACGGCAATCCCAGACGTTCGGTGATGCCAAGCTTCTGGATTGCAGGGATGGCGACGCTGCGTCCGACCGGAACACGCCAGCGATGCTCGCCGGTGTTCATGTCGATGGCGACGATACTGCCGAACGGCGGCTTGAATAGCGGCAGCCCGCGCGGCCCCTGCAAAAACTGGCCTCCTCCTACAAGATCGTAGGAAGATTCCCACGGTTCCGGCTTGTAGACCGTGGAAAGGGACGGCAGCCGCTGGGTACTGACGTACAGCGTGCCGGTTTCCGGATCGACCGCGGCACCAGCCCAGTTGGCGCCGCCGGCCTTACCAGGCATCTGGATTGTCCCGCGCTGCGACGGTGGCGCATACAATCCGCCGCGGTCGAATGAAGCTACGATCTCGATAGCTTCCTTGTGAATCTCCGGCGTCAGATCGATCAGGTCCGCGTCCCCTACCCCCTGGAGATCAAACGGCGCGGGCCTGGTCGGAAACGGCTGGGTCGGCGAGGCGTGTTCACCCGGCACCGTGGAAGCCGGCGCCGGACGTTCCTCGATCGGCCACACCGGTTTCCCGGTGACACGATCGAAGACGTAGGTGAAGGCCTGTTTTGTTACCTGCGCAACTGCCTTGATGCGTTTGCCGTCGACGGTGACGTCGATCAGATTGGGCGCGGCCGGCGGGTCGTAATCCCACAGGCCGTGATGAACGAGTTGGTAGTGCCAGATCTTGTTGCCCGTGGCGGCATCGAGACAAACGAGGCTGTCGCCATAGAGCCCATCGCCGGGACGGTGGCCACCGTAATAATCATTGGTCGGCGTGCTGACCGGGAGGTAGACGTACCCTAGTTCCTCGTCGGCGCTCATCGGCGCCCAGACATTGGCGTTGCCGGTTTCCTTCCACGAATCCTTTAGCCAGGTTTCGACACCGGGTTCGCCTTCCTGCGCCACGGTGTGGAATGTCCAGAGCAGACGTCCGGTGACGACGTCAAAGCCCCTGACATCGCCTGGTGGCGACGGTCGCGTTCCCCACCAATCGAAGACCGACGAGCCAACCACGATGACGTCGCGCACGATGATCGGCGGCGAACTCATGGTGTAATAGCCGGGATCGACCGGCCGGCGCAGGCTTTGCGTCAGATCCACCCGCCCGCCGGCACCGAAACCCGGCTCCGGTTTTCCGGTTTTCGCATCCAGCTCGATCATCTGTGCGAATGCGGTCAGGATCAGGATGCGTTCGTCATCCGCGTTGCGCCAGTACGCGACGCCGCGATTGATCCATCCGAGGTTGGGGGGAATGCCAAGACCGTTTTCGTAGATTTTTGGATCGAACACCCATTTGGTCGCACCGGTAGCGGCATCGATCGCCGCCACCTGCGACAGCGAGGTCGACGTGTAGAGCACCCCGCCGACCATCAGGGGCGTCGATTCATTGGCGAAGCTTGGGCCGACCGATGGATTGGCGTCCCTGATCGCAATGTCAGGCGATTTCCAGCGCCAGGCGATGTGCAGGTTCTTGGCGTTGGTGCGGTCGATCTGCCTCAGCGGCGAATAGCGCGCGGCGGCTGAGGTGCCGGCATAAGCGGGCCATTCGCCCTGCGAAAGTGCCTTGGCGGATTCAGGCAGCGCGCCGGGAATGGATTGGGCGCGGAGCGTGGCAGGCGTTGCGAACAAGATGAGCGCAAGGCCGACCACCGTAATGAGCCGCTGCGATCCTGCTTTGCGCAATGTCGCCTCCCTCATCTAGGGCAAGCATCGACGACAATTGGGACGCAGTCAAAGGAGATCCGTAGAAATTGCCGGCGGATTACGAAACCGTAATCTCGCCTGCAGGTCCCATGCCGTGCAGGATCTAGTTCGACTTCGTAGAATCGTAGGGTGGGCAAAGCGAAGCGTGCCCACCATTCTCGACGCGGATGCCGATAGATGGTGGGCACGGCGCTGGCGCGCCTTTGCCCACCCTACTTGTCACTACTCCACGCCGCGCAGGAATTTGTTCGACTTGGGCAGACCGTGTGCAAGACGGCCGGCGTCGGCGCGGTTGCCGCGCCAGTCGGTCAATTCCTTGGCGCTCATGCTCTGCTCGCGGCCGGCAGAATCCTTCCAGGTCAGGCCTGCCTTGAGCTCGAATACGGCGACATCGGAAAGCTTGGCGCTGGAGTATTTCTGCAGGCGCACGCCACGGCCGCGCGCCATCTCCGGCACCTGGTCGAGCGGGAACAGCACCATCTTGTGGTTGGTGCCGATCGCGGCGACCGTATCGCCCGAAACGGTCGCAATCGCGCAGGCCTCGTTCGGCATGGTGACGTTGAGCACCTGCTTGCCCTTGCGAGTATTGCTGACGCAGTCCTCTTCCTTGACCACAAAACCCTGGCCCTCGCTGCTCGCGATCAGGAACTTGCGTTCGCCCTTGTTGACGAACAGCGACACGATCGCGGCATCCTGCTCCAGGTCGATGAACATGCGGATCGGCTCGCCATGGCCACGGCCGCCGGGCAGCTTGGCGACGTCGAGCGAGTAGAACTTGCCGTTGGTGGCGAACAGCAGCAGCTTTGACGTGGTCTCGGCGAAGAAGGCGTGGTCGAGCTTGTCGTCGGTCTTGAAGGCAAGGCCCGAGATATCCTCGACATGACCCTTCAGCGTACGGACCCAGCCCTTCTCGGAGATCACGACCGTCACCGGCTCGCGCTCGACAAAGGCCTCCTCGATCGCGGCCAGATCATGCTCGGGCGCGTCGGCGAACTGGGTGCGGCGCTTGCCGAGCGGCGTCTTCGGCCCGAAGATGTCGCGTACTTTCCGGACCTGCTCGCCGACCTTGGACCATTGCTCGGTTTCCGAGCCGAGCAGCGACTTGATGCCCTTCAACTCGTTGCGAAGGTTCTTGTCCTCGGTACGGATTTCGAATTCCTCGAGCTTGCGCAAGCTGCGCAGGCGCATGTTGAGGATGGCGTCGGCCTGGATTTCGGTGAGCTTGAACGCCTTGATCAAGGCCGGCTTCGGCTCGTCCTCGGTGCGGATGATCTTGATCACCTTGTCGATGTTCAGATAGGCGATCAGGTAGCCGCCGAGAATTTCCAGCCGGTTCTCGATCTGGGTCTTGCGGTAGTTGGAGCGGCGGACCAGCACGTCGCGCAGATGGTCGAGCCATTCGCGCAAGCACTCGGCAAGGCCCACCACCTTGGGGATCTTGCCCTTGATCAGCACGTTGAGGTTCAGCGAAATCTTGCTCTCGAGCTCGGTGAGCCGGAACAGCGATTCCATCATCAGTGCCGGATCGACCGCGCGGGATTTCGGCTCGATGATCAGGCGAACGTCCTCGGCGGATTCGTCCCTGACGTCGCCGACCAGCGGCAGCTTCTTCTCGTTGAGCAGTTCGGCGATCTTCTCGACCAGCCGCGACTTCTGCACCAGCCACGGAATTTCAGTAATGACCACGACCCAGGTGCCGCGGGCGCCCTCTTCCTGGGTCCACTTGGCGCGGGTGCGGAACGAGCCGCGCCCGGTCATATAGGCTTCGGCGATGCTTTCCTTGGAGTCGACAATGATGCCGCCGGTCGGGAAGTCCGGGCCCTTGACCCATTTCAGCAGCGACTTCGATTTCGCCTCGGGCTTCTCGATCAGGTGCAGCGCGGCGTCGCAGAGTTCGGCGGCATTGTGCGGCGGGATCGACGTGGCCATGCCGACTGCAATCCCCTGCGCGCCGTTGGCGAGCAGATTCGGGAAGCCGCCGGGCATCACGACCGGTTCTTTGGACTGGCCGTCGTAATTGGGACGGAATTCGACGCCGTCCTCGTCGATACCGTCGAGCAGCAGCCGCGCGACCTCGGTCATGCGGGCTTCGGTGTAGCGGTAGGCGGCTGGGTTATCGCCGTCGATATTGCCGAAGTTGCCCTGGCCGTCGACCAGCGGATAGCGCGAGGAGAAATCCTGGGCGAGACGCACCATGGCGTCGTAGATCGCCTGGTCGCCATGCGGATGGAACGAGCCCATCACGTCGCCGACGATCTTTGCGGATTTCTTGAACGGCGTGCCCGGATCGAGCCTGAGCAGGCGCATGCCGTAGAGGATGCGCCGGTGCACCGGCTTCAGCCCGTCGCGGGCGTCCGGCAAAGCGCGGTGCATGATGGTCGAGAGCGCATAGGCGAGATAGCGCTCTTCCAGCGCATCGCGCAGCATCACCTCGTGGATTTCGGCCGGCTCTTCCGGCGGCAGCTGTCGTTTTCCCATGGGGAGGCGTTAAACTTTTCGGCTGAATCGAGCAAGAAGTGAATCGGGGCGGCCGTCGCCCCTGCGAACGCAGGCGCCCATAACCACAGGTGTTTGCGGCGAAAAAGGCTGGCGCCGCAGCTTCAATCGATAGGCCGTGGCGTATGGGTCCCTGCGTGCGCCGGGACAACGGGTTCAGGCCGAGGAACTGATTCGCGCCCGCTGCCGCGTCACCGCGTTGATGAACCCGCCCCTGGCATCGGAATGGCCCTGCCCGCGCGGTTCCAGCACGTGGCGGAGCAGGAACAGCCCGGTCAGCCGGAACCCGTCCTGCAGGTCCTGGTCCGACCAGCTGTTGGGGCCGCTCTCGCCTTCGCGCAGGAAGGCCGGCAGCCGCAATAGTCGGTCGCGATAGGGCTCGCCGGCCACACGCGACACCGCGCCGCCGGATTTCGGCGAGACGTAGATCAAATCGGTCGTCTCGCCGGTGGCGGCGCAGTTTTCCAGGTCGAGGCCGAAGCCGAGTTCGGCCAGCATCGCAAGCTCGAACCGGATCAGGTGCGCCGCCGCACCGCCGGCATCGTCAAAATCGTCCAGCGTGCGGTCGAGCATCTCGTAGATGTCCTCGTGCGGGTCGCGCTCCGGCAACAGCCGCGCCAGCGAGGCCAGATGGGTGATGCCATAGACCGCATGCGAGGATGCGAGCAGCGTTGCCGCGCGCAGCCGCGTGCCTTCGATGGCATAGGTGCCGAGGTGCTCGTCGAGCCGCGCCCGCCACACCGCGGTGACGCTGTTGCCGGGCTGCAGCAAGGGCCGCATCCGCGACGAGGCCCCGCCGCGTACGAGGCCGAGATGGCGACCGTGCTCGCGCGTCAGCAGCTCGACGATGGCGGAAGATTCGCCATGCCGCCGCACGCCCAGCACGATGCCTTCGTCGGTCCATTCCATGGGCGGAGTTTACAGGATTTCGCAGTGATGCGCTGCCGTCATTCCGGGGCGATGCGCAGCATCGAACCCGGAATCTCGAATGACGGCGTAGAAGTCACGCGTTGAACCAGCCCACCGCATCGCCGGTGAAGGAAAAATACAGCCCCATCGCCGTCAGCGCGCAGGAGACGACTTCGATGCCGCTGTCGAGCTGAATACCCTTCTCGCCGATGATCTGCACCAGCGAGACCACCGACAGCACCAGCGCCGCCGTCAGCACCCAGCGCGGCCAGTTCTTGCGGTGCTCGGCGGCGAGCCGGACGAAATAGACCAGCAGCAGGATCAGGCCGGCCGCCATCAGCGTTCCGGTGTTGATCATCTGCTCCGTCATCTTCGCCGTCGGCGTGCGGTCCTGGAACGCCACCGAGATCGCATCCAGCGTCAGCGACAGATACAGCAGAACTTCAAACCAAACGACGTTGCGAGGTACGTTCATCGGGCTGGTTCTTCGTTATTGCCTGAGCGCTGACTGCTCATTCCTTGGGGAACTCCAGTCCCATTTCCCGGTAGCGGTCCGGGTCGTCACCCCAGTTCTCGCGCACCTTGACGAACAGGAACAGGTGCACGGGTACGCCGACGATCTCCGCGATCTCCTTGCGCGACTCCGCGCCGATCGACTTGATGGTGGCGCCGCCCTTGCCGAGCACGATCTTGCGCTGGCTCTCGCGCTCGACAAAGATCGTCTGCTCGATGCGGACCGACTTGTCCTTGCGCTCGGTCCAGGTGTCGGTCTCCACCGTCGATTGATACGGCAGTTCCTGGTGGAGCTGGCGGTAGATCTTTTCCCGGGTGATTTCGGCTGCCAGATGCCGCAGCGGCGCATCCGACATCTGGTCCTCGGGGTAGTGAAACGGTCCCGCCGGCACGCTCTTGGCAAGCGTCTTGCGCAGGTCGTCGACGCCGTCGCCCGACAGCGCCGAGATCATGAAGGTGTGCTCGAACTTCATGCGCTCGTTGGCGGCCTGCGCCAGTGCCAAAAGCTTTTCGCGCGGGATCAGGTCGATCTTGTTCAAGACCAGGATTTTCGGGTGCGCAACCGTTGCGAGCTTGTTCAGGATCGCGTCGGCCTCCTCGTCTAGTCCGGCCTTGGCGTCGAGCAGCACGCAAACGAGATCGGCGTCATGCGCCCCGCTCCAGGCGGTGGAGACCATGGCGCGATCGAGCCGCCGCTTCGGCGAGAAGATGCCGGGCGTATCGACCAGAATGATCTGGGCGTTATCCTCGATCACGATGCCGCGGATCAGGGCGCGGGTGGTCTGCACCTTACGCGAGACGATCGTGACCTTGGAGCCGACCAGCGCGTTGACCAGCGTCGACTTGCCGACATTGGGGGCGCCGATCAGCGCGACGAAGCCGCAGCGGGTCTCGCCGGACGTGCCGGGTTCGGGTTCAACCATCATTGCTGCCGCCGCCGACGCCTTCGCGTTCGATCATCACCGAAGCTGCAACCTTCTCGGCAGCGCGCTTGGAGCCGCCGACGCCCTCCGCGGGCACAAGGCCCGGCAGGTCGACGGCAACGCGGAATTGCGGGTCGTGATGCGGCCCGGTGCGCTCGATCTCGCGATAGACCGGCGTCGGCAAGCCCTTGCTCTGGGCCCATTCCTGCAACACCGTCTTGGGATCGCGCAGCGGCCGGCGCGGCTTGCGCATCCGTTCCAGCCAGTTGCGCTCGACGAATTGCGAGGCTGCCGCATAGCCACCGTCGAGATAGATCGCCCCGATCACCGCCTCGCAGATGTCGCCGAGCACCGATTTGCGCAGGCGCGCGCTTGCGCCAGCGCCTACCGCGCCGAGCTTGATGTCATCGAGCAGCCCGAGCGATTTGGCAACGTCGGCGCAGCTTTCCTTGCGCACGAGATCGGCGAGGCGTTTCGACAATTCGCCCTCGTCGGCCCGCGGATAGGCGCGATAGAGCATGTCGGAGATGATCAGCCCCAGCACGTGATCGCCGAGAAATTCCAGCCGCTGGTAGCTGTCGGCACGATGGCGGGTGGCGGGCTTCAGGGCGGAGACGTGCGTGAACGCCGTCGTCAGCAGCGCCGGATCGGAGAACTTGTAGCCGATGCGACCCTCGATCGCCGCGGCCGCAGCCTTGGCCCCGGCCTTGCCGCGCTTCTTCTTCGGCGCAGCGACGCTCGGCGCATCCGCCGGCTGACTCGCCTCACCTGAGGCCGGTGCGTCGGGAATGGTCGCGGTCTCGTCGTTCATCGCACGATTGAGAATAGACGATTCCAGCGCACGGCAGTCGGCCAGCGCCAGAACATCCAGGCATGTTCGCCTTCGGCAATGGAGAAGAAGATCATCTGCGCCCGGCCGACGATGTTCTCGAACGGTACATAGCCGACCGCCGACAACACCCGGCTGTCGGTCGAGTTGTCCCGATTGTCGCCCATCATGAAGAAATGGCCGGCGGGCACGGTGTAGACGCTGGTATTGTCGTAAAAGCCGTTGTCGACGCAATCGAGCGATTCATAGCTGACGCCGTTCGGCAGCGTTTCCTTCCAGCGCTTGACGCGCGCGGTGGCGTCGGAGCCGCAGGGGTCCTCGCCGATGAAATCGGAAAGCCGCTCGCGCTTGACCGGCTTGTCGTTGATGTAGAGCAGGCCTTCCCGCATCTGGATGCGGTCGCCCGGCATGCCGATCACCCGCTTGATGTAATCGGTGGAGTCGTCCTTCGGCAGGCGGAACACCACGATGTCGCCCCGATTCGGCTCGGAGCCGAAGATGCGCCCGGAGAACAGAGGCGGCGACAACGGAATGGAGTAGTGGCTGTAGCCGTAGGAATATTTCGAGACGAACAGGTAATCGCCGACCAGCAGCGTCGCCTTCATCGACCCCGAGGGGATGTTGAACGGCTGGAACAGGAAGGTGCGGATCACCAGCGCGATCAGGAGAGCATGGATGACGACGCGGATGGTTTCGCCCAAGCCGCTTTCAGATTTTGTGCTGGAGGTCACGCTCATCGCTTTCCCAATTCCCGCGAGCGTTGGCCCGCACGGTGGCAGAACGTTTTCCGCACGCGAATCGCCGGGTTCGCGTCAGGAAAATGGTCTCAATACTGATGTTGAGGGCCAATTCCGGCGCTAACCTGAATCGGCCCTGGCTCGAACTAGTTGCTGCGCGTTTTAGACGGTTGTTCGTGTGCGCGCAATCAAGCGCCGCCTCAAAACTTCATAATCCATTGAAAAACAATGATTTTTAGTTTTGCTCCGCTTCCCCGGCGCAAACGCCTGCGCGGCTCACGATTTGCCGGGCGTGACCGCCGAAATTATGACGAAGGCCTGCGCCAGCGGCCAGTCGTCGGTGATGGACAGATCGATCCGCGCCTCGAACCCCTCCGGCGTCAGCGCTTCCAGCCGGGCCAGCGCGCCGCCGGTGAGTATCATGGTCGGGCGGCCCCCCGGCAGGTTCACCACCCCCATGTCCCGCCACCAGACGCCGCGGCGGATGCCGGTGCCGAGCGCCTTGGAACAAGCCTCCTTGGCAGCGAATCGCTTGGCGTAGGTCGCGACCACCATCTTCTCGTTGCTGGCCCGGCGCACCGCTTTGGCGCGCTCGGCGTCGGTAAAGATGCGGTCCAGGAAGCGGTCGCCGTGGCGCTCGATCACCTTGGCAACCCGGGTGATGTCGATCAGGTCGGAGCCGATGCCGATGATCATGGCCGGCCCGCAATCTTCTGCCGGCCACGGTCCATCGCGGCGCGCATTTGCCGCACGGTCTCGGGCAGGCCCATGAACAGCGCCTCCCCCATCATGAAATAGCCGATGTTCAGTTCGGCGATTTCGGGCAGCGCGGCAATCGTCTCGGCGGTCTGGTAGTCGAGGCCATGGCCGGCATGGACCTCCAGCCCCGCGGCGCGGCCCAAAGCGGCTCCCTTGACGATTCGCTGCCATTCCGCCTCGGCCTTGGCCGCGTGACCGTCGACCACGGCGTCGCACCAGCCGCCGGTATGAATCTCGATCACGGGCGCACGCAACTTTGCCGCCATCTCGATCTGCTGGGGGTCGGCAGCGATGAACAGCGACACCCGGATGCCGGCGTCATTCAGCCGGGCGATAAACGGCGCCAGCGCATTGTGCTGGCCGACCACGTCGAGCCCGCCCTCGGTGGTCAGTTCTTCGCGGCGCTCCGGCACCAGGCAAACGGCATGGGGCTTTGTGGCGAGCGAAATCCGCAGCATGTCCTCGGTCGCCGCCATCTCGAAATTCAGCGGCTTCGATATCTCGGCCTTCAGCCGAGCCATGTCGCTGTCGCGGATATGGCGGCGGTCCTCGCGCAGATGCGCGGTGATGCCGTCGGCGCCGGCCTCGATCGCGGCGAGCGCGGCCCGCACCGGATCCGGCCGCTCGCCGCCCCGCGCGTTGCGAAGGGTTGCGACGTGGTCGACATTGACGCCGAGGCGGAGCGGAGGAACGGGCATTGCAGATCTCTCAAGCATTCTCTGGTGGACAACCCCTCATCCCGAGGAGCGGCGTCTTCGGCGCGTCTCGAAGGATGGGCCCTACTGTGGCCTCATGGTTCGAGACGGCGCAAGAGCGCCTCCTCACCATGAGGATTGGCCAGCATTATACGCCTATCCGTTGACGCGTTCGACCTTGGCGACGACGGCCTTGGCGCGCAATTGTGCGATAATTGCACTGAGATGCTTGAGGTCATAGACCTCGAGATCGATGGTCAGCTCGGTGAAGTCAGGCGAGCGGCGCGACATGCTGATATTGTCGATATTACCGTCATGCTCGGCGATCACGGTGGCAACCTGGGCGAGGCTGCCGGGCTCGTTGACGTTGTGCACGAGGATCCGCGCCGGAAAACGCTGCGGCATGGTCTCGTCGATATCCCAGCGCACGTCGAGCCAGCGCTCCGGCTCCTCCTCGAAATCCTTCAGCGCCGGCGACTGGATCGGATAGATCGTGATCCCCTCGCCCGGCGTGACGATGCCGACGATGCGGTCGCCCGGCACGGCGCCGCCGTTCGGCGCGAACTTGACCGGCAGATCCGAATTGATGCCGCGCACCGGAATGACGGAGGTAGAGCGCGCCGGATGCGGCTCCGACTTCAGCTTCAATTTCACGGCGAGGCTCTTCTTGGCCCCGTAACGCACCAGCCGCTCTTCCTTGTAGTCCGGATACATGGCGCGGGCGACGTCGGAAGCCTTCAGCTCGCCGCGCCCGACGGAGGCCATCACGTCCTCGATCGAGGTGCGGGCCAGCCGCGGCAATGCACCCGTCAGCTTGTCGTCGGCATATTCGATCTTGGCGCGCGCAAACAAGCGATCGACGATGCGGCGGCCAAGGCCGGCATACTGGTCGCGCACCGCGGTACGCGTGGCGCGTCGGATCGCGGCGCGCGCCTTGCCGGTGATCGCAAGCGATTCCCAGGCCGACGGCGGCGCCGACTGCGCCTTCGAGGTCAAAACCTCGACCTCGTCACCGTTCTGCAGCTCGGACGACAGCGGCGCGAACTTGCCGTTGATCTTGCAGCCAACCGCCGAATTGCCGACGTCGGTATGCACGGCATAGGCGAAGTCGATCACATTGGCCTGCCGCGGCAGCGCGATCAGCTTGCCCTTCGGGGTGAAGCAGAACACCTGGTCGTGGAACAGCTCGAGCTTGGTGTGCTCCAGAAACTCTTCCGGATTGGCACTTTCGGAGAGGATGCCGACGGTGTGACGGAGCCAGGCAAAGGCATTGGATTCGTGCTTGAGCCGTTCGGTCGGCGAACCTGCGCCCTCCTTGTAGAAGGCATGCGCGGCGATGCCGAATTCGGCGATCTGGTTCATCTCCTCGGTACGGATCTGCAGTTCGACGCGCTGGTTGCCGGGACCGATCACGGTTGTGTGGAGCGAGCGATAGTCGTTCTGCTTCGGCGTCGAGATGTAGTCCTTGAAGCGGCCCGGCACCACCGGCCAGGTGGTGTGCACCACGCCGAGCGCGGCGTAGCAGTCTTCGACTTCGCTCAGGATGATGCGGAAGCCGTAGATGTCGGACAATTGCTCGAAGCCGATCGACTTGCGCTCCATCTTGGTCCAGATCGAGAACGGTTGCTTGCGGCGGCCATAGACGCGCGCGATGATTCCGTTCTTCTGCAGATTCTTGGAAAGCTGGCTTTCGATCTCGCCGATCAGATTGCGGTTGCGATCGGCGAGCGCGTCGAGCCGCTGCTTCACCACCGCATAGGCTTCGGGATCGAGCACGTGGAAGGACAGGTCTTCCAGCTCCTCGCGCATCTCATGCATACCCATGCGGCCGGCGAGCGGCGCATAGATGTCGAGTGTCTCCTCGGCGATACGGCGGCGCGAGGCGTGCGGCACGAATTCCAGCGTGCGCATATTGTGCAGGCGGTCGGCAAGCTTGATCAGGAGCACGCGTACGTCGTCGGCGATCGCGAGCAGGAGCTTGCGCAGGTTCTCGGCCTGCTTGGCTTCGCGCGAGACCAGTTCCAGCCGTTTCAGCTTGGTGAGGCCTTCAACCAGCGCACCGATCTCATGGCCGAAGATGTTGTCGATCTCGGCGCGCGTCGCCTCGGTATCCTCGATGGTGTCGTGCAGCAGCGCCGCCACGATGGTGGCGTCGTCGAGCTTGAGGTTGGTCAGGATCGCCGCAACCTCGAGCGGATGCGAGAAGTAGGGATCGCCGGAAGCGCGGGTCTGCGTGCCGTGCGCCTTCATCGCGTAGACATAGGCGCGATTGAGCAGGTCTTCGTTGGTATCGGGGTTATACGAGCGGACGCGCTCGACCAGGTCGTATTGGCGCATCATCCGCGAGCGCGGCGATTTCGGCTTCTCCGCCACCGGCGATGTCGGGGCGACCGCGACCCCGCCGGTTGCGGCCTGCATCTGCCTTGAACTGCGGCGCCAATACGCCATTACATCACTGCCTTCTTCCACCAGACCCGGACGGGTCCCGCCCTTTGCGTATCTAATGCGTTTTCGGATGACGATGCACGCCGCCCGGACCGCGAAACGGTTCAATTTCGCTTGGGGTCAGCGGCCATCCAGCGCCCATCCGGTGACCAGCCGGCCGCCGCGCCCGCCAAGGACGCATTGTAACCTCAAAATTGTCAACAAAAGCAAAGGCCCGGACTGATGTCCGGGCCTTTGAAAGATCGGGGAGTTCGGGACGACCGAAATGTTCCGGATTACTCGTCCTCTTCGGGCTGCTCTTCCGGCGGCGCCAGTCCTTCCAGGCCCTTGAGGAGCTCTTCCTCGGTCATGCGCTCGACCGCAACCTCGGTGTCGTCGGCATCGACGCTGGCGCCGGCCGAGCCGATCAAAGGCACGGTATCGGGCTCTGGCTCGTCCACCTCGACGAATTTCTGCAGGGAATGAACCAGTTCCTCGCGCAGATCCTCTGGGGAGATCGTGGAATCGGCGATTTCTCGCAGCGAAACGACCGGGTTCTTGTCGTTGTCGCGATCAACCGTTAGTTGCGATCCGGATGAGATCATACGGGCGCGATGTGCCGCCAGCAAAACCAGGTCGAACCGGTTGTCGACCTTATCAATGCAATCTTCCACGGTGACGCGCGCCATAGACTGTCGCTCCGTTATTTGGGGCCAAATATGTCTGATATGGCCGCTAGTTATAGCGGCGGGGGCCGTTTCGCAAGACTAAATTTGTGATTTGCCTTCCTAATGGGCTCTGGTAACCCCAGCTTCGGGGCCAGAATGGCCGGAGCGTCCAGACGCGGCAAGGTTGCCGGATGGGACAAGTAAATCTCTTCATTGCACTGTCAAAAGTATAGGTTTTTCGCCCTCGCCTCACCATAATTGCAGTGGTGACTGTCGTGGGGCACGATTCACCGAACTTTAGGCAACAGAACTGGAAAGTGCGCGCGCTCGACGGCCGCTGCGCTAGAAAAGCTAACAACAACGTGAGAACCATTTGATGTCACCGACTTCCAACAAGATTGCGCTCTTCATTGATGGCGCAAACCTCTACGCAACCGCCAAGACGCTCGGCTTCGACATCGACTACAAGCGCCTCCTCAAGGAATTTCAGAGCCGCGGGACGCTGTTGCGTGCTTTCTATTACACGGCGATCATCGAGGATCAGGAATACTCCTCGATCCGCCCGCTGATCGACTGGCTCGACTACAACGGCTACACCGTCGTCACCAAGGCAACGAAGGAATTCATCGACGCATCCGGCCGGCGCAAGGTGAAGGGCAACATGGACATCGAACTCGCCGTCGATGCCATGGAACTCGCCGAGCATGTCGACCAGATCGTTCTGTTCTCGGGCGATGGCGATTTCCGCTCGCTGGTGGAAGCTGTACAACGTCGGGGGGTTCGCGTCACGGTAGTGTCGACCATTTCGAGCCAGCCGCCGATGATCGCCGACGAACTGCGGCGCCAGGCCGACGTTTTCACCGACCTCGTCGAGCTGCAGTCAAAGCTCGGCCGCGATCCCTCCGAGCGTCCTGCCCCGCGCGAGCCGCGCCATCACTCCCCGCAATTCCTGCAGCGCGCGACCACGGTTGCGACGCGGGCCGGGGATGACGATTTCGACGATTGAGAATAGGCCCATACGCTGCTAGAGCCTCGGTTCTGATTGAAAACAGAACCGGGGCTTTTTGTTTGCCACGCGCATCCGACGCGAACCGGTTTCCATCCCGGATCGAGTCCGTGGCTGGCTTTCGCTCGAAAACGCTTTGGACAGAACACGCTTTGGAAACATGGCTAGCCTCCCTGCCCCTGCTCTTGCCGACCCCGATCGCAACTGCCCGCTCTGCCCGAGGCTCGCCGAATTTCGCAGTCAGGCGCGCGCCCGCGAGCCCGCTTGGCACAACTCGCCGGTCGCTTCGTTCGGCAATGCCACCGCGCAACTGTTGATTGTCGGGCTGGCGCCGGGCCTGCAGGGCGCCAACCGGACCGGACGTCCGTTCACCGGCGACTACGCCGGCGATCTCCTGTATGCCACCTTGCTCGAATACGGCTTTGCCAAGGGCGTCTATCAGGCGAGGCCGGACGACGGCCTCAAGCTGGTCGATTGCCGGATCAGCAACGCGGTGCGTTGCGTGCCGCCGCAGAACAAGCCGCTGCCGGCCGAGATCAACACCTGCCGGCAGTTTCTGGCGACGACAATTGCGACCATGCCGAAGCTGCGCGCAGTCGTCCTGCTTGGCCGCATTGCCCATGACTCGACGCTCAAGGCGCTCAGCCTTCGCAGCGCCGCCGCACCGTTTTCCCACGGCGCTGTACACACGGCCGGCAAGATCAAGCTCTACGACAGCTACCACTGCTCGCGCTACAACACGAACACGAGGGTGCTGACGCCGGAAATGTTTCGCAACGTGTTTGCGAAAGTGCGGAAGGATCTGGATTCGTAGAATAGTAGCCGTAGGGCGGGCAAAGCGCAGCGTGCCCACCATTTCATGCGATGAACTCGAAAGATGGTGGGCACGCTTCCGCTTTGCCCACCCTACAAGTACCTACCGCGGATTTTCCTTCAGCCACGCCAGCACGTCGGCGGCGTTCCGGTCCGGCGGGAACACCGGATAGAAGACGTGGGTGATGCGGCCGTCATCCACGATCAGCGCCAGCCGCTTGGTCAGCGTCAGTCCCGCCACCTGCATGGTCGGCAAGTTCAGCGCACGGGTCAGCTTCAGCTTCTCGTCCGACAGCACCGGGAACGGCAAATGCAGCCGCGACGCCATCTCGGTCTGGTAGACGTTGTCCTGCGTCGACAGGCCGAACACGTGTCTGGCGCCGCCGGCTTTCAGTTCGGCAAACAGGTCGCGGAACGAGCAGGTTTGCGGCGTGCAGCCGCGTGCGCCGGGGATCATGTCCCAATCGTCGACCAGGCTGATCTTGCCGGGCTCGCCGGTGCGGGGATAGGCGAACACCACCGTGCGGCCCGGAAGCGCCGACAGCGTCACCGAACTGTCGTCGGTTGCGAGCAGCGAGATCTCCGGAATCGTCATGCCGACGAGATGTGCCGCCGCGCCGTCATCCTGCGGCGCCGGAATCTTGCTCCAGTCGACGTCAAGCAGGTTCTTTTGGTTCATGGCTTCACCTCTCCAATCACCGTCATCGCGAGCGAAGCGAAGCAATCCATGGTGCCACAAGCGGTGAAATGGATTGCTTCGTCGCTTTCGCTCCTCGCAATGACGGATAGCGCCTCTATCCCCTCGCCCGCATCAGGCGGCCTTTTTCCCGGCCCCAGTCGCGCTTCTTTGCGGTCTCGCGCTTGTCGTGCAGCTTCTTGCCTTTGGCGATCGCGAGCAGCAGCTTGGCGCGGCCGCGTTCGTTGAAATAAAGTTTTAGCGGGATCAGCGTCATGCCGTCGCGATCGACCGCGCCCATCAGCTTGTTGATCTGCTTCCGATGCAGCAGCAGCTTGCGTGGCCGCTTCGGCTCATGGTTGAAGCGATTGGCCTGCAAATATTCCGGGATATTGGCATTGATCAGCCAGATCTCGCCGTTCTTGGAATCTGCATAGGATTCCGCGATGGTGGTCTTGCCATTACGGATCGATTTCACCTCCGTGCCGGTCAACGCAATGCCGGCCTCGATGGTGTCGTCGATCGCGTAATTGAACCGGGCCTTGCGGTTTTCGGCGACGACCTTGATCGGGCGCTCGTTCTTGTCCG
The DNA here is from genome assembly GCF_001440395.1 of Bradyrhizobium jicamae. Classification (GTDB taxonomy): domain Bacteria; phylum Pseudomonadota; class Alphaproteobacteria; order Rhizobiales; family Xanthobacteraceae; genus Bradyrhizobium; species Bradyrhizobium jicamae. The sequence continues at coordinate 1,952 of NZ_LLXZ01000183.1, read as the reverse complement.
CCACGTTAGCTCTTCTTGAGGAGATCGCGAATCTCGGTCAGCAGTTCTTCCTGCTTGGTCAGCTTCGGTGCCGCCGGCGCCGTCTCTTCCTTGCGCTTCAACTGGTTCATGAGCCTGATCACGATAAACAACACAAAGGCGACGATGAGGAAATTCAGCGTCAGCGTGAGAAAGTTGCCCCAAGCCAACCCCGCACCTTGCTTTTTGGCGTCCGCCAAATTGTTGGCAGTCACCGTCTTCGCCAGCGGGGG
>NZ_LLXZ01000183.1:0-1691 GCF_001440395.1 Bradyrhizobium jicamae | reverse complement strand
ACCTTGCTTTTTGGCGTCCGCCAAATTGTTGGCAGTCACCGTCTTCGCCAGCGGGGTGAAATAGTTGGAGAAATCGAGACCACCGGTGATCGCGCCGATGATCGGCATGATCACGTCGCCGACCAGCGAGGTCACGATGGCGCCGAAGGCCGCACCGATGATGACGCCGACGGCGAGGTCGACGACGTTACCCTTCATCGCAAATTCGCGGAATTCCTTCAGCATGTTGGAGGCCCCTCTTCGTTTGTCGCGCGAAGTCAGCCGCTGGCCTAGTTGATCAGGCCGGCATGCACCATGGCGTCGCGGATCACCTTGCCGGTTGGCGGCGTCACGCTCATCAACGGCAGGCGCACCTCCTCTTCGAGCCGCCCCAGCAGTTTGAGGCCATGCTTGGCTCCCGCGAGGCCGGGCTCCTTGAAGATGGCATCATGCAGCGGCGTCAGGCGGTCCTGGATCTTCAGTCCGGTAGCGTAATCGCCCTGCATGACCGCTGACATCAGGTCAGCACACAGCTTCGGCGCCACGTTGGCGACCACCGAAATGCAACCATGTCCTCCCGCCGCCATATAGGCCAGTGCGGTCATGTCCTCGCCGGACAGCTGGATGAAATCCGGCCCCATCGCATGGCGCTGCTGCGACACCCGGGCAAGATTGGCGGTGGCGTCCTTGACGCCAGCGATGTTCTTCAACTCGAACAGCCGGGTCATGGTCTCGACCGACATATCGACGACGGAGCGCGGCGGGATGTTGTAAATGATGATCGGAATCCCGATCGCGTCATTCACCGCCTTGAAGTGCTGATACATCCCTTCCTGGGTCGGCTTGTTGTAGTAGGGCGTCACCACCAGAACGGCATCGGCACCAGCCTTCTCTGCGTGAACAGCAAGGTCGACGGCTTCGCGCGTTGAGTTCGACCCCGCGCCAGCGATGACGGGCACGCGTCCTTTCGCCTCATCGATGCACATCTCGACTACCCGATGATGCTCGGCATGGCTCAGCGTCGGGCTTTCGCCGGTGGTACCCACGGGAACGAGGCCGTGGGACCCCTGCTCGATCTGCCAGCTTATGAGACCACGCAAGGCGGCCTCGTCGACCGAGCCGTTTTTGAATGGCGTGACCAAGGCGGTGAACGACCCCCGGAACTTTGTCTTGGCTGCCATGGACTTCCTCCAAACGCTTAAGAAACGGCTCCGCCGAACTGGATTTCAATTCATATCGGGTCTGGCGATCAGGCGAAAGGGCTGTACCGTCCGGCGCTAGCGCTTTGTTTCGACGCGCTTTCTTGACGCCGCCCCCCTCTGCCTCGCGCGAATGGCCAAAGCCGCGATTTTGCCGCGGTGATGGCGCAAACAGGACCGGCAGCCACGTATTAGCATTTTGTCCACATATTCAATCAAATAGATCTAGGGCTCGAGCGACTGAATGATTCGCCGCCGCAGAGGAAAGCCGTGATCCCTGCCATCCGCGCCGCCGCATTGCGATCGACCGCACTGGCCACGAGCCTGGCGCTGGCAATTGGGCTGGCTGCTTTTCCTGTGGATGCCTGGGCCCAGCCAAAAGTTCCCCTGCCGAAGCCGCGGCCGATCGCCCGCAACGTCGTTCCGAAGCCCACCACAAGCGCCAGCGCGCCCGCTGCGCACACTTCCGCCGCTCACACTCCCGCGGCGGCGACCGCCGCAGCGCCGGCCCCG
>NZ_LLXZ01000182.1 GCF_001440395.1 Bradyrhizobium jicamae | reverse complement strand
TGGGGAAGGAAGGACTCGAACCTTCGAAGCCATACGGCGGCTGATTTACAGTCAGCCATCTTGTGGTTTCAACGATTACCGCGAAGCCCCACTGAGACAAAAAGTTCTCTTCCAATCAAGGATATAGCTCCCTATTGATAGCTGATGACATCTCCCGAAATACCACTACAGCTAGGTATTTTGTGGGGCTTAGAGTGGGGCTTGAAAGGGGGAGCTAATGAAAAGACCGCTTACTGCGTTGGCGATCGAGCACGCAAAACCGCGAGCGAAGCGCTACGCCCTGCCCGATATCGGTCATCCGGGCTTGCGGGTGCTGGTGTATCCGTCGGGAGTGCGGACGTTCGTCTACAGGTTCCGACGGGGTGACAAGCAAGACGTGACTGTAGTGCTTGGCCCTGCAAGCGGTCCCAGCGCGCTTACGCTTGTACAGGCCCGTGAGGCGGCTGGTGATGCACGCCGACAACGCGCAATGGGCGCGGACCCGGCCGACCAGAAGCGCGCTACGCGCAAGGCGGAAGCCGCTAGGATTGCTGCGGAGGAGAAGGAAGCCCGGCGCCGGGAGGACACGGTCGCGAACGTGCTCGTGCGCTACTACGGCGACCACGCCGATGGATTGAAGTCCGGCCGGGAGGTGCGGCGGGTTCTCGACAAGGAATTTAAGGGTTGGGCCAAGAGGCGCGTGGACGACATCCAGCGCAGCGATGCAATCCGGGTTCTCGACACTGTCAAGGCGCGTGCGCCGATCCAGTCGAAGCGGCTCCGCGCGTATGGGCGGCACTTCTTTCAATGGTGCATCACCAAAGAACTGGTCGAAAAGAACCCGTTTGATGGAACCGCTGTCGTCAAGGAAGTTTCGCGTAAACGAATCCTGACCAAAGGTGAATTGCGGCTCTTGCTGCGGGCAATCGAACGGCTCGAATGGCCCCGGCGTCAATTCGCCCATCTGCTCTTGCTGACGGCGCAGCGGTTTAGCGAGGTCGCCAACATGGAATGGTTGAAACTCGACCTGACCAGCGACGCGCCGTTGTGGACCCTCCCTGACTCAAAGAACGGCAACCCTCATATCGTCCCCCTTGCCCCGGTCGCTGTCGAGATTCTGACCAGCATGGACCAGATCAAGGACTCGCCCCGTGTGTTCGCCTCGTTCTCTGCCACCCACGCCAAGGCGCGCATTGACGAAGTGATGCTGGAGATCTCGCGAGAAGACGCGGCGGCGGTCGGTGACGATCCAGACGAAGTTAGAATCGAGCCCTGGCGACTTCACGATTTGCGACGCACGGCCGCCACCACCATGCCCAATCTGGGGGTAGAGGTTGGAGTGGTTGAACGGGTGCTGAACCATCAAATGCGCGGCGTGATGGCGGTCTATCAGCTTCACACCTTTGCTGCCGAGAAGCGGCACGCGCTTAACTTATGGGCGGACTTCCTCGCCAATCTGATGGTGGAGCGCGAGTCGAATGTTGTGCAGTTCAAGGCGGTGGAGGGCTGACCGATGGCACCACTCCCCGATTTAGTCGGCAATGAGATTGCCGAAATGACTGATTTTTTCGAGCGGACCAAGAATCCAGCGGCGGCTTGGCGGGCATACAGTCTTGCTCAGATATACACCCGGCCCGTGCCGCGTGTGATTCAGGCTGAGGTTGATCGTTTTGCCGCATGCGTGAGCGAGGCTGCTGGAAAGGTAATTCAGAATGAGCTTGACTTGCTTGCGGCTACATCGCGGACGCCGAAAGAAAATCTGGAGGACCAAAAGAAGAACAGGACGGCCAACCATAAAGACCGCATTGTCAATTTCCGCGCGAAAGAACTTTACGCTGCGTGGCGCGGCAAGGCCCACGAAAACCCCGTTGGGCAACTGCAAATCGAATGGCGCGACATTCGGATATTCGGAGCACTTCAGTCGTTGAACGCAAGAGGTGTGAGACCTGGACGCGCTCGGCAGATCGTCAAGGACAGCGGATATGCGGGGCTTGAACTCGATCAAATCGAGAAAATTTGGAAACGCCTGAAGACGAAGTTGCAAAAAAGTCGATCCATCACCCACGGTGACGGATGATCCCTTGATGTGAAGGATGATCCTTTGATTTTGGGTAGTATCCGTTAGCGACTTTCTACCCAGATTTTTCCGCTCCTGTTCGGTACTTCTTGAGATGTCACCAACCCCAAGAGGACCAACATGAAGCAACTGATTAAGTCGGAAACCGTGCGAGGAAAGCTCGACATGCCGCGCTCAACGTTTGAGCGGCACGTGAAGCTGCGCACGAATAGCCTGCCCTCCCCGATCTATATTGGACGCTCGCGTTTTTTTGATGCGGCAGAAATCGACGCTTGGATGGCCGGGTTCACCAGCCATCCCGCGAACGATGCGTAAGTGCATGACAATGACCAACATCACCGATGAACCCGCCTATTTGATCGAACTCGCGGAAGTTCTAGAAGCTTCCGAAGAAACCACGCTCGGACCGACTGACGCCCATCTGGCGGCGGTCGCCCTCCTGCACTATGCCGCGTTTTTGGACGCCAACACGCCCATGTCGGCCCTCTAAGTCAGCGCTTTCACGGGCATTAACTTCTCTCAACAAAACCTCAACATCGCCATCACGCGGTATCCGCCGCGTGAATGCTGAGCTTCGCCCAATCGGTGCAAAAATCGCTTGAAAGGAGATTCAACCGATCCCTAGCGAGTGGTGAAATCTGCTCAAATCCGAACACTCGAACAAATGAGGAAGAATAAATGAGCAATGATGATTTCTCGTTCTCGGAAGCTGAGTTCGCCGCGTTCGTCGGCAAGTCGCATGCGTGGGCGCGCCGCGAACGGCGGTTTGGGCGTTCCCCCGCTTACACCTTGATCGGTCGGACGCCGAAATATTCTCGTCAGGACATCGCAGCGTGGATGCACGCAAATCGTGTCGCGCCGGGTGGCAAGCCCGCTTCAGCATAAAAAAGCCCGCCGAGCGTTGCTGCGCTGGCGGGCTAAGTAGAAGGACCATGGAAGTGCAAGTACGATACCCCACCCTCACCGAAAAGCTGGCCCGTTCCAGTATCCCTTGTCCGACGATCACCGCTGATCACATGCTGGCGGCGGCGCGCCGTCATGCAAAATATCTGCGCACCGTCTCGCCCCGCGAATATCAGATGCGGGTGTTTGAGGATGGAAGCGTGTTCTTTCGCAACACCGAAATCCCGGGGCTGGAAAAGCTGTTCTCTCTCGCAGAAATCCAAAAGGCAGCGCGTGAGGTATTTTGGTTGGACCGGCACCGCGCGCTTTGGCAGCACATCGCGGCGCTCTGGCTCTAAGCAATGTCCGATTCCTCCGCTTTCGAGCGCGCCGCGCTGGCGATGTACGGCAACGGGTACTCGCTGTTGCCTATCGTGCCGCATAATGCCCCGTTTGAGGGGCGGGGTAAGGCACCCGGCACCGATTGCCCTATGGCGGGATGGCAGGATTACTGCACCGAACGCGCGTCGATTCACAAGACCGCCGCTTGGGGGCGGCGAGCCGATAGATGTGGCGGCGGGCTTGGCCTTGCTTGCGGATTTGGTGGCGTCGTTGTGGTCGACATCGACTTCGAGCCCGCGATGGACGCGCTGCTCGCGATGCTGCCGCAGTCGAATGTGCAAAAGAAGGGCCGCAAGGGCATCTCGCTCTTCTATCGCGGCAACACCGACGCGATTCGCTCGCGCAACTTCCGCACGCCCGAGCGCATCGGCCTTGTCGATCTACTCTCCGAAGGCAAGCAAACCGTCTTGCCGCCCTCGATCCATCCTGACACCGGCGAGCCTTACTATTGGTGGACGGACGACACGCTTCTTGACGTGTCCATCGATCAACTGACCGAGTTGCCGGACGACATCGCCGAGCGCATCGGTGAAGCGCTGAAGGCGTATGGCTATGATCCCCAGGCGGACAGGCGCTATAAGCCGCATGGCGAGCATGTTGCGCTTGCCGGTGGTTCTGACGGGGCATCATTGTTTCGCGAGGCGAACAATGCGGCGCTCGCGAACTTTCATGCATGGGTGCCGTATCTCGGCTTGCAGCGGTGCTGTCGCGCCGGTGGTGGCTTCAAGGCCGTAGCCGAATGGCGAGCGTCCGGCAGCGGCAGGGCGCTCCATTTGCGCGCTCTGAACCTATCGTTCAAGGCGGACGGCATTCGCGATTTCGGAGATGGACGCGGATACACGCCTATCGATGTTGTCATGGAAGCTCGCCGCGTGTCCGCGTCCGAAGCGCTGGATTGGCTGGCCCCCCGTGTTGGGGTGACGCTTGGCGACCCTGAAGCGTCCGCGCTGGCAGATCGGGTCATTGCCAATTCGATCAGGAAGAAAAAAGGTGCATGATGGGTAGTGCTATTCATGGCGGTGGCGAGCACTCCACCACGCGTGACGGATTTATCAGCGCGCATGAACTTCTCCGGAAGGTGTTTTCCCCGATCGAATGGATCGTTCCTGACCTTATTCCGGAAGGACTGACCATCGTCGCCAGCAAGTCCAAGATGGGGAAATCTTGGTTGATGCTTGACCTCGCATGGCAGGTAGCCGCTAGCCACTCATTCCTTGGACGGCAATGTGCTCGTGGGGATGTGCTTGTTCTGGCGCTTGAAGACTCGGAACGCCGTCTTAAGGACCGCATGCAGAAGCTCGATTTGATGTTTTCACCGGCTCACAAGGAGGCGCAGCATCGAATCCACTTTAAAACGACGTGGAGACGTAGTGACCTCGGCGGCGTGGCCGACATGGCAAAATGGCTCGATGAGCATCCTGCCACTCGCCTGATTATTGTGGACGTTTGGCGAAAGATCGCGCCGCCGCATAAGGCAGGAACGATTGGATATAATCAGGATTATGAGCACCTGAACGAGATTCACCGACTTGCTAACGATAGAAGAATTGCAATCGTTCTTGTGATGCACCTGAAAAAGGCCCCGAGCGAAACCGGCGATCCTTTTGACGATGTTATGGGGTCGGCCGGGCAAGTCGGTGTTGCCGACACGACTCTCATTCTGCGCAGAACCCCGACCGGAGTTACTCTTTATGCGCGTGGTCGCGATGTTCAGGAAATTGAGCTCGCGGTAAAGTTTGATGCTGATACCTGCCGATGGGAATCGCTGGGAGATGCGGAGAAACTCAAGCAGGCGCAAGAGACAAATTCGATTGTGAATGCACTCCGCGCTTGTGGAGCGGAAATGACGACGCTGGAAATCGTAGAGCGAACCGGAATGGAGCGCAGGATTGTTGATGTTGAACTCGGACGCCTCGCTAAACAAGGGAAGATCCGCCGAACCCGGCGCGGTGTTTATGAAGCCGTTTCGGTTCAGTGAACCGGACTGCTACAGAGATAGGTGTTAGATATGTTAGAGTGTTAGAGAAGTTAGATTTGTTGGAAGTGTTAGATTCCTTCTCTAGGCTTCTTCTAACAATCTAACACTTCTAACGGCGGTGATGGTTGTTAGCGGTAGAGGCGGTCGTCTTACCGGCCGTGTCTGAATGCATGAGCGTGGCCGAACTTCCCGTTGGAAGCCGGGAATTTTCACGAAATTGACTCGCCACCTGACTGATCGGATGCACGGGGCGGCGGCCAAAAGGTGAGCAAGATCGTCGACGAGATTTGACTGGTGATAAATATGAATGCGAAAAAATAGACCGTGCCTGTGTCGGTAAGAACGGCCTTAACTCCCGCCAATGACCAGGGCTTGCTCAAGAAATCAGACCCAAGGACATAGATTACTCCTATCGCACCTATAAGCGTCCAGACAGCCCCGCACATAGTGAGCAGAAACGGATGTTCCCAGGTCACTTCTCGGGCCGGTTGGTGAGCCAGCACCGCCTCCTGTTCTGAGCAGACCCACAAATTCCATACCCAGCGCAGGATGCTGGAGCTTGCCCATATGGCCAACACAATCAGCGCGACAAGCAGAGCGGGCAGACCTAGCGCAGCCGGAAGCCATGCAGGAGCAAGCCAGATCGGGAACTTGAACGAGACCTCTGTGCTCATTTGATGCCAGATCAATGCGCCCAGGATCAACCAGAGTACACTGGTAGTCCACCGTGCGATCCGTAGGAAGCGAACCCGCCAAGCAGCGCGTTGGTCCACGAAGCCTGAGATGCGCGGAAGGGCGTCCTTCCACGGACTCTGCGCCGTCTCGGCACACACCCGCACGACGCGCAGGACGAATCCGTCCCGATTATCCCAGTATGCCGTATGGTCTGCGACGAAGGAGCCTAGATTCCAGATCTTGATGGACTCGTCTGGGCGCTTGCCCTCAGTCTTCGTAGGCCCATTCGGCACGGGGTCGGCAGAAGCGTAAAGATCGACCCAGCGAGCGAGGCCCGGCGGCTTCCGCACCGACGCGCTTACGATGGTCTGCATCTCGGGTCGCAGGATGAGCCAGATCGATCCAGCGATGGCCGCGATGACCGTAAGGGTCATGGCCGATGAGAGGAGAAAGGCCGTCCCCGGGGCAAACTTGCCCGGGCCAAACGGGAGATTAGGGAACAGATCGTAAAACCACCACAAAAACATACCGACAAAGTAAGAGGCAGCCATTATGCCGGATACGATGATGAACACGACGTTGGATACGCGAATGCGAATGTCTGCAAAATAGTCAGACTCAGAAGAGTTGGGCACGAGCATATGTTTTCCGCGGGGTTCGTATCGCTTGATCAGCCAGGAGGTCAGCCGAATTAGCCAGGAAATTAGCCAGGAAATCAGCCACGCAATCGCAAATCCCAGCGCACAGTAAATCGCTAATCCCAGCGCCCCGCCAATCGACATTCCCAGCGCCCACCCTGCCTCACCCAGCAGCTGCAGCCAGGAGGTCGTACTTAAGAAGATCCAGTACAGCCAGAGGATCGACCCGGCTAGGAGGACTAGACCGAAGGCCGCGCTGGCCGGGTCGTTCGGAAGCCGCCCGGACGATAAGAGTTTCTGGCTTGCCAGTTGGTTCGTGCCCGCGCCAAAAGTTACGAGCGCATCCGGGAGGAGGCGCGCGGGAGACTGTGCCTCGTCTTCGCCGTCAGTCTCGGCGAATCCACCCAGGGCTTGCAGCGTCGCAGCCGCGCCCTGGGAATGGGCGGCGATCACCGTGTGCGCGCAGCACTCCTTGAGCCGTTCCAGCCCATCGACGATGCATGACTGAATGAGCGCGGCGCGCATTGGGCTCTCGACGAACGCGAGGCTATCGCCGACAGTCGCCGTGAGCGTCGACTGCATCGCAGCAATCTGCGTGCGCAGTTGCGGGATGGGAAGTAGTCCCAACAGCAGGGTGAGCGCAAGCAGGCCGATCAACACTGGCGCGAGTGCCAGCGCGACGAGGAGCTGACCAACCGCCCGCCCGAGGGCGATTGCCCTCTTCCACTCCCAATCACCGGAGGTGTCCTGCCAATAGCGCTGCGCGACATGGCTTGCGATAGACCATGGCACCGCCCTGACGCTCCATGACACCAGCTCGCGGTAGCTCGGAGCTGGAAAGGCACCCGCCCAGCGGCCCTCGGCAAGCAGCCAGCGCTCTGTGTGATCTCGCGTGCACAATCGGACGGCCGCTTCGAACGAACCCTTCTCGATGCCGTCGCTAGAGGCCGCACGCTCGATGGTCGCCACGACCCTTTTCCCAGTAGCGTGGCCAATCGTGTTCAATAGCGCGTCGCCCCATCGGACCAACGTATCACCGCGGCGCGGCGTCCCAATTCCGTGAACTAGCAATACCCCTAGCTGAAATTCTGGGGGTGCGGGGTTCCGCGTCGCCGACGCCGGCTCCCGCCCGAATTTATTCATCCATCGGCGCAATACAGAATCGCGCAGGCCGAGCTCCTTGGCGACCGACGTGACCGACCGACCGCTCGATACCACCAGATCAACGGCCTGACGCTTGTACTCCTCGGTGAACGACCGACGTTGATGTTCCATTCGAACACCTCCGCGTTCGATGAGTCTACTACAGTTGTCCACTCATTCGGAGGGGGTCCAAAGTGCGGATGCCCGTCAGATTATGGCCCATCTGCCATTGCGACGCTGTTGGCTGACAAGCGCATCGGACGAGGTCTAACTCTCTGCGCAGCTGACGGCAGTTCGCAAGACATCTTGCAAATCTGCAACACTTTAGGTTCTGGGAAACCCCTCCCTCATGCGGGTGACGCGCGACCCCCCGCCTCCGGTAGATACAAACTTTCAAAAGTGACTTTTTGTTCTCGGATCGTGTCGTGGCTGCGATCCGGAGCCACGCGCGAGGGGCACTGGAATGGACTGTAGCGGAATAGCTCTTCGTTCGATCCTCAAGGCAATTCAAGCCTCTCAGGATTCCGCCGATGCCCGCTCCCCCGCTTTATCCCGCCGAATTTCGAACTGCGCTAATTTCCCCCGTCCCGCGAAAGCGTCGCAAAAATCCTCGTACCGTGACGATGCCCGAGCACGTCGGACCGCATGTGAAGCTCGTCTTCGCAGAAATGGCGCGACAACGCATGACGTATGACTCACTGGAAGAGCGAAGTGGGGTCCGCCGGGCCACCACGAAGGCGTGGCGTCGAAAAAACCGACCGGGCCTCGAAAGCCTTGAAGCTGCGCTGGCAACGCTCGGGTTCGGTTTTTGTCCGGTCCCCTCGCTCGAAGCGCTACCCGCCGAACTCGCTGGCGAACTCACCGCCCTCGCGCTCACGCTGCGATTGAACATCCCGCAGACATGGGCCGCACTGATCGACATCGGCGTTGCGCAGAAGCTACTTAGCATGCGCGCCATCGAGCGCGCTGCTGTTCTCGTTGAGCATGACGCCCGTCGATTGCGCCACGACAACGACAACACACCGCAACAGCGCGCCGACGAAAGCACGGCATCGGCGACTTAGGCGTGAACTCATTAACGGCAGCCAGCCATAGCCGGCGCCCGCGAGCGCGCCATCGAGAATGAACCTCAACTATCAAGCAAGCGCGGCATGGATGCGTTTCCCTCGCTCCGTCCTATTGAGCACTCAAAAGCTTTGCAGCTTGCACTACACGCCTCAGTTCATCGACGGTCACGTGGTCGTCTTCGGTTGCCCGAAGTGCGACAAGTCTTACTAGCCGTGCCCGCCTTGCTCGCGGATCATTTTCGAGCAGCTTATCGTCGGCGCTCACATCAAGACGACCCTTCGCGAGCGCGTCCGGATCCGCGTCCGCCATGGAGGCAGCGGCCGAGGCCAGCGATTCAGCGAGGTTACCCCCTGGCCGACCCGTTACAACGTGACTTGCAACGCGGTGCTGTATCGACCCCTTCATTCCAAATGTGTCAATCATCGTTGCGGTTGCAATAAGTTCGTACAGAGCACCGTCAGGCTTAGAAGGAAAACGTACATTCAAACGATTGTCAGGAATGGCGCTGGGCAGACGCGTGATACCTATTTCCGAGTCGCCGGTTCCACCAACGCGCACCGGCGCCGATTGTCCGGTCACAACATTCGTGGCCTCAAAGGTCCATTGAACCTGAAAAGGTTGCTCCGCACCAAAGAGGTCTTTGAGCCGAGCGGCATCTCGACTCATCAGAATGCTGTTTAGCTCTTCGCTCGGCGGCGAGTCGTCCTCTGCTGATGGCTTTCCTTCCCGTATTGGGGCGTACTGGGGATCTACGCTGATTTCCCACTCGGCTGCTCGCATAAGGCTGAGACCGCCTGGCTCGACCTTTCGGCCGCCGGCCCAGGAGAGAAATGACATCCAAGCAGAGGAGTCCTCGCTCCCCACGGTAGGCTTCTGAGTCTCGCGGCGCGGAGCCAAATCGAAGGGTGGAACAGTAACCTCTCGCCATTCTGCTCCAGCCAAGACTGAGAGTTTGGCGCCCCCAAGAACAGGCACGCCGCGGGCGATCGCTGTTGAGCGATTATTAAGGTCGCTCGTCAACCGATGAGCCAGAGTGCTACGCGAGCCACCTTCGATTAGTTCAATTTTCGACACCGGCGCTTCGCTCTCCTTTCCATCGCCGATAAGTCCGACGCGTACGTCCATTGTGAGTTGGGGGCGGCCATTGACCATAGCCCGTCGGAGACTGGCTCGATCTGCTTTTGTTAAAACGGTTTCCCGGGCAGAACGGCGGAGTGAAGTTCCTAAGAGCTCGGAAACCTGAACGTCGGGTAGCAGGCGACTCTGCCGAGCAATGTGAGCATTGAGGACGTGGTAGCCTTCCTGTCCTCTATCACCTCGCCCTACCTTACTGGTCAAGGCGACGTAGCCTTGAAGCCAGCCATTGGGGCGCCGGCAGAGGTCCACGAATTGAACACCGACGTCGTCATTTCTTGCCTGGAGTTCGCGAACTTGAACGACGACGGTGCCGTTGTACTCAAGAGCATGCTCTGCCCCATCATCGCTATCTCTGCGCGCTTCCTCATCTTCCGACGTAACGACATTTCGCGAAAAAGCTTCATTAATTGTGATGTTTAGTGGACCAAAAACGAACGACGGCCGCGGCGGAGCGGTGAACGCGATCTTGAACTGGCCGGTGCGCGGATTTTTAGACCAAGGACGCCACCAGGAAGGCCTAGGCGTTGGCTCGCCATAATCGCCTTCCCTGTCAAATCTGTTCGAATCGTCCTGCAACAACATCATCCAAACGATGTCGCCGCCGCCCCATGATTGCGGCCACGGTTCTTTCCACCAGTAAAGTTCCGAGGGGTGAATTTCCGGACGGTTACCGTGCGCCTCTTCCCACACCCACGGGCCGTAGGTGCACATCTGGCTTCCTTCCCATGCCGAACTTCCAACATCCTTTGGGAACCATGGATTGTTGTAGAAGTGCTCGTCAGGTGTGATCTCCGCTTCCATGCAGGCGACGCCGTCGCATTTGTGGACGTCGTCGGGATCCGCCTGCGGAAGAAGATCATCACGAAGGAACGCGAACCGGGGACTAGGTAGAAAGTAGTTATTCCAGTCGGCCTCGGCTCCCGCGCCATCATAGAAGTTGAAATGATGAAAAGTCCCACACAGCGTTTGTTTGAAAACGTCCGCTGGATACCAGTTCTGGCCTAGTGGGAAGCGCTTCGCGGCGTACGAGCCGATTTTGTGTCCGACGGGGTCTTTTCCTGCGACGCCCATGGAATTATCGACCGTGTCGCGCCAAGTCGCTAACTGATCTTCACCGCAAACGGGACATGTATCTGTAGTCAGAGAAAAATTACGTGGCTGGGCCGATGCTTCGAGCCACGGAATTGCAGTAAGAAGGAGTGCTGTAGTGAAGCAATGTACAAGACGCTTCTTGGCCGATTGGCCTACTGAAGAGCTGCCGCGCTCAGTTTGAAGTAGCGTTTTCATCTATGCCTCCACAGGAGCGAGGCTTCCCCGCGGATACCAACCGGGCAGGCTCCGCCTACTCTGATCAATCAGCAATCGGCCGCCAAAAAAGCGGCGCAATCAATCTATGTCTGATGGGGCGAAGCTCTCTCATTGGATCAGCCGTGATCAGTCACAGGCCGAAGCTCCATACCCTTCAAGCATAGAGTAGAGTCTCTCATCGAACAACACTTACCTGTCCCGTTCTCCTAGCCGTGATGGATGCATGTCGCGTTGTTCAACTCTAGCCGCCAACACCAAGCGTATCGGTGTCACCAAAGAATACGCCCGGGAAGTGGATCGATTGGAGGCTTTGGACGCATAACCTCGAGTTGAGTGGTCATTAGTTACCACTTCAGCGCACTTTTGGATTTGCCGAGGCGCGTTCATCGGAATATTGTCGTTGCGAGCTGCTCAACGAACGAGATGGCCGAATCTCGAAAATATCTGGCAGCCTGAATGCCTTCGGCGGGCTCTCACTCCATAGCACGCGACGTTCTTTTGGCCGAGTGCAAGCGTCCATGTGGCGCGAGCCTCCGCGCGCGCCATTGAATATTGGCATAATGGAGGATGACATGAAGATTGCGTCCATAGCCGCGACGGCCTTTTTGGTGCTCAGCCTTGCGCACTCGCCGGCGAAGAGCCATCCCGATGATATGCTCCGACGCATCGAGCCGTTCTTGACAACGGTGCACGATGGGCTGGACGAACTTGACTCCGAGCTGACAAAAATAGAACAGCAGGCGAGCATTGTGCCCGGCAACGAGCGCATCGATACGTTAATGGATAACGTGGCGAAGGCCAGTTCGGAAGCACTTCGTGCGCTTATTGAAGCAACCCAGGATACCGATAGGGCACGAATCGCTGAATCGTACCCTCGCGCGTTCGCTGAATTTGAAAAGATGGCACAAGCCTTTCGATCTCGTGCGGGTAAGATTGCGGATAGACTCGTTGCAATCCAGAGCGGCATCTCCGAGGGCCGCATCCTTGTCGCAGTGGATGTATTCGATCAATCAACTGCACGCGACCGGGTGGATTTCATGAAAGTGCTTACGCCCAAGGCGCAAGAAACGTACCGAAAAATGAGCCCGGCCAAATTCTCCAGCCTCGACTTCTATCTTCAGAAATTTGGGATGAAGTTTAGCAAGGCGGTGAATGATGCATGCTTTCCCGATGCCAATGCCATTATTGCTGGGACCTGTGTTGCCCTGTGCGCCAGCACAGCCGGCGCGGCTTGCGTTGAATGCGTCGCAGCAGCTGTGGTAGCCGGAGGGACGGCGAGCTACCTCTACTTCAAGAACGGTTATGAGTCCTGTCTTCGCGGCTGCTGTGGGTGCCGATGGTATAGGCCTTGGTGCTGCGGGTGCAAGGCGGGTTGCTTCCTCGCCTGGGCAGCCTTCATTGCCTAACGGGTTCTAGAAACCCGTGCGGCGCAAGCCGGCCGCCGCCACCTTGCCGCCCGGTTTCACGGCGGGCGGCTTAGCTGCTAACCGGCGCCGAATGCTCCCCTTGGCCCTTCGCGACATATTGCGCCGCCGCGAGCTTGATTTCTAAAATCGGACGCAGCCTCGTCGCCTCCGCGACGGTACACGGCCTAAGGGATACCGAAACGGGCCTGACGACTTTGAGCAGATTGCGCACATTGCTTGCGTCACCATCGCTCTGACAAAGCAAAAACAAAAAGTGCAGCGGGGCGCTTCGGCGGCCGAACCCCGCTGTGACTCTTGCTAGAGGTCGAAATGTCTGAAACTTTTCTCTCCCGACGAAAGATCGCATCGCGCGGCGGTTTCTCGCCGAATACGCTCAGAAACTATGCCGAACGTGGAATTGGCCCGGAGTTCGTGAAGGTCGGTGGTTCTTGCCGCTACAGCGTAGCCGCATTTGATGCATGGCTTGCGCAACACAAGGTCGGAGCCGCCCAATGAGCCGCGCCAGACTTCTCGCAGACCTTAAGGCTGCGACCACCGATCTCGCAGCGGCGCGCCGAGCGCTCGCTGATGACCAGTTCCGTGCGCGGCATGGCATGGCGCACAATCTCATATTCGCGGCACACGTTGAGCACACGACTTACCATCGCTGGCTCCGCATCGGCGAAGCTCTCGCCAACTATCGCTGATCACCCACCCCGCCCCGCACCATTTACGAAGGCTAACCGGCAATGAAAATCCTGAATCACCTCTTCGGGAAAAAAACTCCCACTTCCTTGGCCATCGCTGCCGAGATCGAAACGGCGCGCGCTGAGCACGCCGCTGCCGTCGCCAAGCGCGGGGCCGCACTGGCTGGCCTTTCGACCATGAGTGATGCCGAACACATCAAGGCGGAAGCCGAGTACCAGGCACAACGTCGCGCCGCCGACCGCGCCGAGGCTCGTGTTGCCGACCTTGAAAAAGCCCATGCCGAAGCGCTCGCGGCCGAGGCGGACGCCGAGAAGCGGGTCGAGACGGAGCGGTTTCACCAACGTATCGAGGCTGCGCGTCATGCGGTCGAGGTTGAAGCCGCCACTCTTCTTCGCTCCTACGATGAACACGCCGCTGCGATTGCGGATGTGCTCGCGCGCCTTGACGCGATGAATGCCGAAGCGAACGCGGTCAACGACGCTGGCCGACACACGCCGGGCTTCGAGCCGGTGCGCAACACCGACGCGGCACATCGCAAGCACCCGGATCGGCTGGCGAGTGAGCGGCGAGAGGCTGTCCCGTGCTGGGTTTTTCGGTATCCTGGCTCTCCGCGCGAGACGGACCGGCTGAAGTATCAGAGGGAAGAGTCGCACGAAGTGGTTCGACCGGCAACTATCGGTTCTGACGGTAAGGCAATTCCGGTCCCGGCTGCGCGCCATGACTACTACGGTCGCGAGCTAATCATCCAGCCCGTGCTTGAACACCGAGAAGTCGTGGTAAAGTGCACCCAGCACCGCCCCGGTCGCTACGAAAACCCGCTTTCTGCGATTCATCTCCCGCCGGGATTTGCCGCTGGCAATCACCACTGGCCGCGTAAGCAATGACGCCCGACCTGCACCATCTCATCGAATTGGCGGGATGGAGTGCGGCAAGTTACGCCATGCGAGAAGGTCGCTGTCGTGCGGGAAGCGCGGTCGTGACATGACCCATGCTGACCTTGGTGCGCTATCGAAAATAACGTTCGCGCTCACGCCTGACGTCGGCTTGGCCGCCGACAGCGGCGTAACAACGGACGTCGCTGGAGGTCTCCGAAGGCCACAAACGGATATCGCCGAGCGCGTAATGCGAATGCCCATAACAAATAATCGTCAGGGCAGCCAATGTGGGGACCCGATCAGAAATTGAACTGAAAGTTCAAGCCGCCGTACACGCCTTTGCCGTAGTTGCTATCTTGCACAAAGCCGAGCGAGACGCCCGTGTTCATACCGGCGACGGTAAACCCTGTAATGTGTCCGCCGAGACGAACCTGGTTGTAGGTCCAGCTGCCCGAGTAGGCTGCTTCAGGTCCCACGAAAATATTTGGCGCGATTGCAATGCCTGTCTTGCCCTGCGCGTAATAGAACTCCGATGCAGTATTGTAATGCCCCTGGACATAAACCATCGTTTGGTCGGTCGGCTTGCCGTAGAGAGATGTTAGAACTTTAAGCCCGTATAGCTGCGTGTTGGATGGAGCCAAGCCAGGCGCTGCATAGAGGTGGCTGTTCACGGCGGTCACACCCGCAGCAACAAGCCATGACCAGCCATTCGGAGTAAACTGATAGCCCGCCAGCACATCCAATGTGGCATCGAGCCCGATACGCTTCTGACCGGTATCGATAACACTGTAGCGGCGGGCCGAGGCAATACCCTCTATCCGCCAGCCCGGCTCCCACAAGCTCCCGAACGGAGAATACAGGGCCGTAAGGTCGGTGTAAAAGGCGCCGTAGGAAGCAAAGTCACTGGTGCTCTGCAAAGAAAAGCGTGGAGCCTCCTCCGCGGCTGCGACGCCCGCCAAACCAAACATAAAGATCGAAGCGAGGCTCTTCAACAGCTTCACCGCTTCCCTCCAAATGCGTCTGATTGAGGAGAGATCATGGGCCTCTCAGCTGCGCTGCTCGGCCAGCGCCGTTGTACCGCCGTGGATCATGAATGGCTCTTCGCGCCATGATGCCAGCTCTGATATCCTCAACAGCATCGCGCCAGCCAATCAGGCGCCAAAAGCCATACGCAAGAAACACGGCATTCACCGCGGAAAAGACACAGAACAGCAGGCTACCTCCCCACAAATTGGCTGCAGCCGAAATAACGGAAGTAGTCAGAAGCGCGGCCAAGAAGATCAGATGGGATGGCGGCGCAGCCGTTCGGCCATCGATTTTAGGAGTGCGAGCGAAAGCGCTCTTACGCCCGGTAACTATCTGTTCCAGAGATCGATAAACTCCAGCGAGGTTGACAGGGACAAGCAGCAGCGTCAGCGCATAGACCCGCACCGCATCCGACCACCTGTATCCGCATCGAATAAGGTCTCGTCCGTACAAGAAATAATACGGCGCCGCAGCGATCGGAAACCAGATATTGGAGAAGCCCTCACCGAAGGGGACTACGAGAAGCAGCAACAGGCCGATGTTGGCAAGCGCTGGCGAGATCAAATAATGAGACCGGACGAATGTCTCGAGCCCACCCGCGCGAGCCGAACCGCGATCACGCCAAAGTGCAAGAAGGCTCGGCAAAATGATCAGACCGCCATTCGCCCAACGCCGACGCTGAATGACGAGCGCGCCAAAGTCAGGAGGCGTGGCGCTATACGCAAGCCGTTCGGGATGGTTATGCAAGCGCCACCCCCGTGCGACGAGGTCAATCGTCGAGCCGGTGTCTTCAATGAGGGTCCTGTCTTGAATGAACACGGGTACGGCATGACCACGCTCGGCCGTCATGGTTCTGATTTCATTCAGAGCTGAATAGCGCAGCACCGCGTTGGCGCCCACCCAGAAGGTCGCGTTGTAGGCAGTAAAGCCCTGATGGACGAGATATTGGATATCGGTGGTTGCACCCGCAACTCGCTCTAACCTTGAAGGCGGATTCGGATAGGCAGAATAAGGCGTTTGCGCAATGGCGATAGCCGGATCGGCTTGCATGATAGAGACGAGCTTACCGATGTAATCGGGTAAAACGATGCTGTCGGCGTCGATAGTGATGACGTAATCGGCCGCCGGGACGATGAGGTCTGCCTCGCTTTCGAGGCACTCCGTGAGAACCGATATGCCATCTGGGTCCTTGGAAACGCGAAATGCGTGTCCAATCAGGCCAATATAGCTATTGAGATTCATCGCCTTGTTAGGCGCATGCGAAAGGTTTCCGAAGCGTTTGCGCTCGAAGCAATCGATCGACACATCGAAAAGACTGACCAATCGTCGGTACTCAATCCGAATGCGCTCAAGGCCGAGGTCGGCCCTATTGCGAAGGGCTGCGGCGTGCCTCCGATACTCGGCATCGAGTTGACCGATGACCTCGCGAGCGAAGACTTCGTCCGCGTGAGCAAACACCGGCTGAGAGCGCTCGGCGTAAAGTCGACCAAGGCGGTTTACGAAATCCGCGGCTTCCACGTACAGTCCAGCAAGGATTACGCGCTCTTTCTCCACGGACGAGCCGTCCGATACAAGGCGCGCATTATAGCCGTCAGCGGCCACACGAAATTGCCGCGACGCTCGACGGAAAAGATGATCCAGCTCCGAGACTAAGGCGCGCGAGGCTTCAAGCTCCATCAAAGCGACAGCTTTCCCAGTCGGTGGATCGTCGAGGAGCAGCGTAATTCGCCGATTGGGATGCTTGGAAAGAGCCGCCGACAAAACCGTCTGCATGATGACCGGGATCTGCTCCTTATAAGACGGTATGAGGATGCTGATCCGCGGTGCGTCCGCCTCACAACTCACGCCGCGATTGTTTGCGTCCTCGCGATGAGCGACATGTCGCCTGATCTGGCCCAATCGCGTCAACTGATAAACGATGTTGCCATAGAAGAGGCTGATCACGGCGGTGCAGAAAACCAGCGTCTGGATAGCCTTCTGCACAAAGGCCCCGTCGTAGGCCGGAGACAGATCATAAATCACGCTGGCAAGGCCAAGCGCGAACGCGAGCGTGCTTACGCCCGCCGCGACGCGGGTCAATAGGATCTCGTGCTTCATTTAGGAGGAAAGTCCCTGGTGATGCGAAAGGTGCGGTGATGAGGGATTTACGCGGGCTAGATACGAGGATGAAGTTGACGCAAATGCGGCTGCGCTTTTGGGAAAAAATGGCAATCTGCGCGCAGAAAATGGCCTGCTCCGTGTTCCTAAGCGGGAACCATCGTGGCCGAGAGTTGTGGCCATTATTAGAGTGCTGCGAATTGGCATGGTAGCGAACGGATCAAGCGCCTGCTCTAGAGCAAATCCGGTCGATACGCATCAGTTTTGGGAGAAAGAGGCAACGCGCGAGTATCTCATAGCGATGGAAGTTGGCGTCCCCACCTCCTCGGTTGGACGTATCAGGCAATATTTGAAGTGCGGGACCATTCGCGTGGCTGAGTTGCTCGTGCGGTTAGTCCGATCATCCGCCGAAGGTGGATTTACCGATCGCAATTGTCATTGAGCGATATCGGCTGTGGGTCACGTGTGGACGGCGCCCTGGCAAGAACTTTCTGACGGCTTGCAGCATTGG
>NZ_LLXZ01000181.1:26820-69469 GCF_001440395.1 Bradyrhizobium jicamae | reverse complement strand
ACTTACGGGTTGATGGTCAAACTGACGCCGGAAGAAGAGCAGACTGCGCGGGTGCGCCTGAGCGAGTTTCTAAAGCACAAGCACGACAGCACCCGTCAGCTATCCATCGAAGGCACTAAGTTTCTCCGTGGCAACAGACTATCGCGCACGCGGCGAGATTTGCGTTGATAAATCCGAATTGCACCATTTGTTACGGGGATCGGGTGGGTCTGCGAAAATCATCCAGACAAGGCTTGGGATACTGAAATCGGCTGCCAGTGCAGTGCCGGCATGCCCTGCAAATGTAATTCTGGTGAAGAGCCGGACGTCGGCGAAGTGATTGCAGAGAGTCCGCCGACGAAGCACTGAGAGTAGAAAAAAGAGCCCAACGTGGGGCTCTGCCGCAAGAATGCCCATGGGCCGAGGATAGGTCAGCCCTCCCGCGCGTACCGGCATTTAAACGAGGCCTCTTTTGGATTGATCCATTGGGGCTTCGGGGCGTTATAGTCATGCGTCTGAACTTGCGGCGGGGTGAGCATGAATTACCTCAAGAATGCCACGCATTGGCGAGATCGCGCCGAGGAAACGCGCACGAAGGCCGAGGAATATTGGTACTCCGAAGAGGCAAAGCAGCGGCTCTTGCGCATTGCCGTAGAATACGACCGTCTGGCAGATCACGCGGCAGAGCGCGCCCGTTCCGACGAACCCTAAGCCCGCAGTAGCGCGTCTCAGTTGACAGTTTCCATCATTTGTCAAGGGGATCCGACTTTGTGACCCTAAGTCCGGTACCGGACAGCAACTCTCCTATGTTCCGGTCATTATCCTGCATCACCGCGCGGCTTTCGGTATCTATCGGTGATGAGAACGCCAGTTGCGCTCCCGCCCCCTCGAACGGAAGGAGCGCGCCATGCATAAGCGGCGTCATTTCAAACAAACTGAAACACTGAGGGACAGGCTTCAAGCATTTGCAAAGGATGTCCGTGCTCAGGCGGCCGGGCTTCCTCCAAGCTTGGAGAAGGACAACCTGCTGAGGAAAGCCCGTCAAGCGGACACAGCATCTCACCTCGACGAATGGTTGAATTCGCCGGGCTTGCAGCATCCGAAGTGAGTGCTGCGGATGGCCCAGTACTTTTTCGACTTGAGGTCGGGCGAGATATTTTCGTCCGATCAAGACGGGATCGAGCTACCAGACGCCGGCGAGGCGCATGCCATGGCGCTCAGCGCGCTTATCGATGCGGCCCGCGACGCGGTCATGGAAGGCACGGTTAACCAGCATTTCTCCGTCGAGGTTCGCGACGGTCCCGACCCTGTTCTAGAGGTTGCGGCCGTTTTCCATTCCAAGATTTTCAGGACGCAGTAAGGGAGGCAGCATCGTCAATGCTTAGATCCTCTGATTTCGAAATCCTCGTTGAGGATATCGAGGCCAACTGCCAGTATCTGCAGGACCTCAGAGACAGCATTCTCACGTCCAAAGAGATCGTTCAGAAAACCAACTCTGTAGCTCGCTGAATCCTACGCGCTGCTGCAAACCAGAAGGTTTGAAAAGACCTCTTAGCCCCTTAGCCGGGAGTTTTCGATCATTTTTGCGGGCGGCGCTACGGATTTGTTGGGACTACTGCCCTCAGTGCCAGTCACAGCGAACCAAGTGTAAAGCCGAATGAGAATCGGTAATCCCGGCCGACAAGAGGCCAGCTGCAACAGAACAGTTGAAAAGCCACCGTTTGAATAACCGTTTTATCTCTCTCTCCCAAACGGTGATTTCCGTAAGTGCTTGATTTGAATGGCGCGCCCGAAGAGACTCGAACTCCTGCCCCCTGGTTCGTAGTCTGTCGGAGGCTCACGCAGGCGGAGTTGAGCTCAACGACATTCGGAGCAACCCACCTATTTGCACGACTTGGCCACCGATTCAACGACGTCAGCATCAACTTGGTTCACCTCGGGTCAGCCCTCTGCGACCGTGATGGGTCGCCCGAGCGCATTGCTTGATTGGCTGTGAGGAAAATTGTTGATGCGTGTCATTGATCCGGCGGATTTCTTGTTTGAGAACGAGGTTCTCGAGCGATGGCCTATGCTGACGAAGGCGGAGCTGCGGCGCGCGCGCCGAGCGAGCCCGCCAAGAATCGAGTTCTACAGTTTTCGAAAGAAAGGCGGCGGGCCTCGCTATACGCCCGAGCAGGTGCAGAGTTACATTGACCGTACATATCTTAGGACATCCGAATGCCAGCAACTAGACAGCAGGGCTCCTCAGCAGGCACTCAGCAGCAGTGGCGATTTGAGCTCGGCGGTTACTATCTCGAGCGCCCCCATCCAGAGCATCTCGGCTTCTGGTACGCTTGCAGATATGACCCCGGAACTCGCCAAGTCCGCCGCAGAAGTCTTAAGACAACAGATTTCGAAGAGGCCAAAGTCAGGCTCGCCGCGCTCGTCGCGACCGCTCCCAGCATCGCGAACCGGGTAGGACCACCCGGCCCGGACCAGATCCTCAGTGTGGCCGCACTTAAGGCATACCTCGACGAACGCGGCTCACATATTGCATCAGAGGATGCAGCCGAGCGGGCGGTGGAGCTCTTCACGGACTATCTCGCCAGCATAAGCAAGATCGATGCACCTGTCGCGTTCTGGACGCCAGCCCGGCAGCTCGAGTTGGCCAAATGGTGCGTCGAAAAACACCAGCATTCCGCGGGCTACATCGAACGGTTGTTCAATGTGATGAGATCTGCATTCAACGACGCCTGCGTCGCAAAAATCAGATTGGATGCTGTCGGTAATGAGGTCGAGACGGCGCTGATGAGCCACGCGCCGAAAATAGTATGGAAACGTGAGGCACTCGCCACTGAACTCAAGATCCCAGCACGTCGGCCGCGACCGGCAACACTTTCCCTCGAGCAGATGGCGGCGGTGCTTGATTCGCTTAAAACACCCCATCTCTTCCGTTTCGCGATGATGAGTTTGTGCACATGGGCTCGGCCACAAGCCATCATCGATTTCTATCCGGCAACTCAGGCTGATTGGAACAGTGGCTTGATTGATCTCGCTCCGATCGGGTGGGTGCCCACCAAGAAGCGCCGGCCCCGCCAGCCGCTCACCGGGTGTCTCGCGGGCTGGCTACCAGTCTGGAACAAAGAAGATGAGGCTCGGCGAGCAGCCGCTCTTGCCGAGGATCGGAGCCCACCTGAGCTCGGACTCATCGTGTACAAGGGCCAGCGTGTCGCGACCGTGAAGCGCGCCTTCCGACGTATCGGTGCAGAGCTCGGACTGATAGGCTTCTCGCAGTACAGCTTCCGCCATTTCATGGCCGACCAAATAAAGAAGCTATTCCGGAATGTCCCGCGAGAGCACCGCTCATTGTGGATGGGTCACGTCGTGCGTGACGGTTCGCGCACCACCGCGAGCTACGAATCAGACGATCCTGAAATGCTCGCGGATGTCGCGTTGGCCACCGATTGCGTCATCGCACTGATCCAGCAGCACTGCGGCAGGCAGCTATTTGCTGTTGACGTACTGTTGACGAAGAAGGATTTGCACGCAATCGGGGCGAGGGTAATTCCAGAAATGCTGAGAAAACAGAGAGTTGGTGGTGGGCACGACAGGGATCGAACCTGTGACCCCTACCATGTCAAGGTAGTGCTCTCCCGCTGAGCTACGTGCCCTAGAATGGGACGACCAGTCATCCCGCTCCAGCCTTATTCGTATTGGGTGGGGTCCGTATATCGGCTCCAAAGCGCCCCCGCAAGGACGCTTGGCAGTAATTTCTGAGGTGATTTCGCCGAAATGGCCGCCGAATCAGGCCGCCAGCATCTTGTTCACTTCACTGACCAATTCGCGGAGGTGAACGGGCTTGGCCAGCACCTTGGCGTTCTTGGGTGCTTCCGAATCGGAATTGAGCGCCACGGCGGCAAAGCCGGTGATGAACATGATCTTGATGTCGGGGTCGAGTTCCGAGGCGCGGCGCGCGAGCTCAATGCCGTCCATTTCGGGCATCACGATATCGGTGAGCAGCATCTCGAACGGCTCCTCGCGCAGCCGCTGATAGGCCGACATGCCGTTGTCGTGGGGCGAGACCTGAAACCCGGCGTTTTCGAGCGCCTTGACCAGAAAGCGGCGCATGTCGTTGTCGTCTTCGGCAAGGAGGATCTTGTGCATGGCGGTCAGTCGTCGAACCCGGCTTGGAGGATCATTCCGCCCACTAAGCCCGATAGAGGGTAAATTTCGGGTGAAAGGTAACAGCTTCTTGGCGGTGGCAGGCGGCGCAATTTTCTTTAACGGCGCGCATCAGGATCGATCAAGGCGGCGCTTTTCGGGCAATTGCGACATCTTCTGAGAGCATGACGGCTTTTTTCGCTTGGCAGAATGATTACGATTACGGACAATGCATCCTTACAAAACCCTGCCCCTCACCGACAGAATCGGCCGCCTGATCGATCGCTGCGGAAGGAATGCGGACATTCAAGGGACGGCGCCCGACGATGACCCAGTTTGATGGCGAGCTGTCGCCCCCGTTCGAGATCGTGGAGCCGGCGAGCTGGCGGGCGCCGATCATCTTCAACTCGCCCCATTCCGGCTCGGTCTATCCCCCGGCATTCCTCAACGCCTCCCGGATCGACCTTGCGGCGCTGCGCCGCTCCGAGGATTCGTTCATGGACGAATTGATCGGCGGCCTCTGCGAGCAGGGTTTTCCGACCGTGCGGGTCAATTTCCCCCGCTCCTATGTCGATGTGAATCGCGAGCCCTATGAGCTCGATCCACGGATGTTCACCGGCCGCCTGCCAAGCTTTGCCAACACCCGCTCGATGCGGGTCGCCGGCGGCCTCGGCACCATCCCGCGCGTGGTCGGCGACGGGCAGGAAATCTATCGCGAGCGGCTTTCCGTCGACGAGGCGCTGGGGCGAATCGAAGCGCTCTACAAGCCGTATCACCGGGCGCTGCGCCGGCTGATCAACAAGGCCCATCAGGCGTTCGGCACGGTGATTCTGGTCGATTGCCATTCGATGCCGTCGGTCGGCGTATCCCGCGACGAGCCGCGGCGGCCCGACATCGTGATCGGCGACCGCTACGGCACCAGTTGCGCCAGCCTGCTGCCCGACGTCGTCGAGCAGATCATGAGCGGGCTCGGCTATTCGATCGGGCGCAACAAGCCCTATGCCGGCGGCTTCATCACCGAGCACTACGGCAACCCGGCCAGCGGCCTGCACACCGTGCAGCTCGAGCTCAACCGTGCGATCTACATGGATGAGCGGCGCCGCGAGCGCAGCCCGCGCTTTGCGCAAGTGGCCGCCGATTTCGCCGCGCTGGCCGACGCGCTGGCGCAAGTGCCGCTCGGCGACCTCGGCCCGTTCCAGGCGGCGGCGGAATAGAATTCAGATCGTCATTCCCCGGTGCGCAATTGCGCACCTGAGGTGCACCGCGCGACGTCCGTACGCTCCAAAAGAAAAAAGGGCCGCTTGAATGAACAAGCGGCCCAAGTCTAGGGAGGAAACGCCCAAGGAGGGCAGCGATAGCGCGAGGCGCTACCGCACCGCAACAATATGCGACCGCGCTGCACAAAAGGCAAGAGTTTTCGGATCCCTTTCGGTGCAAACCGGGTCCGGTCTGGCGAATCGGCAACACTGCCGATCATGAAAATTAACACAGCAATATCAAATACTTAGATTTTAAGCGCGGCCAGTTCCGTGTTCACTGCAGTGCTGGTATGCCAAAACTCGCGACTTCGTGATGCCGACGCTAACCAAAAAAACACGCCTAAACGAAGCTCGTTCGAAAGCCGATTCGAAAGTCGGCACGCAAAGACGGATGGGAATAACGCCGTGTTGGTCGTGCGCCGCCGCCCGGATTGGGATAGGCAATAGGCCCGACATTTCTATTGCGGTAAGGGACACCCGTGACGGTCATCGATTTCACAGCGTTTATCGGGCGCCTTGCCACGGCTTCGGGCGAGACCATCCTGCCGTTCTTCCGGACCTCGCTCTCGATCGACAACAAGAGCGCGAGCGATTTCGATCCGGTGACCGAGGCCGACCGCGCCGCTGAAGCGGTGATGCGCCGCCTGATCAAGGCGAATTTTCCCCAGCACGGCATCGTCGGCGAGGAGTTCGGCAACGAGCGCGAGGACGCCGACTATGTCTGGGTGCTCGATCCGATCGACGGCACCAAATCCTTCATCGCGGGATTTCCGATCTGGGGCACCCTGATCGCGCTGTTGCACAAGGGCACGCCGGTGTTCGGCATGATGCACCAGCCCTATATCGGCGAGCGCTTTTCCGGCGACAGCGGCTCGGCGCAATATTCCGGGCCGTCGGGCGAACGGCGGCTGACCGTGCGCCGCTGCGCCTCGCTGAAGGAGGCGACTTCTTTCACCACGAGCCCCCTATTGATGAACGCCGCCGACCGCGAGATTTTCGGCCGGGTCGAGAATGCCGTAAAACTGTCGCGCTATGGCGGCGACTGCTACTCCTACTGCATGCTGGCGGCGGGCCATCTCGACCTCGTGGTCGAGACCGAACTCAAGCCCTACGACATCGCGGCCCTGATCCCAATCGTCACCGGCGCCGGCGGCATCGTCACCAACTGGGAAGGCAAGCCCGCCCAGAGCGGCGGCCGCATCGTCGCTGCCGGCGACGCCCGCGTGCACGAGGCCACGCTGAAACTGCTCAACAGCTAGGATACCGCCGCGCCGTTCGCGCGCGCGAACCAACTGCTGCCTTGACGCGGCTATAGCGCTTTCGAGCGAAGTGGATACCGGCTCGCGTGAAGAAAACGCGTCAAAACAAGAATCCAGGGCATCGGTTCTGATTCCATCAGAACCGATGCTCTAGCTCCCGCCGCAACCGACGGGACCTTGCATCGCGCGGTTCATTGCGTACGATACAAGCCAAAGCGCACGACAGATGCGCCATCGGGGAGTATTCATGGGACTGCCGAGTAAGCTGCTTGCTGGACTGACGCTGCTTTTGTTACCCACCCTGGCCTCGGCACAGGATTTCCCCGCAAAACCGATCAAGCTGATCGTGCCGTTCCCCGCCGGCGGCCCCAACGACATCATCGCGCGCGTGATCGGCCAGCGCATGTCCGAAATTGCCAAGCAGCCGGTGCTGATCGACAATCGCGGCGGCCAGGGCGGCGTGCTCGGCACCGACGCGGTCGCAAAGGCCCCACCCGACGGCTACACCATCGCGATCTCGAGCGCGGGCGCTCTCGCCATCAGCCCGAGCATGGAAAAGGTCGCCTACGACACGCTGAAGGATTTCGCGCCGGTGACACTGGTCGCCACGGTGCCCGAAATGCTTGTCGTCGCGACCAACGTCCCCGCCAAGGACATGAAAGAACTGATCGCGCTCGCCAAGGCACAGCCGGGCAAATTGAACTTTGCCTCGTCCGGTCCCGGCAGCCTGCCGCATCTGGCGGGCGAATTGTTCAAGCTGACGGCCAACATCGACATCGTGCACGTGCCGTATCGCGGGGCCGCGCCAGCGGTGAACGACCTGCTGGGACAGCAGGTGCAGATGACGTTCCTCGATCTGCCGGTGCTGCTGCCGCAGATCAAGGCGGGGAGCTTGCGGCCGATCGCGGTCGGCGCGCCCGAGCGTGCGCCGACGGCGCCGGAGGTGCCGACCACCGCCGAGGCCGGCATGCCCGGCATGATCATCGAGAACTGGTATGGCATGGTGGCGCCCGCCGCCACGCCACCGGCGATCATAGCTAGCCTGCACAAGATAACGACCGAAGCGATGGCCGACCCGACCGTGAAGGAAAAGCTCGCGGCCCAGGGCGCGACGCTGGTCGGCGACACGCCGGAACATTTTCGCGGCTTCATCGACAGCGAAACCAGGAAGTGGACGAAGGTGATCAAGGACGCGGGAGTCGTGACGACAAAGTGAGCATTACGACACGGACGACCGCATCCCTGACGATGGCTGCACTTAAAGACTGATAGCCGGGACTGGCACAATTGAGCATCGTGCCGGCCGGCCACGATTAGTGACCGGAGGCTTCCATGAAGGCTCTTCGCGTGCTTTTCCTTGGGTTGTCCGTGCTGCTGCCGGCGGCAGCGGCCGCGCAGGATTTCCCTGCAAAACCGATCAAGCTGATCGTGCCGTTCCCACCCGGCGGTCCCAACGACATCATCGCGCGCGTGGTCGGCCAGCGCATGTCGGAAATCGCAAAACAGCCGGTGGTGATCGACAATCGCGGCGGCCAGGCCGGCGTGCTCGGCACCGATGCGATCGCCAAGGCGGCCCCCGACGGCTACACGATCGGAATCGTGAGCGCGAGCGCACTGGTCATCAATCCCACGATGGAAAAGGTGCCTTATGACGTGGCGAAGGACTTTGCGCCCGTCACGCTGGTGACGACGGTGCCGGAAATGCTTGTCGTCGCCAGTAACGTGCCCGCCGGCGACATGAAGGAACTGATCGCGCTTGCGAAAGCGCAGCCCGGCAAACTCAATTTCGCATCCGCCGGTGTCGGCGGCATGCCGCATCTTGCCGGCGAGCTGCTCAAGCTGACCGCCAGCATCGACATCGTGCATGTGCCCTACCGCGGCGCCGCGCCTGCCATCAACGATCTGCTCGGGCAGCAGGTGCAGATGGCGTTCCTCGATCTGCCGGTGCTGTTGCCGCATATCAAGGCGGGCACCCTGCGCCCGATTGCGCTCGGCGCGCCGAAACGCGCGCCCACCTCGCCGGACGTGCCGACAACGGCGGAGGTCGGCATGCCGGATCTCCTGATCGAAAACTGGTACGGCATGCTCGCGCCAGCCGGAACACCCGAGGCGATCGTCACGGCCCTGAACCGCCTCGCCAACGAGGCGATGAACGATCCGCAGGTGAGACAGAAGCTCGCCGATCAGGGCTTGACGGTCGCCGGCGACACGCCGGGGCATTTCCGCAACTACATCGGAAGCGAGACCCAAAAATGGGCGCGCGTCATCAAGGCCGCCGGCCTTGCTTCGGGCAAGTAACCGCCACGGCATGGGAATCGCATGCGATTCTTCGCTACCTTGCCGCGCGCCACGGTGGCGGACGTTTCTGGTCGGATGATCCTGTTGTCCGCGCCGCCGTCGATGGCTGGATGGACTGGTCGCACACCGCGCTGCAGCCCGATTTTCTGGTCGGCGGTGTTCTGGGGGTTCTATCGCACGCCCGAAGACAAGCGAAACTGGCCGGCGATCAATGCCGCGCTGGCGCGGTGCGCCAAACAGTTCGGCAAGCTGGACATGATTTTCTAGACTCCTTTATAAAAGGCGGAGTTGGCGGCAATGGCCACAGAACAAGCAACCGTGAAGGCCGATCAAACATACCGCTCTCCAAACAGTCCGCCGCAGGTAATTCTCGCAGGCGCGGTATCCGCAGTGATTTCAACGGTGCTTATGGGACTTCTCCGGAAGGAGAAACCGTTCTTCGCTGGTGCCGCGGTAGCGCTTTATCTCATGGGTGGCATGAGAGGCTTTCCATGGAAAACGCCGATTCGAAAAGCGATCTCTATTGGCATATTTGTTGGTATTGTTACCTCCAGCGCAATATTCTATTGGGATCTTTTCTAGAGGTTCCGAACTCAACGCGGCGCGCATTTGCGTAAGTGCTCGGCCAATTGTTGCGCGGGCTTGGGCAACGCCCGAAAACTGCGCGCGCAGATCACGAGTTTTCGGTTAGCCCAGGAATCCCTGATCTTGATGACATTGATCTTCATCGATCGCGCGCAGCGTTTTGCGGCGACCTCAGGCATCACGCCGATCCCGATGCCGGCGGCGACCATCTGGCCGATCGCGTCGAAACTGTTCAGCCGCGCACGAAAGCGCAACCGCGCGCCGAGACGCGCCGCGTGTCCGCTGATATGGGTGTGCAGCGCGATCGAGCTGATCAGACCGACGAAATCGCGCCGCACCACTTCGCTGAAATCGACCTGTCGCCGGTTCGCCAGTTCGTCGTCCCGCCCGGCAACCAGCACCAGGCGATCTTCGCTGAACGGCATCCGCTCGATATTGTCGGCAAGCGCGTGCTCGGCGGCGAGCCCGAGATCGACGGAACCGATGACGATGGCGCGGGCGATTTCCGCGCTTTCGCGCTCCTCCACGTCGATCGAAATGTGAGGATGCGCGGCGAGGAAGGCAGCCAGTGCCTTCGGCAGATATTCCGAAAGCCCCGATGTATTGGCGAGGAAGCGGACGGTGGCCTTTGCGCCGCGGGCAAAGGCTAAGAGATCGCCGCGCATTGCCTCTACATTGTGCAGCACGACCCGCGCGTGATCGAGCAGGCTTTCGCCGGCCGGCGTCAGCTCGACGCCGCGACGGCCACGCGTCAACAGCGCAACGCCAAGCGCTTCTTCCAGCCCCTTGATCCGCTCGCTCGCCGAGGCCAGCGCGAGATGAACCTTTACCGCGCCGTTGGTGATGCTGCGCGTCTCCGCCACCGCAACGAAGAGCTGAAGATCGACCAGATCGAAACGCATCGGGGATTCCTTGCACTGCCGTCATTGCGAGGAGCCAACGGGTCGCGCGAATGCGCGCCCGATGACAGGCTCCGCGACGAAGCAATCCAGCTATCCGTTATGCCGCGACATGGATTGCTTCGCTGCGCTCGCAATGACGGGAGGAGAAAGCTTGCCTTCGGCGAAACCGAAGGCTAGCTCCGTAACCTCCAGATTGTGCCCATTACGCCGATAGGTCAATCTCTCCCGCATGTTCGATTCCCTGCTTCTCCTCGTCACTGCCACCTTCCTGCTCGCGGGCTTCGTCAAGGGCGCACTCGGGCTCGGCCTGCCGACGGTGTCGATGGGGCTGCTCGCCGTGTCGATGCCGCCGGCCCAGGCGATCGCCATTGTCATCGTGCCGGCGATCGTCACCAACATCTGGCAAACCTTCGGCGGCCCATACTTGCGCGATATTTTCCGACGGTTATGGCCGTTGCTGGCCGGAACGGCCGCCGGCATATGGCTGAATGCGGGATCGCTTACCGGCCCCTATGCGCGCTACACCACCATCGCGCTCGGCCTGTTGCTGGCGATCAATGCCATCATCGGCTTGTGCAAATTCGATTTCACCGTTGCCCGCCAAAACGAAAAATGGGTCGGTGGCATCGTCGGAGTGATCACCGGCATGATCTCTGCGGCAACCGGCGTCCAGGTCATTCCATCCGTGCCGTTCCTGCAGGCGATCGGCATGGAGAAGGAAGAACTGATCCAGGCATTGGGCGTGTTCTTCACGGTCGCGACCCTGGCGCTTGGCCTCAACCTCACCGGCGCCGGCCTGCTGACGGCCGCAACCGCACTGCCCGGCGCGGTCGCCATCGCGGCGTCCTTTGCCGGCATGTTTATCGGACAGGCGGTGCGGACACGGCTGCAGCCGGAGATCTTTCGGCGCTGGTTCCAGATCGGCATGATTGTGCTCGGCCTCTACCTCGCCACCAATGCGCTCGCGAAGTTGACGTCGTAGCTTGCCCGGAATTTCCCGCCGGGGAATTCGCCAGACAGACGACCGGACCTCAGCGCGTCTCCAGCATCGCCACGCGGATACCGAGATAGACGAACAGCCCGCCGAGTGCGCGGTTGACCCAGGCTATCGCGGTGGTCGATTGCCGAATGCGGCCGGCCGCCCTGGCCGCGAAGGCGGCGATGCAGAAGCACCACAACATGCCGGTGGTGATGAAGATCAGGCCGAGCGTCAGGAAGGCCACCGTCTTGTGGGCAGACTCCGCCGCCACGAACTGCGGCAGGAACGCCAGGAAGAACAGCGCCACCTTGGGATTGAGCACATTGGTCAGGGCGCCCTGCCAGAACACACGGGCAAGCGATGTGTCGCCGCCTGCCGAGCCATTGCCTGTAGCTGCCGCTTCCGCCAGCGGGCGCGAACGCGACAGCAGCATCTGCAAGCCGGTAAACAGCAGATAGGCGGCGCCGGCCCATTTCAGGACAGTAAAGGCGGCGGATGACGCCAATAACAGCGCCGACAGGCCGATGGCGGCACCGAACACGTGAACGAGGCAGCCGGTGCAGATCCCGATCACCGCCGCCGCCCCGCCGCGCCATCCGAACTGAATGCTTCGGCCGATAATATAGGCCGTGTCCGGCCCCGGGGTGATGTTGAGCAGCAACCCGGAGAGGATGAACAGCCAGAGTTCGTGAATGCCGAGCACATCTGCCATCGTTAACGAGTTCCCTTGCACCTGAGACCAATGCCAATCCGGAAGGATTGCAGTACTATCATGAACAAATCGGCCTTCCACCAGATTGGGCATATTTTATAAGCATTGGAATTGGTTGGCCGACCGCGTAGTGGTTATCCTGCCAATTCCGGTGCCGTTGGGGATATAAGGGGACATGGAAAGACGCCTGGCAGCTATCGTCTGCGCTGACGTCGCCGGCTATTCCCGAATGATGGGGGCCGACGAGGCGGGGACGCACGCCACGTTCAAGGCGCATCGAAGCGCGATCTACCCGATCATCCTCAATCATGGCGGCCGCCTGGTGAAGAACACCGGCGACGGCTTCCTCCTGGAGTTTCCCTCCATCGTTGGCGCCATCGAAGCTGCGGTCGCCATGCAGATGGTGATGGCCGAACGAAACGAACATTTGCCCGCCGATCGCTCCATGCAGTTCCGCATGGGCATTCACATGGGCGACGTGATGGCCGACGAGGACGAGGTGTTCGGCGACGACGTCAACATTGCCGTCCGCCTCGAATCGGTCGCCGCCCCCGGCGGCGTGGCGGTTTCGGGCAAGGCCTGCCATGAGGCCGGCAAGCGCCTCAGCGTCACCTTCGTCGATGCCGGTCCATACCGGTTCAAGAACATCGAAGAGCCGATCCATGTCTGGAGCTGGCAGCCCGGTGGCACCGACGCCGCCGGCCCGGCGCGCAAGGCCACGTCCGAGACATCGGTCACAAACCTGCCTGCCCAATATCGCACCGCGATCGTGGGCGTGCTCCCATTCGCGAATTTGAGCGAAAGCGCGGACGAGTATTTTTCCGACGGGCTGACCGAGGACCTGATCCACGCGCTCTCACTGCAATCGTTCTATCGGGTGCTGGCCCGGAACTCGACCTTCCCGTTCAAGGGCAAGAATGTCAGCACGCGCCTGATCGCGCGCGAGATCGATGCCACCTACCTGATCCAGGGCTCGGTGCGCCGCGCCGCGAGCAAGATCCGCGTCACCGCCGAGTTGATCGCGCCCGAAACCGGCGAGCAATTATGGACCGGCCGGTTCGACCGCGACATGGGCGACCTGTTCGCGATGCAGGACGAACTCACCACCAGCCTGTCGGCGGCGATCGCGGCCGAAATCTACCGGGCGGAAGCCTCCGCCCCGCCGCGTTCCTCTTCAAACGACATCACCGCATGGGATCGTTTCCTCAAGGGACTGTCCTACTATTATTTGCAGACCAAGGACGACGTCGAAACCTCGATCGGGCTGTTCAAGGAAGCCATCACGCTCGATCCGACGCTGTCGATCGCGCGCGCCTATCTCGCCACCGTCCAGGCGCAGGGCATCCAGCTCGGCTGGATCAAGGGTACGCGCGAAGTCTGGGATTCGGTGATGACCCTCGCGGAGAGCAGTGTCCGGCTCGATCCCCGTTCGTCCTTTGCGTTTCAGATTCTCGCCTATGTGCACGCAGCGGAAGGGCATTACGAGGCGGCGATGGATGCCGCCAAGCGGGCGGTCTCCCTCAATCCATACGACATGGGCGCCCGCGGCGTGCTTGGGGTGTGTCATCTGGTGTCTGGCGAACACCGGCACGCAATCGAACTGTTCACGATGGCGGCGCAGAGCGGCAGCAACGATCCCCGCTATCAATGGGCGGCCGTGAACGCGTTCAGCCACTATCTGCTCGGGCAATATGACGCGTCGCTGTCCTGGGCGCGCGAACAGCTTTATGTGAATCCCAACCATCTCCAGGCGCTGGCGGTACGGGCGGCAGCCCTCGCGCAATTGGGACGAACCGCGGAAGCGGCGAACGCGACCGAGATCTTGCTGAGCAACTATCCAAGCCTGACGGTCGACCGGCACTTGCGGAACTTTCACTGGAAGGTGCCGTCCGACGTCGCCCACTACCGCGATGGCCTTATGAAAGCCGGCGTCCCCTTCAGCAGGCTGACCCTCGTCGAATCTTCGCCGAAGCTTGCCGCCGATTCCTGAACGCGAGTGTAAGGCGGTCGGTTGACACGACGCCGAATCCCGCCAAGACTTGCCCACACGCTGAAGTAGCGCGCCGCCGAATTTCCTTTTCAGAACTGTCATCCGCTCCGCGCGGGGACGGGCCCTTTTCATAGTCGGCGCCTTTGAGGATTTGAACCATGCCGGATCATCCCATTGCCTCCGCCCCGGGCACTGCGCTCGCCGGGCAGCTTCCCGTTTCGCCCAATAACCCCTGCCCGTTTTTGCGCGCGCTGGTCGCCAACGGCTATGTCGGCGGTGACGTCGTGCCGCTTTCGCAGCTCTCCGAAATCGTCGGGGACGCGAGCGGACAAACCGGCCTTGGTAAGAAGAAGGTGCGGGTAGCAACCTGGATGGTCGCCGTGATCGCCAACGGCCTCGGGCCGGCGCGCGTACTCAAGAGCGCGACCTCGGGCGCCGTGCTCGATCAACTGCGCAACGGCCCGCTCGACAAGCATGGCGGCGGCTCGCGCATTCTCGATGCCACGGCGAAGGTCCATGACGAGGAAATCGACCGCCTCGCCAGCTTCGGCAAGGATTGCAAGAATCCCACAGGGGGCATCGAGACCGGGCTGACGGCGAAGGAGATCGAAACCTTCATGGCAGCCAATATCAAGCGCGACGGCGATGCGGCGCGCTGGTACTACCCGATCCTGATGAAGGGCGAATGGCCGGTGCTGTTGAAAATCCTCGGCAAGGGCGAAGGCGAAGCGCGCTATCTCAGCGTCGCCGAAGTCAGGACGCTGTTCGTCGAGCGGCGGCTGCCCGAGCGGATCACGGCACGGCTGCCGAAGCCGGCCTCGCCCTAGACGATCGTCATACGCGGGCTTGACCCGCGTCCATCGTCCGCGTCAGCGGACACCCCAACTTGTTCGAAGCGGATGGATTGCCGGGTCAAGCCCGGCAATGACAAGAGAGTTGCATCACTTGAACAGCGGCGTGCCCGGCACGAAGGCGTCGAACGCCGCCCAGAATTGCGAGCGGTAGCGGTCCTGCTCCTGCAGGATCTCGTGCTTGGAGCCGGCGATCACCAGATGCGAGCCGGCGCGCAAATGATAGGCAAATTCCTCGATCGCAGCCGTTGAGACGATGCTGTCGTTGCTGGCGGCCAGCATCAGGATCGGCTGCCGGATTTCGGACGGGTAGTTCATCCCGCGAAAGGTATGCATCGCCCTGAACGCGGTATCGGCCCAGGCCACCGTCGGCGAACCGAGGCCGAGCGTCGGGTCTTCCTCGAAGATCGCGGCATTGCGGGCGTAGCGCACGGGATCGCTGGTGAAGGGGTTGTTGATGAAGGATTCCGTTCCGGTCAACGCATCGCTGCCGCCGGGCACGTAACGCCCGCCCTGCCCCATCAGCCGCATGGTCCGAAGCAGCGCCCGCGTCGGGAACGAGGTCCTGCGTCCCGGCAGGTCGATCATCGGCGCCGACAGCACCATGCGATCGAACCAGCGCTTTCCCGCATGCGCGAGCCGCAACATGACCGCGCCGCCCATCGAATGCGCCAGCGCGAAGAACGGCGGTGGGCAATCCGGCAGCACCACCTGCTGCACGAAAGTTTCGACATCGACCTCATAATCGGAGAAATCGCGGACATAGCCCTTGCGCGGGTCGCGCAGGCGGCGCGAGGAATGCCCCTGTCCGCGCCAGTCGATCATCGCCACGGCAAAACCACGGTCGCGCAAGTCGCGCACGGTCTCGAAATATTTCTCGATCGGCTCGCTGCGCCCGGTGAAGACGCAGACCGTGCCCTTGCGCCCCGCCGGCGGCGCCCAGCGCGCGAACCGCAATTCCGCGCCATCGGGCGTCTTGATGGTGCCCGAGACGACGTCCTCCGGAACCGGATTGGCGGGGATCGAGACGAGCGTCATGCGAAGAAACCGGCTAGGTGAAAAGGGCTGGAAATCAAGGCGGGGGCGCAAAAAAGGGGCCCGTTTCGCCCCTCTTGAACGTCGTTTCACCCCTCCCATATCACTTCTGTGCAGGCCGCTACCAGTGTTTCGGAATCGAAACTCACGGCTCCAAAACCTGAGGCTGCGCAGGACTACGGCCCGGCCCGATGGCGGGCGGGTTAATTCAAACAGTCGCTCAATGGAGGACTACATATGCGTACCTACGACCTCACCCCGTTTTATCGTTCCACCGTCGGCTTCGACCGCTTCTTCAACCTGCTCGATCAGGTGACGTCAGACGGCAGCCCCGGTTATCCGCCCTACAACATCGAGCGCACCGGCGAGAACGCCTACCGCATCAGCGTTGCGGTCTCCGGTTTCGCGCAAGGCGAGCTTTCCATCGTCGCGAAGGAAAACACGCTGACGATCAAGGGCGAGAAGTCGGCCAACGAGAACGGCCAGGACAAATCCGAAGTGCTCTACCGCGGCATTGCCGCGCGCGCCTTCGAGCGCATCTTCCAGCTTGCCGATTTCGTGCAGGTGAAAAACGCCTCGCTCGAGAACGGCCTGCTCCACGTCGATCTCGTCCGCGAGATCCCCGAGGCCAAGAAGCCGCGCAGCATTCCGATCAACTCCGGCGCGCAGGCCCCGCAGGTGGTCGACGCTTCCGTCGCCGCGTAAGCAGCCAGAATTTCGGCCGGTATTGGCCGAACGCAGAAACGCCCCGGGAAACCGGGGCGTTTTTTTTGCGCTCATGGCTGAGACGGCGCGATCCGCGCTTCGCTGATTAACAGCGAATTTAAATGCTATCCGCCACTGCAACGACTATTTCACCGCGCGCACCGGTAGCGGTGGCTTCGAGACGCGTAACGTTTGCAGTTCGGCGACGTACTCACTTTCGCACCCCGGCACTTCAGCAGAGATATCAAACCAGGAGAGATCGATGACGAAGTTACAGATCGTTGCGGCGCTCGCCGCCAGTGTTCTTGCAGGCTCGTTCGGCGCCCTTGCCACGCCGGCGCACGCCGCCGCACCGCTCAAGGTGAAAAACATCGTGCTGGTACACGGCGCCTGGGCCGACGGATCGAGCTGGTCGGAAGTCATTCCGCGGCTGCAGGCGGCAGGACTTCACGTCACCGCGGTCCAGAATCCGCTGACCTCGCTGGAAGATTCAGTAGCCGCCACGCGCCGCGCGCTGGCGCAGCAGGACGGCCCGACCGTGCTGGTGGCGCATTCCTGGGGCGGCACCGTCATCAGCGAAGTCGGCACCGATCCGAAGGTCACCGGGCTCGTCTATATCGCGGCGCGCGCCCCCGATGCGGGCGAGGATTTCGTCGCGCTGTCGCAAAAATTTCCGGCCGGCCCGGCGCGGGCCGGCGTTCAGGAGCATGACGGCTTCACCAAATTGTCCGAGGACGCGTTCCTGAAATATTTCGCCAATGGCGTCGATCGCAAGACGGCGGAAGTTCTCTACGCCGTGCAGTGGCCGACCGCAGCTTCCATTTTCGCCGGCCGCACCACCGCAGCCGCCTGGC
Organism: Bradyrhizobium jicamae; assembly: GCF_001440395.1. Lineage (GTDB taxonomy): Bacteria > Pseudomonadota > Alphaproteobacteria > Rhizobiales > Xanthobacteraceae > Bradyrhizobium > Bradyrhizobium jicamae. Next base: position 51,921 of record NZ_LLXZ01000181.1, on the reverse strand, counting down.
ATAGCAAGCCGAGCTGGTACGCGGTGTCGAAGCAGGACTACACCATCAATCCCGACCTCGAACGTTTTCTGGCCAAGCGCATGCACGCGACGACGGTCGAGCTGGACGCCGGCCACCTGTCATTGGTCTCGCAAGCCGACAAGGTCGCCGATCTTATCCTGGCCGCCGCCGGTCAGCACGAATAGTCGTCACAATGAAAAACGCCCCGGGATGCCGGGACGTTTTGTATTGCTGTCGTCCCTGCGAAAGCAGGGACGACGTTAGAGGTTCACTCCAGCCCCTGCGCCTTCGGCATGTCCTGCGTCGGCGCGATCTGCGGGGCGGGCTTGGCTGAAACCGATCCTGTCGTCGTCGGCGAAGCCGCGGCCTGAACTTCGGTCGGCTTCGGCGCAGGCGCCGTGGCCTGCTGCTGCACCGGCGCCGGCCTGGCTGCGATCGGGCTGGCCTTCGGCACCGGCACCGTGCGGCTCGCAACCTTGGGAGCCGGCCGCGGTTCGGCCTGGACATGGGCCGGCGGGACCGTCGCACGGGCCTGCGGCAGCCGAGCGGACGGAGTTCCAGGGAGCGCACTGTGCTCTTCATAGAAATTGTCGCCCATCCGGTCAGTCGGCACGAAGCGGATGATCCGGCCGTTACGCGCGTCGATCACCAGCCGCCCGCCCTCGCCGCCGCGGTCGATCGCCGCGATCGTGTAGACGAAGCCGCGGAGCCTGGGGATACCGAGCGGCGAGAAGCCATTGTCGCGCAGCACGGAATAGACCTCCGTCGACGGCAACAGGCTGGGGCCGGGACCATAGCCGTAGCGCGGCCCGGGCTCGTAATACGGCCCGGGAGCCGGCTGCGGCGCCACCGCATAGGGGGCCTCGAAATCCGACGCCGCCCTGTATGGCGAGCGTCCGTCAGGCCCGGGCACCTGCGCCTGCGCGCCTGCAGCCAGAAGGATCAATCCCGCCGCCAAAGATCCCGTGAACAACTTCATTATCGAAAGCTCCTGTAAGCCCGCAGCCACCAGGCCCGACCGGGAGCATTTCGCTCTCGCGCCTGCCGGCCCGCGGCCAATTTCGTTACGAAATCCGGCAGTCCTTGGGCCGGATCGGGGCGCGCTGCTGCCGCAAGGCCCCACTGGCGGCTTTTCCCCGGCCGCGAGCCGCCAATCCGCATGCGGGCGAGGACTTTCACGCGCTTGTGTGATAGATAAAAATTTGGCATGGTCGAAGTTAGGGCAGTATCGCTGTCTCAATTACGGGGCTTTCCCGGCACAGGGATTGCAACGAAACCGTGGCGCCACGAGCGTCAGGGCAGTGCAGGCAAGGCCGTTCCTCAGGGACGTTGAACGCCCAGGCCTGAATTTAAGAAATTGCGGCTCGCGGCGGACGAGCGGTGGCCCGGTGGGTGCCGCAAGCGTCCAAGGTGCGCCGACGATGCGGTGAGGCCCTTAGCCTTTTTGAGAGGAATGAGATGAGCGGGTCGGAATTCGAGCGCGAAAATATCGTGGCAGAGACCCTGTCGGCGACCGCGGCTTCGAAACCGGCCGACACTACGCGCGAGCATGACTGGCGCCCGCCGGCCGAGGGCCTGTACGACCTCGGCATGGAGAAGGATTCCTGCGGCGTCGGCTTCATCGCCAACATCAAGGGCCGCAAGTCGCACCAGATCGTCTCCGACGCGCTCAACATTCTCTGCAACCTCGAACATCGCGGCGCCGTCGGCGCCGATCCGCGTGCCGGCGACGGCGCCGGCATCCTGGTGCAGATCCCGCACGCGTTCTTTTCGCGCAAGGCAGCCGAGATCGGCTTCAAGCTGCCGGAGCCCGGCCATTACGCGATCGGCGCGCTGTTCATGCCGAAGGAGACGGCGTGGCGGAAGGTGATCCAGAGCATCATCGCCGAACAGATCAAGGAAGAAGGCCTCGTGCTGCTCGGCTGGCGCGACGTGCCGTCCGACAACACTTCGCTCGGCGTCACCGTCAAGCCGACCGAGCCCTATCACATGCAGGTGTTCATCGGCCGCAACGGCACGGCGAAGACGGAGGACGAGTTCGAGCGCAGGCTCTACATCCTGCGCAAGTCGATCTCGCAGGCGATCTATCAGCGCCGCGACCGCGGCATGGCCGGCTATTACCCGGTCTCGCTGTCATGCCGCACCGTGATCTACAAGGGCATGTTCCTCGCCGACCAGCTCGGCAAGTACTATCCCGACCTGCACGAAAAGGATTTCGACAGCGCGCTGGCGCTGGTGCATCAGCGCTTCTCGACCAACACCTTCCCGACCTGGTCGCTGGCGCATCCCTACCGGATGATCGCCCATAACGGCGAAATCAACACGCTGCGCGGCAACGTCAACTGGATGGCGGCGCGGCAGGCTTCCGTGCATTCGGAGCTCTACGGCAAGGACATCAGCCGTCTGTGGCCGATCTCCTATGAAGGCCAGAGCGACACGGCCTGCTTCGACAACGCGCTCGAATTTCTGGTGCAGGGCGGCTACTCGCTGCCGCACGCGGTCATGATGATGATTCCGGAAGCGTGGGCCGGCAATCCCCTGATGGATGAGCAGCGTCGCGCCTTCTACGAATATCATGCCGCGCTGATGGAGCCGTGGGACGGCCCGGCCGCCATCGCCTTCACCGACGGCCGCCAGATCGGCGCGACGCTCGACCGCAACGGACTTCGTCCTGCGCGCTATCTCGTCACCAAGGACGACCGCATCGTGATGGCGTCCGAAATGGGCGTGCTGAAAATCCCCGAGGACCAGATCGTCACCAAGTGGCGGCTGCAGCCGGGCAAGATGCTCCTGGTCGATCTCGAACAGGGACGCCTCATTCCCGACGACGAGATCAAAGCGACGCTGGCTAAGAGCCATCCCTATAGCGACTGGCTGCATCGTACCCAGCTCGTGCTGGAGGAGTTGCCCGCCGCGCCCGTCAAGGGCATGCGCTCGAACCTGCCGCTGCTCGATCGGCAGCAGACGTTCGGCTATTCGCAGGAAGACGTCAGCATCCTGATGACGCCGATGGCTGCGACCGGCGAGGAAGCCGCCGGCTCGATGGGCAACGACACGCCGATCTCGGCGCTGTCGGACCGGCCGAAGCCGCTGTTCACCTACTTCAAGCAGAACTTTGCGCAGGTCACCAACCCGCCGATCGACCCGATCCGCGAGGAGCTCGTCATGAGCCTCGTCTCGATCATCGGGCCGCGGCCGAACCTGTTCGACCTGCAGGGCATGGCCTCGACCAAGCGGCTCGAGGTGCGCCAGCCGATCCTGACCGATGCGGACCTGGAAAAGATCCGCTCGATATCCGACGTCGCCGACACGCATTTCAAGTCGCGTACGCTCGACACCACCTTCCATGCCGGCTTCGGCGCGGCGGGGATGGAGCAGGTACTCGATGAGCTCTGCGCGCGCGCCGAAGGCGCGGTGCGCGAGGGCGTCAACATCATCATCCTGTCCGACCGCATGGCGGGCACCGACCGGATTCCGATCCCCTCGCTGCTCGCCTGCGCGGCCGTTCATCATCATCTGATCCGCACCGGCTTGCGCACCTCGGTCGGCATCGTCGTCGAATCAGGCGAACCGCGCGAAGTGCATCATTTCGCGTGTCTGGCCGGTTACGGCGCCGAGGCGATCAATCCCTATCTCGCGTTCGAAACCATCATCGCGATGAAGGACCGCCTGCCGGGCTCGCTCGACGACTATGAGATCGTCAAGCGCTATATCAAGTCGATCGGCAAGGGCCTGCTGAAGGTGATGTCCAAGATGGGCATCTCGACCTACCAGTCCTATTGCGGCGCGCAGATCTTCGACGCCGTCGGGCTGAAGGCCGATTTCGTCGCCAAGTATTTTGCCGGCACCCACACTCGCATCGAGGGCGTGGGGCTCGCCGAAATCGCCGAAGAAACTGCGCGCCGCCATACGGATGCGTTCGGCGACGCGCAGGTCTACAAGACCGCACTCGATGTCGGCGGCGAATACGCCTACCGCACCCGCGGCGAGGACCACGCCTGGACGGCCGAATCCGTCTCGACGCTGCAGCATGCCGTGCGCGGCAATTCGCAGGAGCGTTACCGCGCGTTTGCAAAAATCCTCAACGAGCAGTCCGAGCGGCTGTTGACGCTGCGCGGACTGTTCCGGCTCAAGACCGCCGAGGATGAGAAGCGCAAGCCCATAAAGCTCGACCAGGTCGAGCCTGCCAGCGAAATCGTCAAGCGTTTCGCCACGGGTGCAATGAGCTTCGGCTCGATCTCGCGCGAGGCGCACACGACACTTGCGATCGCGATGAACCGGATCGGCGGCAAGTCCAACACCGGCGAAGGCGGCGAAGAGGCGGATCGCTTCAAGCCGATGCCGAACGGCGATTCGATGCGTTCGGCGATCAAGCAGGTCGCCTCGGGCCGCTTCGGCGTAACGACGGAATATCTCGTCAACTCCGACATGATGCAGATCAAGATGGCGCAGGGCGCAAAACCCGGCGAAGGCGGACAGTTGCCCGGCCACAAGGTCGACGCGACGATTGCGCGCGTGCGGCATTCGACGCCCGGCGTCGGCCTGATCTCGCCGCCACCGCATCACGACATCTACTCGATCGAGGATCTGGCGCAGTTGATCTACGACCTCAAGAACGTCAATCCGGACGGTCAGGTCTCGGTCAAGCTGGTCTCCGAAATCGGCGTCGGCACGGTGGCCGCGGGCGTTGCCAAGGCACGCGCCGACCATGTCACCATCGCAGGCTTCGAGGGCGGCACCGGCGCCTCTCCCCTTACCTCGATCAAGCACGCCGGTAGCCCTTGGGAAATCGGCCTTGCCGAAACCCATCAGACGCTGGTGCGCGAGCGGCTGCGCAGCCGCATCGTGGTCCAGGTCGACGGCGGCTTCCGCACCGGACGCGACGTCGTGATCGGTGCGCTCTTGGGTGCCGACGAGTTCGGCTTCGCCACTGCGCCGCTGATCGCGGCCGGCTGCATCATGATGCGCAAGTGCCACCTCAACACCTGCCCGGTCGGCGTCGCGACGCAGGATCCGGTGCTGCGCAAGCGCTTCACCGGCCAGCCCGAGCACGTCATCAACTACTTCTTCTTCGTGGCGGAAGAGGTGCGCGAGATCATGGCGCAGCTCGGCTACAAGAAGTTCGACGAGATGGTCGGCCAGACCCAGATGCTCGACCAGTCCACGCTGGTGGCGCACTGGAAGGCCAAGGGGCTCGATTTCTCAAAGCTCTTCGTCCGCCAGAAGGAGGAGAAGGGCCAGAAGATCTATCACGCCGAAGCCCAGGACCATCATCTGGAGAAGGTGCTGGACCGCCGGCTGATCGAGAAGGCGCAGTCCGCGCTCGACCGCGGCGCGCCGGTGAGGATCGAGGAAGAGATCAACAACACGGACCGTTCCGCCGGCGCGATGCTGTCGGGTCAGGTCGCAAAGATCTACGGCCATGCCGGGCTGCCGCTTGATACCATTCACGTCAGCCTGAAGGGCACCGCCGGCCAGGCATTCGGCGCGTGGTTGGCGCGCGGCGTCACCTTCGATCTCGAGGGCGAAGGCAACGACTATGTCGGCAAGGGTCTTTCCGGCGGCCGCATCATCGTCAAGCCGCCGCGGAATTCCGGCATCGTGCCGGAAGAATCCATCATCGTCGGCAACACGGTGATGTACGGGGCGATCGAGGGCGAATGCTATTTCCGCGGCATCGCCGGCGAGCGCTTCGCGGTGCGTAACTCGGGTGCGGTCGCGGTCGTTGAGGGCGCCGGCGATCATTGCTGCGAATACATGACCGGCGGCATCGTCGTGGTGCTCGGCAAGACCGGGCGCAACTTCGCAGCCGGCATGTCGGGCGGCATCGCCTATGTGCTGGACGAGGCCGGCGACTTCGCCAAGCTCTGCAACATGGCGATGGTCGAGCTCGAGCCGGTACTCTCGGAAGAGCTGATCAACGCCAATACCTATCACCACTCCGGCGATCTCGAAGCGCATGGCCGGGTCGACGTGTTCCAGAACCTGCTCGATTCCGATGTCGAGCGGCTGCACGTGCTGATCACGCGCCACGCCAAACTGACCGGCTCGAAGAAAGCCGCCGAGATCCTCGCGAACTGGAAGGCCTGGCTGCCGAAATTCCGCAAGGTGATGCCGGTGGAATACCGCCGCGCGCTGAAGGAAATGAAGGCGAACGCCGACGCCGAGCCAAAAATCGCGATCGGGGCGTAGTTACACACGCCCGTCATTGCGAGCGCAGCGAAGCAATCCATCCCTCCGCACGGCAAATATGGATTGCTTCGTCGCTGCGCTCCTCGCAATGACGGAGGAGCGACGGGAAACGAATACGAACGAGAGACGCAGGGACGTCAGGTTTAATGGGTAAGATCACAGGCTTTCTCGAGATCGACCGGCACGACCGCAAGTACACGCCGGTCGAAGAGCGGCTGAAGCACTATCGCGAATTCGTCATTCCCCTGAGCGAGAAGGACACCCGCGAGCAGGCCGCACGCTGCATGAACTGCGGCATCCCCTATTGTCACGGCACCGGCTCGGTGGCGCCGGGCACGCCCGGCTGCCCGGTCAACAACCAGATCCCCGACTTCAACGACCTCGTCTATCAGGACAACTGGGAAGAGGCCTCGCGCAACCTGCACTCGACCAACAATTTCCCCGAGTTCACCGGCCGCATCTGCCCCGCGCCGTGCGAGGCGTCCTGCACGCTCAACATCGACGACAACCCGGTCACCATCAAGACCATCGAATGCGCCATCGTCGACCGCGCCTGGGACAATGGCTGGCTGAAGCCGGAAATCGCGCCGGAAAAGACCGGCAAGAAGGTCGCGGTCATAGGCTCCGGCCCTGCAGGCCTTGCCGCCGCGCAGCAGCTCGCGCGCGCCGGCCATGACGTCCATGTCTACGAGAAGTTCGCCAAGGCTGGCGGATTGCTCCGTTACGGCATTCCCGACTTCAAGATGGAAAAGCACGTCATCGACCGCCGCGTGGCGCAGATGGAAGCCGAGGGCGTGACGTTCCATTACGGCGCCCATGTCGGCGGCACGTCCGAAGGCGCGATCGACCCGCGCGAACTGCTCGACCAGTATGACGCCGTGGCGCTGACCGGCGGCGCCGAAGCCGGCCGCGACCTGCCGATCCCCGGCCGCGACCTCGACGGCATCCATTTTGCGATGGATTTCCTGCCGCAACAAAATCGCCGCGTCTCTTCCGAGCCGCTCGGCGCCGTCAAGGATATCCTCGCCGGCGGCAAGCATGTCGTCGTGATCGGCGGCGGCGACACCGGTTCGGACTGCATCGGCACCTCCTTCCGGCAGGGCGCGGCGTCAGTGACGCAGCTCGAAATCATGCCGGCGCCGCCCGAGCACGAGAACAAGGGCGTGACCTGGCCGAACTGGCCGTTGAAGATGCGGACCTCGTCGAGCCAGGCCGAAGGCGCGACCCGCGAATTCGCCGTGCTGACGCAAAAATTCTCCGGCGTCGACGGCAAGGTGCAGAAGCTGCACTGCGTGAAGGTCGACGACAAGTTCAAGCCGCTGCCCGGCACCGAATTCGAACTCGACGCGCAGCTCGTGCTGCTCGCCATGGGTTTCGTGCATCCCGTGCACGAAGGCATGCTGAAGACGCTCGGCGTCGATCTCGACCAGCGCGGCAACGTCCGCGCCAATCTGATCGACTACAAGACCTCGCTGCCCAACGTCTTCTCCGCCGGTGACATGCGCCGCGGCCAGTCGCTGGTGGTCTGGGCGATCCGCGAGGGCCGCCTGTGTGCGCGCGCGATCGACCAGTATCTGATGGGATCGACGACGCTGCCGCGCTAAAGGCCGCTATCGCCGGGCTCAGCCCGGCAGTGATAGCCTTTCGCTCGAACTCGAACGGGCATCTCGCGAGGGTTGATGGATGCGCGGGTCAGCCCACGTATGCCGCGATGTGTCTGGACACGTCATCATATTGCCCGCAACCTCGCTGGATCCGGATCAATGCCCACCTCTCCTCAGGTGGGCATCATTATCTGGAATCATGAAGAAAGGCGGTAGTATGAGAACTCAAGGAATGGGCAATTCGGTGCGCCAGCGCATCACACGCGTATTGGCGGCGGGTACCCTGCTATTCATGTACGCGTTCGGCATGGTTGCCACGACCGGCGCCTTTGTTGCAGCGGGCGTCTCTCCGGCCTTCGCACAGCGCGGCTGGGGTCGAGGCCGGGGCGGCGGTTGGGGACGCGGTCGAGGCAGCGGTGTCGGCGCCGCAGTCGGCATCGGGGTCGGCGCGGCCATCATCGGCGGCGCGATCGCAGCGAGCGCCGCCGAGCAGCAGCGGCGCGATGCCGTCAGCTATTGCATGCAGCGCTACCGTTCGTTCGATCCCAATAGCATGACCTATCTCGGCCGCGACGGCCTCCGCCGTCCGTGCCCGTAGAGGACGAGTGCCTGTCACGATATTTTAGGACCCCGGCAGAAGTGCCGGGGTTTTTGTTTGCATTCGCCGCGGGCGAAAGAATCGCTTTCCCTGCAATCGACAGGGATTATGCGTCCCTCAGTTCTGCACCCTCACCCCCAGCATCACCACCGTCGATGCCGTGCTGTTGCCGGGCTGGTTCGAATCCAGCCAGTCCCGGCGCAGCGTACCCTTGAGCCAGAGAGTACGGCTCATCTTGTAGATCAGGTCGCCGGAGAGCGAATAGAAACGGTCGAAGCGGTCGTCGCCCTGGTATCGCTGGGTGCCCCAGGTGAATCTGCCGATGGCGCTCAGCCAGCGGCGGAAATCGTGATCGACTTCGGCGGTGTAGGTGTGCGTCAGCACGCCGGAAACGCCGGGCACGGTGGTCTCGTCAATCGAGGTGGTGGCGAAGAATTTTGCTGATGTCAGCGGCGTTGCGACCCACACCAGCGAGGCCGATGTTAGCAGGCCCTGTAGCGATTGCAGCCGCGGATCTTCATAGGTGCGCGCCGCCCAGCCGACCGCGACTTCGCCGGTCAGCATCCGCGAGAGTTCGAAACTGGTGCCGGCCCTGACGTTGCCGCCGCTGGAATTGCGCTGATAGCCATTACGATCGACCAGAATGTCGTGCGAGCGGATATTGCCCACGATTTCGCCGAACGGTTTCAAGCCCGGCATCAGATCGTAGCTGACGCGGCCGAGCCCGCCGTACTGATTGTAGTTGCGGTCGTCGTTGCTGGTCGAGGTGCCGTCGGTCAACTCCGAGTATTGATAGACGGTGCGGTCGATCGCAGCCCCTGCGGAAAGCTGCAGGCGATTGAAGTTCTGATCGACGCCAAGCGTGCCGCCGAACGTCGCATAGACCGGATATCTGGACAGGCCGGCCTGCACATTCGGGCTGCCGGGATTGTCGGTGGCGACAAGCAATCGCGCCTGGCCGAGCAGGCGGGTGTCGTGGGTGACATCGAGACGGCCATCGACATGGCCGATGAAATTCGGACGGTCGATATTCGTCGGCGCCGACGACACCACGCCGTCCACCGGCGGAAAAGTGTTGGTGTAGCCGGTGAAGGAACCCCTGAGGTCGGCGACAACAGCGTGGCGCTCCCAGTCGGAGAACGCGACGAATTCCGGCGCGATCACATAGAATGGCGATCCGCGCGGCACCGACGTTCGCCCGGGATTGGTGTCGTAACCGCCTCTGAGTTCGACGGCTGACTTGATCAGGAAGCTGCCGGCGTAATCGCCGACGGCGCCGAACGGATCGTCGTCGATCCTGAGCCGCTTGCGCGGCGGCTGCCCGACCACAGTGCCCGCCATCGCCGGCGCAAGGCGTGTCTTGTTGGCGGATTCCGACGGCGGGATCGAGAGCCGCAGCTGCGTGTTCGACGCAATCGGCGGCGGCGGGCTGCCGGGCCCGACCGGCGGCTTCGGCCTCGCCTGCCCCGGATAGTACTTTGGCTTTTTGCGCTGGCGGTTGAGCGAGTCGTAGCCGGAATCGGCGGCGCCGCTCGCAGCCGGCAGGCCGTATTTCGGAATCTGCCCGATCCGCGACGGAGCGCGCTTCTCATCCTCCTGCAGCTTTGGGCTGGCGAGCGGATCGTTCACCTCCGCCGAAGTGCGGCGCAGCGGCGAATCCGGCGACGTCACCTGGCTGGCGCGCCTTGAGCTGAATAGGTCCGGCGTGACGGTTTGCGCGTGCGCTGCGGTTCCCGAGAGCGCGATCAGCGCAAGGCACGGCAAGGCTGCGCGAAGCGTGCGCGCGCGGCTGTTCCGGCCCGTTACTGGCCTCGCCATCACGATGGAATATACTCCAACAAAAACAGTCACTTACTCGACGCATTCCGCGAGGCTCGCGGCACATGTCGTTAATGGAGTTAAGACAATTATGGTTAATGAGGCGTTGAGAGCTCTGCGGCGCGCGTCGCATCGGCGGGCGGGCCATGCTATGGAGGGCTTTGGGGCGAGGCCCCTCCTCCCTGGAACAGACATGGCTCATTCGTATCCGCTGATGGCAAAATCATCCGGCACCGACCCCGCTGACTCCGCCGTTCAGTCGGCCTTGCGCACGCTCGATGCCGAGGGCAGCGGCATCGCCGCGCTCACGGCGGCGCTGCAATCCGATCTGCGCGCCCCCTTCACCGCCGCGGTCGACCTGATCCGCAACGCCAAGGGACGGCTGATCGTCACCGGGCTCGGCAAATCGGGCCATATCGGCCGCAAGGTCGCCGCGACCTTTGCTTCGACCGGCACGCCGGCCTTCTTCGTTCATGCCGCCGAAGCCAGCCACGGCGACCTCGGCATGATCACCGCCGACGACGTCATCCTGGCGCTGTCCTGGTCGGGCGAGCAGCCGGAGATGAAGAATCTGATCAGCTATGCCGCGCGTTTCCGGATTTCCGTGATCGCGATGACAGCGGAGCGGGAATCGACGCTCGCCAAGGCGGCCGAGATCGCGCTGACGCTGCCGAAAGCGCGCGAGGCCTGCCCGCATAATCTGGCGCCGACCACCTCCTCGCTGATGATGCTCGCGCTCGGCGATACGCTGGCGATCGCACTCCTGGAAGGCCGCGGCTTCACCTCGACCGATTTCAGCGTGCTGCATCCCGGCGGCAAGCTGGGTGCGATGCTGAAATATACCCGCGATCTCATGCATTCCGGCGATGCGGTGCCGCTGAAGCCGCTCGGCACAAAAATGTCCGACGCGCTGGTTGAGATGACCTCGAAGGGTTTTGGCTGCGTCGGCATCGTCGACGCGCGTGGGCATATTGTCGGCATCGTCACCGACGGCGATCTGCGCCGCCATATGGGGCCCGATCTGATGACGGCCACCGTCGACGAGGTGATGACCAGCAATCCGAAAACGATCGACCGTGACGTACTGGCCGGCGAGGCGCTGGAGATTCTCAACTCTTCGAAGATCACGACGCTGATCGTAACCGATGCCAACAAGCCCGTCGGTATCGTCCACCTGCACGATTTCCTGCGCGCCGGCGTGGCGTAGGTTCGAACGGTCACGTAGGGTGGGCAAAGCGCAGCGTGCCCACCGCGACACAACGCGACCGAAATGGTGGGCACGCTTCGCTTTGCCCACCCCACGGTTTCACCACCTCGGAAACCTCGCCGCGCTCTCCTCCAGCGGCAGTGCCAGTCCGTTCGCGAGATACGACACCGTGCGATAGAATCCGCACAGCAGGATGATCTCGAATATTTTTGCCTCGTCGTAATACGCCGACACCGCAGCGAACTCCGCGTCATCGAGCGTCGCCCGCTCGTGCAGCGCATCGACCGCGGCGATCAGCGCCTGTTCTGCCGCCGACCAACAGCCAGCATCGGCATCGCCGAGCACGGTGGCACGGACCTGTTCTTCCGTCAGCCGCGCGGCTTCCGCGAACGCCGTGACATGCACGCCCCATTCATACTCGCAGCCGGTTCGCGCGCAGGTGCGGTCGATCACGATCTCGCGCTCCCGCAACGAGAGCGGTCCACGATCCAGCAGGCTGCCGGCGCGGAATTTTTCCCAGGCGCGAGCGTTGCCGGCGATGACACGGAACAGCGTCAGCGGCGGCGCGCCACGCATGATGCGGTTGAACTGCTCGGCAATCTCCGGTGCATAGGGCGGCTCAAGCGGCGCGATGCGCGGCGCGGTCTGGGACACGACCAACTCCTGTGCTACAAATAACGTAGCACTACGCTACATTATTTGTAGCATCACGCAAGAGGGGTTCGATGCCGAAACCGGCGACAAAAACCAGACAAAGCGCCGTTCGCGGCTCCCGGACCGGGCGGCCGATCATGGCCCTGCTCGATCTGCTCGGCCGCCGCTGGACCTTGCGTATCGCCTGGGAGCTGCGCGACGGCCCCTTGACCTCGCGCGCGCTCCGCACCGCCTGCGACGACGCCTCGCCGACCGTGATGCAGGCCCGCCTGTCGGAGCTGCGCGAGGCCGGCTTCGTCGAACTCCTTTCCGGCGACGGCTATCACCTGACGCCACTCGGCAGGGAGCTGATGGAAAGCTTCCTGCCACTGCATCACTTCGCCGAGCGATGGAGCCGGCGTTTGGCAGGCTAGGCCGCCGCCACCGTCAAGCTCGCCCCGTCCGCCCGAACCACCTTGACGCGGCTGCCGGCGGGCGCGTCGGGGCCGGCGACGCGCCAGATCGTGTCGTCGATCCGCACCGTGCCGGTGCCGCCAACGATCGGCTTTTCCAGCGTGAATTCGCGGCCGATCAGCGCTTCGTTCCGCCTGTTGAGGAACGGGCTGCTCAGGTTGCTGCTTCCGGCGCTGCGCGCAAAATATCGCCATGCCGGCACGGCGGCGATGGCGAAGATCGCGAACATCAGCAGTTGCGTCTGCCAGGACGGATTGATCGCAAACGACACCAGCCCGGTCAGGAGCGCCGCGAGCCCGAGCCAGAACATGAAGACGCCCGGCGCCAGCAATTCCAGCGCCATCAGGAGGAAGCCGAAGATCAGCCAATTCCAGGTGCCTAACGTCGAAAACATCTCGGCCATCACACGAACCTCTCATCAAGCATTGTGACCGTTCGGACCAGGCTCACCGTTGCGGCGCGACCGGCGGCGGCGTCGGGCCGGTGTTCGGCACCGAGGACGTCCGCCGCGCGGCTGCTGTCGCAGAGGCCGCGCTCTCGCCGAACGCCGCCTTGGCGATCTCGCCGATGCCGGCGAGCGAGGACAGCACGCTGGTGGCTTCCACCGGAATCATCAGGATCTTCTGGTTTGGCGATTCCGCAAACTGCCCGAACGCCTTGATGTATTTGTCGGCGATAAAATAGTTCAGCGCGGCAATATCGCCCTTGGCAATGGATTCGGAAACCATCTGCGTCGCCTTGGCCTCCGCTTCGGCCAGGCGCTCGCGCGCCTCGGCATCGCGGAAGGCGGCTTCGCGACGGCCTTCGGCCTGCAAAATCTGGCCCTGCTTGGCGCCTTCGGCGCGCAGGATTTCCGACTGGCGCTGGCCCTCGGCCTGCAGGATGTCGGCGCGCTTGACGCGCTCGGCCTTCATCTGCCGCCCCATCGCTTCCACCAGATCGGCCGGCGGCACGATGTCCTTGATCTCGATCCGGTTGACCTTCAGCCCCCATGGCGACACTGCGGCATCAACGACGCGCAGCAGCCGCTCGTTGATCTCGTCGCGATGCGACAGCACCTGGTCGAGGTCCATCGAGCCCATCACCGAGCGGATGTTGGTCATGGTTAGGACAATGATCGCCTGTTCGAGATTGGCGACTTCGTAACTCGCCTTCGCCGCGTCGAACACCTGGAAGAAGGCGACGCCGTCCACCGTCACGGTGGCGTTGTCCTTGGTGATCACCTCCTGCTCGGGAATGTTGATCACCTGCTCCATCATGTTCATCTTGCGGCCGACGCGATCGAAATAAGGCACGATCAGGTTCAGTCCCGGCGACAGCGTGCGGGTGTATTTACCGAACCGCTCGATGGTCCAGTCATAGCCCTGCGGCACCGTCTTGACGCCCGCGAACAGCGTGACGATGACGAGCAGAACAAAGGCGATCGCGAAAATATCGAAACCAGTCATCAAGTCCTCCAGATACGGCAAGGTGAGCGTTGCCGGACGCGATCTCTCATTCTTGTCAGCAAAGCCGCGGCGCCGGTTCAGGCCCGGCTGTTCTCGAGTTACCGTTATATAGCTGGGGAACAATTTGCCGGCCACCAGATGTTCTCAAAGGCCGAACGGCGGCAAGCTATGGGAAATTCTTCGACTGGTTAAATCCAGCCTTGCAGCTCGCGCAAGACGAGCTGTCGGATGACGTCCATGCCGGGCTCGCTGTCGTTGAGGCAGGGAATCGCGGAAAACTGCTCGCCGCCGTTGTGCTTGAAAATCTCGGCGTTTTCCTGCGCGATCTCCTCCAGCGTCTCCAGGCAATCGGCGGAGAAGCCGGGGGTCACGACGGCAATACGTTTCACACCATCTTTCGCGAGTTTTTCGATGGTCTTGTCCGTATAGGGCTGCAGCCACTCGTCGTTGCCGAAGCGCGATTGAAATGTAAGCAGCAGTTTGGAGGCATCAAGCCCCATGCGCTTGCGCAGCGCCTCGGTTGTTGCGACGCACTGCGCCTGGTAGGGGTCGCCCTTGTCGACATATTTCTGCGGCATGCCGTGAAACGACGCGACGATCAGCTCGGGTTGAAACGGCAGGCTCGCAAGATGTTCCGACATCGAGACGGCGAGCGCCTCGATGTAATCGGGATCGTCATAATAGGGCGGGCTCACCCGCAGCGTCGGCTGCGCGCGCATGCCGGCGAGCGCGCGAAACACCTCGTCGCATACGGTCGCCGAGGTCGCCGCGGAATATTGCGGATAGAGCGGCACCACCAGCAGGCGGTCGCAGCCTTGCGCGGCCAGTGCCTCGATGCGCGAGCGGATCGACGGGTTGCCGTAGCGCATCGCCCAATCGACCACGACATGCTCGCGGTCCGCGATCGCTTCGCCGAGCTTTTCGGCCTGCGATCGGGTGATGGTCTTGAGCGGGGATTCGTCCTTCTCGGCGTTCCAGATCTTCCGGTAGTCGCGCGCCTTGCGGGCGGGACGCACGCGCAAAATGACGCCGTTGAGGATCAGCTTCCAGACCAGGCCCTGGTCCTCGATCACACGCGGATCGGACAAAAATTCCTTCAGATAAACCCGCACCCCCTGGGCATCGGCGCTATCGGGCGTGCCGAGATTGACCAGCAGCACGCCGATGCGCTGCGGCGGGGTTGCCGATGCCTGCTTCGCATTGCCAAAGGGGACGACCACGGTCATGATTTCGATGCCTTCGCGCGTTGCACCATCCTTGTCAAGATAACCGCCGGTTCGGTACGCTTCCCGGATTGCCGCGGGGCGCGCGCTCGCCAGTGCGCGCGGGGAGAGGAACCATGACGATCGCCGAATGGTGCATTTTCGGAACGCTGCTGCTCTATCTGCTGACCATCGCCTCGGTCAAATGGGCCGCCCACGCACGTTTCGACAATGCCAAGCCGCGCGATCCCAGCTTCTACCAGGACCCGATCCGCGCCCGCGCGCTCGGCGCCCATCAGAACGGCATCGAGGCGTTTCCGTTCTTTGCCGTCGCGGTGCTGCTCGCAGAATTTCGGCTGGCACCGCAGCGCCTGATCGACGAACTCGCCATCCTGTTCCTGATCGTGCGGATCGCCTACGTCTTCACCTATCTCGGCAACCGCCCGACGCTGCGCTCGATCCTCTGGAGCCTCGGGTTCGCGATCAACATCGCGATTTTCTTTCTGCCGGCGATCAAGGGGTATTTGCCGGTGTAGGATGCTCGTCGCGCGGACATCAGCCTGCGGCCCCGTATTCAAGCAGGGTCCGACGGACTTGATGTTCAGCACAGACTCTGAAGGCGGTGGACCGCCGCACGTATTTTCGAAATTCTGGCAACTCCAGTAAGGAGTGACACCATTTGTCGCCATTGCCCAACGACCTGAGATCATCGTTCGCTTCGAACTCGAACGTGAGACTCAGTTGCCAAATGTCTTCGTCCTCTGCGTCCTCGTACACGATGATTTGCCTCGTCAGGCTGAAGGCAAACTGCTCACCCGCTCCCCAATCGAAGGTCCCCCATTGGAAAAGAAGCATATCCGCGTCTTCATGTTGCTCAAATACACGTCCGCTTGGCCTCCGATCCCGGTAGAAATCGAAAAGCGCCTCACAGCCGTCGACCAGGTTAAGGTCATGCTCATGTAGGTCTCTGCCGCGCAAGATTGCTTCGAATTCCAGGCGCGCATGTTGTGGGTTAAACATCGAAGCACTCCATTGCGGACCTCGGCCTCTGGTCCTCAGCGGTCGCGGAGGACGTCGACTGCTGACCGTTGCAGACCTCCCCTGATCAGACATACTCTGTGCAGGAAGCTAACGGGAAAATAACCGTGGGCGCCTCTCTCTACGAACCAATAAACGTATTTAAGCCGATGGGGCCGGACATCGGAATCGTCGATGGGCCATTCGAACGCTTGATCGTAGGTGGCGTCACGCTAGCGCTGCCTTTCACTACGCGGATGACGGTGGTGCGCCTTTCGAATGGTGACCTGTTCCTGCACTCACCGATCAAATTTGATGAGGGGCTGGCGGGCGAGCTGCAGCGGATGGGGACAATCCGACATCTCGTGTCACCCAACCAGTTTCACTACGCTCATATCGGGGAGTGGTCGAAAGTGTTTCCCGATGCGATCCCATGGGCTTCACCGCGTGTACGCCGAAGAGCGCGCGCCCGGCACATCGATGTCACGTTTGCACGAGACTTAGACTTCAATCCGCCAGAAGAATGGGGGCCAGACATCGACCAGACGCTATTTCCTGGTGGGTACTTCAAAGAGTTCATTTTCTTTCACAAGAAGTCGGAGACGCTAGTTCTCACGGACACGATTATCAATATCGAGTTGGATAAAATGCCCGAACCTTGGCGAACGGCAACAAAGCTCAGCGGGATGAACCATCCCCACGGCCAACTTTTCTTTGGCATGCGGCTGCCGTTGTTACTTCAGCGGCGAAGGGCGAAAGCAGCATTTGCAAAAATCCACTCTTGGCGACCGAAGCGCATTGTGATCAGCCATGGGCGGTGTTTTGAATCTCATGGCGAGGAGGTCATAAGGAGGATATTTGGAGGGCCGCTGACTTGAATTACGATTCATTCGGTCAAGCCGAGACAATTTCCGCTGTTGGCCCATCGCGTCATTTAGCGCAGCGCAACGACATGTCCGAAGTTGATTGCAGAACAGAAGTAGCTGGCCGACATCAAAAATGACGTGATTGACCCAAAGCGGCGGGTCTCGAGTTGTCCGCTCTCGCGTCGCTGTTGAGGGCTAAACAGACGTGCACGGTGTGCTCGATGCTGGCACGGTTCACATCGCGATAATCCGATAGATGATTGAGCGCGCGCCTTGGTGGTCGGGCCGCCTCACTGCGGCAAATCCTTGAAGAGCTCGATGACGATCATGATCAGCGAGCCGACGGCAACCACCACCGGGCAGACAAACGGCAACTCTTCCAGCAGGCCGACAAGGACCGCCCGGACGCGGAGAGTTCTCTTCACATGCGCGAAACGCAAGCCTGCCACACCCATCGGATATCTCCGTTTGGCCCCCAGCAGCAGCGGTCGGATTCTTAAACGTGAAGCGGGATCCGGCTATAGCCAGTTCGGGTGTTCCCTTGATCAAGGTGAAGGAACCCTTGCAAGGGGCCATGGGCACGTCGCCAAGACAGGCTGGATTATGCACCACATCGTACACAAGGACATCGCGCGACGTGGCGCATGTCGAATACGGACGCCGGATCTTCACAGGTTGGAACGCCGGAGCCGGCACGAGGTTAGATAGCTTGCGTACCATCGCGGCTGCGCTGACCAGCGCGTTGCATTGGAGGCAGCGCATGAAAACCATCGTTGACGAAGCCGGCGAGGTCATCGCCAAAGCAACGGATGACCATACTCTCGTCGGCGGCCACCATCGCCTCGCGGTGGCGGCCAGCCTCGGTCAAAGACTGTTCTGGCGAGATACCGGCGAACCCGTGAAGCTTGATCTGTTCTTCAGGCATAAGTTCTCTTCGACAGACGGCCTGAGCCGCTCGCCGAGGTTATAGTTGTTCTGATGCATTGCGGTGCGCTGCTGCGTCGACGGCGCACGACGGTCGATAGCATTACGACATCTGCGCCGTGGCCTGTCCGCGTCATTGCGAGCTAAGCGAAGCAATCCATTGTCACCACGTGCGCGGATGGATGGATTGCTTCGCTTCGCTCGCAATGACGGTGGAGATAGTCACGCTCTCGCAACGCAAATCTCACGCCGCCAAATGCCGCTCCCGCGTCGCAATCAAATCCCGGATATCCTGCGATATCGGGACCGGCCGATGGGTGTTCTGGTCGGTGTTGACCCAGACGATCTCGCCGGTCACCAGCGCATCGCCGCCGCCTTTGAGGAAGATCGCGAGTTCGAAGGTCAGGCTCGAATTGCCAATCCGCGCCACGCGCGCGCCGACGTCGAGCTCCCAGTCGAAGCGAACCGGCGCCTTGTATTCGATGACGGATTTGACGACGTGGAAATCGACGCCGGACTTTTTTGCGTCGGCATATTGATCATAGCCGAGCGCGCGAAAATACTCGGTGATGGTGGTGTCGAAATAGGTCAGATAGTGTGCGTTGAAGACGACGCCCTGGCCGTCGATCTCGGAATAGCGCACCCGGAACGGGTGGAAGAACCAGAATTGCTCGCGTGACATGGGATTCCCGGCACCGTCCTTTTGGCGTGTTCGATTTCGTAGCCCGGATGGAGCGTAGCGCAATTCGGGAATCGATGCCCGCGCGTTCTACGGCCCCCGGGTTACGCTGCGCTTCACCCGGGCTACGATCAGAGACACGTCGCGCGTTCGGCAGCGAGGTAGCCGAACAGCAGGCCGAGGCCGAACAGTAGCACCAAGCCTGCGGCGCCGAACTCGATGCCGCGCATGATCAACGCGCCGCCGCCCTCGCGGCCGGCGCTGAGCCGGCGGGCCAGGCCCTTGGCCGAGACGGCAACGATGGCGATGGTGGCGACCGTGATCGCAGTTCCGAGCCCCATCACAAAGGTCGCGGCGATGCCGGCCAGGAACAGTCCCTGCGCCAGCGAGAATACCAGCACCAGGATGGCGCCCGAGCAGGGCCGCATGCCCACCGCAAAGATCGTCCCCAGGCCGCGCCGCCAGCCGCCGGGGCCGGCGAGTTGATCCGGCGTGGGCCCGTGCGAATGGCCGCAATGCTCGTCATGAACATGGCCGTGATCATGGTCATGTCCGTGGTCGTGCTGATGATGGCCGTGGTCATGATGATGCGCATGGCCATGATCATGATGTCCATGATCGTGATGATGACCGGCCGTGGCCACCGCCATCGCCGGCGCCGGTTTCGCCTGCAGCGCGCGCATGAAGCCGCCGCCCTTGGTCCAGACCAGCCGGGCGCCGAAGGCCGCGATCAGGCCGTAGCTGACAATCTCGATCGCCTTCTCCGCGGAGCACATCGTCTTGGCGGTGGAGGAGAGCAGCCAGGCGAACACGGCGACGATCACCACCGCCACCAGCGCCTGCAGGAACGCCGAGGCGAACGACAGCACAATGCCGCGCCGCGCGGTCTCCTCGTTGGCGACGAGATAGGACGAGATCACCGCCTTGCCGTGGCCGGGCCCGGCAGCGTGGAAGATCCCATAGGCAAACGAGATCCCGAGCAGCGTCCAGACCGCGCTGCCGTCCGATTTCGCCGCGCGGATGGTCTGCGACATCTCGCGATAGAATTCGGACTGCTTGGCCAGAATCCATCCGATCACGCCGCCGACCTGCGGCTCGGCCGCGGGCCGCGGACCGCCGAACGGGTTCTGTGCCATCAGCGCGTGCCAGCAGGCGTCGAAAACCATCACGGCCGCGAGCACCACGGCCGTGATCGCCAAGATTCTGGTTATCTCGCCCTGTGCGAGCCTTGCAGGCAACGACTTCACGGGCAGTTCACCGTGATCTTGTTGGCGAACATCGCGCCATAGTTGGAATTGTCGCCGTTCATGAAGTTCTGCTCGTTCAGCCGCTGGGTGTTCGCGGTCTCGTCGTTCGGCCGCTGGAATTTCATCTGGCAGGCGGCCGGCGCGCCGACCAGTTTGATGGGATCCTTGTCGTCGAACTTGAAGTCGATGAAATAGGAGGGATCGAACACCTCCAGCGCCAGCTGCTTCGATGTCACCGGCGCCTTCAGCGGCAGCACGAAATGCAGCGTCAACGCGCTGTCCTTGTATTCGAGGTAGTAGTCGATGGGCTCGTTGAACTTCTCTTTCTTGCCGTCGGCCTTGGCGAAGGTGAAGTAGGCGAAATCCTTCAGCGATTCGACATTGGTCTGCGCCAGCGGCGCCAGTTCCTCGCGGGTGTAGACGCCCTTGGTCTTGGTCTCGATGCCCTGCAGCGCGTAGGTCGAGAACATGTCGTCGAAGGTCCAGGCGTGGCGCACGCCCGTCATCGAGCCGTCGGGCGCGTAGACCACCTCGCTTTTGGCGGTGATCCAGACATGGGGATGGGCCTCGGCCGCGGCCGTGCCGAGCGCCGTGATCAGGAGAACGAAACCGAGCAATCGCTGCATGACCGTGCGCATCTCAAGCCGCCGGCGTTGCTTCGAGCAGGCCGCGGCGGCGCAGCAGCGCATCCGCCTCGGGTTCGCGGCCGCGGAAGGCGACATAGGCTTCCTCGGGGTTACGCGAGCCGCCCGACGAATAGATGTCGTCGTGCAGCCGCTTGGCGGTGGCGGGATCGAAGATGTCGCCGGCCTCCTCGAAGGCGCCGAACGCGTCGGCATCCATCACCTCCGACCACATGTAGCTGTAATAGCCGGAGGCATAGTGATCGCCGGAGAAGATATGGCCGAACTGCGTGGGCCGGTGCCGCAGCGCGATTTCCGCGGGCATGCCGATCTTCTCCAGTTCCGTCTTCTCGAAGGCCGCGACGTCGCGGCTGGCCGCGGCCGGCTGGGTGTGGAATTCGAGGTCGATCAGCGCCGAGGAAACGAACTCCACGGTGGCAAAGCCCTGATTGAACTTGCGGGCGACGAGGAAGCGTTGCAGCAGGTCGTCCGGCAGCGGCTCGCCGCTCTGGTAGTGTTTGGCGAACTGCCGCAACACCTGCGGCTGCTCCTGCCAGTGCTCGTAGAGCTGCGAGGGCAGCTCGACGAAATCGGTGAACACCGAGGTCCCCGACAGCGAGGGATAGGTCACGTTGGACAGCATGCCGTGCAGGCCGTGGCCGAACTCGTGGAACAGGGTGCGTGCATCGTCCGGCGACAGCAGCGACGGCTGGCCGTCCGCACCCTTGGAGAAGTTGCAGACGTTGATGATCAAGGGGGCGATCTCGCCGTCGAGCTTCTGCTGGTCGCGCAGCGAGGTCATCCAGGCGCCGGAGCGCTTGGAGGGCCGGGCGAAGTAGTCGCCATAGAACAGCGCCTTGTGTTGGCCGTCAGGACCCTTGACCTCCCAGACCCGGACATCCGGATGCCAGACCGGGATGTCCTTGCGCTCGGCAAAGGTGATCCCGAACAGGCGGGTGGCGCAGTCGAAGGCGGCCTCGATCATGTGGTCGAGCACCAGGTAGGGCTTGATGGCGGCGTCGTCGAAATCGGCTTTCCGCTGCCGCAGGATTTCGGCGTAGTAGCGCCAGTCCCACGGCGCCAGCGTGAAGTTGCCGCCCTCCTCCGCGATCAGCGCCTGCAGCGCGTCGCGGTCGGCGAGCGCACGCTCCCGGGCCGGCTTCCAGACCCGCTCCAGCAGGCCGCGGACGGCGTCCGGTGTCTTGGCCATGGAATCCTCCAGCCGGTAGGCGGCGTAGGTCGGAAAGCCCATGATCTTCGCAGCCTCCTCGCGGAGCTCGAGGATCTCGACGATGGTGTCGTTGTTGTCGTTGGCGTTGCCATTGTCGCCGCGGGCGGTGAAGGCCTTGTAGACCTTCTCGCGCAGGTCGCGGCGGGAGGAGCTCTTCAGGAACGGCTCGACGGAGGAGCGCGACAGCGTCACGATCGCCTTGCCCGCCATGCCCCGCTCTTCGGCCGCCGCCTTGGCCGCGGCGACGAAGGCCTCGGGAAGGCCGCCGCGGTCGTCCTCGCCGAGCTCCATGAACCAGTCCTGCTCGTCGCCGAGCAGATGGTGGCTGAAGGAGGTGCCGAGCTGGGCCAGCCGCTCGTTGATCTCGGCCCGGCGCTTCTTGGCGCTCTCGTCAAGGCCGGCGCCGGCGCGGTAGAAATTGGTGTAGGTGCGCTCCAGCAGCCGGTTCTGTTCACCGGTGAGGCCGAGCGTGGCGCGGTTCTCGTGCAGCATCGCGATGCGACCAAACAGCACCGCGTTCATCATGATCGGGTTCCAGTGCCGCGCCATCCGCAAGGAGACTTCCTTGTCGATCTCCAGGATCGCCGGATTGGAGTGCGCCGAGACCAGGTCGTAGAACACCGCCGCGACCTTGGAGAGCAGCCTGCCCGAGCGCTCCAGCGCCGTGATGGTGTTGGCGAAGTCCGGCGCCGAGGGATCATGGGTGATCGCCGCGATCTCGGCGGCATGGTCGGCGAAAGCCTGCTCGAAGGCCGGCAGGAAGTGCTCCGGCTCGATTTCGGCAAAAGGCGGCGTCTCGAACGGCGTCTGCCACGGCCGAAGCAGCGGGTTTTCGCCAGCTTCCGAGGGGGCCGCCGTATGCAGGGTTTCTGACATCACAATTCCCGTTTTTGCCTCGTTTTCTTGACGCAAACCGGTACCGATTTCGCTCGAAAACGCTCCAGAAGATGCGGCAATCTATATCACGCGATGCGGCATTTTTGGGCCTTTTACGCTTGATAGATGGGGCCTTTTCGGAGAGATTGCGCCCCCTGAACAGGACCTTTTTTCCATGAGCCAACAGCCCGCTTCCACATCCTCCCGCCAGATCTACTGGCCGAGCGTCATCACCGTCATCTCGGCGGCGATCCTGATCGGCGCTGAAGTGTTCGGCGCAGCGTTTGCCGGCGGCTGGGCGCTCGCGATCCTGTTCGGCCTCAACGACACCTCAGCGCACATCCTGCAGGCCGTGCTGTTCGGCCTCGGCGTACTGATCATGGTGGCGTTCATCCGCGGCGCGCAGCGCATCGAGCCGTTCTTCAGGCGCGGCTGACGCGCGTTCAAGAAAGTGCTGCGGCACAGGCGTTAAAGCGCTCAACGCCTCGCGAGAAATCTTAACAGCCGTTCAGATTTGTCGTCAGCGGCGCGCACCGCGAACGCTTTCGTAATCACACGCGCGCGAAATTTGTCCCCACCCTAAAAAAATTGTTGCGAAGCCGAGTCAAAAGACTTATTTCCCAACTTGCCCAATTTCGCACGTGCCTGTGGTCGTGTGTCAGTCGGTAGGTATCCGGACAAGAGGCCGGACAGCCGCCAAGGGATGGAAGAACCGAGGGTCGCTCAACAGGCGGCCAGCATCTCTCTCCAGGGATGCCGTTGAAGGTCTCACCACCCCTTGCAACCGTGACTGGCAGCCGGAGGCGAACCGGCGTACTCCGCTCTCAACGGGGGACGCGACTTAAAGCAACGACGGATCGGGCTTTTTTGGTCTCTACCGGCATTCCAACGCCGGCGCGGGCTACTGAAAAGGCTTGTCCTTCATTGCCAGGTGAGCGGGCGGGAAACTCTCCCAACCAATCCACGGCAGCACAGTCTGGTTTGAGTCTTTTGGCTTCGTTGCGCCTCCATCGCGCGATGTGGCCGGAGTGCTCTTATCCGACGTCACGTTGATGCGGATCCCGTCGCTGGGGCCGTTGGAGAGTGCCATGACCGAACGTATTCAGGAATTCCTGCGCAACCGCCGCAGCGAGGGCCAGGACACCGAGCCGTGCCTCGTGGTCGACCTCGAAGTCGTGCGCGACAACTACCAGACCTTTGCGAAGGCGCTGCCGGACAGCCGCGTGTTCTACGCGGTGAAGGCTAACCCTGCGCCGGAAGTGCTGTCGCTGCTGGCCTCGCTGGGCTCGTGCTTCGACACGGCGACGGTTGCCGAAATCGAAATGGCGCTCGCCGCTGGTGCGACGCCGGACCGCATCTCCTATGGCAATACGATCAAGAAGGAGCGTGACATCGCGCGCGCCTTCGCGCTCGGCATTCGCCTGTTCGCGGTCGACTGCGCCGCCGAAGTCGAGAAGATCGCCCGCGCCGCCCCCGGCGCCAAGGTGTTCTGCCGCATCCTCTATGACTGCGCCGGCGCCGAGTGGCCGCTGTCGCGCAAGTTCGGCTGCGACCCGGAAATGGCGGTCGAGGTGCTCGACCTCGCCAAGCGTCTGGGCCTGGAGCCGTGCGGCATCTCGTTCCATGTCGGCTCGCAGCAGCGCAAGGTGAAGGCGTGGGATCGTGCCCTGTCGATGGCCTCGACGGTGTTCCGGGACTGCGCCGAGCGCGGGATCAACCTGTCCATGGTCAACATGGGCGGCGGCTTCCCGACCAAGTACCTCAAGGACGTTCCTCCGGTCGTGCAGTACGGCCGGTCGATCTTCCGTGCGCTGCGCAAGCATTTCGGCAACCAGATCCCGGAGACGATCATCGAGCCGGGCCGCGGCATGGTCGGAAATGCCGGGATCATCGAGACCGAAGTCATTCTGATCTCCAGGAAGAGCGACGAGGACGAGGTGCGCTGGGTGTATCTCGACATCGGCAAGTTCGGCGGTCTCGCCGAGACGATGGACGAGTCGATCCGTTACGCCATCCGCACCCCGCATGACGGTGCGGACATGACGCCGTGCGTGCTCGCAGGTCCGACCTGCGATAGCGCCGACGTGCTGTACGAGAAGATGCCGTATCCGCTTCCGGTGACGCTCGAGATCGGCGACAAGCTGCTGATCGAAGGCACCGGCGCCTATACGTCGACCTACTCGTCGGTGGCGTTCAACGGCATCCCGCCGCTGCGGACCTACCACATCTGATCGGCCTCGCTTGAGGCTTGAATAACGGGAGCCGGTGCGCCGGCTCCCTCCCCGTCATTTGCGAATTTTTGACAACGCTTTGCGCGGCAGGCTTGCCGTTGCGAGCGGGGACTGACGTGCCATGACTGCTTTGCGGAAGACCAAGATCGCCCTTAACCCCAAGGCCGCTCCGTTCGCGATCCGTGCGGAGCGAGCCTCGGACGTCGTTGCGCGTGAAGCGCTGCTGGATGC
>NZ_LLXZ01000181.1:26570-26713 GCF_001440395.1 Bradyrhizobium jicamae | reverse complement strand
CCCCCCCCCCCCGCCGAAGGCCTCAGCCTGTCGGCCGTGCGCGAGGGCCGCCTGGTCGGGACCGTGCGGTTGTGGCACGTCAGCGCCGGGGGCATCCCGGCGCTCATGCTCGGCCCGCTGGCGGTGGAGGCTTCCTCCCGCCA
>NZ_LLXZ01000181.1:1432-26485 GCF_001440395.1 Bradyrhizobium jicamae | reverse complement strand
GCTGCGTTGATGGACCACGCGCTCGCGGCGGCGAAGGCGCGTGGCCATCGCGCGGTTATCCTGCTGGGCGATGCGCCCTATTACGCCCGCTTCGGCTTCTCGGCCGCCAAAACCGGCGAGCTGTCGCTGCCGGGCGCGTTCGAGCGCGAGCGGCTGCTGGGCCTCGAGTTTTGCGACGGCGTGCTCGACGGCGCCTGGGGTATGATCACCGCGACCGGTGCGCGGCTGCCCAAACCCAGGGCAGGCCGCGCCAGGAAGGCGCTGCTCGTGCCGCGCGCGGCTTGATGGTGCGCCGCTGGGGCGGCTCCGCGTCCCCGGCCTCCAATGTTGTCAGTCCCTCCCGGTAGCCCCGCAAGGGGTTGCGCGCGCCGGGCAAAAGCCCTTAAACCGCGCCAAACCCGTCCCGGATCCAGTCCTTCCCACGAACGAGGTTCCGATGCCCCGTCGCCTGATCTCCACCGGCTCGCCTTTCGAAAAGATCGCCGGTTACAGCCGCGCCGTCATCGATGGTGATTTCGCCTTCGTCGCCGGCACCACCGGCTACGACTATACGACCATGGTCATCCCGGCCGATGTCACAAGCCAGGCACGTAACTGCTTTAAGAGCATCGAGGCTGCGCTGAAGGAAGGCGGCTTCGCGATGGACGATATCGTCCGCGCGACCTACTACATCACCGACCTCGCGGATGCGGATGCGTTCTTCGCAGTCTGCGGCGAAGTCTTCGGCGAGATCCGCCCGGCCACAACCCTTCTCGTCGTCGCAGGACTCTACAAGCCCGAGATGAAGATCGAGATCGAAGTGACCGCGAAGCGCCGCACCGCCTGAGCCACCCCTCACCATTTGTCTACCAGCACGTTCCGGAGAAACCATCCCATGAGCCCCGCCTCGCAGATCTACGCGAAGATTACCGGTCCCATCGTCATGGTCGGCTTCGGCTCCATCGGCAAAGGCACGTTGCCGCTGATCGAGCGGCATCTCGATTATGACAAGTCGCGCGTCACCGTGATCGATCCGAAGGACGAGGGCCGCAAGGCACATTGCGAGAAGCACAATGTAAGATTCATCCAGCAGGGCGTGACCAAGGACAATTATCGCGACTTGCTGACCCCGCTGCTCACCGAAGGCGGCGGCCAGGGTTTTTGCGTCAATCTCTCGGTCGATACCGGCTCCACCGACATCATGGAGCTCTGCAACGAACTCGGCGCGCTTTATATCGACACCGTCAACGAGCCCTGGCTTGGCTTCTATTTCGATTCGTCGAAGGGCCCGGAAGCGCGCTCCAACTACGCCCTTCGCGAAGTGACGCTGGCCGCCAAGAAGGCGCGCCCCGCCGGCTCGACGACGGCCGTCTCCTGCTGCGGCGCCAATCCCGGCATGGTCTCCTTTTTCGTCAAGCAGGCGCTGCTCAATGTCGCCGCCGACCTGAAGCTCAATGCCCCCAAGCCGAAGACCAAGGCCGAATGGGCGGACTTGATGCGGCAGGCCGGCGTCAAGGGCATCCACATCGCCGAACGCGACACCCAGCGCTCCAAATCGCCGAAAGAGCCTGATGTCTTCGTCAACACCTGGTCGGTGGAAGGTTTCCTGTCGGAAGGCGTGCAGCCGTCCGAACTCGGTTGGGGCACCCATGAAAAATGGATGCCCGAGAATGCGCGTACCCACGAAGCTGGTTGCGGCGCCGCCATCTATCTGATGCAGCCCGGCGCCAATACGCGCGTGCGCACCTGGTGTCCGACCCGCGGCGCGCAGTATGGCTTTCTCGTCACCCACAACGAGTCGATCTCGATCGCCGATTACTTCACGGCGCGTGACGCATCGGGCAAGGTGATCTATCGTCCGACCTGCCACTATGCCTATCATCCGGCTGACGATGCCGTGCTGTCGCTGCATGAAATGTTCGGCCGTGCCGCGAAGATGCAGGAAAAGCACCACATCCTCGATGAGAACGAAATCGTCGATGGCATCGACGAACTCGGCGTGCTGCTGTTCGGCCATGACAACAATGCCTACTGGTATGGCTCGCAGCTCTCCATCGAAGAGACCCGCAAACTCGCGCCCTATCAGAACGCCACCGGCCTGCAGGTGACCTCCGCCGTGCTCGGCGGCATGGTGTGGGCGCTGGAAAACCCGAACGAAGGCATCGTCGAGGCCGACGAGATGGATTTCGATCGTCTGCTGGAAATCCAGATGCCGTATCTCGGTCCGGTGAAGGGCTACTACACCGACTGGACGCCGCTCACCGACCGTCCGGGCTTGTTCCCGGAAGACATCGACACGTCGGATCCCTGGCAGTTCAGGAACATCCTGGTGCGGTAACGGCGCGACCCGTGCGCGCTGCAGTTCCCGCTGCAGCGCACATCCCCTGCCCCGGCCCGACCGGCGTAGAACTACCCACGAGAACTCTAATTCCCTGTAACACTCGATTAATTCAATCGCGCAATCCTTAAGGATGAATCCTTGCGAGGGCCCAGGGCCGTCGCCGCTTGATACGCGCGACGGCTCCGGTTGGAGCACCCGATATGCGCGTCATCTTTGTCATCGTCCTGTCAGCCGCAGCCTTGGCCGCGTGCACGCCCGAGAGCAGCAGCCATGCTGACGTCACGGGCTCGATCGACAATTGCGCGCGCAAGCTCTACAGCCAGTACAATCCCAAGGACAAGAAGCAGTGCGTCGCCGTGTGCATCGCCTGCGAGCGCGGCGTGGTGACGACCTGTTCGACCGCCTGCACGCTCAGGGGCGCGCAGTGATCGCGGGCCGATAGCGGCAGGTCACCTCGCCATGTAATCGAACGCGACCGTTCCCAGTCCCAGCGTCAGATCGGCCTTGAAATGCAGCGCGGAGACCACTTCGCGCACCGGCAGCCGGGCGACATCGGCGAGTGCATGCGGGAACAGGCCGAGCGCCCCGGGGCCGGTCCAGGCCTCCTTCAGCGTGATGTCTTCCAGATAATAGCGCACCAGTTCGCAGATCCGCGGGGTGCCGTCGACATGCGGGATGATCTTGAGCATAAAGTTCGGCGCCTTCATCCCCTTGAGCACCGCGTCGTGATCGACCGGGCGGTGCTTGTAGCCCATGGTGGCGGAGGCGCACAGCACCGAGCCGTAATGCAGCGTGCCGACCAGCACGTCGCTCTCGACGGCGATTTTCGGCTTTGCCAGTTTCTTGGGAAAGCCCCAGAGTTCGCGGCCGCCGGCGATCGGCCCTTCGTCGTCCAGATACATCGAATGAACGTAGATGCCCTCTTCGCCCTTGAAGCGGACCGGGATGACCTGGCCCGTCTCGGTGTAATCGCCGAAGCCGGTCGAGTCGGGCATGCGGATGAATTCGTATTTGACGACGGCGTCCGCGACCTCGAGCGGCTCGGGCACAACAGCGGCAAGCGCCTCGGGGTCGGTGCGATAGGTGATGACGAAAAATTCGCGGTTGAAGAAACGGTACGGCCCCGGCGGAAACGACGGGTTGGTCAGCGGCATCGAATAGGCGGTTCGCCTGACGTCATCGATCTTCATGGCTGCCCTCATCTGTGCTTCGCGCGCAATCGCACGATGGAGGGATTATGAGGCCTGGGATGACGACAGGCGAGACTGTAAAATCGGCAGGCGACGGCCACCGCCAGTCACGATACCGTCATCCCTCTCAGGCGACGCCGCCGAGATAGAGCCGCTTGACGATGTCGTTGGCCTTCAACTCGTCGACCGACTGCGCGGCGACCGCGATCTCGCCATGGACGATGATGTAGCCGCGGTCCGCGATCCGGATCGCCTGGTTGAAATTCTGCTCCGCCATCAGCACGGTCAATCCCACGCGCTGCTTGAGCTCGCCGATCTTGGAAATGGTCTGCGACACCAGTAGCGGCGACAGCCCGACCGAGGGCTCGTCGATCAGGAGCAGTCGCGGCGAGGACATCAGCGCCCGCGCGATCGCCAGCATCTGCTGCTGTCCTCCGGACATGGTGCCGGCAAGCTGGCTGCGCCGCTCCTTCAGCACCGGAAAGGTCTCGAACACGAGCGCGAGATTCTGCTGAATCGCGCTGCGCGCCATTTTCCTGAAAGCCCCAAGCATCAGGTTTTCCGTCACCGTCAGCTTGGGAAACAGCCGTCGCCCCTCCGGTACCAGCGCCACACCGAGATCGACGATCGCCTCGGGCGAGAGTTTTGTCAGGTCATGCGCCACACCGTCGATCGACAGCGCCAGCCGGCCGCGGTCCGGGCGGACCAGGCCCATGACGCATTTCATCAGGGTGCTCTTGCCGTTGCCGTTGGTGCCCAGCAACGCCACGGTCTCACCGGCCTCGACGTGAAGCGTGACGCCGCGCAGCGCCTTGACGGCGCCGTAGCCGGCATCGAGACCTTCGATGGCAAGGCTAAGTGCCAAGATAGGCCTCCTGCACCCGCTTGTTGGCCATCACCTCGGCCGGCTCGCCGAGCGCGATGATCTTGCCGGCATCGAGGCACATCACCCGTTCAGAAAAGCGCATCACCGCCTGCATGATGTGCTCGATCATGATGATGGTGATGTCTTCCTCGCCGAGGCTGATCAGGAGGTCGAGCACCTCATCGACCTCCGAGGAGGACAGCCCCGCCATCGCCTCGTCGGAAATCAGGAGTTTTGGCCGCACCGCCATGGCGCGGGCGAGCTCCATCTTGCGCAGTTCGACCTGGCTCAGCGTGTCGCTCGGGGCCATGGCCTTGGCTGCGAGTCCCATCCGCGTCAGGATCGACATCGCGATTTCCTCCTCCGCCGCGGCAGAGCCGGCAGCGGCGAAATCGAGCCCGACCATGAGGTTTTCGAGCACCGTCATGCTCTTGAAGGGGCGCGGGATCTGGAAGCTGCGGGCGATGCCGCGGCGTGCGCGCAGATGCGGCGACAACTGGGTGATGTCCTCACCGCAGAACACCACGCTGCCGGCCTGCGGCTTCAGCGCGCCGGAGATGCAGTTGATCAGCGTGGTCTTGCCCGAGCCGTTGGGACCGATCAGGCCGAAGCGTTCGCCTTTCCTGATGTCGACACTGATATTGTCGAGCGCGGTGAAGCCGCCAAAGGTCTTGGTGAGCGTTCCCACCTGCAGCAAGGGCGCGTCGGGCGCGGCTATCGTCATTGCTTGCCTCCCGCGCGCAGACGGTAGCGCGGCCGCAACAGCCCGATGATGCCCTTGGGCGCGCCGACCACGAACAGCACCAGCATGATGCCGAGCACCAGCACGTTGACTTCCGAGGAGATGGTCACGGCAAGGAATTGCTGCGTCGAGCCTAGCAGGATGGCACCGAGCACCGGGCCGATCCAGTGCGCGGTACCGCCGATCAGCGACATGGCAAGCGCCGAGACGGAATAAGTGAGATTGAATGCGGAGGACGGGTCGGCGTACTGCAGATACATGGCGGCCGGCGCGCCGACAGCCGACATCAGTGCGCCCGAGATCATGCAGGCCACCAGCTTGAGCTTCAAGGTCGGCACACCCGTGCATTCGGCAGCGAGTTCATCATCCCGAAGCGCCTGCAGACCGCGGCCCATCCGGGAATTCTGGATGTAGCGCGCGATTCCGACGGCAATGACCACCAGGATGGCCTGCACGAAGAACAGCATCTTCACGTAAGAGTCGAACGGCGCCATCACCGGCGGCCGCTGCAACTGGATGCCGGCCGCACCGCCGACGAAGCGCCAGTTCATCACAAAGGTCTCGATGATGATCGCAAGCGCAATCGTCGCAATCGAGAAGAAGATGCCGCGCATCCGCAACGTCAGCAAGCCGACGCCGAAGCCGAGCAGCATGCCGACGACGGCGGCAGCGGCGATCTGCACCACGAGCGGCGCTCCCGTCGCCTTGAACAAAGCGACCGCCGTGTAGACGCCGACGCCGAAAAAGGCGTTGGTGCCGAAATTGACGTAGCCGGCATAGCCGCCGAGGATGGTCCAGGCCACCGCCAGCGCGATGAACTGCAGGATGACGTAGCCGGCGAAGAACGGATATTCGTTGCGGACGATCTGGGTCATCGACAGCACGGCGACGAGGAAGACGGCCACGCCGGCCCAGAATGCGATGCTGTGGCTGCGCTTGTTCATCGGCCGAGCAGACCTTGCGGGCGGACGGCGAGCACGCCGAGCAGCATGGCGAACGAGATCGCCGGCGCCCAGGAGGCGCCAAACATCGTCAGCACGATGGACTCGGCGACGCCGAGAATGATGGCGGCGATCAGCGTGCCGCTGATGCTGCCGAGCCCGGCCATCACCACGACACAGAAGGTGCGCCCGATATAGGCGCGGTCAAGCGTCGGCTCGACCGGAGCGACGATGATCAGCAACGCGCCGGCGATCCCGAGCACGGCGGTAGCGATGCCGAAGGCAAACTGCTTGATGCGGACCGGATTGGCGCCCATCAGCCGCAGTGCCTCCTCGTCCTGCGCCACCGCACGGATCGCGCGTCCCATGAAGGTTTTCGACAAATAGACCGCCAGCACCACCGTCAGCGCGAGCGCCACCGCGAACGCGACAAGCTGCCGGATCGGGACCCGAAACTCGCCGAACCGCCAGGACTTGCCGATATAGTTCGCCGTGACCGAGCGCTGGTCGACGCCGAACTGCAGGATGATCAGGACCTCGATGATGAAGGCGATGCCGAAGAAGAACGCGATACCGCGAACGCCGGCATCACTGCCGCGCTTCTCGAACGTCTCGTAGTAGACACGGTAGGCCAAGAGCCCGAACAGGAAGAGCAGCGGCGTGATGGCGAGGCCCGCCAGCAACGGATCGAGGTCGTAGCTGTCGTTGAGCTGGTACACGCCATAGGAGGCGAGCACCAGGAACGCCGGATGCGCGACATGGGGAACGTCGAGCAGCCCGAACGAAACCGACAGGCCGACGCTGACGGCTGCGTAGAAGCAGCCGAGCAGCACCCCGAGCACCACTGCGCCAAGCAGCAGGTCCATCGAAAACAATTCAGATCCCCCTCTGGCTCCGAGCCGGAAAAGCCACGAGGCCTACTTGCGTGCGGCCTCGAAGGGACTGATGAGATCACCCGTCTTCAGCTTGTCGGGGAACAGGATCACCTGCTTGCCGGAGGACCGGAACTGTTCGATATCCTTGTCCTTCACGCCCCGGAATTGCGCCTGCAGCGTCGCGGTTTCCTTGCGCTCGCCATCGGCTGCGAACGCAATCGGCCCGACGATGGTCTTGTGCTCGTTCTCGCGCAGATATTTGGCGATGCCCTTCTGGTCGAGCGATTTGGTGGAATTGACCGCAGCTGCGACCATCTCGCCCATCGCATAGCCGAACGGCGCCAGATAGTAGCCGAGCGGATCGACCTTGGCCTCGATGGCCCGTTTGGTGTACTTGTCGAAAAATTCCTTGGTGCCGTCGAAATACATGCTCTTTTCCGGCAGCCACGTATTGTAGTTGACGACGCCGTTGAGCAGCGAGCCGAGGTTCGACATCACGGCGGCGAACTGCAGGCCGACCATGCCGCCACCGAAAATCTTGACGTCGTCGCCGATCCCGATCTCGTTCACGGCGCGCAGGATACCGGCGGAGTCAGGCGGATAGGACGCGACATAGACGATGTCGGGCTTGGCAGCCTTGAGTGCGCGGATGATGGAGGCGAATTCCACGGTGTTCGGCGGATAGACCTGGTCGAAGACGACGGGGATGTTGCGCTTCTTGGCGACGTCCCGCGCGGTGAGTGCGAGGTTCTGCGCGAATTCCTGATCCGCCGTCAGCAGCGCCATGTTCTTGCCGCCGGCCTTCTGCGCCAGATCGAGGAACGAGGCCGCCCAGCTATCCGCCGGCCCCCAGGGCGCATTGTTGAACCACATGTCGTGGCCGACCTTGCTGTTTACCTGGAACGAGAAATTGCCCATCAGCAACAGGCCGCGCTGCTTGACGAACGGCATGATCGGGGCGGTCGGCACCGTCGCATAGGGGGCGAACAGGAGGTCGACCTTGTCGACGTCGACCAGCTTGGCGTAGATCGCCGGCGTCTCCGAGGCGCTCGACTTGTCGTCATAGACGACCAGTTCGACCTTGCGGCCGAGCAGGCCACCCTTGGCGTTGATGTCATCGCGCCAGATCTCGATGCCGAGCAGCGACGCCTTGCCACCGCCGGCGAGGCCGCCGGTCTGCGGCATCGACATGCCGATCTTGATCGGCGGCTGCTGGGCAAGAGCGCTCGAACCGTGCCCAACCACCGCGACAGCCATGGCGCCGCCCAGGAAAGTTCTGCGTTTCATCAATTCCCCCTTATGTACCGTTGTCGTTCTGCTTCCGCCGGATCTTCGCCCGGCTGCGGTGAAGTGGAGTTGTGTCAGGTCAGGACTAGCCGGCCGGGGCGGGTTCACCTTTGGCCTGTTTCATGATTGCCGATGGATCGGCGCCGACCCGCCCGCTGGTCTTGTCGGCCTCGCTTTCGCGAGACAGCCGCATGTCGAAGCGGATGCTCGGCATGCCCTTGATGGGGCAATCCGGATCGTTGGCGATCACGTCGACGGCGAGATCGCCCGACGAGCCGAACACGACGTCATCGGCCAGATGGGGATCGTCGCGCAGATAGAGCGCGGTGACGAGTTCGCGATAGCCGGCGGCGCCGACCAGGAAATGAATATGCGCCGGCCGCATGCCATGCCGCGCCTGTGCCTTGACCATGGTGCCGACGGGGCCGTCCATCGGGATCGAATAGCCGAGCGGCTTGACCGTGCGCAGCACATAGACGCCGTCCGCATCGGTGCTGAACACGCCGCGGTAATCGACCGAGGTCGCGCTAGCCTGGATATCGTAGAGGCCGTCGGCGCCGGTCTGCCAGATCGAGACCGTGGCGTTGCCGACCGGCTTGCCGGTGGCATCGGTAACGCGGCCATACAGCACGCATTCGCTGCCGGGCTTCGGGTTCTTGGCGATCGAACTCCCGGCCGTGAGCGTCGGCGTGGCCTCGCGATAAAACGGGCCGAGCAGGCTGGTATTGGTGGCTTCCTCCAGGGCGGTGGCGTCATGCAGGCCATTGACGAGCGCGGAGAGGCCGAGCGTGTCTGATAGCAGGATGAATTCCTGCCGTTCCGGCGAACACATCTTGCCGGCGGCGGTCATGAATTCGATGCCCTTGATCCATTCCGCCGGCGTCAGATTGACCTCGCGGGCGAAGGCATGGAGGTGTTTGACCGCCGACGCCATGATCGTCTTGAGGCGTGGGTCCGGTGTTGTCGCCATCTGGTCGAGCACGGCATCCGTGATCGTATCAGGCGTTAACTCACGCATGCGTCACTCCCTGACTTACCGGCTGTTTTTCGACCTGCCGGCTGTTTGTTGCAGCAAGCCTAACCGCTTGTTGGGGATCAACACAAGGCGTTCGAAGGCGGTGCCTGCGTCCCCTCCTACCAATTGATACGAGGGAACGGGGTCACATGGCTGCTCAGGAATGCGTCAGCAAGCGCGCCACAGCTTTGGCGGCCCACGATTTTGCAATTGCACAATCAATGCAACGGAAGTGGGATCACTTCTCGCGGATCGGCGGCGCAACCTTCTCCGCCGGCGCGGGCGGCAGCGCGGGCTGGGCGCCCGACTTCTGCGCGTCCGGATCGGGACGGGCCGGCTGCGGCGGAGTGTCCGATGGGCGTTGACCGGTCGTGGGTGGTTCGGGTGGCGGCCCGGTCGGCTTGGTTTCCGCGCCTGGCGTCGATTGCGTCGGCGGCGTCGCCTGCGCGATTCGCTCGGGATCACCGGCCCTGATCTCGGTCAGCGACACCGCTGACATGACGAGGCCCGCCGCAATCAGCATGGATGCGACCAGCATATCCCTTCGGTATTCGCGTTGGCGGTCATCGGCCGGCATGTCATTCGATCCACGAATTGTTCGCGGATTCAACGGCCGGCACGGCGCATGGTTCCGCGGGGAACTGGCGCAGCAATCGGCCCTTCGCCTAGAACTCCAGCATCCCGGCGTCGCCGTCCTCGGTGCCGAACGCCAATAGCGTGCCCTTCGCGTTCCAGGCCAGCGCCGAGACCGCTGCGCTGCCATTGCGGCGCACCAGAATCTCCGCGCCGTCCTCGAGCCGGATGATCAGCACGGTGCCGTCGCTATAGCCTGCGGCCATGATGTCCTGCTTCGGATGACAGGCGACCATGGAGACGCGCGCCTGCAGCGGCGCCAGCATCGCGGGCTCCTTGCCCATCGGGCCGTCCTTGCTGGTGAACGGCCAGATGATCACGGTGTCCGCGCCGGAGGTCGCAAGCCCCTTGCCGCCCGTGCTCCACGACATCGAGCGCACGCGGCCGGGATAGCCGCTCATCCGCATGTGCCTGTTGTCCGCAAGCCGCCAGCCGTGCAGCGCCGGCTCATGCATCGCGGTGACCAGGAATTTGTTGTCGGGACTGAAGGTGACGGCCAGATGCGAGCCGGCCCATTCCAGAAATTCCGGCTTCGCCGCCATGTTGGGAAACCACAGCGTCACGCCGTTGTAATGGGCGATTGCGACGCGCAGACCCTTCGGTGCGAACGCCAGCCCGCCGACGGTCGAGGGCGCATCGAAGTTTTTCTCCTCGCCCTTGCCGCTGCGGACGAACGCCGTCTTCGCAGCCGACCAGGCCACCGCGCCATCGGGATGCAGCGCGACATTGTCGATCCAGCGCCGCTTGGCGTCGGTCGCGAGCACCGACGTCTCGCCCTTGGCGTTCAATGCGACGACCTTGCCGTCGTCACCGCCGGTGACGATGCGCTTGCTATCGGATGCCATGCAGAGGATGGCGCCGCCATGGATGGCAACGGTCGAGACTTCGCCCGCTTGATTCACCAGGGCTGCGTTTTCCTCGGCGCCAACGAACACTGCGGTGTCGCCGAGGAAA
Organism: Bradyrhizobium jicamae; assembly: GCF_001440395.1. GTDB lineage: Bacteria > Pseudomonadota > Alphaproteobacteria > Rhizobiales > Xanthobacteraceae > Bradyrhizobium > Bradyrhizobium jicamae. The sequence goes on along the minus strand of NZ_LLXZ01000181.1, from coordinate 15,663 downwards.
TGCACCGCGGTTGCGGGTACGCCGATGGCGAGCCGCCGCACCTGGTCGGTAAGGGAAGCGATGGAGGGCCTTTCGCCCGGGTCGAACTGTGTCATCACGCGACGATACAGGCTTCAAAGCCGTCGCGGATCGCCTTCTCCGGCAATTCGCGGCCGATGAAGACGACGCGGCTTTCGCGCGGCTCGCCTTCCTTCCACTTCCGCTGATGATCGCCTTCCAGCATCATGTGCACGCCCTGGAACACATAGCGGTCGTCATCGTCGGTGAAGGCGAGGATGCCTTTCGAGCGCAGGATCTTCTGCCCCTCGGTGGCGACGAGGTTTTGCAGCCACGGCATGAATAATGTCGGGTCGAGCGGCTTGTCCGACCGTAGCGACAGGGATTGCATGTCCTCGTCGTGATAGTGCTTCAAGCCGCCATGGCTATGGCCGTGATCGTGGTGATGGTCATGGCCGTGATGATGATCGTGGTCATGGTGGTGGTGATCGTCACCGGCATCGAGGAATTCCGGCTCGATCTCCAGAATGCGATCGAGATCGAACGCGCCGCGCTCCAGCACATCCGCCAGCGCCACCTTGCAGCGCTCGGTGCGGTGCAGTTTTGCATACGGATTGATGCCGCGAATTCGCGCCTCGACTTCCGCGAGCTCCGGCTTGGAGACGAGATCGGTCTTGTTCAGTACGATGACGTCGGCAAAGGCGATCTGGTTCTTGGCTTCCGGCGCATCCTTGAGACGATCGCTCAGCCATTTCGCGTCGGCCACCGTCACCACCGCATCGAGCCGCGCGTTCTTCTGCACGTCCTCGTCGACGAAGAAAGTCTGCGCCACCGGCGCGGGATCGGCAAGGCCCGTGGTCTCGACGATGATGGCGTCGAACTTGCCCTTGCGCTTCATCAGCCCGTCCATGATGCGGACGAGGTCGCCGCGCACGGTGCAGCAGACGCAGCCATTGTTCATCTCGAACACTTCCTCGTCGGCGCCGATGATGAGGTCGTTGTCGATGCCGATCTCGCCGAATTCGTTGACGATGACGGCGTATTTTTTGCCGTGGTTTTCCGACAGGATGCGGTTGAGCAGCGTGGTCTTGCCGGCGCCGAGATAACCCGTCAGCACGGTCACTGGAATTTTTTGGGAGGACAATTCAGACATAATAGCTCCGGAGCGGAATTGTAGCGCACCGGCAGCAGGGAGGCCCCTGCCCTATTGGCTCAGCGCGCTGGTCAGGGCCTTTATATTGTGCCTGACCATCTCAATGTAAGTGGGAGAATCGCCCTTTTCGCCCGTCAGACTGTCGGAATAGAGCGTTCCGCCGACCCTGGCCCCGGTCTCGGCCGAGATCCGGCCCATCAGGCGGGGGTCCGTGATGTTTTCCATAAAAACTGCCGGTATTTTGGCGGACCGGATCTGGGTGATGATCCGCGCGACGTCGCGGGCGCTGGCCTCCGATTCGGTCGAGACGCCGAGCGGCGCGATGAATTCGATGCCATAGGCGCTCGCAAAATACCCGAAGGCGTCGTGGGTCGAGATCACCTTGCGGCGGCCTTCCGGAATTTTCGCCACCGCCTCGCGCACCTCGCGGTCGAGCGCGTCGAGTTGCGCCAGATAGGCATTCGCATTGCTCTTGAAGGTTTCGGCATTGGCGGAATCGGCGGCCACCAGCGCGTCGCGGATATTGGCGACGTAGATCTTCGCATTGGCAACGGACTGCCAGGCGTGCGGATCGGCATGCGAGCCGAGCTTGAGCGGCGTGATCCCCGTCGTTGCGGTCACGATATCAGCCTTGCTGCCGGCGGACTTCGCCAGCCGCGACATCCAGCCCTCGAATCCAAGACCATTGACGAAGACAAGCTTGGCATCCGCCATCCTCTTGGCGTCCACCGGCGTCGGCGTATAGACATGCGCATCGCCATCGGGTCCGACCAGCGTCGTGACGGCGACACGATCACCGGCGACATTGCGGACGAAATCCCCGAGGATCGAGAAACTGGCGACGACGTTGAGACGATCCGCAGCGCGCGCCGGGCCGACAGCCGCGATCAAGACGAGAGCGATGAACCAGAGCCGCATCATGACTATGCCTCGAGATGACGGCCGGGGAACATCTGCCGCACCAGCCCGCTGACGGGGCCGAACAACAGCGAGACCACATAGAGCACCGCAGCGACCAGTATGATCGCCGGCCCTGAGGGGATCTTGGTCTGAAACGACAACACCAGCCCGGCATAGCCGGAAACAATGGCGCTTGCGACCGCGATGCAGATCATGCCGGTGATGTCGCGCGACCAGAAGCGGGCGATGCCGGCGGGCAGGATCATCAGGCCGACGCCGAGCAGTGTGCCGAGCGCGTGAAAGCCGTTGACGAGGTTGATGACGACCAGCGCCAGGAACGCCAGATGCGCCGGCGCGCCGGCGCGAGAGACGGTGCGCAAAAACACGGGATCGACGCATTCGATCACCAGGGGACGGTAGATCACCGCCATCACCAAAAGCGTAATGGTGGCGTTGAAGGCGATGACGAGCAGCGTCTGGTCGTCCATCGCGAGGATGTTGCCGAACAGCACGTGCAGCAGGTCGATATTGGTGCCCTTGATGGAGACAATGGTGACGCCGAGCGCCAGCGACACCAGATAGAAGGTCGCAAGCGAGGCGTCTTCTTTCAGCTCGGTGTTGCGCGCGACGAGGCCGGCGAGCAGCGCGACCGTAAAGCCCGCGATCAATCCGCCCGTCGTCATCGCGAACAGATTGAGCCCGGAGACGAGGAAGCCGATCGCAGCGCCCGGCAGGATCGCATGCGCCATGGCGTCGCCGACGAGGCTCATCCGCCGCAGCATCAGGAACACGCCGATCGGCGCCGCGCCAAGCGCCAGCGCCGTCACGGCGGCGAGCGCGCGGCGCATGAACTCGAATTCGAGGAAGGGCGCGAACAGCGCGTCGTACAGCATCAGGCCGCTCGCGACGGCATATCGGCGGCGCACGCCGCGGCGCTGTCGTCGAAGGCTTCGCACATCTTCATCGCCACCAGCAGGTTTTCCGGCGTCAGCGCCTCGGCGGTCGGCCCCCACGCGACCGGCCCGCGCGCCAGCAGCAGGGTTTCGGGGAAGTGGCTTCGCACCATCTCGAGATCATGCAGCGCCGCCAGTACGGTGCGCCCCTCGCCATGCCAGCGCCCGACCAGCGCGATCAGGTCCGCCGACGTCTTGGCGTCGATGGCGTTGAACGGTTCGTCCAGAACGATCAGCCGCGCATCCTGCAGCAGCACCCGCGCAAACAGCATGCGCTGCATCTGCCCGCCCGACAGCGTGCCGATCGAGCGGTTTTCAAAACCGTTGAGCCCAACGGCGGCAAGCGCCGCCAAAATCTTCTCGCGCGCGGCCTTGCCGATGCCGCCGAACGGGCCGGTCGAACGCCACAGCCCGCTGCCTACGAAATCGAACACCGAGATCGGGAAGCTGCGATCGATGTCGACGCTTTGCGGCAGATAGGCGATGTCCCTGACATTAAGGCCACCGAGATCGATCGATCCCGACAGCGGCTTCAGAATTCCGGCGAGCCCGCGCAACAGCGTCGACTTGCCGGCGCCGTTCGGCCCGATCACGGCCAGCAGCGCGCCCGACGCCACCTCGCCATTGAGATGGTGCACCGCCGGGTGGCGGTCATAGCCGAGCGTGACGTTCCGGAATTTGATCTCCACGGCCATGCTCACCTCATCGCCAGCAGCACGACGGCCCACAGGGCGGCCGAGACAGCAAACGCCGCGGCGAGCCGGGTCACGACCGTCATCCGCAGGATCGACCACGGCGCGGCCTGCGCCGGATGCGGCGTCGCCGGGCCGTGAGAATGGGCGTGGCCGTGGTGGTGATGGGTGTGGTCGTGGGGATGGGCGTGAGGCATCGGAGAACGTTATATTATAACATTACGGGAGTCTATGCGCCGGAGCGGCCGTAGGCAGACCCCGTCCCGGCTACTTGAACGCGGCAGCCGACGGAAGCGACCAATTCCGCGTGATGACCGAGAACGCCACCCCAGCGAAACCTTCTGCTGATCCCGCGCGCGGCTACAGCCTGCGCGAATGGCTGATCGATGCGCTGGCGCTCGGCATGGGCGGCCTCGCGATTTACCACTACAAGCCGGAAGGCCTGCTCGCCGGGCTCATCATCTTCACCGGCGCCTACACGCTCACGCATTCCCTGCAGGGGCTGAACTGGCAATCGCTCCGCGCGATTTCCGAATTCCTGCTGATCCTACTCACCCCAACGATCCATCTGGGCATGCTCGTGATGGCGCCCGCCGCGAGCGTCCCTGGCATGGTCGCGACGTTCCTGCTGCCCGGAATTGCACAAGCGTATTGGCTTTGGGCATTGTGGCCAGCGACAGGTGCCCCGTCTCATCCGCTGGCGATGATATGTGCGGCGTGGCTCGCCGTGCTCGGGATCTGGATTGCTGCGAAGACGATGCTCGCCGGCGGGCGCGCACTGCAGCCCAACTGAAGACATTCACTGCGGCTTGAGCGCTAATTTCGCGGCCGCCTTAAAACCGAATGCCGATCGATGAGGCAGCCGGCCGGATCATCTGCACGATAACATTGGTGTATCGGCTGCCGTTAAAGTTGACGTCAACCACCCACAACACGAACACGGCAACGAATGCGGCGCCCACGGCTTTCATGAATTGTTAACGATTGAGGTACGGAAAGAGTTCCGGGGCCGCGATCACCTACCCCCGGCCCCTAGGGCATCTGGGGTCGCCGATGTGTGATTCGAGGAAGCCACGCGTGGGCTTTTTCCCATTCAAGGACAGATGCTTCCAGGCATTTTTCCGCCGCGACCTGATCGCTCGGGTGTGCTTTTTGGCAACCGTCACGTTCCTTTGCCTCGTCAAAACGAGAACATCCCACCACCAACAACAGCAATAATGCGGCGATCGTCGATAGGCTTCTCACGGTCCTCGTCCTGCGTTGCGATAACGTGGTTGTCACCGAGACGGGTCAGGTACCGATAGGTCGAGATGAGGCGGCGTGACGGATCGGCCGTGCGTGTTACGCCTGCAGCAGAAATAGTCGCGGTCACCCGTGCGTTGGCTATGGCTGAACAGCGCATGCGTTGGGCCGGGTCGCCAATAACCGCGACCTGGCCCCACGCTCTCAATAAAATAATTCCTACTGGCAGTTGTACATTATGCTGTCCCCGCCCTTGATCGCGGTACCGGGCGTGCAACCAATGCCATTGCGCGCCGCATAGTCAGGCCAGCCACTGTAGCTGTACCCAAGACCACTCCAGGGGCCACCGAAATAGTAGGCCCTAACGGCATACCAGGAGCCCGGCTCGACATAGGCCGCGTTCACGGCGTAACCACGTGTGATATAGACCCGCTTCTGCGCCTCGGCCTTGCCGATCGACAGGGACACGCCGCCTTGCTCGGACCAGCCAGGCGAAAACAATGCCGCACATGCGAACGTCGACGCCGCAACTGCAACGGTTCTCAAAGTCATTTTCATGCTCTTCTCCATTGCTAATCCCCGCGGCTTCAATCGTGCTTTTCCCGGTTGAGCTGCACTTGACATAGATCAAGCGTCCCGGTCGTTCGATTGGTGCCATGGCCGCGGGTGCGGGAGGTAGCGCTTCGCCAGATCAAGTCATGCGGCAGGACCTCTGCCCCGCGGACGCGCAAACTTTGGACTGCCGCCCTTTGCGGACCGCCTCGCGAGCGGCCCTACCGCTCACGGCTTCCCGATCACCATCGCGATCGCTGCTGCGAGAAACGGAAATGGCACCGACACCGCCGCGCGAAACCAGACGAACTTCGCCGGCATGAACGGGATTTCCCAGAGGATCATGCGCTGGAAGGCGAACAGCGCCCAGGCGACGACATAGGCGATCACCTGCGGCGTGCCGCCGCCGACCTTCAGCGCCACCGCGCCGATCGAGAAGCCGACCACCGGGCCGCCGGGCGTTGCCGCGCCGGCAATCACCGCCGTCAAGACGCCGAACCAGCCGCTGTCGGGGCCGAGCCAACCGGTGATGACTTCCGGCGGGATGACGGCGGCGATATAGCCCGAGCCGATCACGCCGAGCGCAATGCGCGGCACGATGTTGATGAAATCCATCGAGCCTTCGCGCACCGACGACACCAGGACGACGCGGCCGCGCCGCCAGGCCATAAAGCCGAGAATGGCAACCGAGCCCCACAGCGTGACGTCGATGATCAGCGCGGAGAGCGTCATTCGGACGGCTCTCCCTTCGGATACATCCGCACATACACGAAGCGGCCGAGCCAGCCTGCCAATACTGGAATCGGCAGCGAGATCACCGCGCGCCAGAGCGTGAACTCGGTACCGAGGATCGGCAATTCCCAGGCGACCGCGCGGCCGTAACCGATCAGCGTCCAGCTCACCACCATGGCGATAGTGGCGCCGAAATCGGCGCCGACGGTGAGCAGCGCCGCGGCCACCGGATAGGCGGTGAAGGGGCCGCCGGGCAGGATCGCGCCGAACGCGGTTCCGATCAGCAAGCCCTTCAGGCCCGATTCCGGCCCGAGCGAGCGCGAGACTTTTTCGTGCGGCAGAATTTCCGCGATGAAGGTGCCGAGCAGGCAGCCGGCCAGCACGCGCGGGATGATTTCGCCGAACAGCCAGAGATCGTGCGTGAGGATATTGAGCACACCATCGATGCCGTCGCGCCGCCAGACGATCGCCGCGCAAACCGCGACGAGCGCGCCGATCACGATCATCGACCAGCCGACCGGCTTGCGGGCACGCCGTGGCTTCGGCTCGGCGTCATCGGCTGGCGCCGGATCTGTTGTCGGAGGTTCTGACAAGGCATTCGTGTGGGCGGGGGATGCTCGTTCACCCTGCTTAGTCCCGCTGATGTGACGACGCAAACGGAAGCTCGCACGATACCCATGCGCTTCTCAGGCATGCCCATGCGGGCACGTCACGCAGCCCGTGTTCGTACGGACGATCGGTTCAGGCGAACTGGCGCACCAGCGCGAGGCCGGCAAACATCCCGGCGATCGAGAGCACGACGGAGCCGATCACGTAGAGCGCCGCCAGCGTGAGTTCGCCGCGCTCATAGAGCAGCGCCGCATCGAGCGAATAGGCCGAGAACGTGGTGTAGCCGCCGAGGATGCCGGTCATCAGGAACAGCCGCCAGGGCTGCGAGGCCTCGCCCTTGAAGGCGAGATAGCCCGCGATCAGCCCCATCACGGTCGAGCCCGTGATGTTGATGATGAAGGTGCCCCAGGGAAAGCCGGTGCCCATGCAGCGGGCGCAGGTGACGTTGATGAGATGGCGCAGCGTCGCGCCAAGGCCGCCACCGACAAAGACCAGCAAATAGCTCATCGCAGCAATTTTCCACGTCACGAAGTCACCCGGCCCCCGCTTGTGCCGCACGCCCGCGATCTGTGCAAGGATCGGAAGGCATAGTCGCCAACGAAAAAGGGCGGCAGCCGCAGCTACCGCCCTGAAGAAACGCACTCACGTCATTGCGAGGAGCGAAGCGACGAAGCAATCCATATCTCGGCATAACGGATAGGTGGATTGCTTCGCTGCGCTCGCAATGACGGCGTCAACGGCCTTGATCCGGCTTAAGCGCCGGCCTTGCCGTACAGCTCGTCGACATAGTCCCAGTTGATCAGATGATCGCAGAACGCCTTAAGATAGTCGGGGCGGCGGTTGCGATAATCGATGTAGTAGGAGTGCTCCCAGACGTCGCAGCCGAGGATCGGCGTGGCGCCATGGACCAGCGGGCTTTCGCCGTTTGCAGTCTTGGATATTTCGAGCTTGCCGTTCTTGACCGACAGCCAGCACCAGCCGGAACCGAACTGGCCGACGCCAGCAGCGGCGAAATCGGCCTTGAACTTTTCGAGACCGCCGAGGTCCTCGGTGATCTTCTTTTCCAGTCGGCCGGGCAGCTTGCTGCCGCCGCCATTCGGCTTCATCCAGTTCCAGAAATGCAGATGATTGTAGTGCTGGCCGGCATTGTTGAACACGGCCGGATTCTTGCCGAACGAACCCTTGACGATCTCCTCCAGGGACTTGCCTTCGAATTCAGTCCCCTTGATCGCGTTGTTTCCGTTGGTCACGTAAGCCTGGTGATGCTTGTCGTGGTGGTATTCCAGCGTTTCCTTGGACATGTGGGGTGCAAGGGCGTCATGGGAATAAGGAAGATTGGGCAGCGTGAAGGTCATGGGGTGATGTCCGAACTGATGGGAGAACGTGGTCTAACGGAACCCCTTATAGAAGGTTCCATCGGTCTTAAACACCGCATTTTGACAAAACGGGAGGGGTCCTGCGTAACGCCCCTCCGCGCCCTGCGTATGACGGACATGGGCGCCGCGACGAGGGAATGACATGAGCATCGAAATCGACGTCCTGAACGGGGATTCCTCCTGGAAGCGGGCCGAACCGCTGATGCAGGCGGTCTGGCCGCGCGAGACGATCGAAAAATTGTCCTGGGGCCACGTCAAATGGGCCGATGCCGACCTGCGCGTGCTGATCGACGCGCCGGAGGATGCAGCCCAGCCCGGGCTCGCCTGCCATGTCGGCGTCTATTTCCGTACCGCCACCTGGGACGGCCGCAAGGTCCAGATCGGGGGCATCGGCGGCGTTTCGACCCGACAGGATTGCCGCGGGCGCGGCTATGCCTCGCTGGCGCTGAACGCCGCGATAAGAACCCTGCGCGACCACGAGGCGGTGCGGTTCGCACTGCTGTTCTGCGAACCGCATAATGAAGCGTTCTATGAAGCGCGCGGCTGGCATGCGTTCAAGGGCGAGGTCTATGCCGAGCAGCCGGAGGGAAGAATTCGCTTCCAAGCGATGGCGCCATATGTGTTCGATTTCACGCGCAAGCCGCGCGATGGAATAATCGACCTATGCGGCCTGCCGTGGTGACCCCTGCAACGGCGCGGGTTGGCTTTCGGCACATCGACCAGATAATATGTCATCCGTAATCTATTGAATTTGGATGACGTGACGCATGACCATGGACGCCCCCCTCGACATGCGCCCCGCTGCGGCCGTTCCATCCACGCCGGCCAATGCGCTCCTCACTTCGCCGATCCTGCCGACGCTGTTGAAGCTCGCGCTTCCCAACGGAATCGCGATGGCCGGCACGACGCTGGTCGCGGTCGCCGAGACCTCCTATATCGGCCGGCTCGGCACCGAGCCGCTCGCCGGCATCGCGCTGGTGTTTCCCTTCGCGATGCTGACGCAGATGATGTCGGCAGGCGCGATGGGCGGCGGCGTTACCTCTGCCATCAGCCGCGCGCTCGGCGCGGGCGATCGCGACCGCGCGGCGACGCTGGCGCTTCATGCGGCGATGATCGGCGCCTGCGCCGGACTGATCTTTACAGTGACGATGCTGGCCTTCGGGCGCACGTTTTACACGATGCTCGGCGGGCGCGGCGGCGTGCTCGAACAGGCCATGCAGTATTCGCACGTGCTGTTCTCCGGCGCGATCGCGATCTGGCTGGTCAACACGCTGGCCTCCGTGGTGCGCGGCACCGGCGACATGCGGATTCCATCGGCCGCGCTGATCGGCGTCGCCGTCATCCAGGTCGCGGTCGGCGGCGCCCTGGGCCTTGGGCTGTTCGGCCTGCCGCAATTCGGCATGCGCGGCGTCGCCGCCGGCCAGTTCGCAGCCTTCACGCTCGGCGCTGCCTTTCTGGCGTGGTATCTCTTCAGCGGCCGCAGCCGGCTGATCCTGCGCGTCAAATCCTTCACCTTCCAACGCGACATGTTCATCGACATTCTCAAGGTCGGCGCCATCGCGTGCCTGTCGCCGCTGCAGAGCGTGCTGACCATCCTGATCTTCACCAAGATTCTCGCCGGCTTCGGGACCGAGACGCTGGCCGGCTATGGCATGGGATCGCGGCTGGAATTCCTGCTGATTCCGATCACCTTTGCGTTCGGCGTCGCCTCGGTTCCGATGATCGGCATGGCGATGGGCGCAGGGCTTGTCGCACGCGCACGAAGGGTGGCGTGGACGGCGGGCGCGGCCGCCTTCCTCACGGTTGGCTTCGTCGGCCTGATCGTCGCGATCAAGCCGATGCTGTGGGTGTCGCTGTTCACCAGCGATCCCGGCGTGACGGCGGCCGCCAACGCCTATTTCGCCTGGGCCGGTCCGGGATTCGGCTTTTTCGGCCTCGGCGTGTGTCTCTATTTCTCCTCGCAAGGCGCCGCCAGGGTCGGTGGGCCGGTGCTGGCCGGGACGCTGCGCCTGTTGCTGGTCGCGGTCGGTGGCTGGTGGCTGGCCTCCTCCGGCGCACCCGCCTGGACGCTGTTCGCGCTGGTCGGCGGCGCGATGGTGGTGTTCGGCCTCACTACCGCGCTCTCGGTTCGTCTCACGCGCTGGGGAAAGTGAATACTCCACGAAAAATTGCACTCAATCCGACGTTGCACGAATCTGATTTGTTGCTATGCAGGCCTGCTTTTCCGAGGGAATCATTCATGGCTTGCAGAACGGCGTTCATCATCGCGATCTCGGCGGCATTGCTGATCGCACCATCAGCCTTCGCGCAAGGCGCCAGTGATCCCACAGGCGTTTGGCAGACCCAGGCCGGCGACGCGCGGGTGAAGGTCAGCAAATGCGGTGGCGGCCTCTGCGGCACAATCGTCGGGCTGAAAGAGCCGATCGATCCCGCCACCGGCAAGCCGCAGGTCGATGACAAGAACCCCAATCCGGCGCTGAAAAGACGACCGATGATCGGCCTGCCGCTGTTCAGCGGTATGCAGCCCGTCGCGGCCAATAAGTGGTCGGGTCAGATCTACAACGCCGATGACGGCGGCACTTATGCGAGCAGCGTTTCGGTTGCAGGTCCGGATACGTTGCGCGTCGAGGGCTGCGTCGGCGCGATCTGCGGCGGCGAGAACTGGACCCGGGTCGGACGGTAGCATCGATCAATTTGTGGGGTGGGCAAAGCGCAGTGTACCCACCATTTCAAGCAGCGATCTGGACAGATGGTGGGCACGCTTCGCTTTGCCCACCCTACGCAGCTTCGCTTTGCCCACCGTACGGATCACGCCGCCATTGCCTTCAGCGCGGTCGCCGCCGAGGCATAGCCGCCGCGGGCGCCGTCGATGAAATGGACGTGATCGCTGCGCATCACCGAGGGTGTGAAGCAGGTCATCATCGCGGCGTCCTGCCGGTGCAGGCCGTAGCGCACGATCCGCTCCGACGCGGCCTTGGCCAGAAGCGCTGCGAGTTCGCGTTCCAGCTCCACCGTACAATCGAGGATCATCCGCAGGCCGTCGTCATATTTGCGGAAGTCGGAATTCTCCACCACCTGCTGCACGTAATTCTTCGGCACGAAGTTGCCGACCTTGATGCCGAAGCGCATCACGACATAGGCCCATAGCGTCACCGCCAGCACCACGGTGCGCCGCTTCAACAGTGGACCACCACGCGCGGCGCGCGCTTCATATTCCACGCCGGCCGGCGGCCAGCGCAGCGGCGGCCCGCCCGGCGGCACAGGCCGCCCGGCATCCGGCGACCGTTCGACCAGGCGGATGATGTCTTCGATCACTTTTCGGAAGCGAAGTGGATCGGCGGCTTTGGTGGGCACCACCAGCACGGAAAGAATGAGCCCCCGCGAAGAAGGTATTTCCTCAAACCGGCACGATAGACCGGAAAGATCAGGCTGTGTGCCCGGCTCCGCCGCCGGCACGGCAAACTCGCCCCGCTTCATCGCGGCATCGGCCCAGCCGAGCCCGCCACCGGAAAACATCGCGTAGGACAGGTTGGCCGACGGGCCGAAGCGGGCGACCTTGATATCGAAACCCTGCGCGCGGATGTCCTTTACCGGCACCAGCGCCACCCGCATCACCAGATCGAGATCCTGTTGGACCCATGCCGCGGTCGCCGCCAGCGCCTCGCGGGCGCGCGCGAGGTCGCTGGGCGCCACCGCAAAGCTGGCGCCATCGCCGCCGAACACGAACGGAAACTCGCGCCCGTCGAGCGCATTGGTGACGGCGGCAATGACCGCAGCGCCGGCCATGTTGACCGCCTTGTAGCGCTGATTGGCGATCGCCTTGGTCGATTCCACGATATCGGCGACGCCGACCGTCCAGTCGTCCGGCAGCGGCGCATACATCGCCGGGTCCATCAGGCTGCCGAAGCCGCGAAAGACCGGGATAGCGCCGTAGAAAACATCGGTGCCGTCAGGCGTCGTCATGCGTGCGAGGTACCCCGGTTCTCAACACTGTCTCTAGCAGATACGGCCAATTCTGGAATCGGTTGGCGCGGCAGAACGTCCTACCCCTTGGCAATCCCCCGCAACACCAGCTGAGTGAGCCGGTTGGCAAAGGCGGCCGGGTCTTCCGGCAGTTCGCCGTCGAGGATTTGCGCCTGCTCCAGCAGCAGGAACGACAGGTCTTTGGCGGCATCCTTGTCGCCGGCAATCGCCGCGACCAGGGGATGGCGCAGGTTGATCTCGAGGATCGGCCTGGTGGTGGGCGCCTTGTTCTGCATCGCCAACAGCCGCTCGAGCATACGGTCGTGCGCGCCGCCGCCGGCAACAAGGCATGAGGCGCTCGACGTCAGCCGCTGCGAGGCGCGCACGTCGGAGACGCGCTCGCCGAGCGCATCCTTGATCAGCGCAATCGTCGTGGCTTCATCCGCGCCTGAAACGTCCTTCTTGTCCTCCGCCTTGTCATCCAATAGCGGGATCAGGGCGAAATCGATATCGCCCTGGCTCAGCGATTTCAGCGGCTTGCCGCCGAAATCGAGCGGCGCGGAGGTCCAGAATGCGTCGACCGGATCGGTCAGCAGCAGCACCTCGATGCCGCGGGCGGTGGCGGACTCCAGTTTCGGATTCGCCTTCAGCCGCTCAACACTGTCGCCGGTCAGGTAATAGATGTCGGTCTGGTTCGGCTTGAGGTCCTCGACATATTGCTTCAGCGAACGGTTCCCGCCTTTCGTCGTGGTGAAGCGCGACAGGCCCAGCAACTTCTCTCGCCGCTCAAAATCCTCCCAGATGCCTTCCTTGATCACCGGGCCGAACGCGTCCCAGATTTTGCCGAACGCTTCCGGCTCTTTCTCGCCGAGATTTTCAAATTCCGATATCACGCGGCCGGTGACGGCTTTGCGGATCTGCGCGAGCTGCGGATTGTTCTGCAGCATCTCTCGGGAGATGTTGAGCGGCAAATCCTCGCTGTCGATCACGCCGCGGACGAAGCGCAAGTAAGCCGGCAGGATATCGGCGTCGTCGGCGATGAAGACGCGGCGGACATAGAGCTTGACCTTGCCCTTGCGGGCCTGGTCGAACAGGTCGAACGGCTTGGTCGACGGCGCGAACAGCATCACCGCATAGGACTGCCGGCCTTCGGCCCGGTAATGCAGCGTCATCGCGGGCTCGTCGAAGGCACCTGCGACCTGCTGGTAGGCCTGCTTGTAATCCTCCGGCGTAAGTTCAGATTTCGGCCGCTGCCACAGCGCGCTGGCCGAATTGATCTGGTGCGACTCGCCCTCCTCCGGCATCAGCAGAATCGGAAACTGGATGTTGTCGGACCAGGCGCGGACGATGCGCTCGATCTCGAAACCCTCGAGATATTTCGATGCGTCCTGCTTCAGATGCAGGACGATCTCGGTGCCGCGCGTGACACGCGTTGCATCTTCGTCGCTGGCTTGCGCGATTTCAAATCCGCTGCCGCCGGAAGATGACCAGACGAAGACCTGATCGGAACCGGCGCGGCGGCTGGTGACGACGATGCGCTCGGCGACCATGAAGGCAGCATAGAAGCCGACGCCGAACTGGCCGATCAGATTGGTGCCGTCCTTAGCCTCGGTCAGACGGGAGAGAAAGGATTTTGTGCCGGAGCGCGCGATGGTGCCGAGATTGTCGATCAGTTCCTGTCGATCCATGCCGATACCGCTATCGACAACGGAAAGCGTGTTGGCCTTCTTGTCCGGCCTGATGCGGATTTCGGGCAGCGCGCCGTCGGCGATCAATTCGGGCGCCGATATCGCCTCATAACGCAGCTTGTCACAGGCGTCCGACGCGTTCGAAATCAGCTCGCGCAGGAAGATGTCGGTCTCCGAATAGACCGAGTGCACCATCAGGTTCAGAAGTTCGGCGACTTCGGCCTGGAACGGCTGGGATTCGGGGGGTGTGGTGGTCGTCATGCGTGGCTCGCTGGGAACAAGGCAAAAGGAAAGCCCTGATATAGCGATACCATCTGCGGTGGCAAGATTTACGACGACGCGCCATGATACCGGCCCACCAAGCGCCAGGGACC
>NZ_LLXZ01000181.1:0-1334 GCF_001440395.1 Bradyrhizobium jicamae | reverse complement strand
TCCCCCCCCCCATCCACGTCTTCTTGCGTAGACGTGGATGCCCGGGACAAGCCCGGGCATGACGAGTTTGTTACACATACGATTGCCGTGCCGGAAACCTATCCTGCCCCTCACCGCTCGACAAAAGCGCGCTCGAACTGATCCAGGATCGGCTTGAACAGATAGCTCAGCATGGTCCGGCTGCCGGTCTGCATGAAGACCTCCGCCGGCATGCCCGAGACGAGTTGCAGCCCGGCAAGCCGGCGGCGCTCCTCTTCCGACAGCATGATGCGGACCGTGAAATAGGACATGCCGGTCTGCTGGTCGCGGGTGGTGTCGGGCGAGACATACGACACCTGTCCGATCAACTGCGGCGTCACCCGCTGGTTGAAGGCAGAGAAGCGGACAAAGGCCTGCTGACCCTTGCGCACCTGATCGATGTCGTTCGGCTGCAGCCGCGCCTCGATCTGCAGATCGTCGGAATCCGGCACCACTTCCATGATGGTGTCGCCGGCGCGAATGACGCCGCCGATCGTGTGGGCATTAAGCTGGTGGATCACGCCCGATGTCGGCGCGCGCATCTCGATGCGCTCGAGCACGTCGCGCGCGGCGATGCTGCGCTCGCTGAGCTCGGCTTCCTTGCCCTGGGCCTCGCCGAGCTCCTTGACGACCTCGGTGCGGACATCCTGATCGAGCTTGACCATCTGAAGCTTGGCCTCGTCGACCTTGGTCCTGGTCTCGGCGATGGTGGAAATCAACTGGCCGCGTTCGCCTTCGATTCTGGCGCTCTCACGCTGCAGCGTCGTGAGCCGCGCTATCGGCACCAGCCGCTTGTCGAACAGCTCCTGCACGCCGCCGAGTTCGCCGGTGATCAGCTCCAGTTGCTTGGCCTTGGACGCAACCTGCGCCTCGAGACCCACGACCTCCTCGCCAAGCTGCGAGACCTTGCTCTGCAACAGCTCCTTCTGGCTCTCACGTGCGGTCGTCCGCGCCCTGAACAGCGAGGCTTCGGAGGCGAGCAGCGTCTTGACATTGCCGTCCTCCAGCCGGGACGACAGCTCCGGCGGGATCGCCGGCCGCGGCTGGCCGTCGCGCTCCGCGGCGAGCCGCGCGATCTTCGCCCGCACTTCATCGAGCTGCTTGCTCACCACCTGAAGGCTGGCCTGCGCCTGCGTCGAATCCAGCCGCAGCAACAGATCGCCGGCGGTGACCCGCTTGCCGTTCTGGACCGGAATCTGCGCCACCACGCCGCCGGTCGGATGCTGGATGGCCTTGACGTTGGACTGCACCACCAGATTGCCCGGCACCACCACGGCGCCCGACAGCGGCACCAGCGCCATCCAGCCGCCCGCCAG
>NZ_LLXZ01000180.1:11441-12792 GCF_001440395.1 Bradyrhizobium jicamae | reverse complement strand
CGACATGTGGAACGAAATCCGCATCAAGGATGGCGACAAAATCCGGTCGATCCGGATCCTGGACACGCGCGGCAAGCGCGTGGTTGATGTTTCCCGCCTTGGCATGCGCGTTGTCGGAGCGCGCGATGTATCCGACAGAGTGCCGCTCGCAGGCCTGCCGGAGCCAGTCCCTGCGACCATCGTCAAGGACAAAGACGCGAAGTTTTGGAAATCGCACCGCTTTGGCCCCGATGATTGTCCGCTCGAGTATCTCAAGCGATTCATTGTAGGTCGTGATGAAGATGTCCACGTTTGGCGCTTCTCCAGATGACCACCATTCAGCGTGCTCGTCTGCCTCTGCCGTGCGCTCCTTCACCCGCGAGAGGATCACGAATGCGATTGACGAGGAGAGGACAGTCAGGCCCTCGAGCGCTGCGAAGCCCCAACTGACCAATGCGTCCGCAGTCCAGTCAAGTGGTACCAGTGTCTCGGTGAACCGCCATATCACGTAGCGCCAAGAGAGAATTGCCGCCAGTCCAAGCAGAAGGGTGCGCCAGTACCATCGGCTTGGGTTAAGCAGTGGGAGGACCGTCAGGCGCAGCCCGATGATGAGGGCGGCTCCCGCTAAGGCAGCAAGGAGTGGCGATAGCAGAAGCATCAAAAGCCGTACCGTGTGAGAAAGCGACGGAATTGGGCGATTGGGCCGCTCGAAAACACAACACGTCCAGTGCGACCGACGGCACAGCCAAGATCCGGCTGCTGTGCGAGGCCCGGCACCGTTACCGTTACGTCAAAGCGTTGCAGATGCTGCGGACTCGGACCCACGGCAAGGTTTGCGTAAAGCGCCGACGCGCCAGATCCGCCGAGCCGGGTGACGGTTCCGTCGAAAATTCGTTCGTCGCCAAACAGCCGAAACTGAACCGTCGCGCCGACGGAGAGGCTGTCATAAAGCGATTCGGATACGCCCGCGGTGACGACGAGGCTATTGCAGTCGACGAGCTTGACCAGGTCTTGCCCACGCCGTGCGTACGCGCCATCGTCCACCAGGATATCCCAGACGAGGCCGGGGACGCGGGCATTAAGCGTCGCGGACGTCAGGCGATTAACGCGCAGACGCTCGGCATCGATTTGCCGATCGAATTGAGCGATGCGCCCTTTGATCTGCTGCTCGTCGACATTCAGTTCCGCCAGGCGCTGATCGAGTTCCCGAATGCGCTGCATCGAGAAGGGGGCATCGTTATAGGACTCGCCGATGAAAACTCCGGTGCGGGCTGAGGTGAGTTCCGTCTCGAAATAGTTGACGCGCTGTTGCGCACTCTCCACGTCTTGCTGTGCGACATCGAACTTCGCGCGCGCCCGATCCAGGTTGGCC
>NZ_LLXZ01000180.1:0-11431 GCF_001440395.1 Bradyrhizobium jicamae | reverse complement strand
GTGCGGGCTGAGGTGAGTTCCGTCTCGAAATAGTTGACGCGCTGTTGCGCACTCTCTACGTCTTGCTGTGCGACATCGAACTTCGCGCGCGCCCGATCCAGGCTGGCAGCCGTCTGAACGCCGCGATTGTTCAACTCATTGGCGCGTTTGAATTCCGCATCTGCCTCGCGCAGGCGCGCGGCTGCCGCATCCTGCGTCGCCCTCGTCTCGGCGATTCGTGCCTCGATCTGCCGAATTCTGCCGCGCTGGTAGTCAGTTGACTGCGCATCAAATCCAGCTCTCGATTGCGATAGCACGTCACGCTGACCGGCAATGCGTTTGAGTTCGCTGCGCTGATTATCCCGGTCGCGCTCAAGATCGAGAAGCCGAGCGGTATCGAAGCGCTCGTCGGCCACTTCAGCCGCGAGTTCCCCCGCGTTAATGCGTCCACCAATGCTCTTGACGGCAAGCGTGACCCGGCCGTCAATCGGCGCGCGCACGATGTAAAGTCGAGCATTTACGGTGGCATCTGCCGAAGTTCCAGCGAAGTGCTCGCCGATGACGACGTACAATCCGCCGGCGAGGAGGATCAAGCCGATGACCACACGTGCGAGCTTCATTGAGAGACGTCCAACCGCAATCCACGTCTTCTGTGGAGCAACTTAGAGGCGAATTTATGGAAGAGAGCGAACGATTAAATGCACCTTGAAGTTGAGCGTGATTGAATCGTCACGAGTCGATGCGAGACAGTTGATAAGTACGATGCGACAGCAGTAGGTCGTTCTGTCAGAGATCACAACGTCGGCCAGGTGTCGTTTCTCGCGAGCTCTCCGGAGGGAGTTAGAGCGTGGTCGTCCTTTGTTCATGCTCGGCGGATTGTTTAGCGCGTTGTAAACTATCGCTGCGCTTTGAGCTGATCCAATATTGTCGAGCCGTGGCTGAACGACTTCGGGGCAGTATTTCTCCGGGAACTGCCACTTCAATAACTCCGAAGAATCCTTGGAGCCGGCAGCAGGAGATTGGCTTGATTATTCCAGAAACCCAATTGAATTGCGCGAAGCAGGCTCCGCCGATTCTGCAACGCTATATGCTGCGGAAGCGAAAGAGCACGGCCAGCTCGGGCACTGAGCGTGTCCGCCGTGCGCGTTTCTTATCCTCGGCTACAATCGTGGGCATTCGATATCTCCCAACCTGAATAAAGAGTGGTTCTCTGCTCAGTTCCGATCATCAACTCTTCGGAAGCTAGCACAACCTCCAACATCTTCACGCCTACCTTCTTTGGTAGCGCTTGTGAAGTCGCTGGGCATCGATCTCGACCGGTTCACAGCGGCATTCGACCGTACCTTCTCCGCATCCAGGAAATCTGAGCCGTGGTGTCTTCGACAAGGAAAACTCGGGCGAAGGCAAGCCTGTGACCGGCGATCCGTTCTGGATGGCGGGTGACGACCAGCTTCCCAATCGACTGAACGCCCGCCCCGCTAGAAGCCTTCATCGTCGGTTTTCCACTCGCGGAAGCGGGCAAAGCGGCTCTTGTTGAAGCGCCTCGGGGTGTACATCGGCTTCGATCACGACACCGCATCCTACAGTGAAAATCGCCTGCGATCGCATCTGCCTGTTTGATTGTAGGGAAGGCACTCACTTTACGTTTACTGCGTGATTCTGATCACGGAGAATAGAAATGACGATGGGCAAAGCCGCATGGTTGAATTCACAAGAAACCGACATATCGTGACCAGCCACCACGAATATAACCAGAACCTGAAGCGGCGCGGCAAAACCTCGCCCAATTCCAGTCCTTCGTCTCATAAGCGGATGCGTTGTGGCGGGCGCCGCTAGCCGGGGACATCCCGATTGGCCTCGAACTGATCCTGCCTCGTCTGCTGGTCGAGGCGAACGCGGTGGGTTTGGCGCTGCCGGCAAAACAATACGATGCGTTGGTCCAACTGGGAGAAAAAACCGGCAATACTGCGTCGAGCAACACTCCCGGTGGGAATGGGAGGCGTGGGGCAGCAATCCCAGCGCCGCAATGCTTGATCGCGCCGGCAGCGTCGGCATCAGCCCGTCGGCGACTGCCGCATGGCTGTATGCGGCCTGAACGCCGGATTCGACGAAGCCCCGATTCGGAATGCCGAACAATATCTGGAAAAAGCTCCTGTCTGCACCGGCGCCGGGATCTCAGGTGTGATGCCGAACGTCTGGCCGATCGACATATTCGAACCGTCTTGGATCCTGAATACCCTCGCCTTGGGCGATGTGCTGCAGCCCATTGAACTGGCGGCAATGGGTCGCACAGATCGTTACAAAATTGCGAGGCGACATCAACAAGAGAGGCTTGGGTGCGGCCATCAACTTCGCTCCCGACGGCGATGACATCGGCAGTCGTGATGTAGGTTCTCGCAATGACTGGTTACCGATTGCCTTACAACCCCTAGGTAGCTTTGCGCTCGGGAATCTATTCCTGACCTACCCGGTGAGTGAGCGTAACCCGACGGTGTCCACCATCGCCCATGCCGTTCACGCGCTGCTCCTGATCGGAGAATCCCTCGAGGCTGGCGAGGCCTATCTGGAACAAAGCAGAGATGATGACGGCGTCTGGAGTGGCAAGAAGCGGCATGCGTCGTGGTTGTGCCTGACCGCGCAGGCAATTGCCGCGCTTGGGCATGGTCGCCCTGCATGGCGCGACGAGCGGGCGCTGGCAGGCTTGCTGGCGAAACAGCATGCCTGCGGCGGCTGCGGGATCGGCGATGCGCCCACATTCGAGGAAAGCGCATATGCGGTGCTCTCTCTCCATATGCTCTCCAGCCACAAAATCCGGCAACCGTGATCGCCGATGCGACGTCCAAGGCATGCCAGTGGATGCTGGGCGCTTACGTGCCATACGTCAGGCCGACCCGTGCGCTTTGGATCGGTAAAGAACTCTACTGCCCGCGGCGCGTGCTGCGGGTGTATGAATTGGTCGGCTTGTTGGTGGCAAGCCGCTGGTCGCTATGAATGGCAGCGCTCGATCACTTATTTGCGAAGGAAACAAGAGTAAGCCTGATGAATTGTTGTCCGACCTGCTGGCGTGGGGTCACGGGCTTAAAGCGTTTAAGCGCGAGCATGCAATCGAAGCCTTGCATGGAGGCAGCTCTTTCTCATAGGTGTTGAGGACAAGTACGGCCGGATGATCCAGAGCGTCGGCACGCAGAACAAGCAGGCCAGCCACGCGTTCATCGGCTGGACGATCGTCTCGATGAACAGATATTGGAACAACACGAGCCGGATGCCGTCAGCGAGGTGCTGTCTGGCAGGATTCCGGCCAGCACCTCAAAGCTGAACGTTACCTGGCGCTGCTGAGGTTGTGGGCGCGGATCGGAAGTTGCTCCGTTATCGCGCCAGCCGCCCTGCGGACGCGGCTCTGCGGGGCCGTTTGCGCGATCTCGCCAACGAGCGGCGGCGGTTCGGCTACCGCCGGCTATGCGTCCTGCTGCGAAGGGAGGAGAGCCCTTGGGGATCAATCGGATCTACCGGCTTTATCGCGAGGAAGGGCTCACCGTCCGCAAGCGGCGGGCTCGCCGCAAAGCTGTGGGGACCCGTGCCCCGATCCTGATCGAGGCGAGGACCAACGCGCGCTGGTCGCTGGACTTCGTCCACGACCAGTTCGCCAACGGCCGGCGCTTCCGCATTCTCAACATCGTCGACGACGTCACTAAGGAATGCCTGGGCGCCATTCCGGAGACGTCCATCTCGGGACGGCGCGTCGCCCGCGAACTGACGGCAATCGTCGAGCGACGTGGCAAGCCGGGAATGATCGTGTCCGACCATGGCACCGAGTTCACCTGCCACGCCATGCTCGCCTGGAGCAAGACACGGTCATCGATTGGCACTTTATCGCGCCGGGAAAGCCGATGCAGAACGGCTTCGTCGAGAGTTTTTGTATAGGCGGCCCCGCGGATGCAAGGGATTTCAGCAGCACTTTGGATACCGGTCGGGTGGGGTCATGTATACGGCCTGTTAGTGCGACCGATGGCATGGCCGCTGGCCCTGATGGAGATCGCGGATCGAGGCCTCATCAACGGGTCGCGCTTGTTGCGCTTAAAGCTCTTCGGGCTTGCTCGATTCCCAGCTCCGCCGGTGTCCATCATGCTGTCATTTGCCCTCACACCATAAGGTGGCCAACATACGCGGAAAGTCAGGCCGCGAGCTTAGGCCGATAGAACTCCCCGGTCGTCATCATCGCCCAGACGATCCGGGCCAACTTGTTGGCAACGGCGACGGCGACGACCATGGGCCGAGGCCGTTCAAGCAGGGCTTCGATCCAGACGCCTCCAACCCGGGAGCGTGCCTTTGGGTACCGAACGACGTTACGTGCTCCGATGACAAGCAAGTGCCTGAGATAGGAATCGCCCTGTTTCGTAATCCGGCCGAGCCGATCCTTCCCGCCGGTGGAATTCTGCTTATGCGTCAGGCCAAGCCAGGCCGCGAACTCCCGCCCGGAGCGGAACATTGTCGCGTCCGGCACGGTCGCGGCGAGAGCCGTGGCCGTTATGGGACCGATCCCGGGAATCGAGGACAGCAACTTCGCCATCGGATTTACTCGTTGGATCTGAACTAGCTCGCGCTGGATGGCCTCGACCTGCCGGTCCAATTCCTTCAGTTGGTTCACAAGGACGGCTAGTGCGATGCGGGCGTAGGCCGGTAGCGTCAGTTCCTCGTCATCCAACAAGTCCACCAGACCATCCACCCGTTGCCGGCCTTGCCCGACAATGATTCCGAACTCAGCAAAGTGAGCCCGAACGGCGCAGGCTGTCATGGTTCGTTGGCGGACCAACAAGCCTCTTGCACGATGAAGCATCAAGAAGCCCTGGTTCTCGACGCTCTTGATTGGAACGAACCGCATATTGGGACGGGTGACCGCTTCGCAGATCGCTGCCGCGTCAGCGGCGTCATTCTTGGCTCCTCTTCGTACGTAGGGCTTAACATAGGCTGGCGGGATCAATCTCACATCGTGATCTCCCGCGCCCAGTGGTGAGCAGTCGCGCAGGCCTCAATGCCGACTAGGCAAAGTGCGAGCGAGGAGAAGAACGACACGATCTCGCCTCGCCTTAGGCGTTGGCGACCGGCCACTTGGCCTTGGCCATCAACTGCATGGATATGAAAGACGTGCTTCGAAATGTCCAACCCAATTGTCGCGACTTCCATTGGTAAATTGCTCCTGATAGCGGGTTTGTCCATCGCCAGTATATCGCCGGCGCCGAGGGAGCGGGGCCGTCTTCCCCATCAATGGCCGGATGCGCGATGAACTGCTCAACGAGACCTTGTCCTTCGATCTGGATGACACCCGCACCAAGATCGCCAACTGGGTCGCCGACTACAATATCCGGCTTCACTCGTCGCTGAAATACCTGACCCCCGCGGCCTATGCCGCCCACCTCACCGCAACACTTTGGCGTGCAAAACCCCGAGACTTTAACCGCTGCTGGATGAAAATTCAGTGGCAGGTCAACCCGTTAGGAACGCGAGTGGGAACGTTCGTGCAATCTGACGGAGCAACAGGAATGCGAAAGTGCGTACTTCGGTTCCGATTTCAATCGCTTTTCTTATCGCGGGCTCCGCGGCTCGCGCCGGTTCAACGATGGAGACTACTCGAACACCGACGCCCTGGGGCGCACCACAACCAATTCGGAGTCTGGCACTTAACCAACCCCGCCACGGGGCAGTGGACGACCACTTCAACGTGGGAATCCAACACCCCGGCTCGAAGGACGGCTGATGAGTCACCGATCGGGCGATGCGCCGAAGATCTGATTAAGCGGCATGAGCACGGTCACTTGCAGGATTGGCGAGGCGCGATTGATACTCCTTGTAGTTTACTTCGCGCTTCACATTCGAGAACGAATCATCAAACGTCCCGTGAACCTCGCCTTCGTCTTACCACCAGTCGCGCTAATGCGCTTTCCGACGAGGATGTCGGCAGCGGCGCTCTTACTGCCGCGCGTGCGGTACACCATCGTTCAATCGTCCCGTCAGCCATGAGTCCCTCATGGCAGCAACACGACTTGATCGGAGCGGCGAAGCCGCGCCTTCTTTATAGCAATTTTGCACGCCGCTGGGAATGTCACCGCGGTCTCCGTCACGAACTCATAATCCCGCAGAGTGATGCGGGTTGACACGATCCGGAAGCGCCATTTGCGGCGCCCGCTTGGTTTCTTACCGTGTTCGCGCTCCCACAGCGAAGTGTCAAAGCGCATGCCTGCCTAACGACCGTACGTTTTAACTTGGAACGCCGACATGCCAGCGGCCACTGCGCTTGACACTGCTTTGCCGTCCAGCGCATCGCGCGCGATCTGCCCGCCATCGCGCGCTACGTCCCAAGGGTGAGGCTCATCCTTCGGCTGGTATCTGTCGGGCTCGCCGTCGATGGGTTGATGGGGGCCATCACGCCTCGGGTCCCCGTACCCCCTCCACGCGAGCTCGAAGTCGGCGACCCGATGAAGCAACACAGTCGCTTCCATCGCGATGAGGTCGGCTTCCGTCTTCTTGGGTCGGTTGCACCTTCGTGTTCGTTCGGGAGCACCGTTTGATACTGGGATCGTGCTGCGCTCACGGAGTAGGCAATCAAACGGCCTTACACTGCGCCTTTGTCGCAGCTGAAGCCAAAAGTGAGCAAGTGACCGTCTCATGCTCTTGGACGGCTAGCCCGGACACTTCAACGCGGCGAAGGATGTCAAGTTGGGCTGGTAAGTTTTCATATTCTATTCCAGGCTCTCCCGCGCGATCATTGCGGACCAATCGCGCCCCCGCAGGGAGCCGAAGAAGGCGCGTCGCAGTTCGATGCTTGGCTCCGTCCACACGTCAGCGCCCCGCGGGCAAAGCTTGCGTGCCGCAGCTTCCAACCTCGCGTGCTTCAACGCAAAGGCCTATTTACCTAGTTTGGGCGTGTGCGCGTATTTGTATACGTAGAACATGCGCCGTCTCCTCCCTAATAATTAGCGCTTCGTTCTCGCCGTCCGCAACCTATGACAACTGGTAGGTCAGCTCACCCGTTGTCGGCGGACTCCATGCGCGCTTCAATCCCCGCGGTCTTGGAATCCTCGCGCATGTCAACTTTGCAGGCCTTGATCGTAACCGGGCCGAACACGACACTCGTCGGACGGACGTCCGTGGGCTGGGGTGACCCTCCGCCCGCACAAGTTCATAGTTCAGCCACCCGCGGCGAGTCCGCCCGGTGCATTTCCACGCCTCCCGCCAAACGTCGCCGTTTTCCTCAGCGCAGCCGATGAAAGTTTCGCCGTGCCGCCGGATCGTAGACCGGCCATGTTGAGCCGCAGCGCCAGACTTTCGTTGAGGGCATCACGTTTGGCGACATTCACGCGGCGGAGATGGAGCATTGGATTCGCGAGCTCGCATAACGCCCTAACTGCGTTGCGCTGTGGGTGCGTGCGTAGTGCTCGATGGCAGGAAGATTACGGTGAGGTGGGCCGAATTCGGCCGGTTCTCTGAACCGGCCGCCCATTAGCTTCCCACCTGATCACTCTGCAACCGCGAGGTCCATCAGGGGTACAAAATTCCATTGCTGAGCAACTGACCCGTTGAATTGGTGGAGCCAGGTAGGATTGCCGTCTTTCGTGACGCGGTTTTTGTTGTCAAACACTGCTTTGTGTCGGCGACACTTAGAATAAAGCCCGGACTCGTGAGTAATTCCCATCGCTGTTCGGGCTCAGCAGGGTCGTAGACGGCGAGCGACAATAGTACTTCCGGAGAGCGGCACGATCGCCTTGGGGCGCGATCGCGAGCCGACCTGCGCTTGAGTTCAACGTACTGGCCCCTGTGTCATAGCTGACGTCCCATAGAGTGAAGCGATTTTGGGTGCCTTTTGCGCGGAGCACCACGCGGCGCCGGCCATTTGATCGGATGCTCCAAGCACGAAGTTTGGGTCCGCCTTGTACTCGATTACATAAATGCCCATTCTGACCTCCAAGGCACAGGTGCACAACTTAAACTGCCACACAGCTTGAGGTCAAAAGGGCAAGAGATTCCTTTAGTTGTGTCCGGTACCCGCAACATGCGATACGTGCAGGTTGTGTTGCAATCACTTGCGCATTAAAGGTACGCATCCGGCGACGGCCCCTGGTCAGGTCGCTTTGGGCGGATAGCCGATTGCGCTCAGGCGGCGTGAGCGACGCTCTGAGGGCGCCAGTTCCAAGGCAGGAGTTCGTGGATGCGCCTGGCGGGATGATCCGGCAGGCGAGCCAGCACGTCGGCGAGCCAAGCCTGTGGATCGATGTCGTTGAGCTTTGCGGTGGCGATGAGGGTGTAGATCGTCGCCGCACGTCGGCCGCCCTCATCGGAGCCGGCGAAGGTCCAGTTTCTTCTGCCGACGGCGACAGCCCGTAGCTCGCGCTCGGCCGCATTGTTCGACATGCAAAGGCGGCCGTCTTCGAGGAAGCGAGTGAATGCGTCCCAGCGGTTGAGGCTGTAATTGATCGCCTTGGTCGTGTCGTTGTTCCTGGAGAGCTTGGCGCGCTGTTCGCGCAACCACGCCTGCAGTTCGACGATCAGAGGGCGGCTACGCTCCTGGCGCACGCGCAGGCGCTCCTGCGGAGCAAGACCGTTGATCTCGCGTTCGAAGGCGAACAGGACATTGATGCGCTTGACCGCCTCGGCCGCGATCGGCGCCTTGCTCAGCCGCGCGAGATCGAAGAACTTGCGCCTACGGTGTGCCCAGCACGCGGCCTCGATGATCGGCCCTCTCTTGCGATTGGCCTCGTAGAGCCTGCCAAAGCCGGCGTAGGCGTCGGCTTGCATCAGTCCGGCATAGCCCGCCAAATGCTGCTCCGGATGCTCACCGCCACGATCCGGCGAGTAGAAGAACACGGCCGCTGGCGGGTCTGGTCCGGCAAACGGGCGGTCGTCGCGCACATAGGTCCAGAGCCGGCCCGTCCGGGTCTTACCCTTGGCCAGGACCGGCACTGTAGTGTCGTCGGCGTGGATGCGCTCGGCCGCAAAGACATGGCTCCGGATCGTATCGACCAGCGGCATCAGGGTTGCCGCGGAGGCGCCTACCCAGTCCGCCAGCGTCGATACGTCGAGGTCGATGCCTTCGCGCTGGTAGACCTCGCTCTGACGGTTGAGTGGCAGGTGCAGGCCATACTTGGCGAACAGGACATGGGCCAGCAGCCTGGGTCCCGCGCGTCCACGCGCAATCGGGTGCGAGGGGGCCGGCGGCTGGCTGATCGCTTCGCAGGCCCGGCAGACGAACTTCTCACGGACGTGCTGGATCACTTTCCACTGGCGCGGGATGAGCTCCAGCGTCTCGGTCACATCCTCGCCGAGCTTGCGCAATCGGTTGTCGCCGCAGCATGGGCAGGTCGCAGGCATTGGATACACAAGGCGCTCCCGCGGCAGATGCTCCGGCAGCGGCCGGCGCGCCGGCTTGCGCCGCTCGAACGAGGGCACCGTAATCTTCTCGGTTGCGGCCATCTGCGCCGCGGTCTCGGCTTGCGCGGCGTTCTCCTCGAGATCGGCGAGCTGCAGCTCAAGCTGGTCCAGCAATGCGCCGCGCTCGGAAGATTGTCCGAACTGCTCGTGCCGCAGCTTCTTGATCGTGAGTTTGAGCTTCTCGATCAGCAATATCCGCGCCTGCGCCTCCGCTTCCGCGGCCAAGCGGGCCGCGCGCTCGGCGCGCAGCATCGCCTTCAGGGTGGTCACATCGTCGGGGAGAGAATCATCGGCGCCCATCGCCGACCAGAGAATCACAAGACGCCGGCTCTGTCCGGACTGCCAATCGTGCCATCGATTCAAATCCCAGCGATCAGCCGGCCGCCTGCGGCCGCCAGGTGTGTTGCGGCATCCGCCAGTCGATGCCCTCAAGCAGGTAGCCAAGCTGGGCTGGGGTGATGGTCACCACGCCATCGGCCGACAACGGCCAGAGGAAGCGGCCGCGCTCCAGTCGCTTGGCATAAAGCGACATGCCGAGCCCATCATGCCAAAGGATCTTGATCAGCTTGCCGCTCTTGCCGCGGAACACGTAGAGGTCGCCGCCGTGCGGGTCGCGCTTGAGAGCTTCCTGCACCAGCAACGCCAGCGAGTTCATGCCGCGCCGCATGTCGGTGTGGCCAGTTGCAATCCACACCCGCACGCCCGAAGCAATGGGGATCATCACCGCTGTCCATCGGCCAGCGCCGCGACCGCGGCCTTCAGCATCGCCGCGTCGACCGTGCCGGTGATCCGCATCCGAGCCCCAGCCGCAAACTCGATCTCGATCGCCCCGCTGCTGGCCGGACCGACTGGACCAGGCGTCGTCCCCAAGTCCGAGATCATCCTCGCTGGTACAAAGCCCATTTGTTGCGCGGCGGCATCCTTCGGCTCAGGGCGAAACAACCGTCGCCAACGGAGCAGCAACGAGCGCGAAACTCCGTATCGCCGCGCCGTCGCCGCGACCTGGCGCGGCGCCTGTAAGCTCTCCAGGACTATCTTGAGCTTCTCGTCCTCGGACCAGCGGCGCCGCCGGCCGGTCTCCACCACTTCAAGCCGTTCGACTTGAGCACTGCGCCTATCACTGTCCATAAGGACAGTTCTCGACACCGCGCCTCATTCGGCAAGGTGGCCGCCACCGGATGCGTACCATTAAAGCGAACACAACTCGACAAGACACGACAGCCAGAAAAGGTGCAGACGCCTTTTCAAGAACCGGCACGCTGTTTGCTTCGCTGGAGTAAGCATCGCCAGTCTTGCAGGAGCGGCGATCCTAAGGGCGGGCCCGGGATGTTACGCGGCCATTTCGGGTCCGCCCCGTTAACGCGAGGCAACATGGAGCAACTTCCGCGGCGATTGCATTCGCGCATAGCCTCGACCGCGAAGTTCTCAGCGTGTACGAACATGAAGGCCGCGGGCACAACAGGAATCAGTGTCCGCGTAACCTGGAGCTTAGCAAACCGTTACGACTTCAACAGAGTGCCACATCGCCGGTCAAGGCGATTTCCTGTTGATCTACGACTACGCCTGCCATCGTTCGCCTTTGCCATCAATTGCCACGGTTGGTAATTGCCCTTTAGATCGTGCGTACGGCTCCCTTAGCGTGATCTTCCGCAAGCGATTAGAGAATGAAACAGACCATTCCGGCGTTCTGCCGATAGAGCAGCGAGGATGTTTGGTAACGATCGCCAGGCGGTGTCCGATGATCCAGTCTCCGAAGACCTAGTCGTGGAGCCCCCATCGTTGGGGCGCATCACCACGCGGCCGGGTCGGACAAGAGGATCTGAAGATAAGCGCTTGACCGCTCGCGTCACGCGCGCTCGACTATCCGCGCGATAAGAAACTCGATGCGCAGCGCCATCTCAGGGAGTGGTGTCTCCGTCGTGTCGCTAGAGCTGGCTTCCGTGGCATTTTTGCATAGTCTGCAGCGCTGCGCTGACCCAGACAATGCACCGTTTCTTTCCATACTTCTCGTCAATTGGAGATCACTTAACGG
>NZ_LLXZ01000179.1 GCF_001440395.1 Bradyrhizobium jicamae | reverse complement strand
AGAGGCAACCGGAATGATCAAGCCGTCACCTCATTCCAAATCGCCAGGGAAATCAATGCGGGGAGAGCCGTCGGCCAGCAATATCTCGCGGAGAGACGATCGTGAGTGGGCAGGACAATGATCTTCGCGTTCGTCCTGGTCGCATCCGCGACGGCGGAGGTAGTCCCTCACGTCCGAAGAGCTTTGTTGGCCAGGTCATGCGGGCGGCCAAGAAGGCCGGGCATGTCGGCGACGGTTTCGGGCGCGGCAAGGGCGGCGCGAGCCGGTCGCGCTTCGGACGGCGCCGACGTGCCGCGCTCTCCCTGTCCCTCCGGTCAAGCTCGCGACGCGTGGTGATGAAGGCGCGCGTGGTCCGTCATCAAGGCACGCGTTTTCGTTCGGCGCCGATTTCCTAGCACATGACCTATTTGAAGCGGGAGGGCGTCACGCGAGACGGCAGCGACGCGCGGATGTTCGACGTGACGTCGGATGCGGCGGATGAGAGGGCTTTCGCCGAGCGTTGCAAGGATGACCGACATCATTTTCGATTTATCATTTCTCCGGAAGATGCCGCCGAGCTCGGCGATCTCCGCCTCTTCACGCGCGAGTTGATGTCCGACGTCGCGCGCGATCTCGGAACCAAACTGGACTG
This sequence comes from Bradyrhizobium jicamae, assembly GCF_001440395.1. GTDB lineage: Bacteria > Pseudomonadota > Alphaproteobacteria > Rhizobiales > Xanthobacteraceae > Bradyrhizobium > Bradyrhizobium jicamae. The sequence continues at coordinate 5,005 of NZ_LLXZ01000179.1, read as the reverse complement.
GATCGCGGTCGACCACTGGAACACTGACAATCCGCATGTCCATGTTCTGATCCGCGGCCGCGCAGAGGACGGCCAAGATCTGGTCATCAGCCGGGATTACATCAGCCGCGGGTTTCGGGATCGTGCCGCTGAGCGCGTTACGCTGGAGCTTGGGCCCCGCAGCGAGCAGGAAATTCAGTCTGCCCTAAAAAGGGAGGTCGAGGCTGAACGCTGGACGAGTCTAGATCGGGCGCTGCGTATTGCCGCTGACGAAGGGGCAGGCGTGGCGGACCTTCGCCCCAGCGCATCTGGTGAGGACCCTGAACTCCGTCGCCTGATGGTCGGGCGGGCGGCAAGGCTGGAGCGTCTCAATCTTACCGAGCAGGTTGCACCCGGCTGCTGGACCCTCAAACCCGATATCGAGGACAAGCTGCGTGATCTCTCAGTTCGCGGCGACATCATCAAAACGATGCATCGGGCAATGCGCGGGTTTGGCCGCGAGCCGGACGTGTCCGGCTTTTCGCTGCACGGCGAACAGCCGGCGGATAAAGTGGTCGGCCGTCTAATCGAGCGCGGACTGCATGACGAACTGAAGGGCTCGGCCTATGCGGTCGTCGAGGGGATCGATGGACGAACGCATCACCTCAGGTTCACCGATATCGAAATGACGGGCGATGCCATGCCCGGCGCTATCGTGGAGGCGCGGAGTTACGACGATGCTCAGGGCTGCAAGCGGCTCTCGCTCACTACGCGGTCCGATCTCAATGTCGAGGCCCAGGTAACTGCGCCGGGCGCGACCTGGATTGTCTACGGCTGGTTCACCGAGGGCTTCGACACATCCGACTTGAAGAAGGCGGCGGCCTTACTCGACGAACTAAGCGCATAGAAGTCGAAGCGTGGCTGATCGTCATTGACAGCACGAATTCTGACAGCCTTGAAGCACATTGGATGTCCTCTTTTTGCAGAAGAGCGGACCTGCTTCCTGCAGAGGCCGATTTCCGAGTTTGACCCTGGCTGTGTGAAAACGCTGTGCCGCTGTTATGATTCTCTCGTGATTCTGCGGGGGAATTGATGAGGCGCTTCGTTGAAGAGGCGGATCGTGGGCAATGGACGCTATTGCCCGAATGCCTCGATGATTTCATTGACGAGAGCAACCCTGTTCGGGTGATCGACGCGTTTGTCGAGGCGCTCGATTTGGCTAGGATGAGTTTTGAGGGTGTGGAGCCGGCGGCGACTGGTCGGCCGTCGTATCACCCCTCGGTGCTCCTCAAGCTTTAGATTTACGGCTATCTGAACCGCGGTCAGTCCAGCCGGCGGCTCGAACGAGAAGCCGGGCGCAATGTCGAGGTGATGTGGCTGCTGGGTCGGCTCGCTCCCGATCACAAGACGATTGCGGACTTCCGCAAGGACAATGGCCTGGCGCTGCGCAAGGTCTGTGCGCACTTCGTCGAACTCTGCCGAGAGATGGGTCTGCTGGCGACGGCGAGCGTCGCCATCGATGGCAGTAAGTTCAAGGCCGTGAACAACCGGGACAGGAACTTCACACGGGCGAAGGTGGAACGGCGGCGTGCTCAGCTGGAGGAGAGCGTCGCGCGCTATCTGAGCCAGCTTGACACGGCCGACCGGCAGGAGCCGAGCGAGGGGCTGGCCGCGAAGGTGACGAGGCTCACCGAGAAGCTGACGAAGCTGAAGGAGGAAATGGGCAAGCTTGCTGTCTACGAGAAGCAGAAGCTGGCTTCGCCCGATCAGCAAATCTCCCTGACCGATCCCGACAGCCGTTCGATGGCCACGAGCGGCCGCGGCTCTGGCGTTGTCGGCTACAACGTGCAGGTCGCCGTCGACACCGAGCATCATTTGATTGTGGCACACGAGGTCACGAACAGCGGCTCAGATCGGGCACAACTGGCCAATATGGCCAAGCAGGCGAAGGCTGTTCTCCAGACCGAGACGCTCGAGGCCGTTGCCGATCGCGGCTACTTCAGCAGCCCGGAGATCCTCGCGTGCCACGAGGCCGGCATCACGGTAACTCTGCCCAAGCCGCAGACGTCGGGTGCCAAGTCAGAAGGTCGCTTCGGCAAGCAGGACTTTGTCTATTTGTCCGAGGAGGACGCCTATCGCTGTCCAGCTGGGGAGCAACTGCCATATCGCTTTACTAGCGAGGAAGACGGCAAGATGCTGCGGCGCTACTGGACCACAGCCTGTCGAGATTGTTCGCTCAAACCCCACTGCACGACAGGGCCAGAGCGGCGGATTCCCCGATGGGAACATGAGCATCTGCTCGACGCTGTGCAGCAGCGCCTTGATGCAAACCCACAAGCCATGCGCCAGCGTCGAGAGACAGTCGAGCATCCGTTCGGGACGATGAAGGCCCGCATGGGCGCTACACACTTCCTCACCAAAACGCTTCCAAAAGTAGCCGCTGAAATGGCACTCTCGGTCCTGGCCTATAATCTGACACGGGTCATGAACATCGTCGGAATCAGGTCGCTGATCACTGCGATCGCGGCCTGAGATAAGCGCGGCTCCCGGCTTCTAGGACCCACGTCCTTTGCGGCCGTTTTTACACGGCCAAGGTCAAAAGCGGTAAGGCTCAGAGCGATCGAACGTTTCCAGTTTGCGCTTCAAAGCAGACGCGAGTCGTTTAACAGTACGCGCCCTCAGGCGCGCCACTGCGTTAGACTGACAGCCTTGGATCTTCCGCTCTGCTGAACCTACGGACGCGGTGGCCTCGCCGTGAACAGCTGGGTAGGCTACAGGGGGCAGCCGGCCCGGGAATGGAGACGGCCCCGCGTGAGTGGAGCCGTCTCCCGCTCACCGCGGACAGGCCGTCAGTCAGCGGCCGCCGCTAACCGGAGATCTCCGACGCCGCGAACGCGGCATCTATGCGCGGTCGGCCCGCAGACAATGACTCTGAGACCGGCTCCGTAAAAGTGAGCCGCTCTGACCTAGGACGAACCACGGCCCCATCGACGGATTGCCTAAGCTTTGCTAACGCTGCGAGTCGGACGTCCTGCGGCCATGGAGAACGCACTGCGCGACAAACGTGCCGCGCGATATCAGCCGCAGGCGCATCGCGATGTTCATGAGGGCGCGCGGCAAGGGTGGGCGAGACCCGGGCGCGGTGATGCGGGATTGAATCGCATCAAGTATCGGTACCGGTTACTGCCCATATTTTCGCGACGTCCCTGACCGCTTGGCGGGGAAGTCTATCTTCCACTTTATTCGTCGTCATAATCGTACGGCTTTGGACCGTAGTACGGCTTTGGGCCGTAGTCTCGGTCATAGGGCCTTGGGCCATAATCGCGATCGTAGCGCCGCGGTTCATAATCTCGATTGTAACGCCTTTGCCCGTAGTCGCGATCCTCACCACGTGAGGGCGCTTCGCCTTGTGCAAAAACCGCGCGGCAACGATCGCTGAGTTGCGGAGTATTTCGCCGTAGGCAAGCCACGATCCTGTCCACATCGGGGATTTGCGCGCCACATAGCCGCCAGACGTCGGGCGTGCAGGCCCTTTGTTGTCCCACGTTTCCCGATACTCTTGCGAAAACGCGGTATTCTGAAGGGCGATGCCGCAACCGATTGCCAATGCAAAGCCCAGAAAAACTCGACTCGCCCGCATGTCTTTGCCTTTGGTTGAACGTGGGCAGCACCCGCGCGAGTGTCTTCGCCCTGCGATTGAATAAATGCAACGCGAGAAGATTCGCGTCAGACAACAACTTGTGAAACGGGGAACGGGATGCTCCCGGTGCGCCGAGACAATGTCATCAGCTAAAGATCAGACTATGCCGCCGCGCTCGATGCTTTAGCGCCCTGCAGAAAAGGCATGGACGCCATCGCGATCGTAGGCCTCGCCGGTTAATCCATCCCCGCCGGAGCCGGCCACCGGCAGAGGGCTTGGGCCCTGTAACTTGCGGAGATGAACTGCTATACGGGGATTGGAGCTCAACGCGCTCGCGGACGACCTCGCTCGCGGTCCCGCGGAAACTGTTGCCGGTCCTCATCCCGCGACGAGATGATTCGCACTGGCTCCTCGAGGGATACATTCAGGTTATCCACGGCCTGCGCAATCGTGCCAGTGTCGGCATAGGTCACCATGTGCCCGGCATCATTCACGAGATGCAGATCAGAGCGGCCCAGCACTTGATGGAGACGTCGGGCCTGTTCGGGTTCGATAAGCCGGTCCCCTGTTCCGTGGAAAATATAAATGGGACATCGAATGCTTTGATAACGAGACTGCAGTCGTGCCGCTTCCGGAATTAGAAGCGCGCTTTCCTCCGCGGCCGCCCTCAGTTGCTTCGGCCGAAGCGTCAGGGAGGCTGGAAAGCGATCCTTGAAATTACCCGGAACGGAGCGAGGCGCAAAAAGCTTCCGAAGCGCTATAGGCAGGATGGCCCAGGAGATAACCGGCGCTATAGTGTAGCGCATCAAATCACCCAACACCGGCACCGCTGGACCTGACATCATCCAGAAGTCCCACCGCCGTGTCGGAAAGTAGTAACCGGAGGCAAGCACAAGACCACGGACTGGGTAGTTATCTTGCAATGCGATCGCGAGGGCGACCAGCGTACCCCACGAGTGGCCCAGCACGACGGGCTCGCGCACATCGAGTTGGTCAAGGGCCTTCACGAACGACGCCGCCTGGGATGTTGCCGTCCAGATGCGTGCGCGGGGCCGTTGACTATATCCGAAGCCTGGCCGATCAAAGCATAGAACCCGGTTATGGCGAGCAAGACGGTCCACAAGTCCGCTGATGATGAGATCCTGGATCAACGAGCCGTTGCCATGGAACAGCACGACGCTCGGCGCTACCGGATCACCACGCTCGATATAATGAAGCCGTACGCCTTCACATTCGATGAAACTGCCAATGGGCGGGTTCTTCCGTTCAGCCACGAACCAGAACACGATATTTCCGATCACCAGAACAAGCACCATGCCCACAACGATGAAGGTGATATCAGCAGAGTGCATTTGCTAAAGCCTCGCAAGGTGAATAGCCAGCGGCATAGCCCAGCCAAGATAGTCC